>NZ_BOQN01000082.1 GCF_018332695.1 Paractinoplanes toevensis
TGAGGACCGACCGCGACACACCACCAACGACCCGCGTTGCGCCCGCGAACCCGCCCGGACGGTCAGCGACGATCGATGATCGGCCTAGACCCGGACCGGGATTGCTGAGGAGGCGCCCAGCAGCTTGCCGGTGGCGTCGAGGGCCTCGGCTACGACGTACTCCGGAGTGCCGTGGATTGTCAGGGTGGTCTCGAAGCCGGACCGGGGTGCCTCGGTCGCGCCCGTCAGGGCGCCCGGCTGGGCGCCGGAGCGCGCCCGCCACCTGCTCACCTCGGTCGTGCCGTTCCAGCTTGCGCTGACGATCACGTTGCTGCCCTCTACTTGCAGGCCGAGGGCCGGCTGGTCGAGGGGCTCGCCGGTCCAGTCGACCTTGTAGGCGCGGTACGACTGGTTGTCGAGCGGGATGTGGCCGGCCAGGCGGACGCTGCCGTCGGCGTTGTGTTCGGTGAAGTAGGGCATCTGGCCCCAGCCGATGAACGAGCCGCCGTCGGCCAGCTCGCGGAAGTTGCCCTGGGTCGGCGCCGAGAGCTTGTCGGGGTGCAGGTATTCGGCGACGAACGCTGCCGTCTTCGCGGCCTCGTCGAGTTTGAGGACCAGGCCACGGGAGTAGTCGCGGACCTTCGTCACGCCGGCGCCGTTGTCGAAGACGCTGTAACTGCCGTCGCGGCGCTGGCGGAAGTCGTGCTGCCAGGCGAATTTTGCCTTCTCCTCGACGGTGAAGTCGGTCTTCTTGCCGCCCAGCCGCCAGATCACCTCGCCGGTCCGGCGGTCCAACTTGTACGCCGTCCAGGTGTGCCGGGACGAGATGATGATGTTGCCGTCGGCGGCCAGGCCGACCGAGTTGGCGTGGAAGTAGTCGTAGGGCAGGTGGGCCGAGTCGCCCTGGGGCAGCGGGGCGTAGGACTCGTCCAGGCCGACGTGGTCACTGGCCCGCCACTCGAAGAGCTTCTTGCCGGTGGCGATGTCGACCTCCTGGATGACCCCGTCGTGCAGGACGCCGTCGGTCGGGCCGCCCACCGGGCTCAGGTCGTACGGGATCGGGGCGTAGACCCAGAACAGCGCGGTGTTGCCGGAGGTGATGACGAAGTCGTGCTGGTCGGCCTGTTCGGTGCCGGCCGCGCGCACCCGGATGATCTCCCGGTACGAGCTGTCGGCGATCACGAACTCGCCCTGGCCGACGCCCTGCCCGCCGGTGCCGCCGATGGTGCCCTCCCACCAGGTCAGCACGCTCTTGTTCCGGTATCGCTGCACCTTGAAGTCGATCGCCACGGTGGCCGGGTCGGCCACCTTCCGGAACCAGACCGGCGAGCCCTTCTCGTCCACCATGAGCGGGCCCCACAGTCCGGTGCCGGAGGCCGGGGACAGGCAGATGAAGCCGCCGACCGTCCCGTTGGCGGCCGTCGTGATCGTGACGTCCGGCATGGTGCGCAGGTCGGGCCGGGAGCGGTATTTGGCGGGAGCCGCGGGGGTCTCGGCCGGAGGATCCACGGAACCGGGGGAGGCGATCGCATAGCCGACCCCGCCGCCGGCCACCCCGACCAGCGCGGCACCACCCACGCCGAGCAGCAGGTTTCGTCGATTCACTCGGGCAGCATTCCCCGAAATGATCGCGCGCTACCTCGGCGTACGGTCAGAATTTGCTGTGATTTCCTGGTAGATGTCGACCAGCCGGGCGGTCAGCACGTCCGGATGGAATTCGCGCAGGTAGCGACTCCGGGCAAGCTTCGCGAGACCGGCGGCCTCGTCGCGGGCCACCGGCAGGGCGGCGGCCAGGGCCGCCGGATCGGGCTGGACCAGCCAGCCCGCTTCCTCCCCGATCAGGTACGGCAGACCGCCCACCGCCGTGCCCAGGACCGGGCGACCGTCGGCCATCGCCTCCAGGATCACCGTCGGCAGCACGTCGTTCCAGGTCGGCACGGCCACCACGACCGCCGCCGCGCGCCGCTCCGCCGCCATCTGCGGGCGGTCGAGGATGCCCAGGTAGGTGACGTCCGAGCGCTCCGACGCGGCCTTCTCGGCGAGCGGGCGCAGCTCACCGTCGCCGGCGATCCGCAGCGGGCCCAGCGTGCCGTCCGGGTGCCGCTGCCAGGCGTCCAGCAGCAGCTCCAGGCCCTTCTCGGGGGAGAGCCGGCCGCCGTAGAGGAAGCCCTCGCCGAGCGGACCGGGCTCCCCGGGGTCGGGGTAGGCGTTCGGCTTCACCACGATGTGGTCGGCCGGGATGCCGTAGTCGCGCAGGTGGGCGGCGATCTGATCGGTGAGCGCGACGTATCTCTCCACGGACCGCCAGGTCGGCCGGTGCACGGCGAGGGTGGTGGCCATCAGGGCGCTCTGCGCGGCCGAACCGCGGTAGCACCGGTGCTTCACCGCCGGCCAGCCGACGATCTTTCCCCGGCAGTCCTGGCAGTTGTGGCCGTCCCGGAAATAGAGGCCGGACGAGCAGACCTGCCGGTAGTTGTGCACCGTCTGGATGACCGGCACGCCGTGGGCGTGCGCGGTGCGAATGACCCAGGGCGACAACAAGGGGTACGGGTTGTGCAGGTGCAGCACGTCGGGGCGCTCGTCGGCCAGCAGCTCGGCCAGGTCACGCTGGGCCGGGCCGCCGTAGATCGGGGAGATCGGCAGCAGCGCCTTCTGCACGGCCGGCAGCTCGCCGATCGAGTCGGAGCTGCGCTGGAACGGCAGTACTTCGACCCCGGCCGCTCGCAGCTGGGCGATCTCGGTGTCCACGATGACGTTCTCCCCGGAGGGGATGGCCTCGCGGTACCGGTTGTGCGCAACCACGACCTTCATGGTGAGAAACGCTACCGTTGTACCCGTGCCGGAACTTCCCGAGGTCGAGGCGCTCGCTGCCTACCTGCGCGAGCGGGCCGTCGGCCACACCGTGGAGCGCCTCGAGGTGTCCTCGTTCAGCGCGCTGAAGACCTACGACCCGCCCGCCTCCGCCGTCGCCGGGATGACCGTCCGCGCCGCCGGGCGGCACGGCAAATTCCTCGATATCGGGCTCTCCAACGGGGTTGCATTAGGTTTTCCGCCGCGGGAAGGCTCAGTTGACGACCTGCATCTGGTCGTGCACCTGGCCCGGGCCGGCTGGCTGCACTACCGCGACTCGTTCAAGTCGCCGGCGCCGCTCAAGCCGGGCAGCGGCCCGATCGCGCTGCGGATGCGGCTCGACGACGGCTCCGGTTTCGACCTGACCGAGGCCGGCACCCAGAAATCGCTGGCCGCCTACCTGGTGCGCGATCCGGCCGAGGTGCCCGGCGTGGCCCGGCTCGGCCCGGACGCTCTGGCCGTCTCGGAGGCCGAGTTCGCCGAGCGCATCCGGTCGCGCAACGGCCAGATCAAGGGTGTGCTGGTCGACCAGGAGGTGCTGGCCGGCATCGGTAACGCGTACTCCGACGAGATCCTGCACGTCGCCAAGATGTCGCCGTTCCAGCTGACCGGGAAGATCACCGACGAGCAGATGGCCGAGCTCTACCGGTCGATGCGCGAGGTGGAGACGGACGCGGTGGCCCGCTCGGTCGGGCAGAAGGCCGCCACGCTCAAGGGCGAGAAACGGGCCGGCCTGCGGGTGCACGCTCGTACCGGTCTTCCTTGCCCTGTTTGCGGGGACACGGTCCGTGAAGTTTCGTTCGCCGACAAGAGTCTGCAGTATTGCGCTACGTGCCAGACCGGCGGCAAACCGCTGGCCGACCGGCGCCTCTCCAAGCTGATTCGATAGCGCTCACTCGTCACGCTCCGTGCACAAGCCACTCGGTGCGGTACAGGGTGCGCAACGTCCGCTCCCTTCCACGCGTTCCATCGGTATAGTGGCCCGGTCCCAGGCAAGCCGCACGGGGTCGAAACCCGAGATCTCGTGGCGGTGCGTAATCTTTTCCGGATGCGGGAGGACGTAGGCGACGTGACTACCAGCCTGCATCGCCCGGTTACCGACAGCAGCCGGAGCAAACCCGTGCCGTACGACAGCTTCGAGTGGCAGCAGGATCAGCCGCCGAGCAACGGCGTACCCCGATCGGCCTGGAACCGGACGCACAAGCGCCTGTCCCGCTGGCACCGGCCGTACACGTTGGCCCTTGTCATTCTCGATCTTCTTGCGGTGTTGCTGGCCAGCTTCCTGGCGTCGACCCTGCTGGAGAAGTCCAAGTCCGGCTTCGCCGGGAAGAGCCTGTTGTTCCTGCACGACGCCGACCTGTTCTCGGTGTTCGCCTACGTCGTGCTGCCGCTCGGCTGGCTGATCCTGCTCTGGGCCAACGGCACCTACGACCGCCGCTACCTGGGTCTGGGCAGCGAGGAGTTCAAGCGGATCGTCCGCACCTCGGTCACCGTGGTGGCCGCCGTGTCGCTGCTCGCGTTCGCCACCAAGACCGGGCTGTCCCGCGGCACGGTCGCCATGGTGTCGGTGAGCGCTCTTCTCTTCCTGCTGTTCGACCGGGTCGCCGCCCGGCAGGTGCTGCACCTGACCCGCCGGCGCACCGGCCACGGCGCGCACCGGATGATCCTCGTCGGCACGCTGCCCGAGGCGCTCGAGGTCTACACGGCCGTCACCCGCTCGCCGGCGGCCGGCCTGATCCCGGTCGCGATCCACCTGACCGACGGCTACGCGGCGGCCCGCGGCATCGAGACCCCGGTCCCGGTCTACGCGACCCGGGACCTGCTGTCGCTGGTGCGCGAGGTGGGTGCGGACACGATCGCGGTCTGCGGCTCGGCCAGCGCCGAGCCGGGCGAACTGCGCCGGCTGGCCTGGCAACTGGAGGGCACCGGCGTCGACCTGGTGGTCGCGCCGCAGCTCACCGACATCGCCGGCCCCCGGGTGCACATCCGCCCGATCGAGGGCCTGCCGCTGCTGCACGTCGAGGAACCGACCCTCTCCGGCCCCGGCTGGCTGGCGAAGAACCTGCTCGACCGGGTGGCGGCCGGTCTCGGCCTGCTCGTGCTCAGCCCGTTTCTGGCGATCATCGCGCTCGGCATCAAGCTTTCCGACCCCGGCCCGGTCTTCTTCCGCCAGCCCCGGGTCGGCCACGAGGGCCGCACGTTCCGGGTGTGGAAGTTCCGCACGATGTACGTGGACGCCGAGGAACGCAAGGCCACGCTCGAGGAGCTCAACGAGTCCGACGGCATGATGTTCAAGATGAAGGTGGACCCGCGCATCTTCTCCTTCGGGCAGAAACTGCGGGCCACCTCGATGGACGAGCTCCCCCAGCTGATCAACGTGCTGAAGGGCGAGATGTCGCTGGTCGGCCCGCGCCCGCTGCCGGCCGACGACGGCGACTACCTGGGCGACGTGCGGCGCCGCCTGCTGGTCCGCCCCGGCATGACCGGCCTGTGGCAGGTGTCCGGCCGCTCCGACCTGTCCTGGGACGAAGCGGTCCGGCTCGACCTCTACTACGTCGACAACTGGTCACTCACCTACGACCTGGGCATCCTCTGGCGCACGATCTGGGTGGTCTTGAAGCGCAAGGGCGCTTACTGACCAAAGCCTTGCGGCTTTGGCGGGATCAAGAGCATAAGAAGCCACCCCACGGCGTACGCCTGGCGTGTGCGCAGGCGCTATCTGGCAGTCCTCGTAGTAGTGGCCGGTTGCGCCCTCTACCTGCGGGGACGCGGCCAGCAGCACCGAGGTGGCGGCGCCCTGCTCGATGGTCTTGATCGAGACGCCGGTGGCGCCGGCCGGGTCGAAACTGGCCGGCGGCGCGGGCATGTGCCGGCCCAGGTTGGTGCTCGCGATCCGGCCCGGGTTCAGCGCGTTCACGGCGATGCCGTCGGGCGCCCAGCGCTTGGCCGCCTCGACCGCGAACAGCACGTTCGCCGTCTTCGACTGGCTGTAGGCGGCCCATGGATCGTACGGATGCCTCTCGAAATTGATGTCCTCGAAGAGGACTTCTCCGTTGATGTGCCCGACCGAGCTGACCACGACCACCCGCGCGTTGCCGGCCGCGGCCAAGGCGTCGTGCAGGCCCAGGGCGAGGGCGAAATGCCCGAGGTGATTGGTCGCGAACTGCAGCTCCCAGCCCTGCGGCGAGCGCATCTCCGGGGTCGCCATGATCCCGGCGTTGTTGACCAGGATGTGCAGCGGACCTTTCCAACTCTCGGTGAAGCGGCACACCGACGCGAGGTCGGCCAGGTCGAGCCGGGCGATCTCGCCGATGTGCGGCGCGGTCGCCGGGTCGCGGACCGCGAGGGTGACCTCGGCACCCGCGGCGGCCAGCACTCGCGCGGTTTCCCGGCCGATGCCGGAGGAGGCGCCGGTGACGATCGCCCGCTTGCCGGTGAGGTCGACGCCGGCGATGACGTCGGCCGCGGTGGAGGTCGCGCCGAAGGTGGTCATGGCTTGCTCCTTGCTATCGTCTAACCGGACCTCGGTCCGCTTAACTCGACTGTAAGCGGACCTCGGTCCGCTTACCAGGGAGCGCGATGAGAGCTGACGCACAGGAGAACCACGACCGGGTCCTGCGGGTGGCGGCGCAAGCCTTCGAACGGGACGGCACCGGCACCTCACTGAAGGCGATCGCGCGCGAGGCCGGCGTCGGCATCGGGACGGTCTATCGCCGCTTCCCCACCCGGGAGGCCCTGGTCGAGGCCGTCTACCGGCAGGAGGTCGACCGGCTCTGCGCGTCGGCGTCGTCCGGGACCCTGCGGGCCTGGATGGAGCGGTTCGTCGACTTCATGGCGACCAAGCGCGGCCTCGGCGAGACGCTGCGCGCGGCACTGACCTCGCCGGAGGAGAAACAGCAGACCCGGGATCAGTTGCGGTCGGCGATCGCCTCGCTGTTGGCGAGCGATCCGAGCGTACGGCCGGGAATCGATCCGAACGACCTGCTGATGTCCCTCGGCGGGATCACGTTGATCGCCGCCGAGGAACGTCAGCGCGAACTCGCGTCACGTTTGCTCGATCTGCTTACCGAGGGACTTCAGGAGTAGGGGCAGTTGCTGCGCCACTCCTGGATCGCGGTGCCGGACGGGTTGGGGCAGAGGAACTGGTCGTAGCGGGTGTCGTCGTCGATGAACCGCTTGAGCCAGGAGATGCTGTACTTCGCGATGGTCACGTTGGCCGACGTCGGCGCGCTGTGGGTGGCGTTGTTGAGCAGCAGGTACGCACGGTCCAGCGTGGTGGGCAGGCTGGTGTAGAAGGGCAGCGCGTGCGACGACGGCGGCGCGACGGTGTCGCTCTCGCCGGCGATGATCAGCGTGGGCGTGCGGACGCCCGACCAGGACTTGGTGCCGTGGTACGGCGCCATCGGCACGCTGGCCTTCAGGGTCGTCCGGGTCCGGGTGGCCGAGAGAGCGCCACCGCCACCCATCGAGTAACCCATGACGCCGAGCCGGGCCGCGTCGATGCGGCTCTTCACCGTGCTGGTCTTGGTGAGGTAATCGAGTGCGGCCAGCAGCTGCGTGCCGCGGGAGTCGGGCTGGTCGTAGACGCTGTTGGTGTCGATGATGAACACGACGAAGCCCTGTGACGCGATGCGCGGGCCGAGCCACGCGACCGCCGACTGCACGTTGGTGAAGCCCGGCACGATGGCGACCGCGCCGAAGGTTCCCGCGGTCGTGCTCGTCGGGTAATAGATGGTGCCCCCGCCGAAGCCGGTGACGCTGGACCGGGCCACCGTGAGCTTGGTGGTCGCGAAGTAGCCGGTGGTGGCTTCGATGCTGGCGGTGGTCGGTGCGGGGCCACGCTCGTACGGATTGGCGGCCAGAGCGGGAACGGTGGGTGCCGCCACGAACGCGAGGATCATGGCGAACAGGGCGATCAGGGCGTTACGGACGGCGGCCCTTTTTCGCCGGACGGATGTGGACATCTAGCTCTCCCCAGGGTGTGGGTGTTGCTGCGACCTCGCTGTATCGAGGTTCCTCGATGCTGTTAAAAATTGTTACCGCCTGGTAATCCCAATTGGCTCCCTGCCAACAAGTTATGGCCGTGTTTCCGGGCCATAACCTTTGCTGCGTGACGGGACAGGTAGGGAGCGCTCTCGCGGTCGTCGCGGTGATCGCCGCACTGGCCGCCGCGGTGGCCGCCGTGGTGCGGCTGCGGGCTCGCCGAGGCATCGCCACCGCCATGCAGCGGGCCACCTACGACGTCCTGCACACCGCCGCCCTCGCGGCCGAACCGCTGCGCGGCGGGCTCACTCCGGCCAGCGCCGGCAAGGCGGCCCGGCACCTGCGCGCCCTGGTCGGTGCGGTCGGCCTGGCCGTCGACGACGGCGAGCACTGCCTGGCCTTCGACGGGCGCGGCAGCCACCACCGCGAGCAGTTCACCGCCGCCGCCCAGCGCGCCCTGACCACCCACCGCTCGGTGGTGCTGGCCGCCGCCGACCTGCCCTGCGACCGGGTCGACTGCGTGGTCCGCGGTGCCGTGGTCGCGCCCCTGTCCGGTCCGGACGGCCGGGCCACCGCCGCCCTGGTCGCGGTGGCCGACGCCCAGCCCGCCCCCGGCCTGGTGCAGGCTACCGGCGAGGCCGCGCGCTGGGCCGGGTCGCAGATCGCGCTGGCCGAGCTCGACTCCTCCCGGGAACGGCTGGCCCGGGCCGAGGTGCGGGCGCTGCGGGCGCAGATCAGCCCGCACTTCATCTACAACGCGCTGACCGCGATCGCCTCGTTCGTGCGCACCGACCCGGAACGCGCCCGCGAGCTGATCCTGGAGTTCGCCGAGTTCACCCGATACTCGTTCCGGGCGCACGGCGACTTCACCACGCTCGCCGAGGAACTGCGCTCGATCGACCGCTATCTGACCATCGAACGCGCCCGCTTCGGCGACCGGCTCCAGGTACGCCTGCAGATCGCCCCCGAGGTGCTGCCGGTCGGCCTGCCCTTCCTGTGCCTGCAACCGCTGGTGGAGAACGCGGTGCGGCACGGCCTGTCCCGCAAGCCCGGCGTCGGTATGGTGAGCATCGAAGCTCGTGACGCGGGCGCCGAGTGCCACATCACGGTCGAGGACGACGGTGTCGGGATGGATCCGGCGGTGTTCGCCCCCGGCGGCTCGGAGAACGACGACGGCCAGCACGTCGGGCTCACCAATGTGGACGAGCGGTTGCGCTCGGTCTTCGGCGACCGCTTCGGTCTGGTGGTGGAGACCGCGCCCGGCGCGGGGACGAAGGTGAGCATGCGAGTGCCGAAATTCCATCCGGGGGTCCGCGCGTGACGCTGGTCGTGCTGGCCGTCGACGACGAGCCACCCGCCCTGGACGAGCTGGCCTATCTGCTCAACGCGGACGGGCGGGTCGCGCACGTGCACCGGGCCGGCGACGCGACCGAGGCGCTGCGGGTGCTCCGCGACACCGAGGTGGACGCGGTCTTCCTGGACATCCGGATGCCCGGCCTCGACGGCATGGAGCTGGCCCGCATCCTGCGCCGGTTCGCCCGGCCGCCGGCCATCGTCTTCGTGACGGCGTACGACGACGGCGCGGTGGACGCCTTCGACCTCGGGGTCACCGACTACGTCCGCAAGCCGGTGCGCGCCGAGCGACTCGGCGAGTCGCTGCGCCGAGTGGCCGGGTCCCGCCTGACTCCCACTCCCGCCCCGACGGCGCCCGGCGACGAGCCGGCCATCCCGGTCGAGCTGGCCGGCACCACCCGGATGCTGCCGCGCTCATCGGTGCGCTGGGTGGAGGCACAGGGCGACTACGCCCGGCTGCACACCTCGGACGCCTCCCACCTGGTCCGGGTCTCCCTCGCCACGCTGGCCGAACGCTGGGCGGACGCCGGTTTCGTGCGCATCCACCGGTCCTACCTCGTGCAGATCCGGCTGATCTCCGAGCTACGCCTGACCAACTCCGGCTACGTGGTGGCGGTCGACGGCGTGGAGCTACCGGTGAGCCGCCGGCACACCCGAGAGCTGAAAGACCGCCTGATCAGGGCCGCAAAGCACGACTGGACCCGCTGAATCCACACCTTTGTCCACAGCTCCACGGGGTTCTCCACAGAGTTATCCACAGGCACGCCATCTCCACAGTTTGTTCACAAGCTCACCGCCGCCTCTGCACGGGTGATCAATAAGCTCCCCATCGCAAGCCCGGCCGGTCAGGCAGGGGGGCTGACCGGCCGGGCTTGCGCATACTCGGTTAGATCGCGGGCAGGGGTGGAGGTGGCATCGGTGGAGAAAAGGGTGCTCGTCGTCGAGGACGAGCGGACCATCGCCGACGCCGTCGCGGCCCGGCTGCGGGCCGAGGGCTTCACCGTCGAGGTCGCCGGCGACGGGCCGGGCGCGGTGGCCGCGGCCCGGCGCACCCCGCCCGACGCGATCGTGCTCGACGTGATGCTGCCCGGCTTCGACGGCCTCGAGGTGTGCCGGCGCATCCAGGCCGAGCGGCCGGTGCCGATCCTCATGCTGACCGCCCGCGACGACGAGACCGACCTGCTGGTCGGGCTCGCGGTCGGCGCCGACGACTACATGGTCAAACCGTTCTCGATGCGCGAGCTGGCCGCCCGGGTGCACGCGCTGCTGCGCCGGGCCGCCAAGGGTGCCTCGGTCCCGGCCGGGCCGCCGACCCTGCGCTTCGGCGACCTGGAGATCAACCAGGCCGAGCGGCGGGTCCTGCGCTCCGGCGTCGAGGCGCACCTGACGCCGACCGAGTTCGACCTGCTGGTGCACCTGGCCGCGCATCCGCGCACGGTGCTGCCCCGCGAACGACTGCTGGCCGACGTGTGGGGCTGGGCGGACGCCTCCGGCACCCGCACCGTCGACAGCCACATCAAGGGGCTGCGCCGCAAGCTCGGTTGGGATCTCATCCGTACGGTCCATGGGGTCGGTTATGCCCTAGAGGTCGAACGATGAGAAGCCTGCCGCGGCCGCTCGACCCGGTCCGGTCCATCAAAATCAAGATCGGGCTGATCCTGATCGGCGCCGGAGCGGCCGGCATGACCTGGTTCTCGTTGTGGCTCGGCTGGTTCCCGCTCTGGACCTCGGTCACCGCGATCATCGTCGCCCTGACCACACTCCAGTTCCTGGCCCACGGCATGACGTCGCCGCTGCGCGAGATGACCGCCGCGGCCCGGCGGATGGCGCAGGGCGACTACAACTGGCGGGTCCGGGCCACCTCCCGCGACGAGGTGGGCCAGCTGGCCGAGGCGTTCAACCAGATGGCCGCCGACCTGGCGGCGGCAGACCGGCAGCGGCGCGAGCTGATCGCCAACGTCTCGCACGAATTGCGTACGCCGATCACCGCGCTCCACGGACTCCTGGAGAACATCGTCGACGGCGTCGCCGAGGCCGAACCGGCGATGATGCAGACCGCCCTGGCCCAGACCGAACGTCTCGGCCGCCTGGTCGCCGAGCTGCTCGACCTGTCCCGGGTGGACGCCGGCGTGGTGGCGCTCGCCCGCGCCCCGATCAACGTGCCCGACTTCCTCGACGACGTGGTCGCGGAAGCCCGGGTGAACGCGGCCGGCGCCGGCCGCGACGTCCACTTCGAGATCGTCGCCCCGCACGTGGTGGTGCCGGGCGACCGGGGACGACTGCACCAGGTCTTCGCCAACCTGCTCGACAACGCGGCCCGGCACAGCCCACCCGGCGGCACCGTGCTGGTCCGGGCCGAACGCCGCGACGACCACCTGCTGGTCGCCGTCGCCGACGAGGGCGCCGGCATCCCGCCGGGCGAACGCGACCGGGTTTTCGAACGCTTCACCCGGGGAGAACGACCAACCGGCGGCGGTACGGGCTTGGGCCTGGCCATCGCCCGCTGGGTCGTCCAGTTGCACCGGGGCACCATCGCCGTGGTCGAACCCGACCAGGACCGCAGCGGCTGCCACATCCACGTGACGCTCCCGCTGCAGGCCCCCGCCTGACCTGAACCACTTTCCCCGCGGCCCGGTCTCCCCGGGCCATCCGATGCTGCCCACCCACCGGAGGTTTCACCATGCCCGAAAACCCGGACCGCCCCGAAAAGCGCCCGACCGATCCGACCTGGTTCAACCAGCCGTCCACCCCTGCAGTCCAGCCACCTCCCACGAACCGACCCGCCGGACCACCGAACGTTGGGCCAACTAACGTTAGTGATCCTAACGTTAGCGACCCTAACGTTGGTCGGCCTAACGTTGGCGGCCCGAACGTTGGTGGCCCTAACGTTGGTGGCCCTAACGTTGGCGGCCCGAACGTTGGCGGCCCTAACGTTGGCGGCCCGAACGTTGGGGCCTCGGCGAGAGGTGGCCTCCTCACCGCTCCGCCGCGCACGCAACCGCCACCCGGCTGGCCGCGTGAGGCGCTGCACGGCCCCTGGCAGTCCATCTCGCCCTGGGCGCGGCACTGGCCCGGCGCCGCGCGACCGGCCGGCCCCGCCACCGTCATCGCGGTCGCCGTAGCCGCCGTGATCGCGGCGATCAGCCTCCCGCTCGATCGGGCCGGTGTGGGCTGGCTGGTCACCGCAGTCGCCGGAACCGTGGCGCTGATGGTGAGCGCGATCGTGCCCGCCCGGCCCCTGCCGACCACCCCGGAACCGCTGGTCAAGCGCCCCGCTGCAAAGCCGCGACCGGACCGCTACGGCTGGGCCGCCGCGACCGTGGCCCTGCTCGCCGTGGGCACGTTCCGCTCGGCCGGCTGGCTGTTCGCGCTCTGCCTGGTCATGGCCACGCTGACCGGTGCGCTCGCGCTGGCCGGCGGCGGCTCGATGCGGGCCATCGCGGCCGGCTTCACCATGCCGCCGATCGCCGCGTTCCGCTCGGTGCGCTGGCTCGGCACGGGCGCGGCCCGGCTGCGGGGGCGGGCCGAGGCGGCCGCCAACGTACGGGTCGCGGCCACCGTCGCCGTCTCGATCGCCCTGCTCACCGTGTTCGGCGCGCTGTTCGCCTCGGCCGACGCCGCGTTCTCCGAGGCACTGTCCCACCTGGCGCCGGCCGTCAGCGCGCCCACCGTGGTCCGCTGGGTGTTCGTCTTCGTGGTGGCCGGGCTCGCGCTCGGCGGGGCCGCGTTCCTGCGGGCCGCGCCGCCCGACCTGACCGGGCTGGACGGCACCGAGGGCCGCAAGGTCGCCCGGTTCGAGTGGGCGGTGCCGCTCGGCCTGCTCGTGCTGCTGTTCGCGTGTTTCGTCGCGGTGCAGCTGGCGGTGCTGTTCGGCGGCAACCGGCACGTGCTGGAGACCGACGGGCTCACCTACGCCCAGTACGCCCGCGGCGGCTTCTGGCAGCTCTCCTTCGTCACCGCCCTCACCCTCGTGGTGCTGGCCGGCGCGGCCCGCTGGGCGCCCCGGGAGAAGCCGGCCGACCGATTGCTGCTGCGGATCGTGCTGGGCACCCTGGCCGGGCTCACCCTGATCATCGTCGGCTCGGCCCTGCACCGGATGAATCTGTACGCCGACACGTACGGCCTGACCCGGTTGCGCCTGCTGGTCGCCTGCTGTGAGGCGTGGTTCGGGCTGGTCCTGGTGCTCGTCCTGGTGGCCGGCCTGCGAATCCGGGCGCCCTGGCTGCCCCGGGTGGCGATCGCGGCCGGGGTGCTGGCCCTGCTCGGCCTGGCCGCCGCCAACCCGGACCGGCTGATCGCCGAGCACAACATCGAGCAGGCCCGCACCGTTGACGTCCGCTACCTGGGCACGTTGTCGCCCGACGCGGTGCCGGGGCTGGCCGATCTCGACCCGGCCCGACGCGACTGTCTGCTCGCCGAGTTCGCCAACCAGCTCCGGAGCAACCCGGACGACTGGCGCGGCTGGAACCTCGGGCGAGACGAGGCCCGCAAGATCATTGTCCGCGATCTATCCAGCTGGCCCACGCTCTGCCCTTGACATCGGAGTCAGGATCGCAAGACTCCGGTCATGGACGGCGACCAGGCGCAACGGCGTACCCGGGTGGTGCTCGGGGAGGTCGCCGCCCGGCGCCGTCCCACCGACCGCACCCACGCCGATCTCGCGGAGCAGACCCCGGTGGGTGAGGCGCTGGTGAAAGGCCTGGTCCGCGCCCAGCTCGCGCTCGCCCTGCGCCTCGCGCTGGTGGTGGTGACCGGGCTGGGCGCGTTGCCGCTGCTGTTCGCGGCCGCGCCCGGGGTCGGGTCGATGAAGGTGCTCGGGATCAACCTGCCGTGGATGCTGCTCGGGGTGTTGTCGTTCCCGTTCCTGGTCGGGGTCGGGTGGGCCTACGTGCGCTGGGCGGAACGCAACGAGCAGGACTTCATCGCGCTGATCCGGAAGCCGGAGCAGTGAACCCGTACCTCGTCCCGGGCCTGATCGCGGTGGTCCTGGTGACCGTCGGCATCGGCGCGTACGGGTTGCGGTTCGCCCGCACCACGTCCGACTTCCTGGTGGCCTCCCGCTCGGTGAGCCCGTCCTGGAACGCGGCCGCGATCAGCGGCGAATACCTGTCGGCCGCCTCGTTCCTGGGGGTGGCCGGGCTCGTCCTGCGGTACGGCGTCGACGTGCTCTGGTACCCGGTCGGGTTCGCGGCCGGTTACCTCGCGCTGCTGCTGTTCGTGGCGGCCCCCCTGCGCCGGTCGGGGGCCTTCACACTGCCCGACTTCTGCCAGGTCCGGCTGCGGTCGAAGCTGCTGCGCCGGCTGGCCAGCGTGTTCGTGTTGTTCATCGGCTGCCTCTACCTGGTGCCGCAGCTCCAGGGGGCGGGGCTGACCTTCACGACGGTCACCGGTGGGTCGTACGCCTGGGGTGCGCTGTTGGTGGGGGTGGTGGTGACCGCGAACGTGGCGCTCGGCGGGATGCGGGCCATCACGTTCGTGCAGGCTTTTCAGTACTGGTTGAAGTTGACCGCTCTCGCCGTACCGGTGATCTTCCTGGCCCTGCAGTGGCAGTCGGATGGCCGTCCGCCGGTCACCCCGCCGGCCGGGGCCACGTTTCCGGCCGCGACCGCCGTGATGATCGAGCAGGACGCGGTGATCGACGGGCGCGAGGTCCACAAGGGAGAGGAACTGCACTTCGACGCGGGTGCCCCGGTGCCGCGGGTGAGCACGGTCGACGCCACTTTCGGGCCGGACTGGCTGCTGCCCGGCGGCGACATGACGCTCTTCGCCACCTATTCGCTGATATTGGCGACGTTTCTCGGGACGATGGGGTTGCCGCACGTGCTCGTGCGGTTCTACACCAATCCCGACGGCGCCTCGGCCCGGCGGACGACGCTCGTGGTGCTCGCGCTGGTCGGGCTGTTCTATCTGCTGCCTACGCTCTATGGCGTCCTCGGGCGGATCTACACACCCCAACTGCTGATGACCGGGCGTACGGACGCCGTCGTGCTCACGCTGCCGGAGGCGGCCCTGGGCGGCGGCCATGCCGGAAAGCTGCTCGGAGCCCTGGTCACCGCGGGTGCGCTGGCCGCGTTCCTGTCCACCTCGTCCGGGCTGCTCACCAGCGTGGCCGGGGTGGTGTTCACGGATGTGCTGCACGCGGGGCGTACCGGATCGGTGCGGGACTTCCGGGTGGCGACGGTGCTGGCCGCGTCCGTACCCATCGCTTTGTCGCTTTATGTCTCTAATATGGACGTTTCTCGGGTGGTGGGGTTGGCGTTCGCGGTCGCGGCCTCCAGCTTCTGCCCGCTGCTCGTGCTGGGCATCTGGTGGCGTGGGCTGACCGACTACGGCGCGGCGGCCGGCCTGCTGGTTGGCGGGGGCGCGGCGGTCGCGGCCGTGCTGATCACCGTGCTCGGGCCGCCGCTGAGCGGATGGCCGGCCCAGTTGATCGGCCAGCCGGCCGCCTGGACCGTGCCGCTCGCGTTCCTCGTCATGATCGTCGGCTCGCTGCTGACCAGCCGCCGCGTGCCGGCCGACGTCGGCGCGACCATGCTCCGGCTGCACGCACCGGAGTCGCTGCGCATTTAAGGATGTTTAAGGTTCGACTCCCATCCCCCGCTCGGGGCAGCCCCGTAGTTCACGGCAGCCACCGAACATAAGGAGCGGGTCGATGAAGCGTTACCGGCGCAGCGGGCAGATCAGTGGGCGTACCCGGAAGCTGATGATCGGCGGGATCGCCGTCGCGATCGCCGGTGGGGCGTTCGCGATCAGCACCGGGGTGAGCAGCGCCGGGGAGAACTGTGTCGGGCTCGACCAGGCGCTCCGGCAGAACCTTCAGTTCATCGCCGGCCAGCGGGCGGCTCCCGACGCGCTGTCCGACGCCCGGATCGCTAACCGCCAGGCGGTGGTCGACCTGATCAACCAGCGCCGCGCGGTGGCCGGCTGCACCGCGAACGTGGCGGCCGAGGTGCCCGGCGCGGCCGCCCCCGCCGCCCCCGCGACCAGGAAGCCCACCAAGCGCCCGACGACCAAGCCCCCGGCAGCGGCGACGACCGCACCGGCCGCGCCGCCGGCCGCCGGAAGTGCCGCCGGAAACGCCGCCGGGACCGGCGCCGGCGAGGTCGTCTGCAAGGGCAACACCGTCACGCTCTCCGGTGAGGCCGGCGCGCCCTTCGCGTCCAGCGGCACCTTCCCGATCGGCACCACGCTCAAGGTCACCAACCTGGACAACAACAAGAGCATCACCGTCAAGGTCGAGACCACGTCCGGCAGCTGCGTGCTGCTCAACAACGCCGCGTTCGAGCAGGTCCGTGAGCCCGGCAAGTTCCTCATCCGGCGTGCCGTCATCGAACGAGTGGGCTAGTCCGGGCTGGCCGCCTACCGCTACCTTCGGCTCATGACGGTGCCGAGGCAACGCACGGATGACCAGGTCGCCGCCATGTCACTGGGCGGCCTGGTCAAGCGGTTCGACACCAAGCTCGCGGTCGCCGGCGTCAGCCTCGAAGTCCCCGCCGGGTCCTTCTACGGCCTGCTCGGCCCCAACGGGGCCGGCAAAACCACCACGCTCTCCATGGCCGTCGGCCTCCTGCGCCCCGACGAGGGCCGGGCTCTCCTGCTTGGGTACGACGTTTGGGCCGATCCGACGGCGGCGAAAGCCCGGCTCGGCGTGCTGCCCGATGGCGTACGCCTTTTCGACCGGCTCACCGGGCCGGAGCTGCTCGGCTACCACGGCCTGCTGCGTGGCATGGATGCCGCCACCGTCGACCAGCGGGCCCGTGAGCTGCTCGAAGTCCTCGAGTTGGGGGCCGGCAACCGCACCCTGGTGGTTGATTACTCGGCCGGCATGAAGAAGAAGATCGGCCTGGCCTGCGCCCTCCTGCACGCACCGCGGCTGCTGGTGCTGGACGAGCCGTTCGAGGCGGTCGATCCGGTCTCGGCCGCCCTGATCCGCGACATCCTGCAGCGCTACGTCGCCGGTGGCGGCACGGTCGTCTTCTCCAGCCACGTGATGGAGATCGTCGAACGCCTCTGCGACCACGTCGCGATCATGTCGTCCGGCGTCCTGCGCATGCACGGCCCGCTCGACCAGGTGCGTGGCGACAAGTCGCTGGAGGAGGTCTTCGTCCAGGTGGTCGGCGGCCGGGTGGCCACCGGTTCCGAGCTGGCGTGGCTGTGACCGGGAAAGTCGGTGCGTGGCCGTTCGTACGCCTCAAGCTGCGCCTGACCGCGAACGGCCTGCGCGGCCGCTCCTCCCGGATCGCCCTGTTCGTCCTGGGCGCGTTGTTCGCCGGCTTCTTCGCGATCGTCGGCTATTCGTCGTTCGCCATCCCCGGCGTGGCCGACAGCCTCTTCGCCGCCGAGTCCGCTCTTCCCCTGGGCGGCGCCGCGCTGGTCCTCGGCTGGCTGTTCCTCCCACTGGTCTTCTTCGGCGTGGACGAGTCCCTCGATCCCGCCCGCTTCGCCCTGCTCCCGCTGCACCGCCGCACCCTGATCACCGGCCTGTTCGCCGCGGCCCTGGCCGGCCTGCCCGCGCTGGCCACCCTGGTCGCCAGCGCCGGAATGGTCGACACCGTGGCCCGGCTCGGCGGCCCCGCCGCGGCAGGCGTGCAGGCCGTCGGAATCCTGCTCGGCCTGCTCCTGTGTGTGGCCGTGAGCCGCGCGGTGACCAGCGCGTTCGCCACTGCCCTGCGGTCCCGCCGCTCCCGCGACCTGGCGGCGATCTCGCTGGCCCTGCTGGCCGCCGCGATCGGCCCACTGCAGTTGGCGGCCCTGGCCGGAGCCCAGCGCGCCGACTGGGACACGGTCGCGTCGGTGTCCCGAGTGGTGGCCTGGACGCCACTGGGTGCCCCGTACTCCATCGGTCTTGATGTGGCCGCCGGCCGCGCCTGGCAGGTCCCGCTGAAGTTGCTGATCTCCCTGGCGGCGATCGCCGCCCTGCTCTGGTGGTGGAGCCGGACGGTGGAGAGCGCGATGGTGGGCACCGCCGGCAGCAGCACCAACCGCACCTCGGCCAGCACACGTTCCCCGGTCGACCTGCTGCTGTTGCGCTGGGCCCCGAGAACCCGATTCGGCGCCCTGGTGTCCCGCGAGATCCGCTACTGGTGGCGCGACGCCAGACGCCGGGCCAACCTGATCACCTTCTCGATTGCGTCCCTGTTCCTGCCGATCTCCCTGGCCGTGAGCACGAGCTCGCCGGGCGGCACGACCATCTTCGTCGGCGTACTGGCCGCCCTGGCGCTGGCCAACCAGTTCGGCTTCGACGGCACGGCCTACGCCGCCAACATCACCACCGGCGTCCCCGGCCGAGTGGAGATCAACGCCCGAGCGGTGGCCCACGCGATCTACACGATCCCGATGCTGCTGGCGACGGCCACGCTGATCGCGGTGCTATCGGCCGACCCAGCCCGGTTGGCCGGCACGCTGGGCCTGCTGCTGGCGGCCTACGGCGTCGGCCTGGGCCTGGTACTCCCGCTCTCGATCAGAGCGGCGTACGCCCTACCCGACACCCCGAACCCGTTCGCGATGTCCTCGGGCGGCGGCGCGGCAAAGGGTTTCCTGACCCTGGCCGTCCTACTGGCGGGCGTGGTAGTCAGCCTCCCGCTGCAGCTGATAGCCCTGTTCACCGCTCCGGTCTGGCTCTGGATAGGCCTACCGGCCGGCATCGCCTACGGCGCGGCCGGCTACCTGATCGGCTCCGGCATAGCCGCCGACCAACTGGACAAGCGAATGCCCGAGCTACTGGCCGCCGTAACCCCGAACCGCTGAGCCCTCACGGCCGACAAGCGACGGCCTTTCCGGTGACCGCGACCTCGCTCGGCTCGACCTTGTTGATTTTCGGTACGGAGCGAGCAGCAGTTTCACAAGATCTGCGACCGGGGTGCGGGAACGGCGCTTGGCGTGGACTTGCACGTCTAGGCCGGGCGGGGGCCCTTGGTCAGGTCGAGGATGCAGATGGGGTTGGTGAAGGGGTCCTCGAGGATCGCGCACCAGCCCACCTCTATCTCGAATGGTGGGGTTCGGACCTTGCCCGGCCAGGTCGCGGCCGCCTCGCGGGCGTCGTCCACCAGGTAGTGGACGGTGCAGTCGGGTGGGAGGTGCAGGGTGTGCAGGACCAGTTCGGCGTCGGTTTCCGGGAAGCCCAGGCCCACCGAGGTCTCGTCTCGCCACAGCTCGTGCAGGCCCATCACGTCGGTGTAGAAGGTCGCGCCGGCGTTCAGGTCTGGCACTCGGAGCATCACGCAGTCGATTTTTCGGAGCACCGACCCTTCTTACCCGCCCGGCCGGATGGCCGGGGACGGCCTGGGGGCCCGCTGCGCTCGGGCCCCTCGGCGGGACGGCGATGCTGCGGTTGGGTACGGGGATGCCCGTACCTTTATGGTCGTTTTTGTAGGCCTTCTCGGCGGACGAAGATGACTCTTCGCTCGGTCGCGTCGCCGGCCGGGCCCAAGACGTAGCCGTCGATCCACAGCCAGCCGTCGTAGGTGATGCGGGGGTCGACGCGGATCACGCGGAAGGTCAGGGAGCGCTCGCCCTGGAACTGGACGCTGGCGGCACCGCCTACATACAGGACGTCGCCGGGCTGCGGCAACGCCTCAGCCATCCGTGTGACTCCCCATATGGGCCTGTACGTATGTGTGCATGGAGGGGATCAGGTTACACAAACAGTGTAAAAAGTTGTAACCGAAAGTGGCAGACGCACAATGATCTGGTGACCAGTGACGTGCCGGGCGGCCGGATTCATATGAGCGATCCCTTCGCCACGCCGGAGGAGGAGAAGTCGCCGGTTCGGCGGCTGCGCGGGCGGCTGGCCTCGCCGGTCACGCTCTGGACGGCGCCGGGGCCGGCCGGGCTCACCGTGTCGTCGATGCTCGTCGCGGACGGTGAGCCGGGACGGGTTCTGGGCCTCATCGACTCGGAGAGTGATCTCTGGGACGCGATCGAAACGTCCGAAATGTTTGCGGTGGCGCCGCTCGGGCCGGGTGAGCGGCAGTTGGCCGACCGATTTGCCGGGCTGATGCCGTCGCCGGGTGGGCTCTTCGTCGAGGGGGCCTGGCAACAGACCGCCTACGGGCCGGTGCGGGACGGGCTGTGGGCGGGGTGCCGCCTGGTCGGCAGCCGGCCCTGCGGGTGGGCACTGCTGGTCGAGGGCGTGATCGAAACGATCTCCACCGATGCGGCGGCCGCGCCGCTGATCCACTACCGCGGTCGATACCGCGAGCTGGGCTGAGCACCCACTCGGCGCAGTCAGACCACCACTCGGCGCAGGGTCCGACCGGGCTCTGCCGTGATGCCGCAGGTCTTCGTACGTTCCCGGAAAAGTCCGCCCCCACGAAGGTGGTGAATCCCGGTGACGACAGAAGTACCCGCCTCGTCCTCCACCGAGAGATATCGGGCCGTTCAGCAGTCCGAGGAATTTCAGCGTCTGCGCCGCAAGCTGCGCAACTTCATCTTCCCGATGACCGTCGCGTTCTTCCTCTGGTACCTGCTCTACGTCCTGCTCTCCGCATACGCCCGCGGTTTCATGGGCGCGAAGATCGTCGGCAACATCAACGTTGCCCTGGTCTTCGGCCTCTTGCAGTTCGTTTCGACGTTCCTGATCGCCTGGTACTACTCGCGCTACGCGAACCGCGAGCTCGACCCGATCGCCGATGAGATCAAGGCCAGGTTGGCCCGCGAAGACGCCGAGTCCGGCACCGGGAGCGCCGAGTGATGCAGAGCCACACCCTCGCCGCCGAGGCCACCACCTCCGGCTCCCGCGGACTCACCATCACGCTGTTCCTGTGCTTCGTGGCGATCACCCTGGCGATCACCATCTGGGCCAGCCGGCAGACGAAGACCGCCACCGACTTCTACGCCGGCGGCCGGCAGTTCACCGGCTTCCAGAACGGCATGGCGATCGGCGGCGACTACATGTCGGCGGCGTCCTTCCTGGGCATCGCCGGCCTGATCGCGCTGTACGGCTACGACGGCTTCCTCTACTCGATCGGCTTCCTGGTGGCCTGGCTGGTGGCTCTGCTGCTGGTCGCCGAGTTCCTGCGGAACTCGGGCCGCTACACGATGGCCGACGTGCTGGCCTTCCGGATGCGCCAGCGACCGGTACGGACCGCGGCCAGCGTGTCCACCATCGTGGTCTCGATCTTCTACCTGATCGCCCAGATGGTCGGCGCGGGTGCGCTGGTCTCGCTGCTGCTCGGGATCAAGCCCGGGCAGACGTTCCTGGGCATGGACGCGGACACCGCCAAGGTCGCCACGATCATCCTGGTCGGCGCCCTGATGATCGTCTACGTGGTGGTCGGCGGCATGAAGGGCACCACGTACGTGCAGATCGTCAAGGCGTTCATGCTGATGATCGGCGCCTTCGTGATGGTCCTGCTGGTGCTGGCGCACTACAAGTTCAACCTGTCCGCGCTGCTCGGTGACGCGGCGGAGCAGTCCGGCAAGGGATCCGCCTTCCTCGAACCAGGCCTGAGATACGGCGTGGAGACGGCGGGCGACGCGGCGAAGACCTTCTACAGCAAGATGGACCTGATCTCGCTGGGCATCGCGCTGGTGCTCGGCACGGCCGGTCTGCCGCACATCCTGACCCGCTTCTACACGGTGCCGACCAGCCGGATCGCGCGTAAGAGCGTGCTCTGGGCGATCGGCATCATCGGCACCTTCTACCTGTTCACCTTGGCCCTCGGCTTCGGCGCGGCGGCTCTGGTGGGCGGCAAGGCGATCACCGCGCAGGACAAGGCCGGCAACACCGCCGCGCCGCAGCTGGCCCAGGCGCTCGGCATCGACTACCTGGGTGGCAACACCGGCGGCTCGATCCTGCTGGCGATCATCGCGGCGGTCGCGTTCGCCACGATCCTCGCCGTGGTGGCCGGTCTGACGCTGGCGTCGTCGTCGAGCGTGGCGCACGACTTCTACGCCAGCGTGATCAAGCGGGGTGCCGCTTCCGAGCGGGACGAGGTCCGGGTCGCCCGGCTCTCCGCCCTGGTCATCGGCGCGGTCGCGATCGTGCTGTCGATCTTCGCGCAGAGCCTGAACGTGGCGTTCCTGGTGGCGCTGGCGTTCGCGGTGGCGGCGTCCGGCAACCTGCCGGCGATCCTCTACAGCCTGTTCTGGAAGAAGTTCAACACGTCCGGGGCGCTGTGGGCGATCTACGGCGGCCTGATCAGCGCCGTGGTGCTGGTCTTCTTCTCGCCGGTGGTCTCCGGCGCGGCGACGGCCATGTTCCCGAACGAGGACTGGCACTGGTTCCCGCTGAACAACCCGGGCATCATCTCGATCCCGATCGGGTTCCTGTGCGGCTGGATCGGCACGGTGATCTCGAAGGAGGACGACTCCGACAAGTACGCCGAACTCGAGGTCCGGTCCCTGACGGGGCACGGCGCTCACTGATGCGGCAGGGGGGAGTCACTCTGTGACTCCCCCCTTTGTGCCGTTGGAGTGTCGATCAACCGGCAGAAGAGCCCCCGGTACGTAACCTGGTTTCATGTCGCAGACCACCGGAAGAGCCGCCGTTCCGCAACCGGGACCGAGGGAGTACCCCGGTGGTCCGTATCAAGATCCGCCGCGCGGCAATCCGTACAGCGGCAAGAAGAAGCTTCGGCCCCGCTGGGGCCGCATCGCCCTGCTGGCCGGCCTGGCCGTTCTGATCATCGCGACGATCGTCGGCATCTCGCTGTACGGCTACGCCGCCAACCTCGACGGCGACCTGAAGCGCACCGACGCCTTCTCCGGGATCACCGGGGACCGGCCGGGCAAGGCCGTCGACGGCGCGCAGAACATCCTGCTGGTCGGCAGCGACTCGCGGGACCCGGACGCCAAGGAGGACTCGGCGAACGCCTGGCGCGCCGACACGCTGATCCTCATGCACGTCCCGGCCGACCACAAGTCGGCCCAGCTCGTCTCGATCCCCCGGGACCTGTGGGTGGTCGTGCCCAAGAGCAACAGCGCCGCCTGCAGCGACGGGAGCCGCGCCAAGATCAACGCTTCGTTCGCGTTCGGCGGCCTGCCCCGCGCGGTGCACACCGTCGAGTGCCTCACCGACGTGAAGATCGATCACGTCATGGCGATCGACTTCGGCGGCTTCAAGGAGGTCACCGACGCGCTCGGCGGCGTCGACCTGAAGGTGGACAAGACGATCACGTCGATCCACAAGCCGCACCGGGTGTTCACCAAGGGCATGATGCACATGAACGGCGAGCAGGCCCTCGACTGGGTGCGTCAGCGCTACCAGTTCCCCCGCGGTGACTTCGACCGCCAGCGCCACCAGCAGGAGTTCCTCAAGGCCCTGATGGAGAAGGCGACGACCAGCGGCACGATCACCAACCCGGGCAAGCTCAACGACTTCCTCAAGGCGGTCACCGCGGCCGTGACGGTCGACAACGACTTCTCGCTCACCGACGCGGCCGTCCAGTTCCGCGACATCCGCGGCAGCAACCTCACCTTCATCACCAGCCCGAACAAGGGCAGCGAGACCATCTCCGGCCAGTCGGTCGTGGTCTCCGATCGGGAGAAGGCGCTCGCCCTCTACAAGGCGGTGGCGGCCGACAAGATGAGTGACTGGATGGCGGCTAACCCGGCCAAGTAATCGAACCCTTAAGCTGAAAAGCGTGTTCGGACCACAAGTACCCAGCGTGACCGCTCCCGAGGTGTCGGCCGACGCCTACCTGCTCGACGTGCGTGAGCCCGATGAGTGGGAGGCCGGCCACGCCCCCGGCGCTCACCACCTGCCGATGATGGAGATCCCGCCCCGGATGGCCGAGGTGCCCACCGATGTCGAGGTCGTCGTGGTGTGCCGCTCCGGCGGGCGCTCCGGCCAGGTCGTCTCATACCTGATGAACAACGGGTGGGACAACGTTCGCAACCTCGACGGCGGCATGCAGTCCTGGGCCGCGACCGGCCGCGAGGTGGTCAACGAGAACGGGCAACCGGCCCGAGTTCTATGACCAGACCGTTCGTCTTCGCGCACCGAGGGGGCGCGGATGCTCTGCCCGAGCACACACTCGGGGCATATATGCGCGCCATCGAGGATGGCGCGGACGGGCTGGAGTGCGACGTCCGGCTCACCCGCGACGGGCACCTGGTCTGCGTGCACGACCGCAACCTCAAGCGCACCAGCAACGGCCGTGGCCTGGTCAGTGCCAAGACCCTGGCCGAGCTCGAACCGCTGAACTTCGGCTCCTGGCACCCCGCCTACCCGGAGAACGACGATCTGCCCGACCTCAGCCGGCTGCTCACCCTCGACCGCCTGCTGACGGCGATACGCGACAGCGGCCGGCCGGTGCGGCTGCTCATCGAGACGAAGCATCCGTCCCGCTACGGCGCCGAGGTGGAGCGCCGGCTGGTCGCCCAGCTGCGCCGGCACGGCCTCGCCGACAACCACCCGGACAACCCGGTCCATGTCACGGTGATGTCGTTCGCGGCCCTGGCGCTGCGCCGCATCCGGTCACTGGCGCCGGCCCTCCCCACGGTCTACCTGCTGGAGATCCTGCCGCCCGGGGTGGGCCGCGGACGGCTGCCGTTCGGCGCGCGGATCGCCGGGCCGGGCATCGGCCTGGTGCGCGCGAGACCCGGTCTGGTGCCGGCGCTGAAGCAGGCCGGCCATCGGGTGTACGTGTGGACCGTCAACGAACCCGACGAGCTCGAAGTGGTGCTGAAACACGAGGTCGACGGCGTGATCAGCGACCGGCCGAAGTTCGTGCTGGATCGGCTGGCGCAGGTGTGACGTCCACCACGGTACGGTGAATCCGAACAAGATCCGCGTCTCTCCATCTGCCGAAAACGAAGGAAGCGAGGCAGACTCGCAGACATGCCGGACCGTCCCGACTACACCGCGCTGACCCGGGGTCAGATCGCGGTCCTCGATCGGCTCAACGCCGGCGAGACGGGCCTGCCCGTCGTGCAGCGCATCGTCCGTCTCGCCGAAGAGGTGCTGGGCGGCCTCGGCGCCGGCTTCGTGGAATATTCGCCCGGCCACGGCCGCGTGGTCGCCGCCAGCGGCACCTGTGTCCCGGCCGTCGGCCGGCGCGTCGCGCCCACCTCGGTCGACGCACTCAACCACGTCTTCGGCGATCCGAGCCGGGTGCTCGGCGTCCGCTGCCAGGCCGGCGACACGGCCGTCGGCTCGCTGCACGTCTACTTCGGCGAGCAGGACGAAAAACCCGGACCGGCGCATCTCGGGGTCATCGAGCTGCTGGCCGCCCTCCTCGGCCGGCTCTACGCCGCCCAGCGGGAGCTGGCGGCCGACGTCGACCAGGCCCGCCGCCAGGAAAATCGCGACCTGTGGGTCGCCGTGACCAGCCATGAGCTGCGCACCCCGGTGACGGTCATCAAGGGCTACGCGGACACCCTCACCAACCACTGGGACACCCTCGGCGAGGCTGGCCGCCATGAGGCCGTCCGGGTCATCGGCACCCGGGCCGGGGAGCTGGCCCGGCTGGTCGACCGGCTGCTGTCGGCTACCAGCGAGGACGGCGAGATCGGCGGTGCCCCGGCCGGGCCGTTCGATCTGCCCGAGACGCTGCGCGGCGCCGTCGACGAACTTCCCGCCGACCTGCGCCGCCGGATCAAGCTCGGCAATCTGCCGGCCGAACTGCCCAAGGCGTACGGCGATCGCGACTCGATCGCCACCATCCTCACCGAGCTGGCCACCAACGCCGAGAAGAACTCGGCGCCGGACACCGCGATCGAGCTGTGCGCGGCCGCCGACGGGGAAACCCTGCGCTTCCGGATCGCCGACCGGGGCATCGGCATCCGCCCCGAGCACGTCGAGCGGGCCTTCGAGCGCTACTGGCAGGCCGAGGGCGGCGAGCGACGCCGTCACCCCGGCGCCGGCCTGGGCCTCTACCTGGTGCGACGACTGGTGGAGCGGCAGCAGGGCTGGGTTTCGCTGCGCCCGCGCGAGGGCGGCGGCACCACCGCCGAGGTCCGCCTGCCGCGCGCCTGAATTTCTCTTTGCGGGCGTAACGCCTAGGCTGTCTCGCCGTGAGCAAGCGTCGCAACCAACGCCAAACCGCCCCGAAGCGCGAGAAGGTCCGCGACATCTTCGTCGCCCGCCCGTTCGAGGGCCTCGCGGACGAGCCGGAGTGGATCGCCCTGCGTGAGCTGGTCCCGGCCGCCTCCGCTCCGCTGACCCTCAAACCCGAGATCATCGAGGAGTACGGCGACCGCCAGGTCACGCTGTCGACCGTGCTGCCGATGGCCTGGCCCGCGATGACCCGCACCGACGGCCGGGTGTTCATCGGCCTCCAGCGGCACGTGCAGTCCGGCGACGTCTCCCGGGACCTGACGGTGGCGATCCTGGCCGCCCTGCGCACCGAGCCCGGCGGCACGGTGTCGGTGCCGGCCCTGCCCGGTGAGGGCCCGCGCCTGCAGGACATCCTGGCCGACGGCCCGCTCGAGATCACCATGCACGACGGTTTCGAGTACTGGCTGGACGCCGACCAGGCCGAGGACCCGAACGTAAAGGCGTCCCTCGAACGGGCCAACGCGTCGATCTACCCGACCGTGCGGCTGGCGGCCGGCCGGGCCGCGTACTGGTGCCGGGTGGCACCGGACAAGGGGCACGTCCGCTGGGTGCTGCCCGAGCCGGAGGACCAGGCGCTGGACGCGCTGGCCCGGCTGTCCGCGTCGGGTGACCTGCTGCTCGGCGAGAAGACCAAGTTCGCCGGTATGTTCCGGGCGCACGGTCTGCTGGTGCCGGTCTGGGACATCCCCGGCGAGCCGGAGGCCGCCGACTGGGAGGCCCCGCTGGCCGACTTCGCCAAGCGGTACGCCGACATCCTGGCCGAGACCGGCCCGCTGGACGCCGACGCCCGCCGCGCCAAGCAGGGCCTGATCGGCCGCCAGCTCACCTTGCGATGATCTACCGGTTCGACACCGACGAGCTGGACCGCTCCGTGTGGGTGCCCTGGTACCTGCCACATTGGAGTTCACGCGCGCAGTCCGCCGCCACCTACACGGTCGGCGGCGGCTCGCTGCGCCTGAGCATTCCCGCGGACCAGCCGTTGTGGGCCGAGGGCGTGCACCCGACGCCGCTGCGCGTGTCGGGCATCCAGAGCGCGAACTTCTCCGGCCCGGTCGGCAGCACGATCGGCGGCCAGCCGTTCCTCGACAATCAGCAGGTGCGCGAGGAGCAGCCGGAGTTCTGGGGCTGCACGCCGCTCTACGGCGACATCTCGATCCGGATGCGCGGCGTGATCTCGCCGCGCTCGATGGTGGCGTTCTGGCTCTCCGGCATCGAGGACGAGCCTTCGCACTCGGGCGAGATCTGCGTGATGGAGGTCTTCGGCAGCCGGCCGCAGGGCATCGGCATGGGACTGCACCGCTTCCGCGATCCCGCTCTGACCGAGGACTGGTCGGTGGTCGATCTTCCGATCGACGTTTCCGCTTTCCACGTGTACGGGGTCAAATGGCGCCCAAACTCGCTGGAGTTCACCGTCGACGGCGAGGTGGTCAAGCGCGTCGACCAGGCGCCTTCGTACCCCGTACAGCTGGAGATCGCGGTCTTTGATTTTCCCGATAAGTCGGACTTGGTTGAAGTGCCGGAACTATTAGTTTCCGAAGTCATCGTCAGCTGACCATCGGTAGCGGCCGTGCGCAACGGATCGACTTAACGGTCGCCCACCCCCGCTACTTTTCGCATTCATCTGATGACGTTCTGACTAGATCCCGGGACATCGGTGCACGCCAGCTCAGGTCAGGCTAACTTCGTGTTCCAGGACCCCAAGGGGGAGACAACCCCCCGGGGATGCACTATCCGTAAGAAAATTAGTGAGTGAATGCGGCATTCCTCCCCACTCACTCGCCTCTCTTTTGCCCAGATGCCTTGCCTCCGTACCGGATCGTGCACGTACGGTAGTGAAAAGAGTGCCCGGAGAGACCTTTTGCCGGAGGTAGCAGTGACGTCTGCGCCTCCTGCTCGCCGCAGCCGCACAACGAAACGGCACCCGTCTTGTCCACGGATGCCGTTTCTCAATCCCTCACGCGAGCCGGGTAGCCCAAGGAGGCATTGCCTTGACCGTAACAAGAACACTCCGCGTGCACAATCAGTCACCTAATTATCACGTAGTGGTGACTTTCCGGATTGGGTTGCGGCAGCCGGACGACACACGCACCCAGCGGGCTTGAGTCAAATGCTCATCGAAGGGGCTGCCCTCGCGGCTGTAGTCGCTGCGGTGTTCCGACCCATTCAGAACGTCGCCATCGCCCGCATGGCGCTTCACGGCGCCGCACCTGAGGACCGGCCCGCGATCATCGAGGCATTGGCGAAGACCAGGCAGTTCGGTCTTTGGTCGAAGCCTCGATGGCCGCCGGCCATGAGGCGAAGCGCTGCCGTCTCGCGGTCTCCGGTCATCGATCGGGTCGAGCCGGAGCCGGCCGACAAAGCGCGATAAACAATCAGCGGACGACGGCCAGTGCGGCAGTTACCCGATATCGGAAGTTGATGTTTCCGGAGCCGCTGGTCAGTTGACCAGCGGCTCCCGCTCGATCGGGCAGCTCATGCAGCGTGGGCCGCCGCGGCCGCTGCCCAGCTCCGAGCCGCTGATCCGGACCACCTCGATGCCGGCCCGCTCGAGCTGGGCGTTGGTCTCGATGTTGCGCTCGTAGGCCACGCACAGCCGTGGCGCGATGGCCAGGGTGTTGTTCCCGTCGTCCCACTGCTCGCGCTCGGCCGTGACCGGGTCCAGGCCGGTG
>NZ_BOQN01000083.1 GCF_018332695.1 Paractinoplanes toevensis
CGGGCCCGCCCGGCGCGGGCGCGCGGAGCGTGCGCACGACGGCGCGGGACTGAGTGGGCGGGACCGTTCGCCGACGCGTACTCATAAAGGTTTTTCAGTCGGCGTCGGGGAGGCCGATGGCGAAGGCGTCCTCGAGGTCGTGCTTGGAGTAGGCGCGGAACGCGATGTGCGACTCGGTGTTGAGGACACCGGCGGTCTTGGAGATCTTGCCGGCGATGACCTCGGCGATGTCGTCGAATTTCGGGACCCGGACGATCGCGATCAGGTCGACGTTGCCGGCCACCGAGTAGACCTCGCTGACGCCGTCGAGGGCCGCGAGCGCCTCGGCGACCTCGGGGATCGAGTCGGTGGCGCAGTCGATGTGCACGATCGCGGTGTTCACCTGGGGGCTCCTCGGCGATGAGAGCGGGACGGGCTGGTGACCATGCTATCGGCCCGGCATCGTCAGACCGCCGGGCCCGCGGATCACGTCGGTCAGCGACTCCGTCCCGGCCACCTCGGCGCCCGCGAGGACGACGCTGCGGGCGACCCGGCCGCGCACATGGGCCCGCGGCCCGATCACGGACTCGTGGACGGCTCCGTCGATGCGTGCCGAGGGGTCGATGAGACTGCCGCCGTTCGCGGCGTGCAGATTGGCTCTCAGGTAGTCGGCCGGAGTGCCGGTGTCGATGTAGAGGCCCTCGTAGGGGATCAGCTCCAGCTCGCCGGCCCGTTCCGCCGGGCGCCAGACCGTGCGGACCAGGCTGCCGTCGCCGGCCGGCAGACCACGGACGTAACGCCACGGGATCAGCGAGAAACCGGCGAAGCGGCGGCCGGAGAAACCGCCGGCCTCGCCGTCGCGGCACGGCTTGGTCAGCATCCGGACGGTGTCGCCGGACCACCGCTCGAGCAGCGCGGCGATGTCCTTGCCGGGCTCCCGGGCCGGGTCGGCGAGATAGGCGTCGGCGTTGCCGACCAGCACGCCGCGGCCGTCGATCCAGGGCTTGAGGCGTTCGACGCCGCCCGAGGTGCCGAGCGGGCCGTCCGGTTCCACCGAGAGGTGGGCCCGGTCGCCGACGTGCCGGACGATCTGGTCGCTCAGGTAGGCGGCGTTGACCGCGACCTCGGTCAGGCCCAGGCCGGCCAGCCGGGCCAGGGCCCGGTCGAGCAGCGGGACGTTGCCCACCGGGCAGAGGGCCTTGGGTATCAGTTCGGTCAGCGGGCGCAGGCGCTGCCCCTCGCCGGCCGCGAGGATGACGCCGCAGATCATGCTCGCGGGCCGATCCCGAACCGGCCGAGCAGCAGGGCGGTGTTGATGGTCAGGTGGGGGAGGTCGTCGACCGGGAACCAGGCCGCCTCCAGCACCTCGGCGCCGTCGACCACCAGGGTCGTCTCGGACGCCGGGACCTCGGCGAAGAAGATCGTGTCGACCACGCCGACGACGTGGACGATCGCGTTCGGATTGCCGGCGGTCAGGTCGTCGGGGTCGACCCGGACGCCGGTCTCCTCGAACAGCTCGCGGGCCGCGCCCACGTGCGGATGCTCGTTTTTCTTCAGCAGGCCGGCCGGCAGACCCCAGCCGTGATGCGAGGGCTGGCGCAGCAGCAGGAGCCGGGCCGCCCCGGTCGCCTCCGAGTCGTGCAGGATGGTCACCGCGCCCACCAGGAACTTCGGCGCGACCATGCGGGCCACCCGGCGGCGCATCGACCCCGGCAAGCGATAGAACGTTGTGTACGCCAAGCCGCGCACTCGCCGAGGGAAACTCACGTAGGCAAGGCTAGCGGTGCCCCGCTGTGAGCTCAGTCGGGGTGGTCGACCAGGGCGATCAGCTGCTCCACGACCGCGTCCGGTTCGAGGTTGCGCTCGCACACCGCGACCAGCATCGTTTCCAGGTCGGGGTAGCCCAGTTCCTCGGCCAGCCGGCGCAGCGGCACCTCGCTGGCCAGGCCGCGGTCGTGCTTGCGCAGGGTCAGCCCGATCGTCGCCCGGCCCAGCTTCACCTTGTCGGCGATGCTCATGCCGGGCTCGTTCTTCTCGTCGAAGTAACGGTTGATCTGCATCTGGGCCTGGCTGGACTTGACGAAGCCGAGCCACTCCCGGCGCGGCCCGCGCGGAGCGTCGGGCTCGACCTCGACGTGGTCATCGGCCTCCGAGAAGATCTCGACCACGTCGCCGTCGCGCAGCGGCGAGCTGAGCGGGGCGAGCCGGCCGTTGATCGTCGCGGCCAGGCACTGGTCGCCGGTGTCGGGACTCAACTCGTAGGCCAGGTCGACCGGGGTCGAGCCGCTGGGCAGCTCGAACGCCTGCCCGTGGGCGAAAACGGTGATCTGGGCCTCGGCCAGGTCGCAGCGCAGCGAGGCGAGGAACTGGGCGGCGTCGGTGGTGTCCTGCTGCCAGTCGAGCACCCGCTTCAGCCAGGACAGCTGGTCGGCGCCGGACGGGTCGGCGGTCTCGGTGCTCTTCGGATAGCGATATGTCGTCGCCACCCCGAACTCGGAGAAGCGGTGCATCTGCTCGGTGCGGATCAGCACCTCGACCAGCCGGCCGTCGGGGCCGGTCACGGTGGTGTGCAGGGACCGGTAGAGGTTGTTCTTCGGCGAGGCGATGAAGTCCTTGAAGCGGCCGGCCACCGGGCGCCACTGGCCGTGGATCGCGCCGAGCGCCGCGTAACAGTCGGTGGGTGGGCCGTCGACGATCACCGCGATGCGGGGCAGATCGAACGGGACGGCGTGGCCGCCCGCGACCGTGTCCTTCCAGATCGAGTAGTAGTGCCGGGGCCGCACCGTGACCTCGGCCGTCACCCGCTGGCGGCGCAGGGCCGAGCGGGCCTTGGCGCTGACCTCGGCGAGGTATTCCTGCCAGCCGGGACGGTTTTGCACGTGGTCGTCGATGCGCGCGTAGGAATCCGGCTCGAGGTGGTAGAGCACCACGTCGTCGAGGTCGCGCTTGAGGGCCTGGATGCCGAGGCGGTCGCAGAGGGGGACCAGCACGTCGAGGGTGGCGGTGGCGATCCGAGCCCGGCTCGCCGGGGACCGGGCGTCCAGGGTGCGCATGTTGTGCAGCCGGTCGGCCAGCTTGATGACCAGGACCCGGACGTCCTTGCCGGCCGCGACGATCATCTTGCGGATGGTCTCGGCCTCGGCCGCCTTGCCGTAGAACGCCTTGTCGAACTTGGTCACACCGTCGACCAGGTGGGTCACCTCGGGGCCGAAGTCGCTGTGCAGCGCCTCGAGGGTGTAGCTGGTGTCCTCCACCGTGTCGTGCAGCAGGGCCGCGACCAGGGTCGTCGTGTCCATGCCGAGCTCGGCGCAGATCTGCGCGACGGCGAGCGGATGCGTGATGTACGGATCGCCGGACTTGCGCATCTGACCGCGGTGCATGTTTTCCGCGATGGCGTAGCTGCGGCGCAGGACACCCGCGTCGGCGGAGGGATGGATGCCGCGGTGGGTCTTGGTGAGCTTGGCGACCGGGTCGTCATCGCCGCCCGGGAAGCTCAGGAACGACCGGAGCCGCTTGCCGAGGGGAATGTCCTTCGAGGCGGGCGCTTGCGTGGGGAGGGCGCGTCCAAGGGCGGCGCCGTGGCCGGCGTCGACGTCCACTGGACACCCCCTCACCGCTCGGTCGCCCGGCACCTCTCGTGCCCCGGGGCGATCCGCCTGGCAAATCGCCGTGAAGCCACCCTAACCGCGCCGGGTGATTCCACTTGCCTTACAGCCTAAGCGAGCGAGCGTCATCCGAACGGTCAGTTACCGATGAGCGAACGGCCGAGTCTTTGCCCGATGCTGCGGCTTCTGCCCGGTTGAGCAGGTGAGTGAAGCGCGCGGCGCCACGAACCGGTGACACCCAGTCGCCGGACGTTTCCACCAAGCGGGTGTCGGGCTTCTCCAACCAGGCCAGGATCCGCTCGGTCTCCTCGGCGGACGCGGCGGGCACCGGACCCGGTCCGGGTAGGACCGTCTCGGCGGTCATCCGGACCGCGTCGAGGGTCGGCCGGGGATGCTCCCGGGGCGGCGAGGTGGCGGCCGCGGCGAGCCGGCCGTGCCGGACCACGACGATCTCCCAGCCGCCGACGCCGTCCCGGCGGGCGGCGACGATCTCGGTCAGCCGGGTGAGCGCGGTCAGCCGCTGCATCCGGACGGTGGCCCGGAGCAGGGCGATCAGCCGGGAGCGCAGGACCGCGGCCTCCTCGTAGCGCCGGCTCTCGCTCATCGCCTCGATCCGGCCCATCAGCGCCGCCACGACGATCTCGGGGTCGCCGTGGATCGCGGTGCGGAACGGCAGCGCGGCGGTCGCGGCGTAGAGCTCGGGGGTGATCCGGTGCTCGCACGGCGCCGGGCAGCGGCCCAGCTCGGCCAGCGCGCAGGCCGGCATCGGGGTGCGCACGCTCAGGGTGTGGCCGCACTGCCGCAGCGGCAGCGCGTCGTAGACACCCGCGGCGGCCAGCTCGGCCGTGCGCCGGGAGGAGAACGGGCCCAGGTAGGCCGCGCCGTCGTCGGTCAGCTTGCGGACCACCGACAGCCGGGGCCAGGCCTCGGTGGTCAGTTTGAGCCAGACCACCCGTTCCGGATATTTCGAGCGGCGGTTGTACGGCGGCGAGTGGGCCGCGATCATCCGCAGCTCGCGCACCTCGGCCTCGAGCGAGTGGGCGCACTCGACCGCCTCGACCCGGCTGGCGGCGCCGAGCATCTCGGAGATGCGGGCCCGTTTCTCGCTGGCGGTGAAATAGCTGCGCACCCGGGTGGCGATGTCTTTCGAGGTGCCGACGTAGAGCGGGCGGTCGTCGGCGGCCCGGAACACGTAGACCCCGGGGGCGTGCGGCAGCCCGTCGGCCAGGTGCCGCTGGCGGCGCTGGGTGGGGGTGACCGCCTTGGCGAACTCGATGGCGTCGCCGAGGGTGTGCACCTTGAAGCTGCCCAGCCGCTCGATCAGGCCGTGCAGCACGTCGACGGTGGCCCGGGCGTCGTCGAGGGCGCGGTGGTTGGGCTGGACCGCCGAGCGGAAGAACTGGGCGAGCGTGGACAGCTTGCGGTTGGGCACCTCGTCGCGGGTCAGGGCGCGGCGGGCCACGGCGGCCGTGTCGAGCACCTTCGGATTGGGCCACGGGTAGCCGTGCCGGGCGCAGGCCGCCTTGAGGAAGCCGACGTCGTAGGGCGCGTTGTGCGCCACCAGCACCGCCCCGCGGAGGAACTCGAGCAGGCTGGGCAGCACCGTCTCGATCGGCGGGGCCGGGGCCAGCATGGCGTCGGTGATGCCGGTCAGGACGGTGATGAACGCCGGGATGCGCTCGCCCGGATTGACCAGGGTCGCGAAGACCCCGAGCTCCTCGCCGCCGCGAACCTTGACCGCACCGATCTCGGTGACGCCGGCGCCGTCGGCCGCGCCGCCGGTCGTCTCCAGGTCGAGCACCACGAAGGTGGTGTCGACCAGGGATAGCGCCGCCGGGTCGGTGAGAAGCGTGTCCAGAGTGCCCTGGACATAAGCGGGTTGTGCCACGGCGGGGAGATTAGAGCGGGGGTACGACAGAAACGTCCGGGCGCCCGGAAAAGATCACTTGCTTCGACAAGCTTTTCTGCTGCCCACGGTGTGAGAATGGGTAGATGTACGAGCCTCCGTTTCCCGGCGACCGCCCTTCGGAAGAGGCGGCTGTCCAGGATGCGGACGTCGAGCTCCCGGAGCCCAGCCTCCCGGAACCGGTCCGGCAGCGGATCATCGCCCTCGCCGCCGCGGCCCTGCCCGGGTTGCCAGGGGAGGAGATCCCGGTGCCGATGCGCCGGGTCGCCCGATTTGCACCGAACCGCCGGGCTCGCCTGGGTGGCCGGGAGATCGCCGCGCAGCTGACCGCCGACCCGCTCTTCCGCCAGCGGATCAGTGGCCGGGTGGTCACCGACACCGGTGACCTGGGCGCCGCGGTCGCCTCCGGCGTGGCGCCGGCCGCCGCCGACCCGGTCGAGGTCGCGGCCCTGGCCTACCTGGTCCGCCCGGACGGCTGGCGGGAGCTGATCGAGGGGGCCGGCGACGCGGTGCGGGCCGCGGCCGACAGCGCGGCCACGGCGAGCCAGATCCGTGACGCCGAGCACCGTGCCGCCCGTGCCGAACACGATCGGGCCGTCGCCAAGGTGGAGGCCGACAAGCTCCGCGACGAGCTGGCCCGGGTCCGCGAGGAACTGGGCCAGATTCGTGAGGAGGCGCGGTCGGCCGCCCGCGCCCTGCGCGAGGCGCAGGCCGCGCAGAAGCGCGCGAGCGACCTGCTGGCGACGGAGAAGGGCCGCGCGTCGCGGATCACCGCCGATCACGATGCCGAGGTACGCCGTCTGCGGACGCGCCTGGCCGAGGCGGAGGCGATGGCCGCCACCGGCAAGCAGGCCGCCAAGGACGCCCGGGCCGCCGACGACGCCCGCCTCTGGCTGCTCATCGAGACGATCGGGCAGGCCGCCTCCGGCCTGCGCCGCGAGCTGGCCCTGGGCCCGTCCGAGAAGATGCCGGCCGACTTCGTGGCCGACACCTCGGCCGAGCGGCCCGGCTCGCCCGAGCGGTCCCGGGCCCGCGCCCAGGACACCGACGACCCCGGCCGCCTCGACCAGCTGCTGGCCCTGCCCCGGGCGCACCTGGTCGTCGACGGGTACAACGTGACCAAACGCGGCTTCGCCGAGATGTCCCTCGAACAGCAGCGCAAACGCCTGATCACCGGGCTGGGCGGCATCGCGGCGCAGACCGGCGACGAGGTCACCGTGGTCTTCGACGGCGCCGAGCGGGTGCACGGGCTGCCGCCCGCGCCCCGGGGCGTCCGGGTGCTGTTCTCCCGCAAGGGCGACACCGCCGACGAACTGATCCGCCAGCTGGTCCGGGCCGAACCGGCCGGGCGCCCGATCGTGGTCATCTCGTCCGACCGTGAGGTCGCCGACGGGGTGCGCCGGCACGGTGCCTACCCGATGGGCGCCGACTCGTTGTTGCGGCGGCTCGCCCGGTCGTAATTTTTTGTCATACCCCTCGCCTAGCGTGACGGTCACCGATGGTGGTCCAGCCACCCGGGTGAGGAGGAGTGATGATCATCGACTGCGGTCGCTGCGCCGGTCGGTCCGGCGAGTGCCGGGGTTGCCTGGTCAGCGCGCTGATCGACACCCCCGACGGCATTGCCGACCTGATGCCCGCCGAGCTGCGGGCGATCGAGGCGTTCGAGTTGGCCGGCTTCGACGTGGAGTTGCTGGAGACGCCGGAGCCACCGGTCGTGGTGCCGATGCTCCCGCGCCGCCGCAACGTTGCGTGATCACTTTTAGACTGTCGCGATGACTCCACGAGCCTGGGCCGCCGGCACCCTCGTCGTGCTGCTCGTGCTGCTCGCGGTCTATGCCGCCGTGAGCATCCCGTGGCACCGGCCGCCCGCGCCGCGGGCCGACCAGCTGGCCGCCCTCGGCCGGCTTCCGGGTGAGCAGGTCGCCCGGGCCCGCGAGTTCCACTCCGCGCTGCGCCCGGGCTCCTACGGCGCGATGGGGATCGGCCTGATCGTCGCGCTGGTGCTCGGGCTGACCCCGGCCGGCGCCTGGCTGGTCGAGCTGGCCGGCCGACCGTTCGGCGGCAACTGGGTGGCCCGCGCCGTCCTCGGCGGCCTGTTCGTCACGCTGGCCGGCGAGGTGGTCACGCTGCCGTTCGCGGCCTGGCGGCACACCGTCGTGGTCCGCTACGGCATTTCCACCCAGGGCTGGGGCGCCTGGAGCGTCGACCTGCTCAAGTCGTGGGCGGTCGGCGCGGTGATCGGGGCGGTGGCGCTGCTCGGCTTCTACACGATCACCCACTTCGCGCCGCGCTGGTGGTGGGCGTTCGGGGCGGTGGGTGCGGCCGGGCTGGTCGTGCTGCTGTCCTTCGTGCTGCCGGTGCTGGTCGAGCCGGTGTTCAACAAGTTCACCCCGATGGCCGACGGCCCGCTCCGCTCGTCACTCATCGAGCTGGCCGATCGCGACGGGGTGCCGGTGCGGGACGTTCTGGTGGCCGACGCGTCCCGGCGTACAAAAGCCGTGAATGCCTACGTGTCGGGTCTCGGCCCGACCCGGCGCATCGTCGTCTATGACACCATGATCACCGAGGCCACCCCCGACGAGGTGGTGTCGGTGGTGGCGCACGAGCTGGGCCACGCCAAGGACGGCGACGTGCTCGTCGGCACCGTCCTCGGCGCGCTCGGCACGGCCGTCGCGGTGATCGCGCTCTACCTGCTCGGCTCCTGGGCCGGCCTGCTGCGGCTGGCCGGGGTCGACTCGATCGGCGAACCGCGAGCCATCGGACTGATGCTGGCCATCGTCTCGGTGGCCGGGCTCCTGGCCGGGCCGGCGCAGGCGTTTCTGTCCCGGCGCATCGAGGCCCGCGCCGACGAGCACGCCCTGGTGCTGACCGGCGACCCGGCCACATTCGAGGCCATGCAGCGCCGGCTCGGCACCGTCAACCTGTCCGACCCCGACCCGCCCACCTGGGAATACCTGATCTCCGCCTCGCACCCGTCCACGGTGGAACGGATGGCCGCGGCCCGCGCCTACGCCCGGGGTGAGCGCTGATGGCCCGCACCCTGCTGATCACCAACGACTTCCCGCCCCGCCCCGGCGGCATCCAGCAGTTCGTGCACAACCTGGCCGTCCGCCAGCCGCCCGGGTCGGTGGTGGTCTACGCCTCGACCTGGAAGGGCGCCGAGAAATTCGACGCCGAGCAGCCGTTCGAGGTGGTGCGCGAGCAGACCGGCGTGCTGCTGCCCACCCCCGCGGTGGCACGGCGGGCCGCCGAGCTGGCCCGCGCGCACGACTGCGACCGGGTGCTGTTCGGCGCGGCGGCCCCGCTCGGCCTGCTCGCCGACGGCCTGCGCCGCAACGCCGGTGTCACCCGCGCGGTCGCCATCACCCACGGCCACGAGATCGGCTGGGCGGCCCTGCCCGGCGCCCGCCAGTTGCTGCGCCGCATCGCCCGGGGCAACGACGTGATCACCTACCTCGGCGACTATCAGCGAGTCCGGCTCGACCGCGCCCTGCACGGCCTGACCCACCTCGAACGCCTGGCCCCCGGCGTCGACATCGAGGCGTTCCATCCCGGGGTCGACGGCTCGGCGGTGCGCGCGCGTTACGGCCTCACCGGCCGGCCGGTGATCGTGTGCGTCTCCCGGCTGGTCCCGCGCAAGGGTCAGGACATGCTGATCCGCGCCCTGCCGGCCATCCGCCGCCGGGTCCCCGGTGCCGCGTTACTACTGGTCAGCGGCGGCCCCTACCGCCCCAAACTGGAACGCCTGGCCCGCGAGCAGGGCGTCGAGTCCGACGTGATCTTCACCCGTTCGGTCCGGTGGGCCGAGCTGCCGGAGCACTACGCGGCCGGCGACGTCTACGCCATGCCCTGCCGCACCCGGGCCGCCGGCCTGGACGTCGAAGGCCTGGGCATCGTCTACCTGGAGGCGTCGGCCACCGGCCTCCCGGTGGTCGGCGGCGACTCGGGCGGCGCCCCCGACGCGGTCCGCGAGGGCGAGACGGGCTACGTGGTCGGCGGCCACGACCTGCCGACCCTGACGTCCCGGCTGGTCGACCTCCTGTCCGACCCCGCTCGGGCCCGGGCGATGGGGGAGGCCGGCCGCGCATGGGTCGAGCAGGAGTGGCGCTGGGAGACCCAGGCCGCCCGCCTGACCCACCTCCTCGACGCGGGCTGACCCACCTCCTCGACGCGGACTGACCCACCTCCTCGACGCGGACTGGCCCGCCGCCTGGCTGGGCCGCCGCCTGGCTGGCCCGCCGCCCGGCTGCGGCGCGGCCTGGGTCGGACCGGGGCGTCGCACTCGTCGGCGTGAATGAATTCGGCTGCGTCCGGAACCCGATGGACGGGGGCGTGACCCCGGCGTAGGAAGGGGTTTGGAGCTTCCGGTGCGCGGCGTTGCGCGCTGCCCGTGCGTCGCGCGCGCCCGAGCGCGGACGCGGAGCTCGCGCTGAGGGACCCCCGAGACGGAGCCTCCGATGTCGGACGCCTTCTCCGAAACCGACCTCGCCGCCGAAACCGACCTTCGCGCTGGGACCAGCCCTCCAGCCGGGGTGAGCCCTTCAGCCGGGGTGAGCCCTTCAGCCGGGGTGAGCCCTTCAGCCAGGGTGAGCCCTTCAGCCAGGGCGAGCCTTCCCGCCGAAACCAACCTTCCGGCGGGGACCAGCCCTCCGGCGGGGACCAGCCCTCCGGCGGGGACCAGCCCTCCGGCGGGGACCAGCCCTCCGGCGGGGGCGAGCCTTCCCGCGGAGCCCGGCGGCGCTGGGGAGCCCGGCGGCGCTGGGGAACCCGGTCGCGCTGGGGAGCCCGGCCGCTCGGCCGACTCCGGACGGGCTACCGCGCGGGCCGATGTCGAGCGGGAGCTCGATGACGGCGAACTTGAGCTTCCCTATTGGCTGACCAGCACGGAAGAGGCGGCCAACACCTCCTTTATGCGGATGCTGCGGCGGCTGCCGAAACTGCTGCGGGACGCCTGGGTGATCGCCTGGCAGGCCGATCGGCGGACCACGATCGCGGTCGCCGCGTTGCAGGTCGCGGCGGGGGCGGCCAGTGCGGTCGGGCTGATCAGTGTGGTCGGGGTGTTCGACGGGCTGCTGCAGGCCGGGCCGACACCCGAGCGCGTGCGGGCCGCCGTACCCTCGCTGTTGCTGTTGATCGGTGCCCTGACCGTGCGGGGCGCGCTCACCGCGGCCGCCTCGGCGGCCAACGGCCGGCTGTCGCCCAAGGTCTACCAGGCCGCTGAGATGCGGCTGTTGAACCTCACCACCCGGGTCGACCTGGCCACCTTCGACGATCCGGACTGGCGGGACGCCATGGAGCGGGCCCGCGACCGGGGCATCTCGGCGGCCGAGCAGCTCGTCGACCGGGCCATCGAGCTCGCCACCAACCTGATCGGGCTGGCCGCGGCAGCGGGAGTGTTGGCCGTGCTGCACCCGGTGCTGCTGCCGTTGCTGGTGTTGTCGGTGGTGCCGGTGGCGTGGGCGGCGGTCCGGTCGGCGCGGCTCGGGCACCGGCGGGTGTTGCGGCTCATCGCGGTCTGGCGGCGGCAGCGGATGCTGGCCGAGCTGCTCGCCGCGCGGGAGCCGGCGCCCGAACTGCGGGCCTTCACGCTGCGGGAGTTCCTGCTCGACGAGGTGCGCCGGCTGCTCGCCATCTCCACCAACGAGGAGATCCGGGTGGCCGGGCGGATGGTGCGCACCACCCTGGTCGGCACGGTGCTGAGCGCGGTCGCCACCGGTGTCACCTACGGGGTGCTGCTGTGGCTGCTCTGGACGGGACGGATGGAACTCGCCGCGGGCGGTGCCGCGGCGTACGCGATCAATATGGGTATCGGGAAGCTGCGGGAGCTGGCCTTTACCGCCAACCGGGTGTTCGAGCAGGGTTTGTATTTCAACGACTTCCAGGGCTTCTGCGAGCTGTCCCGGCTGCGGGCAGAACCGTCGCCGGGCGGTGTGGCGCCGGACGGCTTCCGGGAGATCCAGCTCGACCGGGTCACCTTCCGTTATCCGGACGCCGACCGCCCGGCCGTCCGCGAGGTGAGCCTGACCCTTCGCCGCGGCGAGATCATCGCCCTGGTCGGGGAGAACGGTTCCGGCAAGTCGACCCTGGCCGCACTGCTCGCCGGCCTGTACCGCCCGCAGCACGGCACCGTCACCTGGGACGGTCAGGACGCGGCCGGCCTCGATCCGGACACGGTGCGGGAACGCGTCGCCGTGGTGATGCAGGAACCGACCCGCTGGCCGCTCTCGGCCCGCGCCAACATCACCATCGGCCGTCACGACCGGGTCGTGGAGACCGCGCTCGTGCACGCGGCGGCCCGGGCCGGCGACGCCCACGAGTTCGTGATGGAGCTGACCCGGCAGTACGAGACGCTGCTGTCCCGGCACTTCACGGACGGCGCCGACCTCTCCGGCGGGCAGTGGCAGCGGCTGGCGGTGAGCCGGGCCTTCTACCGGGACGCGCCGCTGCTGATCTGCGACGAGCCCACCGCGAATCTCGACGCCCGGGCCGAGCACGACGTCTACCAGCGGCTTCGGGAGCTGGCGTCGGGCCGGACGGTCGTGTTGATCACGCATCGGATGGCGAGTGTGCGGGAGGCCGACCGGATCTACGTGCTCGACCACGGCGCGGTAGTCGAGCAGGGTGATCACGAGGAGCTGATGGCGGCGAAGGGTATCTACGCGCAGCTGTTTACGCTGCAGGCCAGCGCCTATCAGTCGGCGTGAGTGGGATCGCAGCGACGATCGCAACCTGGGCGTGCCACAGTTGGCCCATGGACGTGCTGGGTATCGGCGTCATCGTCGCCGTGCTGGTGGTCGCCACGACGATCGGACTGTGGCGCCGGCGGACCGACGGCATGATCCGCGACGAGGCCGCCGACAAGCGGAAACGCGCCGGCCTTCTGGCGGCGGCCGGCCTCGAGGTCGTCGAGTTGCCGGACCGTAAGTCGCCGTCGGCCAACGCCGCGACGGCCGCGAAGGCCGCCTCCGGGGCGGCCGCGGCCGCGTTCCACGGCGGCGTAGGGGTGGGCGGCGCCGCCTCGAAAACGGCCGACGGGCGCCCGGGCGTGGTCCCGGATGCACGGGAGGAGCCGGGCGTCGTCGAGGAGAACTCGCCGGACGCGAGCACGGTGGGGGAGAGCCTCGATCAGGGTCTGCTCGACCGGCTCGGGGTCGGGCCGGCACCGGTGACGCTGTTGCAGTTCTCGTCGGCGTTCTGTGCGCCGTGCCGGGCGGTGCGGCGGGTCAGCACCGAGGTGGCCGCGCTGCTGCCGGGCGTCCAGCACGTGGAGGTCGACGCCGAGAGCCACCTGGCCGAGGTGCGCGAGTTGAACATCTGGCGCACCCCGACCCTGCTGATCGTGGACGCCGGCGGTCACGTGGTGAAGCGGGCCACCGGCGTCCCGAGCAAGCCCCAGCTGATCGCCGCCGTGGCGGACCTCCTTCCCGAGGCTTGACGCCGGACACCGGGCTCTGGGCTCGGCGAGGTCAGTCAGCCGGTGGTGGCCTCGGCCAGCTCGGGCGGGGTGGTCGGGGGCGCGGTCGCCTGCGTCGCGCGGGTCAGGTCGCGCACGCCGGGGATCAGCAGCTGGGAGACGCCGGCCAGGAACAGCACGCCGGCGCAGACGGTCAGGACCGGGCTGGTGCCGAACCGCGCCGACAGTGGGCCGGCCAGCGCGTTCCCGACCGGCATGGCCAGGTAGGAGGCCAGGTAGTCCCAGGAGGCGACCCGGCCCAGGGACGACTGCGGGATCCGGTCCTGCAGGGCGGTCTCCCAGGCCACGTCGAAGAAGATCAGGCCGGCCCAGCCGATCACCGCGCCGATCAGCACCGCGATGAGCTCGGCGGGCCACACGTACGCCAGCGCCCAGAGCGGCATCAGCAGGAGCGTGAGCCAGCCCGCCCGGAGCAACCGCCGGGGTTTGAAGCGCAGCGCGACCGCCGCGCCGATCAGGCCGCCGAGGCCCTCGGCCGCGGCGATGAAGCCGGCCGCGGAGGCGCCGCCGAGCCGCTCGATCGCGACGACCTGCACCAGCACCAGGATCACACCGTTGGCGACGTGGTAGAGCGTGGCCCCGAGCAGGCCGCCGAGCAGCCAGTCCCGGCTGCTGATCTCGCGCCAGCCGGCGCCCAGCTCGCTGAGCATCGACGTCCTCGGCCCCCGCGTGGTGCGGACGCGCAGCAGCAGGCAGGCGGCCATCGAGGCGAGGAAGCTGGCCGCGTTGACCCCGAAGCCGGCGGGTGCGCCGAACGCCGCCACGGTGAGGCCGCCCAGCGCCGGGCCGACCACCGAGCTGCCGGTCTGCAGCATGCTGAGCGTCGCGTTCGCCGACTGCCGGCGGTCGGCCGGGATGATCAGCGGGCGCAGGGCGGCCATCGCCGGGTTGAAGAAGCTGCCGGCCGCGGAGGAGACGGCGGCCAGGGTGCACAGCAGGGCAAGGTGGTAGCCGCCGGCGGCGAACATGACGGCCATCGCGGCCGCGGCCAGCAGCCGGATCAGGTCGGAGAAGACCATCAGCCGCTGCGGCTGGAGCCGGTCGGCCCAGACGCCGCCGAACAGCGAGCTGATCAGCGTGAACGTGACCGAGCAGGCCATCACGAGGCCGAGGTCGCGGGCGCCGCCGCCGGTCGACACGACGGCCACGGCCAGGGCGACGGTCTGGAAGCCGTTGCCGATCCAGGACAGGGTCTGGCCCGCGGCGAGCAGGCGGAAGTCGGTGAACACGTTCGAGACAGTAGTTCGACGTCGAACTATTAGCAATCGAATTACACTGAGATCCGTGACGGATGAGAGAGACGGCGTGGATCTGCACGTCGCCCGCTGGGCGGCGTTCTGGAAGGACGATCCCCGGTTCGAGCCCGAGATCGAGGGCGCCCTGGTGCGGATGAACGACATCCACAAGTGGGCCCGTCGGGCCGACGCCGCCGCGTTCGCCGGCAACGAGGCCTTCACCATGGAGGACTACAAGACGCTGCACGCGCTGATGGTGCAGCCGCACCCGATGGAGGCCACCCCGGCGCAACTGGCCGACGCCACCCACGTGACCAGGGCCGCGATGACCAGCCGGCTTGACCGGCTGGAGTCGGCCGGCCTGGTCACCCGCCAGGTCGACCCGGCCGATCGGCGGCGGGTGATCGTCCGGCCGACGGCGACCGGGCGCGCCGAGTGGAACAAGCACATCTTCGAGGGGATGGCCCGTGACCGGCAGATGCTGAGCGCCCTGTCGCCGGACGAGTTGGTGCAGCTCAACGCCCTGCTGCGAAAGGTAACCAAATCTATCGAGTAGGTAGTGATCAGGCTCACGGCGCGCTCACCAGGAAAAACAGCGAGGCTTCGAGACATGGAACTCGACCCCCGCGGGCAGCGCTTCGCCGCGGCATTGACCAGCGCCGTCATCATCCTGGTGCTGGCGACCGGCTCGGGCTGGCTCGCGCTGGCCCAGGCCGTCGTCTTCGCGATCACGGCCCTCGATCCACGCAAGGGTCCGTACTCGTACGTCTATCGTGCCCTGATCCTGCCGCGCCTCGGCCCGCCGACCGAGCGGGAGCCCGTCGCTCCCGTCCGGTTTGCCCAGACTGTCGGTCTTGCCTTTCTGGGCCTGAGCGCGGTCGGCTATCTCACCGGGCTGACCACGCTGGGCGTGGTGGCGGCCGCGTTCGGCCTGCTCGCGGCATTCCTGAACGCGGCCTTCGGACTCTGTCTGGGCTGCGAGGCCTACTTGTTGATCAAGCGGGCTTCGGTCCGGGCCTAGAACTTCGGCGCGTCGGGGGCCTCGAGCAGGCCGAGTCGCAGCGCGGTCATCAGGGCCTGGGCCCGGTTGGCCGCGCCGAGCTTCTCGTAGAGCTTCGAGATGTGCGTCTTGGCGGTCGACTCCGAGACGAACAGCTGCTTGGCGATGCCGGCCACGCTCATGCCGTCGGCCAGCAGGCGAAGCACCTGACCCTCGCGGGGGGAGAGCTGCGGGCCGGACGGGGCGAGCCGGCGCTTCATGGCCTCGGCGAGGTCGGCGGCGGTGAACGCGCTCGGCGCCGAGGCGGCGTGCCGGGCCGCGGCCACGACCTCGTCGGCCGGGGCGGTCTTCGGCACGAACGCGCTGGCGCCGGCCTCGAGCGCACCGAACAGCTGGTCGTCGCCCGCATACATCGTCAGCACGACGATGCCCATGTTGGCATTGTTCTTTCGCAGGGCCTTGGTGGCCTCGAGACCGCTGCCGTCGGGCAGGCGCAGGTCCATGATCACGACGTCCGGCTGCAGGGCGCCGGCCTGGCGCACCGCCTCGGCGGCCGTGGCGGCCTCACCGACGACCTCGAACTGGCGGTCGCGCTCGAATGCGTGTCGCAGCCCCTTACGAATCAGGTCGTGATCGTCGACAAGGAGGACCTTGGTGCGCGTGGTCGGCGCAGGACTGGTCGACATGCTCGGGTTACTCCCCTTCTGGAGCGGAAACGCTATCCCGCACGCTATCGCGCCTCCCCGACGATCCGAGCACTACGGCCACGGTTGTCCCGCTGGGGTGTCGCGGCGTGATTTTCAATCGGCCCCGGATTCGTTCCGCCCGCTCGGCCATGATGGTCAGACCGTAACGACCGTCCGGGCGGTCGTCGGCGAAGCCTTTGCCGTCGTCGGAGACCTCGATCTCCGCGTACGGCGGGTCCACCGTACAGGTAACCCACAGATTAGAGGCTCCCGCGTGTTTGCGCGCGTTGGTGATCGCCTCCTGGGCGATCCGCAGCAACTCCGCCTCGGTCGCGGCGGGCAGGCGCGCGGTCGACTCGTCGAAGGTGAAGTGCACGCGCAGACCGGCCGAGGTGCCCAGAGTCCGTGCGTACTCCGCGATCGCGGCGGCCAGGCCGCCGTTGCGGTCCACCTCGGAACGCAGCTCGAACAGGCTCAGTCGCAGCTCGGTGATGACCCGGGTGACCTCGTTGCGCAGCGACCGCAGTTCCTCGGCGGTCTCCTCGGCGCCCTCGGGCAGGGTGGCCTGGGCGTTGTCGATGCCGTAGCCGACCATCACGAGTTCCTGCGCGACGCCGTCGTGGATCTCCCGGGCGAGCCGCTGACGCTCCTCATTGGTGGCCAGCGAGCGCACGTCGTCGAAGAGCAGGGCGGCCTCGAGCCGGATCGCGGCCGGCTCGGTCACCCCGGTGACCTCGAAGACGACCGACGACGGGTACGCACTGCTCACGTCGGCCTCGAGGATCACCAGGCCGATCGTGCGGACCCCGGCGACCAGCGGGACCACCAGCGAGGAGACCTCGCCGCGGCGGTGCGAGCGGGCCTGCGAGCGGCTGGCGGTCTGCGGCTGCTGGGTGGCCCAGGCGTCGGCGATGGCCGAGTCGGCGTCGAGCGTCGTCTCCCAGTCGACCCGCTCGGCGCCGGTCTGGGCGAGCACCACGAGCCGGCCGCCGCCGCTGGTGGACAGCACCGCGGCGCGGTCACCCGGGGCGACCAGGCGCAGCTCCTCGAGCAGGTGCTCGGAGATGCCGCCCGGGTCCAGAGTGGCGCCCGGCAGCGAGCGGGCCACGCTCCGCAGCTGGGTGAGCAGGCGGGTGGCCTCAGCGTACGGCTGGGGGGTGGGCTCGGCGGGTTGCATCAGTTGCCGCATTGTATCGGCCGCGAACGTCACGATCGCCCCGAGAACCAGCCACTGTCCCCCCGCCGCGAGGAAACCGGGCTGGGTGATCGGGCTGTCGTCGCCGGTCAGCGTGCCCCCGGCGACCAGCGCCACGGCGGCCACCCCGAGCAGCGCCGCGCCCTCGGTCGGGCGGCGGCGCAGGGCCGCGGTGAGCAGCGGGACGGCGAGGTAGGGCAACACGGCCTCGGCACCGAAGCCGGCGTCCACAGTGCCGGTCGCGTCGGCGGCCGCGGCGATCGAGCCGGCCGCGAGCCCGGTGACGGCGACCTCGGCGAACCGGCCCAGCGGCCCGAAGACGCGGTGGTCGGGAGCGAGGAACGCGGGCAGGGCGGCGACCACCAGCAGGGCGATCCAGCGCAGCTGCGCGGGCTCCCGGGTGGCGATCAGGGTCAATGCCGCGACCAGCGCGAGCATGACGATGCGAGCGGCCACCGCGAGCGGCTGGACGCGCGCGGAAACATTGGCTAGCACCGGCACCTGACGGATGGTAGTCGTACCGGGCCGGAACGGCTCGGCCCGGTCGTCGGGATTGTCGGACCGAAGAGGTAGCCTCCGTGCATGGCGGATACCTCGACGCAGTCGATCCAGGTTCATGCGCCCGTCGACCGCGTGGCCGCGGTGATCTGCGATTTCCCGCGCTACCCGGAGTGGGTCGACGCGCTGAAGCAGATCGAGGTCCTTCAGGAGTACGAAGACGGTTACGCGGCCCAGGTGCGGTGGGTGATCGACGCCGGGGTGATGGCCGACGACTACACCCTGGAGTACGCATATGCCGACGATCTGTCCCGCATCGAATGGCACCTGATCGAGCCGTCCAAGACGCAGAAGTCGCAGGAGGGTTCCTACGACCTCGCCGATAACGGTGACGACACCACCACGGTCACCTACACACTCGAGGTGGAGCTCTCCATCGGCATGCTCGGCATGTTCCGTCGCAAGGCCGAAAAGATGATCATGGACACAGCGTTGAAGCAGCTCAAGCGCCGTGTCGAGAGCCTGCCGGCGAGCTGAGCGGGAGGTTCGGGGATGACGTCGTCGGCACGGGAAGAGGCCGAGCGGCTGGTCGCGACGATGATCGCGATGGCCGCGAGCGGCGGCCTGGGTGCCGCGGCGCGAGCTTCGGACGATTCTTCCGGTACGCGGGACGCGGTCGCCGCCGGACTGGGCGCGATCGCCGAGTCGGTCAGCGGGATCGTCGGCCGCCTCGCAAGAGGCCCGGAGCCGAGCGGCCACGAGCCGAGCGCCCAGGGGTCGAGCGCCCAGGGGCCCGGCGGCGAGAAGCAGGGGAGCCAGCAGCACACCTGGTCGACCGGCAGCGCCGCGTGCTGCGTCTGCCCGGTCTGCCGGGCGATCGCCGCGGTGCGTGACCCGAGCCCCGACACCGCCGCCCGCCTGGCCGTCGGCGCCGGTGACCTGGCGGCCGGCGTCGCGAGCATGATGCGCGCGCTGTCGTCGCTGGCCGGCGACCGCCCGAAACCAACGCCGTCCCGCCCGGCCCCGGCTGCGCCGGACCCCGACGACGCCTGGTCGTTCGCAACGCGCCGGACCGCTCCGGAGACCGCTCCGGACGAGGGCGCCGGGTCGGACGAGGGCGCCGCGCCGGGTGGCGACGCGGAGGCGGGCGCCGGTGCTGTAGCCGGCGACGATCCGCGCTTCGCGGGCGACCCGTGGGCCGCGGCATCGGCGGTGAGCGCGGCCGAGGCAGAAGCTGAGCGCCTGCGCGCCCGCCGGGCGGCCGACGCGGCCCGGCGCAAGGCGGCCAAGGCCGCCCGTGAGGCAGCCGCCGAGGCGGCGCGCCGGGTGGCGGAGGCGGCAGCACTGGCCGAAGCCGCCAAAGCGAACGCCCGCGCGGAGGCAGCCGGGTCGACCAGGGCCGAGACGGGGTCCGGGACGCCGACGTCCGAGACGGGGGACACGAATGCCAGGGCGGGGCGGTCCGCCCGTACCCCTCAAAGGTTTGATGTGTGGGCCGCGGCCACCGCTGATGCGGGTGTTGGCGGCGTGGCGCGACCCGCGACGGTGGATCATGATGTTCCGGGCGCCGAGGCGCCCGGTGAGCGCGACGGCGCGGCGGGCGACGCGGCCCCCGGCGACGGCGCACAGTAAGCGGGTAGCAGAGGAGACAGCGTGACGCTGACCATCGGAGTCGACGTCGGCGGCACCAAGGTGGCCGGTGGGGTGGTCGACGAGCACGGCACGGTGCTGGCGTCCAACCGCCGTGACACGCCTGCCGAGGACCCGGCCGGCACCCGGGACACCATCGTCGAGGTGGCCGCCGAGCTGGCCGCTCAATATCCGCAGGCCACCGCGATCGGCATCGGGGCCGCCGCCTGGATCGACGCGGCCGCCTCCACCGTGCTGTTCGCGCCCAATCTGGCCTGGCGGGACGAACCGTTGCGCGACTACGTCGCCAAGGCGGTCGGCCTGCCCACCGTGCTGGAGAACGACGCCAACGTCGCGGCCTGGGCCGAGTTCCGGTTCGGGGTGGCCCGGCACGCCGACGACTCGATGGTGATGATCACCGTGGGGACCGGGATCGGCGGTGGCATCGTGCTCGGCGGCAAGCTGTGGCGCGGCGCCAACGGCATCGCCGGCGAGCTGGGGCACATCCAGTCGGTGCCGGACGGTCACCCCTGCGGTTGTGGCCGGCTGGGCTGCCTGGAGCAGTACGCGAGCGGTAACGCCCTGGTCCGATTCGCCCGGGCCGGCGCCCGGCAGGAGCCGGAGCGGGCCGAGAAGCTGCTCGCGCTGGCCGGCGGCGACCCGCTGGCGATCACCGGGCGGCAGATCACCGAGGCGGCGCACGCCGGTGACGGGGTGGCCCGGGACGCGTTCGCGCAGATCGGCTACTGGCTCGGGGTGGCGATGGCCGACCTGGCGCAGAGCCTCGACCCGGAGATCCTGGTGGTCGGCGGCGGCGTGGTCGACGCCGGTGACCTGCTCATGACGCCGACCCGGAACACCTACCGGGACCAGCTCAAGCAGCGCGGCCGCTTCCCGGTCGCCGACGTGGTGGCCGCGGAGACGGGCAACACGGCGGGAGTGGTCGGCGCGGCCGACCTGGCCCGGCGGGCCTAGGCATGCCGCCGCTGCGGGTTCTCAGCTACAACGTGCACGGGTTGCGCGACGACCGGGCGGCGCTGATCGCCCTGATCCGCGACCTGGCCCCGGACGTCCTGGTGGTGCAGGAGGCGCCGCGCCGGTTCCTGTGGCGGCACAAGTGCGCGGCGCTGGCCAACGACACCGGCATGGTGGTCGGGGCCGGCGGGCTGCCGGCGCTGGGCAACCTGCTGCTGGTCAGCATGCGGGTCCGGGTGCACGAGACCTGGTGCATGCGGTACCCGCTGACCCCGGGCCGGCACCTGCGCGGCGCCGCGTTCCTGCGCGGCTCGGTGCGCGGCGGCGGGTTCACCGTGTCCGGTTCGCACCTGGCCACCGATCCGGCCGAGCGGCCGGCCCAGGCGGCCCTCTGGAAGGAGGCCCTCGACGGCGTCGAGGGCCCGGTGATCGCGGCCGCCGACCTGAACGAGGGCCCGGGCGGGGGCGCCTGGCGCACGGTCGAGGACGGCCTGGTCTCCTCGTCGGCGGGCTCGTTCACCTACCCCGCGACGCTTCCCGCACGGCTCATCGACGGGCTGTTCGTCACCCCGGACATCACCATCGAGCGGTACGAGGTGGTGGAGTCCGACCTGGCCCGCCGGGCCAGTGATCATCTTCCGGTTCTCGCGGACCTTTCGCTCCCTTCCTCCTAGCCCACGTATCTGGCAGTATCGCCGCGTGCACGACACTCCGGACATCGCCGACCGTCGGGACGCGGTCTGCGTCATCGGGGCCGGGGCCAGCGGACTCGCGACGATCAAGAACCTTCGCGAGCACGGTTTCGCGGTCGACTGTTATGAGCGCGAGACGTCGGTGGGCGGCGCGTGGAACTGGCGGCACGATCGCAGCCCGGTCTACGCGAACACCCACCTGATCTCGTCACGGCCGCTGACCGAGTTCCCCGACTTCCCGATGCCGGACAACTGGCCCGACTACCCGCACCACAGTCAGCTGCTGTCCTACCTGGAGCGGTACGCGAAGCATTTCGGACTGGGCGAGCACATCTGGTTCGGCACCGAGGTGGTGTCGGCGGTGCCGGTCGGCGACGGCCGCTGGGACGTCACCACCCGGTCGACCGGTGGCGGCTCGTCGCGGGTGCAGCGCTACGCGGCGGTGATCGCGGCGAACGGGCACAACTGGTCCCCGGCCAAGCCGGACATCCCGGGCGACTTCAAGGGCCAGGTCATCCACTCGGCGCAGTACAAGGACCCGGCCCAGCTGCGCAACCGCAAGGTGCTCGTCATCGGCGGCGGCAACACCGGCTGCGACATCGCGGTCGAGGCCGCCCAGCAGGCCACCACGGTCTGGCACTCGACCCGGCGCGGCTACTGGTACGCCCCCAAGTACATCGCCGGGCGCCCCGCCGACCAGGTGAACGACCGCCTGCTCAAGTGGCGGCTGCCCCTGAAGATGCGGCAGTGGATCTACCGCCGCACCCTCGCGCTGACCACCGGCGACCTGTCCCGTTACGGCCTCCCGGCGCCCGACCACCGGCCGTACGAGAGTCACCCGATCGTCAACAGCCAGCTGCCGTACTACCTCGGCCACGGCCGGATCAAACCGGTGCCGGACGTGACCCGGTTCGCCGGGGGCCGGGTCGAGCTCGCCGACGGCCGCGGCATCGACCCCGACCTGGTGATCACCGCGACCGGTTACGCCCCGCGCTTCGAGTTCCTCGGCCCCGAGCTGATCGGCACCGAGGGTGACGGCCGGCCCGACCTGCACCTGCACGCGTTCGCCCGCAAGCACCCGACGCTCGCCGTGGTGGGCCTGCTCCAGCCGGACGCCGGGCTGCTGCCGCTCGCGCACTGGCAGAGCGTGGCGGTGGCCCGCTGGCTGCAGCTGCGCCGGGAGGACCCGGTCCGGGCCGCGGCCGTGCAGCAGAAGGAGTCGGCCCGCCCGGTCAGCAGCTGGTCGCGCCGCCAGGTGGTGGACACCCGCCGGCACTGGTTCGAGGTCGACCACATCGCCTACCTGAAGTCGGTCGGGGAGCTGTTGCACGAGATGGAGCCGGCCACATGACCGACCTGCTGCGCTTCGACGACTGGACGTCGCCCGTTCCGCCGGTCGAGCGGGAGGTGCTGTCCCGGCTGGTCGAGGGGGAGGACGGGCAGCCGCCGCTGCTGTTCGTGCCCGGTCCGGGCCTGGGGGCGTGGGCGTTCGCCGAGCACTGGCTCGCGCACGCGGCCGGCCGCGGTTTCCCGGCGCACGCGCTGACTCCGCGCGCGGACGGCGGCCTGCGCGCCCACGTGCACGACGTGGTGCAGACGGCGGCGTCGCTGCCCCGGCAGGCGGTGCTGATCGGGCACGGCGCCGGCGCCCTGGTCGTGTCCCGCGCGCTGGGCCGCTACCCGGCCCGCGCGGCCGTGCTGGTCGCGCCGGTGATGGACCGATGGGCGACGCTGGGCGCCGCTCTCAAGGCCAACCCTTTCGGTACGCTGCGCAGCCGTCCCCGCCTGAACCGTAAGCAGTTGTTCAGCGACGGCGTGGACGCCGAGGCGTACCTGGCCCGGATGGCCTTCTCGCGCCGGCTGACCGTCCCGAAGGAGACCCCGCGCCCGGTCGGCCGCCCGCCGGTGCTGGTGGTGGGCTCGCCGGACGACCGGGTCGTGCCGCGCAAGTCCCTGGACCGGGTCGCCACCCACTACGGCGGCGCCCCGCTGCTGTTCCCCGGCATGGCCCACGCCCTGATGCTCGACACCGGCTGGCCGGAGCCGATCGACGCGATCCTGGACTGGCTGACCAAGGAGTTAAGCGCGGGGAGCTAGCGCCTCCCGCTGCCGGGGCAGGTGGCGGGCCAGCTGGCCGGAGTGGTCGAGCGCGGTGAGGTAGGCGCGGGCCCACGCGTGGATGTCGTTCTCGGTGATGTGCGCGCGCATCGCGGCCATCCGCCGGGACAGGTCGGCCGGTTCGGCGACCAGCGCCCGCAGCAGCGTCTCCTTCAACCCGTCCACGTCGTGCGGGTTGACCTGGAACGCGTCCTCCAGCTCGTTGGCCGCGCCGGCGAACTCGCTGAGCACCAGCGCGCCGGTGTCGTCGGCCCGGGCCGCCACATATTCCTTGGCCACCAGGTTCATCCCGTCGCGCAGCGGGGTCACCACCATGACGTCGGCGGTCTGGTAGAGCGCGGCCAGGTCGGCCCGGTCGAACGGCTGGTTCAGGTAGTGGATGGCCGGCTGGCCGACCCGGCCGTACTCCCCGTTGATCCGGCCGACCTCGCTCTCGATCCGGTCCTTCAGGCCTCGGTAGCTCTCGACGCGTTCCCGGCTCGGCACCGCGACCTGCACCATCACCACGTCGCGCACCTTGACCCGCCCGTCGCGCAGCAGCTCGCTGTACGCCGTGAGGCGGTGCTCGATGCCCTTGGTGTAGTCCAGCCGGTCGACGCTGAGCAGCACCTTCTTGTGCAGCCCGAGATCGTGCCGCAGCTGCCGGGCCTGGTTGACCACGTAGGGCCGGGCGTTCAGCGCCTCCATCTCGGTGACGTCGATCGACACCGGGAACGCGCCGGTGCGCACCACCCGGCCGTCGAACAGGATCGCGTCGTCGGCGCCCTTCGCACCGAGCAGCTTGCCGGCCAGCTGGGCCACGTTGTGCGCGGCCTGCGGCCGCTGGAAGCCGACCAGGTCGGCGCCGAGCATGCCGCGCAGCAGCTCGAGCCGGCGGGGGAGCTGCATGAACAGCTCGGGCGGCGGGAACGGCACGTGCATGAAGAAGCCGATCAGTACGTCCGGGCGCAGCTCGCGGAGCATCTGTGGCACCAGCTGCAGGTGGTAGTCCTGGATCCAGACGGCCGCGCCCGGCTCGGCCACCTCGGCGGCGGCCTCGGCGAACCGGCGGTTGACCGTGCGGTAGGTCTCCCACCAGCCGCGGTCGAAGACGGGTTGCTCGACGGCGTCGTGGTAGAGCGGCCAGAGCGTCGAGTTGGCGAAGCCCTCGTAGTAGCCGCGCAGCTCGTCCTCGGTCAGCGGGACCGGGCGCAGCCGCAGCGTGCCGATGTCGGCGAGAGGGGGCGCCGGACCGACCCCGCCGCCCCAGCCCACCCAGGTGGCGGGGGTGCTTTCGAGGATGGCGTGCAGGGCGCTGGCCAGCCCACCCGGACTCCGTCGCCACTCGCAGGCCCCGTCGGGAGCGACGTTGTCATCGAGCGGGAGACGGTTGGCGACCACGACCAACGAGCTCTGGCGCATCACCGAAGGTTACTAGTTACCCACCAGTGCGCTACACCGACAGTGGTCAATTCAACTGAACGGCCAGAAACGGCACAGACGGGGCGCCCGGACAGGGCCTAGACGACCGCGCCGTCGTCGTAGTCGTCTTCCTCGTCGTCGCCGGAGCGCAGGCGCCACACGAGCATGACCGCGCCGGACACGATCGCCGCGAAGCCGATCAGGGTCACGTAGTCCTGCGCGATCGGCAGGATGCCGGGGAAGAGGAAGAGCACGAAACCGACCAGGACGCCGAGGATGCCGGCGATCGCGTATTTCGACAGGCGGGGCAGCGGCGGGGGATCCGGCGGAATGTACCGGTCCTCCTCCTCGTCCTCGAGGTCGGCGCCGAACGTGTCGAGCCCATCGAGCAGCGACGACTCGGCGGCCGGTTTCTGGTCGGTGCGGCGGCGGCCGTAGCCGGCTCCCTCGGCGGCCGGGGGCGGGGCCGGCTCGGCCGGCAGCTCCTCGGAGGCGGGCCAGGGCGCGGCGGTCGGGTCGACCGAGGTGTGGAAGCCGGCCACGATCTTTGCCCACTCGGCCTCGATGTCCGGCCCGGTGCTCTTCGGCTCGGCGGTGGGATCAGCGGGCGGGGTCGGCGGAATCCCGCCGGTCACCTTGTGCAGCTGCTCGCGGGCCTCGTCGAGATGGGTGCGATCCACATAGAGCCGGTCGGTCGGCCGGGCCGGCAGCGTGGTGGCCCGCAGGATCGGGTTGAGATCGGCCGTGGGCTGTAGGTATGCCGCGATGCCCGCGGCCTGCAGCACGTCGAGCAGGTGCTCACCGACGCGCGGATCGACGTCACCGGCCGCTGCGAAGTCGGCCGCGTCGATCCCGTTGTCCCGCCGCCCGCGGCGGGCGCCACCCGCTGTCACCCTGCACACTCCCTCGCCGACCGTGCCTTGAATGGTGACACGCCAAGTACCGGTTGCGGGAGTGCGTTGTGGCGCGCCGTCCCGCTTCGTACGCTTCGCTGGTGTTCTATTGGTTGCTGAAGTACGTGGTTCTCGGGCCGCTGCTGCGTGTCCTGTTCCGGCCGGACGTGCGTGGCCTGGCGAATGTGCCCGGGTCGGGGCCGGTGATCCTCGCCTGCAACCATCTTTCGTTCTCCGACTCGATCTTCACACCCCTGATGGTCGGCCGCAGGGTGACTTTCGTCGCGAAAGCGGAGTACTTCACCGGTAAGGGCATCAAAGGTCGCCTGATGCGCCAGTTCTTCCTCTCGACCGGGACGATCCCGGTGGACCGTTCGGGCGGCCGCGCTGCCCAGGCGGCTCTGGACACGCTGCTGCGGGTGCTGGGCGAGGACGGCATCGCCGGCATCTATCCGGAGGGCACCCGCTCGCCGGACGGCCGGCTCTACCGCGGCAAGACCGGGGTGGCCCGGCTGGCCCTGGAGAGCGGCGCCAAGGTCGTCCCGGTGGCGCTGCTCAACACCGACGAGATCCAGCCGACCGGCACCTTCATTCCGAAGATCAAGCGGGTACGGATGCGGTTCGGTCACCCGCTCGACTTCTCCCGCTACGCCGACTCGCGCGGCGACCGCTTCGTCGAACGAGCCATCACTGACGAGATCATGTACGAGCTGATGGTGCTGTCCGGCCGCGAGTACGTCGATGTCTACGCCACGAAGCTCAAGACCTCGATAGAGATGCCGGTTACGGCACACCCATCCCCGCTCGACGCCGGAGCGCCTGAAGGTCGGTGACCACGATCCGGCGACCCTCGGTGCGCAGCCAGCCGCGGCTGGCGAACGACCCGATCGCCTGGTTGACGCTCTGCCGGGAACCGCCGGCCATCTCGGCCAGCTGACTCTGGTTGAGCTCGATCGTGATCATCGGAGCCTGGCTCTCGCCGGCCAGCCGCACCAGCGTCTTGGCCACCCGCCCGGGCAGGTCGAGGAAGACGTGATCGGTGTTCTGCTCGGTGAGCCGGCGGATCAGGGCGCCGACCGAGCGCATCACCGCGTCCAGGATGCGCGGGTTGGAGTGCACCAGGTCCATGAACGCGGCCCGGGACAGGGTGAGCGCCTGCGAGTCCTCGATCGCCTCGGCCGAGGTGCTGCGGGTCGACGCGTCCAGAAGGGACACCTCGCCCAGCACGTCCGGCGGGCGGACCACGGTGAGCACCGCACGCTCCCCGGTCGGGGCGGTGCGGAAGATCGCGACGGCGCCGCGCTTGAGAATGATCAGGGACTCGCCGGGGTCGTGCTCGACGAAAAGGATCTGTCCCTTGCGATAGTTGCGTGGAACGGCGGTGGCGATCACCCGCTGCCGGACGTCCGGCTCCAGGCCGGCGAACATCTCCACGCCGGCGAGCGCGTCGCCGGAATCCGGCAAACGATGGTCCACGGCGCTATCCCTCCCCCGGTGGGGACCGCGCCGTAGGCCCCCCGGCCGGCGTCGGCCCCTCGACGCGAACGATCACTAATAGCATGAAGCAGTCCTCCAGCGCCATTCTGCGCAGTCAGACCGCCACGGCCTCGTCTGATCATGTCGCGCCGGTCGCTATCTGTAAACCTCCTAATAGCCAAGCGTGATTGTCACCCGTCCTGTCCGTCGTGACGCCGGCCGATGCCGCGATACTCCCGCCGTGCCGCACGACGACCTTGTTCTCTCCACTTTGCGCGATCAGTGGCATCTGCTGCCCGGCGAGATCGTCGCGTTGCCCGACGAGCTGCTGTCCCAGGGCTGGGAGGTGTCGGCCGGGCCGGACCGCTACGTCTGCCGGCTCGCCGAACCGGGCGCCCGCCAGCCGGTCGAGGCCGGCCTGATCGCCGCCGAGCACCTGCGGGCCCGGAACGTCGTGGCCGGTGAACCGGTGCGCACCCTCGGCGGTGGGCTCACCGCGCAGACCCCGGCCGGTGCGCTGGCCCTGCTGCGCCGCGCACCCGGCCGGCCGCTCCACGGCGGCGACCCGATCGATCAGCAGTGGTGGGGGGACCGGTTGGGCGTCGTACACAAGGTCTTGCAGCACTTTCACCACCCCGGCCTGCGCCCGTGGCAGCCGCTCGACCCGGGCGCGGCCCATCTGGCCGCGGAGCCATGGCTCCGCGCCGCCGTCGCCGACGCGGTCGGCGCGGCCACCCGCCTGACCGTCACCGACCGATTGACGTACGGCGTACTGCACGGCGATCCGGCCCCGGGCAGCTTCGTGGTCGACCCGGGTACCGGCCGGGCCGGACTGCTCGACTGCGGGGCGAGCGGGGTCGGCCCGCTGGTCTACGACGTGGCCGCCGCGGTCGGCTACGCCGGCGGCCCGGAGCAGGCCACCGACCTGATCGACGGCTACCTGGCGGCCGGGCCGGTGCGCCGCGACGAGCTCGAGGCCGCCCTGCCGGTGCTGACCCGGCTGCGCTGGGCGGTGCGGGCCGACCGAGCCGCCCGCCGGGGTGACTCCCGCACCCTCGGGTGTGCCCGCACGGCCCTGGAGTCGGCGGCCGGCTGAGCATGGGCGAGGATGGTCACGTGGCCGCATACAGGTACTTCTACGACTGCGAGTTCATCGAGGACGGCCGCGTGGTCGATCTTGTCTCGATCGGGGTCGTCGACGAGTTCGGCCGCGAGTTCTACGCGGTCAGCACCGAGTTCGACGACACCAAGGCGATCCCCTGGGTGCGCCGCAACGTCCTCGACAAGCTCCCGTCGCCGTCCGACAAGGCGTGGCGCTCCCGCGAGCGCATCCGGGAAGACCTGTTCGAGTTCTTGATGGAGCCGATCCGCGGCCGCGACGAGCAGATGGAGTTGTGGGCCTGGTTCGCCGCCTACGACCACGTCGCCCTGGCCCAGCTGTGGGGCGCGATGCCGGCCCTGCCGCGGGAGATCCCGCGCTTCACCAAGGACCTGCGCCAGCTCTGGGACGACCGCGGCCGGCCGCATCTGCCGAGCATGTCCGGCCGGCACGACGCGCTGGTGGACGCCCGGCACAATCTGGCCCGCTGGGAGGTACTGAAGGCTTAGCCTGATGTCGGGGCGCTTTCGCCCACGTTTCTGGCTGCGACTAAGGTTCCGTTCGCGGCCCGCCCCGGGCCCGGCAACGCTGCCGAGAGTGCTCCCTGGGGCTGACGGGCTTTCTGCATCCTCGCGACCCGATTCAGGGAGGACGAGCAAATCATGCGTATCGGCGTGCTCACCGGCGGCGGCGACTGCCCCGGTCTCAACGCGGTGATCCGGGCGGTGGTCCGCAAGGGCGTCGCCGCGTACGGTCACGAGTTCGTCGGATTCCGCGACGGCTGGAAGGGCCCGCTCGAGGGCCTGACGAAGCCGCTCGGTATCGCGGAGGTCCGCGGCATCCTGCCGCGCGGCGGCACCATCCTGGGATCCTCGCGCACCAACCCCTTCAAGATCGAGGGTGGTGTCGACCGGATCAAGGCCAACCTGGCCGAGCAGGGCGTCGACGCGCTGGTCGCGATCGGCGGTGAGGACACCCTGGGCGTCGCCACCAAGCTCAACGACCTCGGCGTCAACGTGGTCGGCGTGCCGAAGACGATCGACAACGACCTCAACGCGACCGACTACACGTTCGGCTTCGACACCGCGGTGAACATCGCGATGGAGGCGATCGACCGGCTGCACACCACCGCCGAGTCGCACCACCGCACCCTGGTCGTCGAGGTCATGGGCCGGCACGCCGGCTGGATCGCGCTGCACGCCGGCCTCGCCGGTGGCGCCAACGTGATCCTGCTGCCCGAGCGCAACTTCGACGTGGAGCAGGTCGCCACCTACGTGACCAAGCGCTTCCAGGTGGAGTACGCACCGATCGTGGTCGTCGCCGAGGGCGCCCAGCCGCTCGAGGGCCAGATGGTCCTGCACAACCAGGAGCTCGACTCGTTCGGCCACGTCCGCCTCGGTGGCATCGGCCAGTGGCTGGCCGAGCAGCTGGAGGAGAAGACCGGCAAGGAGGCCCGTACGGTCGTCCTCGGTCACATCCAGCGTGGTGGCACCCCGACCGCGTTCGACCGGGTGCTCGCCACCCGCTTCGGGCTGCAGGCGATTGACGCCGTCCACGAGGGTGACTTCGGTAAGATGATGGCGCTGCGGGGCACCGACATCGTCCGCGTGCCGCTGATCGAGGGCACCGGCGAGCTCAAGACCGTGCCGCTCTCCCGCTACGAAGAGGCTGAAGTCTTCTTCGGCAGCTGATCTTTTGACGAGAGGGCGGCCGTTCGGCCGCCCTCTCGTTTTTTGTCCGAAAGGGTGAAAGTGACCAAGCACAGTGTCGCCGTGATCGGCGCGGGCAAGCTCGGCGAGCTGGTCCTCTCCGGACTGCTGCGCTCCGGCTGGCCGGCGAGCCAGTTGCTGGCCACCACCCGCCGCCCCGAGCGCGCGACCGAGCTGGCCGAGCGCTACGGCATCCGGCCGGTGCTCAACCTGACCGCGATCACCCAGGCCGACGTGCTGCTGATCGCGGTGAAGCCGCAGGACGCGGCGAAACTGCTGGACGACTTCGGCATGAAGGTGCCGCCGGACAAGCTGGTGGTCTCGCTCTGCGCGGGGCTGCCGACCAGCTTCTTCGCCGAGCGGCTGCCCGGCGGCATCCCGGTGGTGCGGGTCATGACCAACACCCCGGCGCTGGTCGACCAGGCGATGACGGTGATCTCCCCGGGACCGTACGCGACCGAGGAGCACCTGGCCCTCACCGAGGAGATCTTCAAGCCGGTCGGCAAGACCATGCGGGTGCCCGAGTCGCAGCAGGACGCGGTGACCGCGTTGTCCGGCTCCGGGCCGGCCTACTTCTACCTCCTGGTCGAGGCCATGATCGACGCCGGCATCCTGCTCGGGCTGCCGCGCCAGATCGCGCACGAGCTGATCGTGCAGACCGCGATCGGCTCGGCCGTGATGCTGCGCGACTCCGGCGAGCACCCGGTCAAGCTGCGCGAGGCGGTCACCTCACCGGCCGGCACGACCATCTCGGCGATCCGCAAGCTGGAGGATCACGGCGTACGCGCTGCTTTCCTCTCCGCGCTGGAGGCGGCGCGGGACCGCGCCGCCGAGATCGCCACGCAGATGTCGGCGCCTAATACCAAATAGCGATCTTCGAACCGTTGTTCTCCTCGGGCGGCGAGGGGTGGCTCAGGGCCGTGCCGGTCGCCATCCGGTGGGCCGACCAGGCGACCGCGGCCGCGTCCAGGATGTCGTCGGGCGGGGCCTGACCGGCCGGGCCGATCTGATCGGGCAGCACGATGCCGTTGCGGGCCAGCAACTCCCGCCGGCGCGCCTGACCGGCCCATGTCTTCTTCGCGTACGCCAAGGGCTCGCCCGCCATGGTGCGGAAGGAGACCTCGGGGTGCGCCTCGAAGAGCAGGCCCGGATGCCGTTCCCAGATCGCGTTGGCCTCCAGCAGCTTGGGCCGTAGGGCCCAGGACTGCCGGCTGAGGCCGGCCCCGGTCAGGTCGCGGCAGAGGCGGTTGGCCGCGGCGAAGTCCGCCTCCATCCAGACCTGGCGGGGCGGCACCCGGAAGATGCTGCCGCGGCGCGGGCCGAGTTGGTCGGCGGCGAGGGTGTCGGCGGCACGCCATTTGTCGGGCAGCATGCCGAGGGGGATATCGACACCGATGACCGCTGCACCGGAGCTGTTCGCGACGATCTCGTAGAGCGAGGCGGCGAGCACCGCACGGCCGAACGCGCCGTCGCGCAGCTCGACACCGACCCAACCCAGGGCGTATGCGTCGACGCCGATCACGTGGATGCTCATCGGCTTTTGGACCCTCGGCCACCGGTACGGGCGTCGATGTCGACGTCGAAGATGGTCATGACGGCAGACTACGCGCTGTGCCCGTTCGTGTGCACCCTGTACATCTCGGCGCGGGGAAGTTAAGACCGTGATTAATCCAGGTCCCGCATCTTGACGGTGGTGAATACCTGTGACTACCGTCTCCCTCACGGACTTTTTGGAAACTTTCCTAACTGTTCACATCCCCCTTGAGGAGACGAAGTGCAGAAATCCCTCCGCCGCGCTCTCTGGGCCGGGGTGATCGTCGCGGCCGCCACCGCCACGGTCCCCGTGGTCCAGGCGTCAGCCGCTGCGGCCTGTGCCCCCGCCTGGTCCTCAACCGCCGTGTACGTCAAGGACAACACCGCGTCCCAGAACGGCCACAACTACACCGCCAAGTGGTGGACTCAGAACGAGTCCCCGGCCACGCACAGCGGACAGTGGGACGTCTGGATCGACGGTGGCGCCTGCGGCGGAACCACCCCGACCACGCCGCCGACCACCACCCCCACGACGGCTCCGACGACGTCGCCCACCACGTCGCCGACCACCGCACCCACCACGGCGCCCCCGGGCACCAGCGGCAAGAACGTCGTCGGCTACTTCGCCGAGTGGGGCGTCTACGGCCGCAACTACCACGTCAAGAACCTGGTGACCTCGGGCTCCGCCGCCAAGCTGACGCACATCCTCTACGCGTTCGGCAACACCACCGGCGGCACCTGCTCGATCGGTGACTCGTACGCCGACTACGACCGCGCCTACTCGGCGGCCGAGAGCGTCGACGGCGTCGCCGACACCTGGGACACCGGCGCGCTGCGCGGCTCGTTCAACCAGCTGCGCAAGCTCAAGAAGCAGTACCCGAACCTCAAGGTGATCTGGTCGTTCGGCGGCTGGACCTGGTCCGGCGGCTTCACCCAGGCCGCGGCGAACCCGACCAACTTCGCCAACTCCTGCTACAACCTGGTCAAGGACTCCCGCTGGTCGGACGTCTTCGACGGCATCGACATCGACTGGGAGTACCCGAACGCCTGTGGCCTGTCCTGCGACGCCAGCGGGCCGGCCGCCTACAACAACGTGATCACCGCGCTGCGGAACAAGTTCGGCTCGTCCTTCCTGATCACCTCGGCGATCTCGGCGGACGGCTCGAACGGCGGCAAGCTCGACGTGGCCGACTACGCGTCCGGCATCGCGAAGCTGAACCTGGTCTTCCCGATGACGTACGACTACTTCGGCGCGTTCGCCCCGCAGGGCCCGACCGCCCCGCACTCGCCGCTCACCTCGTACTCCGGCATCCCGACCGCCGGTTTCTACTCGGACGCGGCGATCCAGAAGCTGAAGAGCAAGGGCGTTCCGGCCAGCAAGATGCTGCTCGGCATCGGCTTCTACGGCCGCGGCTGGACCGGCGTCAGCCAGGCGGCACCCGGCGGCTCGGCCACCGGCGCGGCGCCCGGAACGTACGAGGCGGGCATCGAGGACTACAAGGTCCTCAAGTCCAGCTGCCCGGCCACCGGCACGGTCGCCGGCACCGCCTACGCCAAGTGCGGCAGTAACTGGTGGAGCTACGACACCCCGTCGACGGTCGCCGGCAAGATGACCTACGTGAAGCAGCAGGGTCTCGGCGGCGCGTTCTTCTGGGAGTTCTCCGGTGACACCAGCAACGGCGAGTTGATCTCCGCGATCAAGAACAACCTCTAGGCGTACGCCTAACGAATCTCATCTCCTCAGGTGAGAAGCGGGGCACCGGGCGCAAGCTCGGTGCCCCGCTTTCGTAGGCTTGGCGGCATGCGCCGTGAGTGGCACCAGCTGAGTTACCCCGGGGTCGGTAACCCGGCCTTCCAGACCTCCCGCCCGTCCGACGACTCGGCCGAGGACGCCGCGCTCGGCCTCGATCGATGGCGTGACCTGCCCCGCGTGCAGATGCCACCGTGGGCGGACATGGCTGAGGTCGCCTCGGTCTGCAAGGTGCTCGACAACGTCCCGTCCATCGTCGCGCCCTACGAGGTCGACCAGTTGCGGGCCAAGCTCGCCGAGGTGTGCGAGGGGCGCGCGTTCCTGCTCCAGGGCGGTGACTGCGCCGAGACGTTCGAGGCCAACACCGAGAGCCACCTGCTCGCCAACGCCCGCACCCTGTTGCAGATGGCGGTCGTGCTCACCTACGGCGCGTCGATGCCGGTGGTGAAGGTGGCCCGGGTCGCCGGGCAGTACACGAAGCCCCGCTCGGCGCCGACCGATTCGCTCGGCCTGCCCGCCTACCGCGGCGACCTGATCAACTCGCTCGAGCCGAACGAGGAGGCCCGGGTCGCCGACCCCCAACGAATGATCCGGGCGTACGCCAACTCGGCCGCCGCGATGAACATGCTCCGGGCCTACCTGTCCGGTGGCCTCGCCGACCTGAACGGCCTGCACGACTGGAACAAGGACTTCGTCCGGGCTTCGCCGGCCGGCGAGCGCTACGAGGCGATCGCCCGGGAGATCGACCGCGCGCTCGACTTCATCCGGGCCTGCGGCATGACCGACAACGAGGCGCTGCGCACGGTCAGCCTGTACTGCTCGCACGAGGCCCTCGCCCTGGAGTACGACCGGGCGCTGGCCCGGGTCAGCGACGGCAAGGCGTACGGCCTGAGTGGTCATTTCCTCTGGGTGGGCGAACGCACCCGGCAGCTGGACCACGCGCACATCGATTTCATCAGCCGGATCGCCAACCCGATCGGCGTGAAGCTCGGCCCCGGCACGTCGCCGGACACCGCGATCGAGCTGTGCGAGAAGCTCAACCCGGACAACATCCCCGGCCGGCTCACCCTGATCAGCCGGATGGGTAACGGCCGGGTGCGCGACGCGCTGCCGCCGATCGTCGAGAAGGTCACCGCGACCGGTGCCAAGGTCGTCTGGCAGTGCGACCCGATGCACGGCAACACCCACGAGTCGTCCAACGGCTACAAGACCCGGCACTTCGACCGGATCGTCGACGAGGTGCTCGGCTACTTCGAGGTGCACCGCGGCCTCGGCACCCACCCGGGCGGCATCCACATCGAGCTGACCGGCGAGGACGTCACCGAGTGCCTGGGCGGCGCGCAGGGCATCGAGGATCTCGACCTGCCGGACCGTTACGAGACGGCCTGCGACCCGCGGCTGAACACCCAGCAGAGCCTGGAACTGGCCTTCCTGGTGGCGGAGATGCTCCGTGGCTGACCTGCGATCCGACACCGTCACCCGGCCGTCGATCGCGATGCGGCGGGCGATGGCCGAGGCCATCGTGGGCGACGACGTCTTCGGCGACGACCCCACGGTCAACGCCCTCGAAGCCCGGGTGGCCGCGATGTTCGGGCACGAGGCGGCGCTGTTCGCGCCGTCCGGCACGATGGCCAACCAGATCGCCCTCCAGCTGGTCGTGCCCCCGGGCGGCGAGCTGCTGGCCGGCGGCGACGCGCACGTCCTGGTGTACGAGATGGGCGCGGCCGCGGTGGTCGGCGGCATCTCGTCGCGCACCTGGGGTTCGGTCGGGGCCGACCTCGACCCCGCCCAGATCGGCGCGATGGTGCGCAAGCCGGGCGGTTACACGGTGGCGACCCGGGCCATCGCCGTCGAGCAGACCCACAACCTGGGCGGCGGGGGAGTGGTGCCGCTGCCCACTCTGCAGGCGCTGCGCGACATCGCCGACCAGCACGAGATCGCCCTGCACTGCGACGGCGCCCGGATCTGGCACGCGCACGTCGCCGACGGGGTGCCCCTCGACACCTACGGCCGCCTGTTCGACACGCTCTCAGTGTGCCTGTCCAAGGGCCTCGGCGCGCCGGTCGGCTCGCTGGTCATCGGCAGCGCCGACCGCATCGCCCAGGCCCGGATCATCCGCAAGCGGCTGGGCGGTGGCATGCGGCAGGTCGGCATCCTCGCGGCGGCGGCGGACTACGCGCTGACCCACAACATCACCCGGCTGGCCGAGGACCACGAGCGCGCCCAGCGAGTGGCGGTGGCCCTCGCCAAGTACGGGGTGGTCGACCCCACCCAGGTCCGCACCAACCTGATTCTGGTCGACCTGAGCGGCACCCGGCTGGACGCGGCGTCGTTCGTCGCCCGGGCGGCCGCCCAGGACGTCCACATCGCCGCGATGCTGCCGCACCTGGCCCGCATCGTGACCCACCTGGACGTCGACGACAACGCCCTCGATCGGGCGATCACGGTACTGACGGGGATCCTCGCCGAGGAGGCGTGACATGCCCGAGCCGATCGTGGTGGCCCGGGCCGCCGACGGCCTGCAGGCACACTTCCCCGATGTGGTCCGGCTGCCCGGCGGCGGGCTTCTGGCGGCCTACCGGGAGGGCACCGGCCACATCAGCCACGAGGGCCGGATCGCCGTGGTGTCCTCCGCCGACGACGGGCAGACCTGGAGCCGGCCGCGGGTCGTGGTCGACGGCGCACACGACGACCGCGACCCGAAACTGGCCGTCCTCTCCGACGGCACCGTCCTGCTGAGCTACTTCGTCCTGGAGTGGACCGGCGAGCGAACGCACGAAAACCACGGCGTCCAGGTGCGGCGCAGCACCGACGGCGGCCACACCTGGTCGCACGCGGTGCAGGCCGGCAGCCACTGGTGGGCGTCACACGGGGCCGCCGTCGAACTGCCCGGCGGCGACCTGCTCCTGCCGGTCTACAACCGCCCGCCCGGCGAGAAATGGCACCGGGCCGTGGTGGTCCGCAGCACCGACGGCGGCCACACCTGGCCGGCGTCGTCCGAGGTCTCGCTGGCGCTGGGCAAGACGTTCCACTTCCAGGAGCCGACCCTGACCGTCCTGGACGGCCAGATCGTGGCCCTGATCCGGACCACGGTCGAGCACGCGTACCTCTCCCGCTCGACCGACAACGGCCGCACCTGGACCGCCCCCGCCCCCACCGACATGCCGGCCTCCTCCCACCACGCGCTGCGCCTGGCGAGCGGCGAGGTCCTGGTCACCTACGGCGACCTGGCCAAGCGCTTCGCCGACCACCGCGCGACGGTGGGCCGCCTGATCCGGCGCCCGCTGGAGACCTGGAACGGTTACCGCGACATCCCGCTGTACGACTCCGGCCACCCCGACCAGGCCAACCCGTCCAGCGTGGAGCTGTCCCCGGGCCGTTTCCTGACCCTGGGCTTCGACATCCCGGCCGCCACGGTCGTCGCGGTCCGCACCTCGGCGGAGGACTATCCGTAGCGGCCGGGCCGGGTCAGCCGATGGGGTTCCAGCCGTCGGCGCCCGCGAGGTATTTCTGCGGGGTGTAGTTCGCGGCCTGGGCGTCGGTCAGCTGGGGGCGGTTGCCGTTGACGGTCGCGCCCGAACCGGTGTTCTTGTATTCGTAGAACCGGGCGTTCTGCCAGGTGTTGGTGGACATGTTGACCCACGGCTGTGCGGTGGCGATGGTCGCGCTCAGCGACGACTCGCGGTAGAGCACCTGCGCGCCCTGACCCCACGGCCGGCCCAGCGTGGTGGTGTTGCCGGTCGCGCCGGTGATCGTCGACTTGTAGATCAGGAAGCCGTACGTCTGGGTCGCCGGGGTGTTGGCCGCGGTGATCGGGCCGCCGGTGCTGCGCTTCTCGTAGATCTGGCAGGCGTTGAAGACCGCCTGGCCGTTGCCGTAGATGAAGTCGACGGTGCCTTCGATGTAGGAGTTCGCGATGTACGCCCGGGCGCTGTTGTAGATCAGCAGGGTGTCCTGGTCGGCGGTGATCCGGACGTTCTTGAGGACCGCCTTGTCGCCGTAGAGGGCCAGCGCGAGCGCCTGCGACGCGGCCACCGTCTCGTCGTAGTCGTTGTTGAACGTCAGGTTGGTGGCGTTGAACTCCTTGGCCTGCACGTAGACCGTGGCCGAGCCGGTGGTCCCGGCGGTGGAGGCGGGCTTGTTGTTGACGATCACCGTGTTCGCCGGGCCGGAGCCGAGGCCCTGGAAGGTGATGAACGGCTTGTTCGACGGGATGACCACGCTCTCCCGGTAGGTGCCGGCCTTGATCGCGATCGTCACCCGGGCGGTGTTGCCGGCCGGCACGGCGTCGACCGCGGCCTGGACCGTCGTGTACTGCCCGGTGCCGTCCTTGGCCACGACCAGGCTGCCGGCCGGGGCGGTGCTACCGACCGGGCTGAACGCCCACTGCTTGTTGGAGTTGGCGGTGCAGGTCTCCTGGATGATCGCCCCGCCGGAGGCGGTGGACGCGTCCTTGTCGGAGATGCACAGGCCGCTGCCGACCCCGATGATCTGGTACGTGCCGGTGCCGCTCGCGACCAGCCGCCACTGCTGGTTGGTCTGGCTCGACACGCACGTGTACTGCTGCAGCTGCACGCCGGACGCGGTGGAGTAGTTCGGTACGTCGATGCACTTGCCGCTCTTGACGTTGACCAGTTGGTAGTTCGAGCCGGACGCGACCAGCTTGAACTGCTGCCAGGTCGCGCCGTCCGTGCAGCCCCACTGCTGCAGCAGCGCGCTGTTGGCGGTCGACCCGGCGGTCACGTCGATGCACATGCCGCTCTTGGTCACCGCCAGCTGATACGTCGTGCCGGCGACCGGGGCGGCGGCCGCCTCCGACGGCAGTGCCGCGTAGCCGATCAGGGCGCCGGGGACGGCCAGCGCCACGGCGGCCATGAGCAGCCGCATTCTCCTTCTGTTGCCTGACATCCGCGGGTCTCTCCTCCGGTAGCGAAACGGGCGGCCCCACCGGCCGAGGACGACCCGGGGAGCTACCTGGTAGTGCGACCGGCGAGCGGCGGATAACGAAAACCGGATATTAGTTTCATGGATTGACTTAATTGCGTTCAGCTGCCTAGCCTCCTCCCGAAGACATCGAGGGAGGACGATATGGCGCGTCATCGGACCAGGGCCGCCGTGCTGATCGCCGGACTGCTGGCGGCCGGGATCATCCCGGTCACACCGGCCCGGGCGGCCGCACCACCCACCCCGGCCTATCTCGACACGCGGTACTCGTTCACCGAACGGGCCGCCGATCTGGTGTCCCGGATGACGCTCCCGGAGAAGGTCGCGCAGCTGCACACCAACAGCGCGCCGGCCATCCCGCGCCTGGGCGTCCAGCAGTACACGTACTGGAACGAGGGCCAGCACGGCGTCAACCGGCTCGGCGGCAACGCCCGGCACGGCAGCGTCGGCGGCGGCGTGCACGCGACCAGCTTCCCGACCAACCTGGCCACCTCGATGTCCTGGGACCCGGAGCTGATCTACCGCGAGACCACCGCGATCTCGGACGAGGCTCGCGGTCTGCTCGACCGGTCACTGTGGGGGACCGGCCAGAACAACATCGGACCCGACCCCACCGCGTACGGGAACCTGACCTACTGGGCGCCGACCGTCAACATGGCCCGCGATCCCCGGTGGGGCCGCAACGACGAGGGTTTCGGTGAGGACCCGGTGCTGACCGCGACCCTGGCCGGCGCGTACGTCAACGGCTACCAGGGGCAGACCCGGTCCGGCGAGCGGCTGACGCCGTACCTGAAGACCGCGGCCACCGCCAAGCACTTCGCGCTGAACAACGTCGAGGCGACCCGGCAGTCCGGCAGCTCCGACACCACCGAGGCGAACATCCGCAACTACTACACGCCGCAGTTCCGCAGCCTCGTCCAGGACGCCCACGTGTCCGGCCTGATGACCGCGTACAACCGGGTCAACGGCACCCCCGCGCCGGCCGACACCTACCTGGCCAACCTGCTGGCCGAGCGGACCTGGGGATTCGGCGGCTACACCACCTCGGACTGCGGTGCCATCACCGACATCTGGGCGAGCAACCGGCACAACTGGGCGCCGCCGGGCTGGACCACCACCACCGCGAACGGCGCGACGACCTGGACGAACACCGCGGCCGGCCGGCAGCTCTCCGGCGCGGCGGGCGGGCAGGCCTGGGCGCTGCGGGCCGGCACCCAGCTCAACTGCAAGGGCGACGAGTACACCCTGGCGAACGTCGTGGAAGCGATCGGTGCGGGCGTGCTCAGCGAGGGCGTGCTCGACGACGCCCTGGTCCGGGTCTTCACCACCCGGATGGCCACCGGCGAGTTCGACCCGCCCGCCGAGGTGGCCTGGACCGCCATCAAGAAAGACCAGATCGAGAGTACGGATCACCAGCGTCTCGCCGAGCAGGTGGCGGCCAACTCGCTGGTCCTGCTGAAGAACGACGGGCCGCTGCTGCCCGCCGACCCGGCCCGGACCGACCACGTCGTGGTGGTCGGCGACCTAGCCGGCAAGGTCACCCTCGGCGGCTACTCCGGTGAACCGTCCGTGCAGGTCAACGCGGTGCAGGGGATCCAGAAGGCGCTGCCCGGGGCCACCGTCACCTTCGACGCCTGCGCTACCTCGACCACCGCCACCACGCCGGCCGCCTGCGACGCGCGGACCCTGGCCGACCTGGCGTCCGCCGACCTGGTCGTGGTCGTCGCGGGCACCGACCTCAACGTGGCGACCGAGGGCCGCGACCGCTCCACCCTGGCGCTGCCCGGCAACTACCGGTCGCTGATCGACCAGGTCGGCGCGGCCGGCAACCCGCGGACCGTGCTGGCCCTGCAGGCGAGCGGGCCGCTGGCCATCGAGGACGTACAGCAGAAGTTCCCGGCGATCGTCTTCGGCGCCTACAACGGGCAGAGCCAGGGCACCGCGCTGGCCGACGTGCTCTTCGGCCGGCAGAACCCCAGCGGGCACCTGAGCTTCACCTGGTACCGGGACGACGCCCAGCTGCCCGGCATCGAGAACTACGGGCTCACCCCCGGCCAGACCGGCGGGCTCGGCCGCACCTACCAGTACTTCACCGGCACCCCGAGCTACCCGTTCGGCTACGGCCTGAGCTACACCACTTTCGCGTACGGGCCGGTCCGCGCCGACCGCACCAGCACGACACCCGACGGGCGGATCACCGTCCGGTTCGACGTCACGAACACCGGCACCGCGGCCGGCGCCACGGTCGCCCAGCTGTACGCGACCGCACCGGCCGTACCCGGCGTCGACCTGCCGGCCGAACGGCTGGCCGGCTTCCGGAAGACCGGGATCCTGCAACCGGGCGAACACGAGACCGTCACCATCCCGGTCCAGGCCGCCGACCTGGCCTTCTACGACGAGCGGCAGCGTAGGCAGGTGGTCTACAACGGCCGCTACCGGTTCCAGGTGGGCGCCGACGCGGTGCACGTGGCCGGATCCGCCGACGTCCGCATCCACGGTCGCATCACCCCGCGGATCACGTCGGTGACCGTGCAACCCGACCGGGTGCAACTCAGCCCCGGCGACACCCTCGACCTGCGCGGCCGGAACCCGTGGATCGCCGACGACACCGCCCGGCCCGGCGAGCACCCCCGGGCCGACGGGGTGATCGAGGCCGTCCGCAACGACGAGTCGTTCGCCGACCTGGACCGCACCCGGGTGACCTTCCGCAGCGGTAACCCGCGGGTCGCCACGGTCAGCCCGTCCGGCCGGATCACCGCGGTCGCGGCCGGCGTGACCACCGTCGCGGTGACCGTCGGCGGCGTCACCGGCACCGCCCCGATCGTGGTCAAGCAGCCGTTCACCCTCGACGTCCCGGCCCTGACCACGGCCGGGAGCGCCGTCACCGCCACGGCCACCCTGCCCAACCCCGGCCGGGTCCCGCTGACCGGCGTGACGCTCGGCATCGACGCTCCCGCCGGCTGGACGGTGACCGCCGATGGCCCGACCGCTTTCGCGTCCGTCGCCCCCGGCGGGACCGCGCGGGCCTCGTGGACCCTCACCCCCGCCGACCGGCCCGGGCGGTACGACGTGACCGCCCAGGCCACCTTCCGCAGCACCAGTGGCCTCGCCACCGCCTCGGCCGCCCGGACCGTCACCCTGCCGTTCCCGTCCCTCGCCGCGGCGTACGGCAACGCTGGTGTCAGCGACGACACCCAGCCGGCGGCCGGCAACCTCGACGGCGGCGGCTACTCCTACTCCGCGCAGGCCCTGGCCGCGGCGACGCCGGCCCTCACCCCCGGGGCCGGCTTCACTCACGACGGCCTCGAGTTCACCTGGCCGGAGGCCGCGCCCGGCACCGCCGGCAACGTGGTGGCCGGCGGCCAGACCATCGAGCTGACCGGTTCCGGCACCACGCTCGGGCTGGTCGGCACCGGCGTCAGCGGCACCGCCTCCGGCCCGGCGACCATCACCTACACCGACGGCACCACGCAGCCGTTCACCCTGACCTTCGCCGACTGGTACGCCAACGCGCCGGCCGCCGGGGGCGACATCGTCACGTCGCTCGCCTACCACAACACGGCGAGCGGCCGGCGCGATCGCAAGGTCAGCCTCTACTTCACGTCAGTTCCGCTCGACCCGGCCAAGACGGTCCGCTACCTCACCCTGCCCGACATCAGCCAGGGCGTGACCGCCAGCCAGACCAGCATGCACCTCTTCGCCACCGCCATCGGCCTGGCTACCGGCACCGGCTGAGTCGCGGGGCCCGCTCGGGGTCAGCGGCGGGTGGCGCAGCAGCAGGGCCGTGATTCCGAAGGCGGCGACGACGAAGCCGGCCGCCACCAGGAATGCCCGGACGTAGCCGTCGTGCAGCGCAGCCACCTCGGTGGAGGCCCCGGTGCGGTTGGCGGCGACCACGGCCAGGATCGACAGGCCGAGGGCGCCGCCGGCCTGCTGGGCGGTGTTGGTGAAGCCGGAGACCGTGCCGGTGTCGGCCGGGGCGGCGCCCGCCATGGCCAGCATGATGATCGCGGGGACGGTGATGCCCACGCCCAGGCCCATCACGATCAGCGGCGGGAGCATGTCGGCCACATAGGACACGTCCACCGGCATCCGGGCCAGGAGCAGCAGGCCCACCAGGAAGAGGGACAGCCCCGCCAGCAGGACCCGGCGCGGCCCGAAACGGCCCGTCACCCGCGGCGCCACGAACAGCGAGACGACGCCGATCACCAGCGGCGTCGGCAGGAACGCGAGGCCGGTGCCGAGAGCGTCGTAGCCCATCACCCGCTGCACGAACAGGGCGTTCAGGAACTGGAACCCCATGCCGGTCGCGAAGATCAGCAGGACCGCGGCGTTCGCCGTCAGGAGCCACGGGCGCGACAGCACGCGCAGGGCGATCAGCGGGCGGCGGGCGTACCGCTGCCGCAGCAGGAACGCGGCGATCAGCAGCGGCGCCAGCACACCGGCGAGAGGCGAGCTCGCGATGATCGCGTACACCCCGGCGGAAAGGCCCGCGGTGATCAGCGCCGCCCCCGGAAGATCCAGGCCCGCGGCGAAGCCCGGGCCGGTCTCGCGCGGCAGCAGCCGCCGGCCGGCCAGATACACGGCGACACCGATCGGCACGTTGATCAGGAAGATGGCGGGCCAGCTGACCGCATCGGTGAGGACGCCGCCGGCCACGAAGCCGAGCGCCGCGCCACCCGCCTGGGTGAAGCTGTAGATGCCCATCGCCCGCGCCTGCGCGCCCGGCTCCGGGAACAGCCGCACGATCATGCCGATGACCACGGCCGCGGCCAGGGCGCCGCCCGCACCCTGAACGAACCGCCCGGCCACCAGCCACCCGGCCGTGGGCGCCAGCCCGCACAGCAGGCTGGCCACGGTGAACAGGGCCAGCCCGGCGAGGAAGACCCGCCAGGCGCCGAGGAGATCGCCGAGCCGCCCGGCCAGCAGCAACAGGCCGGCGAAGGCGACCAGGTAGGCATTGACCACCCAGGACACCCCGGCCGCCGAGAACCCCAGCTCACGTTGAATGTCCGGGACAGCGACGGCGACGATCGTGCTGTCCAGCACGATCATCAGCGACATGGCGCAGAGCACGGCAAGGGCGGCCGCGCGATGGTTCACGGAAGGGCTCATGACCCGACCGTAACAGATAATCCGTTAGCGGACTATCTGCTAATCACCTACCTGCCCCGCGCGCGGCGGATCGGCTGCGGCCCGGGATCCTTGGGAGTGCCGGCGAGCGCGCCGAGCGCCGCCACGAAAGCGGCCCGGTCGGCCGGCGACAGGGCACCGAGCGCCTCGGCGTGCACCCGATCGACGATCCGCTGCCCCTCCTCGGCGGCCGCGCGCCCTTTGTCGGTGACCGCGATGATCCGGGCCCGCCGGTCGGTGGCCGACGGCCGGCGCTCGGCCAGCCCGCGCTGCTCGAGGTCGTCAACGGTGCTGACCATGGTCGTCTTGTCGAGGTCGGCCAAGGCGGCCAGCTGGATCTGGGTGCGATCCTCCTGGAGCGCATGAATCAGCACACACTGCATGCGCGGCGTCAGGTCGATATCGGCGAGCGCCGCCCCCAGTCGGTTGGAGAGCGCATGCCCGGCCATGTTGAGCAGCCCGGTGATGTCCCGCTCGGTCCGTTCGGGTGCGCCGGTCCGGTCAGGTGCTGCTGTGCGTTCGCGTGCTGCCATGCGGGCAATCCTATCCCCGGATCATCCGATAGCGGATGATCCGAGCGCGGGACGACCGCCGCGGCCGGCCGGCGCGGGTCGCTGAGTCAGGACGTCGGCGGGTCGGCCGGCCTGGCTCGCTGCGGGTGGATCGTCTCGTGCCGGGCCAGCATCGCCACGAACTCGGCGATCTTCCGGGTGCGCGTCTCGGCCCGCTTGACGGCATTGACCCGGCCGATGAGGGAGAAGCGGTTGGTGCTGGTGAGCACGTCGAACATCGCCTGCGCCGCCGGGTCGGCGGCGATCGCGGCCAGCAGGTCGGCCGGCACCTCCGCTTCGGACGGCGGCGCATAGGCGGCCGTCCACCGCCCGTCGGCCTTCGCGGCGTCCACCGAGGCGCGGCCGGCGGGCAGCATCAGGCCGGCCGCCTCGAGCCGGGCCACGTTGGCGACGTTGCGCTGGGACCAGATGCTGCGCGGCCGGCGTGGGGTGAACCTTCGCCAGGAACTCTCTTCGTCGCGCTTGCGGGCCTGCCCGTCGATCCAGCCGAAGCACAGTCCCTCGTCGACCGCCTGCTGCCAGGTCAGCGTGGTGACGGAGCCACCCTTCCGGGTCAGAGCGAGCCACACGCCAGGTGAGGCGGTGTGATTGTCCAGCAGCCACGCGCGTAGCGCCGCACTGTCGGCCACGATCAACTCGTCCAGTTCGGTTCCTGCCACGACCGCAGGTTAGTCGTGCGGCCTAACCTGTCCGCATGCGACGCTTCCAGGATGAGGACCTCACCGGCGCGGAATTCCGCGAGTGCGACCTGAGCAGAGCGCGGTTGGTCGGCGTGGTCATGCAGGACGTCGAGATCGACGGCCTGGTCACCAATCTTGTGGTCAACGGGGTCGAGGTGATGGCGTACGTCGAGGCCGAGCTCGACCGTCGTCACCCGGTGCGGCTGCTGATCCGCTCAGATCAGCCGGACGACCTGCGCGAGGCCTGGCGGCAACTGCGCGACGATTGGGCGACGACCACCGAGCGAGTCCGGTCCATGCCCGAGAACAGCGAGCATCACGGCGTCGACGGCGAGTGGTCGATGGTCGAAACTCTGCGCCACCTCGTCTTCGTGCACGACTCCTGGTTCCGGCGCTGCGTGCTCGGGCTCACCGAGCCGTTCACGGCCATGGGACTGGGTCCACCGGTCGTCATGGACCGGGCGGACGGGCTCGACCCGTCCGCCCGGCCGAGCCTCGACGAGGTGCTCGCCGTGCGGTTGCGGCAGGCGTCGGAGATCGAGGCATGGCTGGCCGAGGTCACGCCTGATCAGCTCGCGAAGACCGCGCCGATCCCGGACGACGACCGATGGCCGCCGTACGCCAAGGGGCGGACAGTGCGGCAATGCCTCGGCACCGTGCTCAACGAGGAATGGGCGCACCACCGGTTCTGCCGGCGTGACCTGGACAAGCTTTCGCATCGTTGACCCGGGACGACCGGCGGACCTGCCCCCGTGCCGGCCCGCCGGCCGCGATCGAGCCGCAAGGTCAGGCGAGCGCGGCCCAGGTCGGGGCGAACGGCCGCACCCGCAGCGGCATCCGTGCCTCGGACGGCGTCCGGTTGCCCTTGCGGTTGTTGCAGCGGCCGCAGGCGGCCACCGTGTTGGTCCATTCGTTGGCGCCGCCGCGCGAGCGGGGCAGCACGTGGTCGATGGTGGAGGCGGCGGCGCCGCAGTAGGCGCAGGCGCGGTGGTCGCGGGCCAGCACGCCGGCGCGGGACCACATCGGGCCGCGGCTGTGCCACCAGCGGGTCACCACGTAACTGACCAGCCGCACCACCGTCGGCATCGGATAGACGCCGATCTGCCGGTCGGGCTCGGCCTCGTGCACGACGGCCACCTGCCGGAACAGCATGCGGACGGCGTGCCGGAGGCTGACCCGGTGCAGCGGTCCGAAGTCGGCGTTGAGAACAAGTACCGCGCTCATCGTGGCCACCTCCCCGCGTGACTGAGCGATGACACCACGGTAGGAAAGCGCTCTACCCAGGACAACCGATTAATGATCACCGAGGTCTCGGCGGACGGCGATCAGCAGCTGCAGCAGGCCGGCTCCGGCCAGCGCGACCCAGATGATCATCGCGACCGTGACCAGTTGCGACAGTGCGAAGCCGAGCAGCAGGCCGAAGATCGCCACGAGCACCCGGGTGGGCCGTTCGGCAACCGTCACGACGCCGATCTCGGTCATTCCGGCGGAGGCGGCGCGGGCCCGTGCGTACTCCTGGAGCCAGCTCGCCGCTCCCGCCGCGACCACCAGCCCGCCCGGCGCTCCAGCCAGCCAGAAGGCGTAGAGCCAGGCGGCCTCGCCGAGCCGGTCGGCCACCGAGTCGTAGACGTAGCCGAGCCGGCTGGCCCGGTCGGTGATCACCGCGACGGCGCCGTCGAGCCCGTCGGCGAGTGCCGCCAGCAGCACCAGCACCGCGCCGGCGAGCAGACCCGCGCGGCCCAGGCTCACCGCGCCGGGCACGCACAGACACAGGACCAGCCCGGCGGTGGTCACCGCCGAGGGCCCGATGCGCTTACCGCCGAGCCAGGATCCGATTTTGTACGCCGTGAGCACCCAACCCCGCACCACGGGAGAGGCGGTGGCCGGGTCGAATCCGCCGTGCAGCCTCGACCAGGCGGCGCAGTATTCGGCCCAGGTCACCGCGGGTCAGGCGGCCGCGGCGACCGAGGAGGGGGTGAGCAGCTGCCACACCTCACGGGTCGCGGTGGAGCGGTTGAGCGTGATGAAGTGAATGCCGGGCACGCCCTCGTCGAGCAGTTTCTGGCACATCTGCGCGCACACCTCGATGCCGAGCTCGCGCACCGCGGCCTCGTCGCCGGCGATCCGCTCGAACCGCTCGAGCAGCTTGGGCGGGAAGGGCGCGCCGGACAGCTGGGAGGACCGCTCGATGGTGGCCATCCTGGTCACCGGCATCACGCCGGGCACGATCGGGGTCGGGCAGCTCGCCGCGGCCACCCGGTCGCGCAGCCGGAGGTATTCGTCGGCGTCGAAGAACATCTGGGTGATCGCGAAGTCGGCGCCGGCCCGGCACTTGCGCACGAAGTTGGCGGTGTCGCTGTCGATGTCGCCCGAGCGGGGGTGCTTGTAGGGGAACGCGGCCACACCCACGCTGAAGTCGCCCGACTCCTTGACCAGCCGGACCAGGTCTTCGGCGTAGAGGACGCCCTCGGGGTGGCGCACCCACTCGCCCATCGGGTCGCCCGGCGGGTCGCCGCGCACCGCGAGGACGTTGCGGATGCCGGCGCCGGCCAGCCGGCCGATCACGTTGCGCAGCTCGGCGACCGAGTGGTTGACCGCGGTCAGGTGGGCCATCGGCAGCAGGGTGGTCTCGGTGGCGACCCGTTCGGTGACGGCGACCGTGGTGTCGCGGGTGGTGCCGCCGGCGCCGTAGGTGATCGAGACGAAACTCGGCCGCAGCGGCTCCAACTCGCGGATGGCCTGCCACAGCAGCCTCTCGCCCTCGGCCGTCTTGGGCGGGAAGAACTCGAACGAGAAGGTCGGCGGGCCGCTCCGGCTCAGCCCAGCGCGGATCAGGTCACCGATCGCCGGTGTGCCGGGAAGACGTGAGGGAAGTCCGAGAGCCACGTCAGGAACTCTACCGGCCGGACGTCGGTTAGCGTTTGCCCGTGACCTCCCCTGTCGAAGTGGCCGGCCTGCTACTCCGGGTCGACAAGGCCCTCAGCGCGTTCCTGGCCGGGCAGCGCACCCGGCTGGCCGGCATCGACCCGGCCCTCGCCGACGTGTCCGACGCGCTGGAGGCGTTCGTGCTGGGCGGCGGCAAGCGGCTGCGCCCGGCGTTCGCCTACTGGGGTTACCGGGGTGCCGGCGGTGCCGACGGCGACGAGGTGGTGGCGGCGGTGGCGGCCCTGGAGCTGGTGCAGGCGAGCGCGCTGATCCACGACGACCTGATGGACCGCTCGGACACCCGGCGCGGCGAACCGTCGGTGCACCGCCGGTTCGAGAGCCGGCACGCCGAAGCCGGCTGGCGCGGGGCGGCCGGGTCGTTCGGCGATGCCGCGGCGGTGCTGCTCGGCGACCTGTCACTGGTCTGGTCGGACGAGCTGCTGCACACCTCCGGGCTGGGCCCGGACGAGCTGACCCGGGCCCGCCCGGTCTTCGACGAGATGCGCACCGAGGTGACCGTGGGTCAATATCTCGACGTCCTCACCCAGGCGACCGCGGACACCTCCCTGGAGCGGGCCGGCAAGGTGGCCCGATTCAAGGCGGCGAAGTACACGGTCGAGCGGCCGCTGCTGCTGGGCGCGGCGATCGCGGGGGCGCCGGCCGGGGTGCACGAGGCGTACACCGCCTTCGGTCTGCCGTTGGGTGAGGCTTTTCAGCTGCGTGACGATGTGCTCGGCGTGTTCGGTGACCCGTCGCAGACCGGCAAGCCGGCCGGCGACGACCTGCGCGAGGGGAAGCGGACGTACCTGGTGGCGGCGGCGTTCGGTGCCCTCGACGACGGCGCCCGGGACGAACTGGACAAAGGGCTCGGCGACCAGTCGCTCACCGACGACGGCGTGCAGCGCCTGCGCGCGCTGATCCGGGACAGCGGCGCGCTCAGGGCCACCGAGCAGCGGATCGACGACCTGATGACCGCGTCTCTGTCGGCCCTGGAAGCGGCGCCGATCGACGAGGAGGCACGGACGGTCCTGCGCGCGCTCGCAGACGCGGCCACCCGCCGCACCGTCTAGATCGCGCAACGGACCGCCCAGCCCGGCGCATTGCGCCGGAAATCTCGGAAAATTTGGTGATGGTCAGCGGCGGATCTTGCGCAGCAGCGCGGAGCCTTCGCCCGCGCGGGGCGTGCGTTGCACGCCGCGGCGGCCCCACCAGACCCAGAGATCCAAGGTCAGCAGAACCAGGGCAAAACCGAAAACCAGGTCTTCGACCGGGGCGTACGCGATCCGCAGGCCCAGAATCGCGTCGGGGTCGTACATCACGATGTTCCGGCCGGTCAGGATGCCGTTCGAGAGCAGCTGGAAGGTGATGATGATCGGGTAGGTGGCCCAGAAGACCGCCCGGCGCACCAGCCGCACCCGCAGCACGAACAGGTCCAGGACGATCGCGGCCAGGGCACCGGTCACCGCGGCGGCCGTGTAGGTCACTCGTCACCGGCCGGCTTGCCCAGGACGGCGCGGACCGCCTCGAAGCCGAGGATCGCGCAGACCGGAACCACCGCGAAGAACAGCACCTCGTCGAGCGGCAGGCCACCCGGGAAGACGATGCCGGTGGTCTGGGCCGGGTCGAAGTGCCAGTGGCCGGCGGCGATCGCGGCCAGGTCCCACAGGACGAAGACGATCACCACCGGGACGACGGCCAGCAACAGTCGCCGCCACCGGCGGAAGACGTGCACCCGCAGCACGGGTTCGAGCCAGCTCGCCGCACCGAGGCAGCCCGCGAGGACCAGCAGGTAGGCGAGGTGCCGCATCAGAAACCCCGGCGCACTAGAAACCGAGGGCCTGCGCCCGCCGTTTCACCTCACGGGCCCGGTCGCCGCCGAGCCCGCGCGCCGGGTTGCCGTCGACGGTCGGATCGGGCTCGTAGAGCCACCGGAGGGCCTCTTCGTCGTTATACCCGGCGTCGCGCAGCAAGTTCAGGACACCCGGGAGGTGCTTGAGCACGGTGCTGTTGGCCACCAGCTCGGCGGGAACCTGGCGGACCCCTTCGTGCTTGACGGCCAGCAGCTGCCCGTCCCGGATCATCTGGTGGACCTTGCTGATCGACACACCGAGTTTCTCGGACAGGTCCGGCAGGTTGACCCAGGCGGCCGGTCCGGCGGTAACAGAATCGCTCACTCCTACAGCGTGCCAGATCGGAGAACGAACGCGATGAGCCTGTTGCGGAGAGTCCGCACCGAGCTGACCGGAGCGTGGCGCTCGGTGCGCTACGACATGGGCCGGCGACCGGTGGAACCACCGTCGGGCGGCCCGGACGTCACGTCGACCGGGATGAACACGTTCGGTGGCTGCATGGTCGCCGATCCGGCACCGGCCGCCCCGGCGCACCGGGCGCGGCGGCCGCGCCGGGCGCTCGCCGTCGCCGGGTTCGGGGTGCTGACCGTGGTCGGCGCGACGGCGGCCTACCTGGGGGTGGTGAACGGGCTCGGGTCGCTGCTGAACGAGACGTCGGCGGCCGCGGACACGGTGCCGTCGCCACCGGCGGCGACCACCACGTTCACCCCGAATGCCGGGATCGGCGAGGGTCCCGTGGCGGCGGTGCCCAGCTCACCCCGTACCCAGGCAGCCGGCGCGTTGCCGGCGGCGGAGGCACCCGGCCCGGCCACGACGGTTCCCGTCCCGCCGGTGGCGCCGCAGCCGGAAAAGGTGAGTCCGATTCGGACGACACAAACCACCAAACCCGGATGTCTCTGCGACAACCCGCCGGTGCCCACGCCGACGGTGCCCAGCTCACCGGCATCGCCGAGCCCGTCCGGCAGCGCGTCGCCGAGCGGTTCCGTCTCACCCAGCGAGACCTCGGCCACACCCTCCGATTCGGTCCAACCCAGCGAATCCCCCGATTACCGGCATCGGCACCGCAGACACTAAATCGCCTTTTGTCGGGGCAGACGAGGAGCAGGCGATGGGCTGACCAGTGGCTGACCGGTGGCGGACGGCCGGTGAAAGCCGCTGGTCAGGATCGCGGGCGTACCCGTTTGGACTCAGCTATGACATCCTGGTCTGCCCCCACGCGAAAGACACATACACTTCACGCCGATGGACACCACAGTCGCCGACACGCTGATCGGCACGACGATTGACGGCCGCTACCGGATCACCGGTCGCGTGGCCCGTGGTGGCATGGCGACCGTCTACACGGCCACCGACCAGCGACTCGAGCGCACCGTGGCTTTGAAGATCATTCACCCGTCGCAGGCGACCAATGTCCACTTCGTGGACAGGTTCACCGACGAGGCCAAGACGATCGCCCGGCTCACCCACCCCAACGTCGTGGCCGTGTATGACCAGGGCCGCCACCAGGGCCTGCCCTACCTGGTGATGGAGTACGTGCAGGGTCGCACCCTGCGGGACGTGCTCAGCCAGCGCCGTCGCCTCAACCCCACCGAGGCCTGCGCGATCCTCGAGCAGATGCTCGCCGCGATCGCCGCCGCCCACCGGGCCGGCCTGGTCCACCGCGACGTCAAGCCGGAAAATGTCCTGGTCGCCGAGGCGCCCAGCGGCGGCGCCGGCAACCTGGTCGACGCCGTGGTCAAGGTGGCCGATTTCGGCCTGGCCCGGGCCGTCGAGGCGAGCAGCGTCGACGACTCCGGCCAGCTGATGGCGACCGTGGCCTACGTCGCGCCCGAGCTGGTCACCGACGGGCACGCGGACGCCCGCACCGACGTCTACTCGGCCGGCATCGTGCTCTACGAGATGCTCAGCGGCCAGGTCCCGTTCGACGGCGACGACCCGGTCGAGGTCGCCTGGCAGCACGTCGACAACGACGTGCCGCCCCCGTCCAAGATCGTCAAGGGTGTCCCCAAGGCGCTCGACGACCTGGTCGCGCGGGCCACCCGCCGCGACCCGGGCGCCCGGCCGACCGACGCCGGCGCCCTGCTCGCCGAGGTCCAGGCGGTGCGCGACGACCTGGGCGCGGCCAACGTCGAGACGGCACTGCTGCGCCAGGTGCCGCACTCCCGGCACGCCGACGCCGACGCGACCGCCATGGTCCCGGCCATCACCGACGGCTACCACCCCGACCGCCCCAGCTGGGCGCGGTTGCCCGAGCAGAGCCGCAACACCCAGGTCTACCGGCGTGGCGACGCGGCCCTGGGGCGCACCCGTGGCTTCGACCGCCGGCGCATCCTGCTGTCCACGGCCATCGCGATCATGGTGCTGGTGGTCATCGGCAGCACCTGGTGGGTGACCCTGGGCCGCTACACCGAGGCGCCGACCATGGTCAACATGACCAAGGAGCAGGCCGACCTGTTCGCCCGGCAGAACAACTTCGAGCTGTTCTACGCCGACGGCGCCTACAGCGAGACCGTCCCCAAGGACACCGTGGTCAGCCAGAACCCGGCGGCGAAGGCGCGGATCGTCAACGGCGGCCGGATCACGCTCGTGCTGTCGCTGGGCCCGGAGCGGTTCGACGTGCCCGACCTGGCCGGGCTCGAGTTGACCGCGGCCAAGGCCGAGCTCGACCAGAACGGCCTGAAGGTCAAAGAGGGCACCGCGCAGTACAGCGACACCGTCCCCGAGGGCGCGGTGGTCTCCACCGACCCGGCGAAGGGCACCGAGCTCAAGCGGGGCGACACGGTCACCGTCGTGGTCAGCAAGGGCCGCGCCCCGATCCAGGTGCCCGACCTGGTCGGCAAGAACATCAACGACGCCCGCAACGAGTTGCAGAGGCTCGGCCTGACCGCCGTCGAGCGTTACAAGGACAGCGACCAGCCGGCCGACACGGTCATCGCGCAGAGCCCCAAGCCGGCCACCGGCGCGGCCAAGGACGCCGAGGTCACCCTGGACGTGAGCAAGGGCCCGCCGCTGGTCGCCGTGCCCGACCTCAACAACCAGCCCTGCCAGCAGGCCGCGGGCACACTGCAGGGGCTCAACCTGCGGGTGCGGATCGAGGGCTTCAACCAGAACGGTTTCGTGCGCCAGCAAAGTCCGGTGAACACCCAGGTGCCGCCGCAGACCGAGGTGGTCATCGCGTGCTTCTAGATCGGCCCATCGGCTCGCACACCAAAACCTCGGGCGGGCTGGCCAAGGCCGCTCTGCCATACGTGGACGCCGCCGGGTCGGAGACGCTTCAGGTGTACGTCTCCAACTCGCGGGGCTGGGCGCTGCCGCCCGGCGACCCGAAGCAGGACACCCTGTTCCGCGACGGGATCGGCGAGCGCGGCCTCCCGGCGTACATCCATGCCTCTCTGCTGGTGAACTTGGGTTCGCCGACCGACCTGACCGTCGAACGGTCGATCGCGACGCTGGCCCACGCGCTGGAACGCGGCCGGGCGATCGGCGCGGCCGGGGTGGTCTACCACGCGGGCAGCTCGGTCGATCCGGAGCACGACGCGAAGGCGATGCACCAGCTGCGCGAGGCGCTGCTGCCGCTGCTCGACGACGCGGCCGCCCGTGGCCTGCCGAAACTGCTGGTCGAGCCGAGCGCCGGCGGCGGCCGCAGCCTGGCGTCGAAGGTGCAGGACCTGGGCCCCTACCTGGCGGCCGTGGAGCAGCACCCGTGGATGGGCGTCTGCTTCGACACCTGCCACGCCTGGGCGGCCGGGCACGACCTGGCCACCCCGGGCGGGATGACGGCGACCCTGGACGCGCTGATCGACACGGTCGGTGCCGGCCGCCTGATGCTGATCCACGCCAACGACTCGAAGGACGAGTGCGGCTCGACCCGCGACCGGCACGAGACGATCGGCCGGGGCCGCATCGGCGAGGCCGCGTTCGCCGAGCTGATGACCCACCCGGCGGTGGCCGGCGTCCCGGTGATCGTGGAGACGCCGACGGTCGAGCACGAGGGCCACGCGGCCGACATCGCCCTGCTCAAGTCGCTGCGCTGAGCATCGCCGAGAGCCGGGCCGCCGGGCCGTCGTCGGCGCGCAGCGACAGCAGCTCCACCCGGTGGACCAGCCGGGCCACCGGCACGCCGACCAGGCCGTCGTGCGCGGCGACCAGCGGCTCGGGCAGCACGGCCAGGCCGTGCCCGGCGGCGATCAGACCGGTCAGCACGGTGACGTCGCAGCCGTCGTAGCGCAGGCTCGCCCGCAGGCCGTCGACCGGCAGCCGGGTGAACGGCGCGATCTCCGGAGCGTCGATCCAGTACGCGTCGGCCAGGTCGGTGAGGTCGACCCGCCGGCGCCCGCGCAACGGGTGGCCGGCCGGCACCGCCACGACGGCCGGGCTCTCGGCGACACCGATCGAGCGGGGACCGCCGGCCCCGGGCTCGGGCAGGCGCAGCGGATCGTTGGGTGCGGTGAACCCGTCGAGCAGGCCCAGGTCGTACTCGCCGGTCGCCACCGCCTCGACGATCCGGTCCCGGCCGGCGACCCGGACGTGGGTGCGGAGCGGCGTCGAGTCGGCGCGGATCGTGGCGAGGGCGGTGGCCACCGGCGCGGCCCAGGCCAGCGGGGTGAGGCCCAGGTCGAGACGGCCCGGGGCGAGCGCGCGGGTCACGTCGGCGCGGGCCGCCTCCAGGCGGACCAGGATCAGGGCCGCGTGCCGCCGCAACCGTTCACCGGCCGGGGTCAGCGCGACCGGGCGACGGGTCAGCAGCGGCGTGCCGAGGTCGGCCTCGAGGGTGGCGATCTGCTGCGAGACGGCCGACTGGGTGTACCTGAGGGTCTGGGCGGCCGCCGAGAACGAGCCGGTGTCGGCCACGGCGAGGAACGTGCGGAGCAGGTGCGGATCCACATCAGCGATGCTAATGGAACCGGTACCAATCATCGTTGGACCTTATGTTCGGGGCCGGGCAGCATCGGGACATGATTTCGATTGCCCTGGTCGGTGACCGGTCGCCCGCCGTGCGAGCCCATTCGCGCATCCCCGCCATCCTCGACGCGCTGCGCGAGGAGGAACAGATCGACCTCGACGCGTACTGGATCCCGTCCCCCGACGCGGCCGACCCGGCCGCCCTGCACGGCTACGCCGGGATCTGGCTGGCACCCGGCAGCCCGTACCGCAGCGAAGCCGGCGCCGTGACCGCCGCGCACACCGCCCGCACCGCCGGGATCCCGTTCCTCGGCACCTGCGGCGGCTTCCAGCACGCCATGCTGGAGTTCGCCCGCAACGTCTGTGACCTGCCCGATGCCCGGCACGCCGAGAACGAGGAGGGGCCCGGCACCGACGCGCTGATCGCCGAGCTGTCCTGCTCGCTGGTCGGCCACGAGGGTGCGATCAACCTGGACGCCGGCTCCCGCATCGAGGAGCTGCTGGGCGCGAGCCGCACGGTGGAGCGCTACCACTGCAGCTACGGCATCGCGGCCGGCTACATCGACCTGCTCGCCGCGCACGGCATGCGTTTCTCCGGGCACGACGATTCCGGCGAGGTGCGCGTGGCCGAACTGCCCGGGCACCCGTTCTTCCTGGCCACGCTCTTCCAGCCGGAGCTGCACACGGACGGCGTACACCCGGTGATCCGTGGTTTCGCCCACGCTGCGGTGTCGCTGAGTAGCGGTCAGGAGCTTGCCGCTGGATGATGAGCCGATGCTCGCGATGGAGGCGGTTCGCCGGCTGCTCGCGCTGAGGCACGGGCGGGCCGAAGATCTGCCCGTCGTGCTGGCGCGGGCCGCTCCACTGCTGGATGCCAATTCGGCGGGCGTGCTGCTCATCGACTACGGCCAGCTGTCCCTGTGCCCGCTGCACGGCAGCACGGACGGCGATCTGGGACCGCAGGCGGTGGAGGCGACCGCCGCCGGGCGGTGCTTCATCACCGCGACCGAGACCCACGACGACGGGCACCTCTGGCTGCCGCTGCTGCACGGCGCCGAACGGCTCGGCGTCCTCGGGCTGGGCTTCAAGGAGATGCCGTCGGCCGCGGTCCGGCACGACCTCGAGGTTATCGCGGCCCTGGTGGCCGAGCTGATCGCGAGCCGCCGCTTCTACGGTGACGCGGTCGAGCACACCCGGCGCCGCCTGCCCATGCAACTGGCCGCCGAGATCATCTGGAACCAGCTGCCGCCGCTGACCTGCGCGGTCGACGGCACCGTGGTGACCGCGGTCCTGGAACCCTGCTACGACGTCGGCGGAGACGCGTTCGACTACGCGGTCAATGGCGACGTGCTGCACGTCGGGTTGTTCGACACGGTCGGGCACGGCATCAGCGCCAGCGCCCTGACCACGCTGACCCTCAACACCTACCGCAACGCCCGCCGGTCCGGCCTGTCGCTCGCCGACACCTGCCGCTCGATCGACAAGTGGATCAATGCGCAGTACCCCGGCAGTTTTGTCACCGCGCTGCTCGTCGAGCTGGACACCGCGACCGGCCACTACCGGCGGATCAGCGCCGGCCACCCGGCCGAACTGCTGCTGCGCGACGGCCGTCTGCTGCCGGCGCTGCGCACGCCGACGGCACTGCCGCTCGGCCTCGGTCACATGCTCGGCCGCGCCCCGGGCATCACCGAGCAGCAGCTCGAGCCGGGCGACACGCTGGTCCTCTACACCGACGGCATCACCGAGGCCCGGGACGCGAACGGCGTCCTGTTCGGCCCGGACCGGCTGTCCGACTTCATGATCACGGCGTTGAAGGGGGGCCTGACGGCCCCGGAGATCATGCGCCGCCTGGTGCACACCATCGTGACGTACGAGGACGGCGAGCTCCGCGACGACGCCACCGCCGCGATGCTCCAGTGGCAGCACTAGGCCGGCGCCGACACGCCCGCCACCAGCGCCAGCCGGAACCGGCTCTCGTCCTCGGTGTCCGGGACGACGGTGAGGATCACAACCTTCAGGTCCGCGTCGCCGTCCGACATGACGTCGCAGTCCACCTCGATCGGCCCCACCACGGGATGCTGGACGACCTTGTGGTCCTCGCGGTGCGCGCCCACCGACCCGGCCGACCACAGCTCGGCGAACCGCCGGTTACCTTCGGTCAGCGACCGGATCAGCCGGGTCAGCCGCGGGTTGCCCGGGAAACGGCCGGTGGCCCGGCGCAGGTCGGACACGACGGCCGCTTCCACCTCGTCGGGGGCGTGCGAGACGACCGGCCACTGCGACATGTACGGACCGCCGTCGTCGCCCACCGGGAAGGTGTCGCGGGCGAAGTTGCGCAGCGGCACCGGCACCGAGGACGGGTCGCCGAGCAGCGCCGCCCAGCCCCGGTTCCACCAGATCAGCTGCCAGTCCGCGGCGAACACGGCCACCGCCGCGTCGCCGAGCCGGTTGAGGGCACGCCGCAGGCCGGGCGGGATGTGCTCGGAGATCTGGCCGCCGGTCGGCGGGACCAGACCGGCCAGCCGGTACAGATGGTCGCGTTCGGCCACGGTGAGCTGCAGTGCCCGCGCCAGCGCGGCCACCACCTGCGCCGACGGCGAGGTGAAACGGCCCTGCTCCAGGCGTACGACGTAGTCCACCGAGATGCCGGCCAGGTCGGCGAGCTCCTCCCGGCGCAGCCCGGCGGCCCGGCGGGAACGCCCGGCCGGCAGTCCCGCCGCCGCCGGGGAGAGCCGATCGCGCCAGGCCCGCAGGGTCACGCCGAGTTCCATGCCGGCAATTCTCGCGCGGGGCCACGGCCCGAGGGTGGTAACGCTGTTCTCTGGATGACTCCGCCGGCCGCGCCGACCATGGACGCATGACCATCACCTTCATCACCGGGGCCAACAAGGGCCTCGGCCGCGAGACCGCCCGCCGCCTCATCGACCAGGGCCACACCGTGTTGCTCGGCGCCCGCGACGAGAAAGCCGGCCGCGCGGCAGCCGCCGAACTCGGTGCCCGCTTCGTCGAGATCGACGTCACCGACGACGCGTCGGTCACCGCGGCAGCCGCCGACGTCGAACAGCACGAGGGCCGGATCGACGTACTGATCAACAACGCCGGCGTGCAAGGTCCCTTCGGCGACCCGAGCGGCCTGACCGGCGCCGACGTCCTGGGCGTGCTCGACGTCAACGTCGTCGGGGTGGTGCGGGCCAGCACCGCGTTCCTGCCGCTGCTGCGGCGCTCGGCCGACCCGGTCATCATCAACGTCAGCAGCTCGATGGGCTCGCTCGCCGCCACCCACGACCCGACCCGCGCCGAATCGAAGGTGATCGTCCCCGCCTACACGGCCTCGAAGGCGGCCCTGACCATGCTGACCACCCAGTACGCCAAGGCGCTGCCGGACATCCGGATCAACGCGGCCGACCCCGGTTACACGGCGACCGATCTCAACGGCAACTCCGGCCCGCAGACCGTCACCGAGGGCACCGACGCGATCGTCACCCTGGCCACCGAGGGCCCGGGCCACGGCTCCGGCCGCTTCATCGACCGCGACGGCGAGATCACCTGGTCGTGAGCGGTGCGGGGCCGGTGCTGATCGTGGCGAGGACGGCATCGAGGCCGCGCTCGAACAGCTCGTCGTCGGTCCAGCGACCGGGATCGAGATGCCCGGAGGCATTGAGGACGGGATAGGCCGTCGGGCTCGCCGTGATGTGCCGCCGGGCCTGGGCGTGCTCGCCGCCCGCCTGCCGGAAGGTTGCCTCGGTCAGGGCCGCGCCGATCACATAGTTGGCCAGGAGCCGAGTGGTCACCGCCAACTCCAGCTCGGCGAGGCCGCCCCGCGACAGCGCGGACTGCAGGAACTCGGTGCGGGCGAGGACGTGGGGTCCGAGCATCGGCCGGCCGATCAGGTTCGGAGCCCAGGGATGGCGGAGCATGGCAGCCCGCCAGTTCCGGATCAGGCTCCGCACGTCATTTCGCCAGTCGGTCGTGGCGGCGGGGAGCGGCACATCGCCGAAGATCTGGTCGAGCGCCAGGTCGAGGACGTCCTCCTTGGTCGTCACGTGCCAGTACAGCGCGGTGGCGGTGACGTCGAGGGCCTGGGCGAGGCGCCGCATGGTCAGGCCGCCGGTGCCCAGCTGATCGAGGAGTTGCACGGCGGCGACCACGATGCGTTCCCGGCTCAGCGGGGAGGACCGCTGGGCCGGTGGGTCTTCGCGTAACCAGATCGAGGTGGGCATGCCTTAGTTTAACGGTGTTAAGTTAAGGCATGCCACTGTTGCGCATCCACCTCGAGGCCGATCGCTCCACCGCGCGCCGGGTCATGGAGCTGCATCGGGCCGACCGGATCCATCACGAGTCCCGGGAGGCCGCCCGCGCCGAGGTATGGCGCCGCGGGTGGACGCCGGCCGGGGAGCCGGTCTTCGTCGGCGTCACGAACGGCGAACCCGTCCGGCTCCTCTACGACGTGGAGATCTACTCGGACGCGACTTCCTGAGCGCGGTGACCGCGAGGACGAGCAGGGCCAGGCCGGCCGCCGGCGCCAGGGCGAAGGCGGCGGAGGCACCGGCGCTGTCGGCGAGGCGTCCGGCGACGGCGGCCGCGATCGCCGAACCGGCCGCGCTACTGGAGTTGTTCCAGGTGAACGCCTCGGTCAGCACCGCCGGGTGGACGGACCGTTCGGTGCGGACCGCCAGCAGGACCAGGGTCGGCGGGACCGCCGCCTCGGCGACCACGGCGGCCGCGCCGAGCCAGATCGGCGCCGGCGCGAACGGGAGCAGCAGGGCCGTGCCGGTCAGGTAGGCGCTGACGATGACAAGTTGGACGGCCGTCGGGGCGCGGTGCCGGCGCAGGCCGTAGAGCCAGCCGGACAGCAGCCCGCCGAGGCTCGCGGCCAGGATGATCGGTGCGGCCGCCCCGGGGGTGCCACGGCCGACGGCGAAGGCGCTGATCGCGACGCTCATGGTGCCGAAGTAGAGGCCGACGGCCACGTGCAGGGCGGCGATCAGGAGGACGAAGGCCGGTCGGCCGGTGCGGGTGCCCGGGATGTGGCCGGGCGGCGCGGTGCGGTGCTGAGCGGCCAGGGCGCCGCCGCCGCTCAGGATCAGGGTCGCGGCGACGGCACTGGCCACGGCCGGGTTGCCGGCCGCGCCGAGGGCGGCGACCACGGCCGGCCCGAGGAGGAACGCGGTGGCGTTGGCCAGCGACTCCAGCGAGAAGGCGGTGGGTAGCTCGCCGGCCCGGTCCGCGCGCAGCAGGTGCGCCCAGCGGGCCGCGGAGAGCGCCCCGAACTGGGGTACGGCCGCCCCGGCGCAGGTGGCCGCGGCGATCATCGCGGCCGGTGAACCGGCGGCCAGCACCACCGCGACGGCCGTGCCGTGCGCGGCCAGCAGGAACGGCAGGACGCGGGGCTGGCCGAACCGGTCGATCAGGCGGGCCAGCTGCGGCCCGATCAGGGCCTCGGTGACCGCGAACCCGGCAGTGGCCAGGCCCGCGACGCCGTAGGAGCCGGTGCGGGCGTGCACCAGCCAGATCAGGCCGAGGCCGGTCATGGCGATGCCGACCCGGCCCACGGCGGCGGAGAGGAAGAAGACGGCGGCACCGGGGGTGCGCAGCAACGGGAGATAGGCGGACGACATGGGGTCCTTCGCCGCCGCCGGGCGACGCGGACCACCCGGGGTCGCCGGTGCCGGTGAAACTGGGCGCGACCCGTGGCCCGACCGGGACGCTCTCAGGACTGCGGAGGGGCGGACACACGCCCGCTCCGCCACCCCAGATCGCCGGGCGGAAATGTCTGGCCCGGACCGAGGCGGCACCGGACGACTGACCGGACTGTATCAGCTCCAGCTTGTCAATGAATCATTGACAACTGCTAGAGTAGCCGCGTGGTTGAGCTGACTGATCTGCGGGGGATTCCGGAGCGGCGGGCCCGGCTCGATGCCGAGGAGCTCGCGCTGATCGACCGGGCGCGCCGCGACGGCGCCACCTGGGCCGAGATCGCCGCAGCGCTCGGCCTGACCAGCCGACAGGCGGCGGAGCAGCGGCGATTGCGCTTGGCGGTGACCTTGCGGCCGGTGCGACGAGACCTCGACCAGGCGTACGGCGAAAAGCTCGCCGATCTGCGCGCGGCCACCGTGGAGCTGCATCGGCGCATCGGGGCCGACCGGCGCTGGGATCGCCGGTTCGTGCGGGCCGCCCTGGTGCGCCAGACCCTCTCGGTCGCTCCGGAAGCACCCGGTAGTGCGCTGTATTCGCTGGTCGAAGCGGTTCTTGGTGATCTCGCCGAGGTCGGGCCGGCGCTGCCCGGGCCGACCCGGACAGCGATAGAGCGACTTCGGGCCGCAGCATCGCAGGGTTGACAGATTACCACTCAAGTCTTGAGGATGAGCCGGGTCGGCTCCATCCTCGGGAGGTCATGCGGTGCGACGGAACGCTGTCCTGTTTGTGGTCATCTCCCTGGTGTCCGGGTTCGGCAGCACCGCCATGACCCTGTCCGCCGGCATCTGGGTCTTCGACCTGACCGGCTCACCGGGCATCGCGGCCCTCACCGGGCTGTGCATCTACGCGCCGACGCTAGCGGCGCCGTGGCTCGGCGCGCTGGTCGACCGCCTGCCCCGCCGTCCGCTGATGATCTGGACCGACCTGCTGCTGGCCGCGATCATGCTGACCCTGCTGACGGTCTCGGCGGCCCGTGACGCCTGGCTGATCTACGCGGTGCTGCTGGCCCGCGGCGTCAGCTACGTGCTGATCGACGCGGGCGAGACCGCGATCCTGCCGTCCGCGCTGCCCCCGGACCGCCTCGGCGACGTCAACGGCTGGCGCACCAGCGCCCAGGAGGGCATGAAGCTGGTCGCCCCGCTGGCCGGCGCCGGCCTCTACGCCTGGACCGGCCCGACCCCGGTGGTGCTGCTCGCCGCCGCGATGCCGCTGCTCACCGCCGCCTGCTACGCGTTGCTACGGCTGAACCTGCCGACAACGGCGAATGCGACGGACGTCGCCTCGACGCAGGAGAGTGCTCCGACGAGGGGGAGGCCCGGGCAGGTCCGGGACGGGCTGCGGGCGCTGTTCGGGAATCCGGCCGTTCGGGTGCCGGTGCTGGTCGCGGCCGTCGCCATCGGGCTCTCCGGGCTCACCAACGCGGGGGTCATCGCGCAGGTCACGCAGGGGCTGCACCTGCCGGCCACCCGGCTCGGGTTTCTCTCCACCGCGCAGGGCGCGGGATCCATCGTGAGCGGTCTGGTGGCCGGGCGGCTGCTGGCCCGGCGCGGCCCGGCGGCGATCGCGGCGCTGGGCGCGCTCGTCTTCGGCGCCGGGTGCGTGGCGTCCGCGATGCCGTGGTGGCCGTCGATGATCGCGGGCAGCGCGCTGGCCGGCATCGGCCTGGTCTGGGCGCTGATCGCCGGGATGACCGTGGTGCAGACCGAGACCCCGGACCACCTGCTCGGCCGGGTCGGCGCCACCTCCACGACGGTCATGTTCGGGCCGGTCGCGGTGGCCATCCCGCTCGGCGCGGTAGCTGTCCAACTCGGACCCGCCGCGCCGCTGCTGATCGCCGCCGCCCTGACCGCGCCGATAGCGGTGCTGACTCTCGCCGGTGCTCGTCGGCACTCCGCTGCGGTAACCGCCGCCTAGCCGAGGGCGGCGTTCATGGCGGCCAAATAGCCCTCGCGCTGGCCCGCGTCGTTCGGGTGGAACGAGTTGTTCGGCGGGAACGTCACCGCGTTCAGCCACGGGGTCGCCGCGCAGGCTCCGTGGCCCGCGAACGCCGGGCGTACGTCGACGTAGCGGAAGCCGGCCGCGGTCGCCTCGGCCTCGATGACCCGGTTCAGGACGTCGATGGTGTCGTTGACGGCCTCGCGTTCTCCGGTGGTGAGGAGGCGGCAACCCAGCCTGCCGGTGCGGAAGAAGCGCGGGTAGCCGAAGACCAGCACCGACGTCTCGGGGGCCCGGCTGCGGATCTCCCGGTAAAGCTGCCGGAGCCGGCCCGGCAGCACCGTCCTGGCCAGTTTGCTGCCCCGCGCGGCACCGGCCAGGCAGCTCGCGGGGCGGGGGTCGACGACGCACACGGTCATGGTGTCGGCGAAGCCGATGTCGTTGCCGCCGGCCGTCACGGTGACCAGGGTGGTCGCCGGGGTCAGGCTCGGCAGTTGGGTCCGCCGGACGCTCTCCACCCCGGCGCCGGAGCAGGCGATATGCACGAGGTGGTAATCGGGGTGGGCTTTCGCCCACCGGACCGGGTAGGCGTTGGTGTTGCGCCGGCAACTGCCGCCGCTCTCGCTGCCGCCGCTGCCCACCCCGGCCGAGTACGAGTCACCCAGCGCGACGTAGCGCAGCGGGGCCGGTCCCGGGCCGGCCACGGCGCAGGCGGGGTCGACGACCAGGGTGAGGATGAGCGCGAGGGCGGCGACGGCGCGTGGCCGGAACAATCTCACACGATGATCAACGCGTTACTGGCCGATCAGGGTGCGGTAGGCGCTGATGTCGGCCGGGTCGGTCGTCGCGCATCCGATGTAGTCGTCCGGGCGTACCAGGAAAAGCGTCGGCTCGCGTACGTCGTACGCCTCCATGGTTGCCGGATCGGAGATCCGGTGGGCTGGTTCGAAGGGCAGGTCGCCGTCCCAGCCGAGGGCGAGCAGGGTGGCGTGCGGGCCGCGGAGCAGGTCGAAGATGCGGCGGCCGTCGGGCAGCAGGCCGTCGGGGGCGCGGTCGCCGGCCCGGATCAGGCCGGGCGTCACGCGATGCTCGGCGGCGAGCGGGCCGCCCCGGTAGGTGAGGGACAGCTGGCGCAGTTCCGGGTCGGTGCGGCGCATCGCGTCGGCCTCGCCGTCGACGTGCCGCTGGTGCAGGCGGGTGGTGATGCCCAGGACGTCCGCGGCGACGGGCAGGCGTTCCGCCTCGTACGTGTCGAGGAGCGGGTCGTCGCCGGTCGCGAGTTTCCAGCCCAGGTTCCAGGCGTCCTGGATGCCGGTGTTGAGGCCCTGGCCACCGGCCGGGGAGTGCACGTGGGCGGCGTCGCCGGCCAGGAAGACGTTGCCGGCCCGATAGCGGGCGACCATCCGGATGTTGGCCCGGAAGTGCGACGTCCAGCCGACGTGGGTGACCTTCAGGGACGGGTCGACCGAGGCGACCAGTTCCTCGACGGACTGGTCGGTGGGCGGGGCGGTGAGCTGGAAGTCGTCGGTGCCGGGGAGCGGGCACAGGCCGAGCCGGAGGGAGCGGGCGGCGGCGCCGGGCCAGATGTGCCAGTTGCCGCGGTCGAGATCGTCGATCCGGACGTCGGCGATGAACAGGCGCTCGGTCTCGTGGGTCTCGCCCTCGAACGGCACGCCGAGCCGCTGCCGGACGGTGCTCCGGCCGCCGTCCGCCCCGACCAGGTAACGGCAGGTCACGGTCTCGCCGGTGTCGAGCGTGACGTGCACCCCCGCCGTGTCCTGGGTGAAGGCCGACAGGCCGGTGCCGTACTCGATCGGGATGCCCTCGGCGAGCAGGGACGATGTGCGCCACTGCGGGACCATCAGCAGATTCGGGTACGGCACCGGGGGCGTGGGGTCGTGCGGTTCGTCCATCCGTTGCCGCATCTCCCCGCCGCCGGGCAGGTGGATGAGCAGCTCGGGGTAGTCGCCGCCGTGCTTCTGGAACTGCGTGATCAGGCCCAGGTCGTCGAGGATCTCCTGGGTGCGGGGCTGGATGCCCTTGCCGCGGGAGCCGGTGAACGGCGACTCCTCCTTCTCGACGATGCGGAACGGGACGCCGCGGCGCTGGAGCTCGCGGGCCAGGGTGAGGCCGGTGGGTCCGGCGCCGACGATCATTATGAATTCTGATTCAGTGAACATGGATTCACCGTACGGCAGGTTGATATTCTGCGTCAATGGCGGAGACGGGCGTGCGCAAGCTGCGGGCGGCGCAGACCGAGGCGGAGCTGAAGGCCGCGGCGATCCGGGTGTTCGCGCGGACCGGCTATCTCAACGCCAAGATCACCGACATCACGGCGGAGGCCGGCCGGGCGACCGGGTCGTTCTACCAGCACTTCGCGAGCAAGGAGAAGCTGCTCGAAGCGTTGCTGGCCGAGCTGCTGCTCGAAGGGGACGAGTCAGCCGCGGCGCCGGGGCACGGCGAGGATTTCCGCGACCGGGCCGCGGTCCGCTATCACGTGGCGGCGTTCTGGGGCTTCTACCGACGGCATCACGTGGTGATGGACGCGCTGCGGCAGGCGGCGATCGTCGACCCGGAGTTCGAGCGGGTCGTCCAGTCGATGATGGAGCCCGACCGCGGGCACATCGCCGCTCACCTGGCCAAACTCGACCTGCCGGGGGAGCCGCTCGTCATCGCGTCGATCTTCGGCGCGCTGGTGTCGACGTTCGCGGCGGAATGGATGTCGAAACTGCCGGATGACGAGGCCATCGAGACGCTGACCTCGTTCATCTACGGGGGCATCGGCGGCAACCGGGTATGAAGGAGCCGGGCCGGGCACGCCATTGTGCCCGGCCCGGAGATCAGCTGTTGCTGTTGCGCAGTGCCTTGCGGTAATCGCTGTTCAGGCGCCCGATGAGGGTCAGCGGAATGCCCTTCGGGCAGACCGTGGTGCACTCACCCATGTTGGTGCAGCCGCCGAAGCCGGCGTCGTCCTGCGCCTGCAGCATGTCCAGCACCCGGGTGTCCCGCTCCGGCTGGCCCTGCGGAACCAGACCCAGGTGGGCCACCTTCGCCGCGGTGAACAGCATCGCCGAACCGTTCGGGCAGGCCGCGACGCAGGCGCCGCAGCCGATGCAGGTGGCCGCCTCGAACGCCAGGTCGGCGTCCTTCTTGGGTACGGGCGTCGCGTGCGCCTCGGGGGCGGCACCGGTCGGCGCGGTGATGTAGCCACCGGCCTGGATGATCTTGTCGAACGCGGTGCGGTCGACCACCAGGTCCTTGATGACCGGGAAGGCGGCGGCCCGCCACGGCTCGACGTCGATCACGTCACCGTTCTTGAAGTGCCGCATGTGCAGCTGGCAGGTGGTGGTGGCCCGCTCGGGGCCGTGCGCCACACCGTCGATGACCATGCTGCACGCGCCGCAGATGCCCTCGCGGCAGTCGTGGTCGAACGCGACCGGGTCGTCCCCGTCGAGGATCAGCTTCTCGTTCAGGACGTCGAGCATCTCCAGGAAGGATGCGTCGGGGGAGATGTCCTTGACGTCGTAGGTCACCATCCGGCCCTTGTCGGACGAGTCGGTCTGGCGCCACACGCGAACCTGGATGTCCATTACTTGTAGCTCCGGGTGCTCGGGTGGACGTACTCGAATTCGAGCTGTTCCTTGTGCAGGGTGGGCTTCTGGTCGGCACCGAAGTACTCCCAGGCGGCGGCGTACGCGAACTCGTCGTCGTGGCGCAGCGCCTCGCCGTCCGGGGTCTGCGACTCGGCCCGGAAGTGGCCGCCGCAGGACTCCCGGCGGTGCAGCGCGTCGATGCACATCAGTTCGCCCAGCTCGAAGAAGTCGGCGACCCGGCCGGCCTTCTCCAGGTTCTGGTTGAGCTGCTCGCCGGTGCCCGGCACCTTGACCCGCTGCCAGAACTCGTCCTTCAGCGCCCGGATGAGGCCGATGGCCTTGGTCAGGCCCTCCTCGGTGCGCTCCATGCCGCAGTACTCCCACATGATGTGGCCGAGCTCGCGGTGGAACGAGTCCACGGTCCGGTCACCGTCGATCGACAGGAACTTCGCGATGCGGTCCTCGACGGCCTGGCGGGCGGCGACGACCTCCTCGTGATCCGGCGAGATCTTTTCGTACGGCCCACTCGCGAGATAGTTGCCCAGCGTCGTCGGCAGCACGAAGTACCCGTCGCCGAGACCCTGCATCAGCGCGGACGCGCCGAGCCGGTTCGCGCCGTGGTCGGAGAAGTTCGCCTCGCCCACCACGAACAGACCGGGGATCGTCGACTGCAGGTCGTAGTCGACCCACAGGCCACCCATCGTGTAGTGCACGGCCGGGTAGATCCGCATCGGAACCTGGTACGGGTTCTCGCCGGTGATCCGCTCGTACATCTCGAACAGGTTGCCGTACTTGGCCTCGACCGCCTTCTGGCCGAGCCGCGCGATCGCGTCCGCGAAGTCCAGGTAGACGCCGAGCCCGCCCGGGCCGACGCCGCGACCCTCGTCGCACACGTTCTTGGCCGCCCGGGACGCGATGTCCCGCGGCACCAGGTTGCCGAAGGACGGGTAGATCCGCTCGAGGTAGTAGTCGCGCTCGTCCTCGGGGATGTCGCCCGGTTTTCTGGAATCGCCGGCGGCGCGCGGCACCCACACCCGGCCGTCGTTGCGCAGCGACTCGCTCATCAGGGTGAGCTTGCTCTGGTGCGTGCCCGACTCGGGGATGCAGGTGGGGTGGATCTGGGTGTAGCAGGGGTTCGCGAACAGCGCGCCCTTGCGGTGCGCCCGCCACGACGCGGTGACGTTGCAGCCCTTGGCGTTGGTGGAGAGGAAGAAGACGTTGCCGTAGCCGCCCGAGGCCAAGACGACGGCGTCCGCCATCTCGGTGGTGATCTCGCCGGTCACCATGTCCCGGACCACGATGCCGCGGGCCTTGCCGTCCACGACGATCAGCTCGAGCATCTCGTGCCGGGCGTTCATCTCGATGTTGCCGAGACCGATCTGCCGTTCCATCGCCTGGTAGGCCCCGAGCAGCAGCTGCTGACCGGTTTGCCCGCGGGCGTAGAACGTGCGGGACACCTGGGTGCCGCCGAACGAGCGGTTGTCCAGCAGGCCGCCGTACTCCCGGGCGAACGGGACGCCCTGGGCCACGCACTGGTCGATGATGTTCACCGACACGCTGGCCAGGCGGTACACGTTCGACTCGCGGGCGCGGAAGTCGCCGCCCTTCACCGTGTCGTAGAAGAGCCGGTAGATCGAGTCACCGTCGTTGCGGTAGTTCTTGGCCGCGTTGATGCCGCCCTGCGCCGCGATCGAGTGCGCCCGGCGCGGGCTGTCCTGGTAGCAGTACGACTTGACGTGGTAACCGGCCTCGGCCAGGGTCGCCGCGGCCGAGCCGCCGGCCAGGCCGGTGCCGACCACGATCACCGTGAGCTTGCGGCGGTTGGCCGGGTTGACCAGCTTGGCGGAGAACTTGCGGCGCTCCCAGCGGGTCTCGATCGGCCCGTCGGGGGCGGCGGTGTCGGCAATGGGGTCGCCGTCGTTCCAGAAGTCAGTCATCAGTCCACCAATCCGGTCATGACCGCGAACGGCACCGAGAGGTAGCCGACGACCAAAATGAGCGACAGAACCAGGGCGGAGGCCCGGGCGATCCGCTCACCCTTGGCGGTCTGCTGGCCCAGGGTGCGTACGGCGCTGAAGATGCCGTGCCGCAGGTGGAAACCGACCGCCACGATCGCGAGCGTGTAGAACAGCGTCACGTACCAGCGGTCGAGCGCGAAGTCGGCGACCACGTTCGCGTACGGGTGGGACTTGTCCCCGACCGGGTTGAGCGTGCCGGTGGTCAGGTCGAGGATGTGGAAGATCACGAAGAGCAGGACGATCACGCCGCCCCAGCGCATCGTGCGGGCCGCGTAGCTGCCCTGCACCTTGGGCCGGTGCGCGTACTTGACCGGCCGGGCCGCGGCGGCCCGGCGAGCCAGGATGATCGCCGCGGCGATGTGCGCGACCACCGCGATCGTCAGGCCGCCCCGCTGGATCCACAGGAACCAGGTCTTGGGCAACAGCGGCGTGGCGATGGTCCGCAGCCAGTGCGCGTAGTGATCGAAGGCCTCCGCACCGAAGAAGATCTTCAGGTTGCCGATCATGTGCAGGTACAGGAACAGGATCAGCAGGATGCCGGTCACGGCCATGATGATCTTGAGCAGGACGGACGAGGTCCGCTTCCTGCTCCGCACCGGCGCGGCCGGCGCCTTGGGAACTTTCGTGTCTACCGCCACAGGAATGACGGTATGAAGTCCCTGGCGATTCGTCTAATGCATGATCGGGTAGGTAACGATAGAGATAGGCTATGGGGGTGCAGCTCCAGCAGCTTCGTTACTTCCTGGCAGTCGTAGAAACCCGGCATTTCACCCAGGCGGCTGACAATCTGGGCGTCTCTCAGCCAACTTTAAGTAAGCAGATTCACACGCTCGAACAGAGCCTCGGCGCGCCCCTGTTCGAACGCATCCGCGGCGCCGCCGCCCTCACCGTCGCCGGCGAAACCCTCCTGCCGATGGCCCAGCGCATGGTGGCCGACGCCGACGCCGCCCGCGAGGCCGTCCAGGACATCGTCGGCCTGCGCCGCGGCGACGTCCGCCTGGGAGCGACCCCGAGCCTCTGCTCGTCGCTGGTCCCCGAGGTGCTGCGCACCTTCCGGGCCGGACACCCCGACATCCAGCTGTACGTGAACGAGGGCAGCTCCCAGGACCTGATCGAGAACCTGCTGGCCCACACGCTCGACCTGGCCCTGATCGTGCAGCCCGACCTGGGCGTCGACCCGGCCCTGACCACCACCCCCGTGCTGCGGGAGAGCCTGGTGGTGGCGTCCGCGTTCGACCGCCCGCCACCCACCACGCACGGCCAGATCGCCCTGTCCGAGCTGGAACACACACCGCTGGTGATGTTCCGGGCCGGCTACGACATCCGCGGCGTCACCCTGGAGGCCTGCCACCAGGCCGGCTTCACCCCGAAGTTCGCGGTCGAGGGCGGCGAGATGGACGCGGTACTGGCCTTCGTCGAGGCCGGCCTGGGCGTGGCGCTGGTGCCGAGCATGGTGCTGGCCAATCGCCCCATGCTGCGGGCAACGCCGCTGGCGCCGCCCGGCATGCGCCGGACGATCGCTTTGGCCCACCGCAAACGGTCCGTGCTCCCACACGCGGCAGAAGCATTGCGTACGACGCTGCTGGCGCACGTGGCCACGCAGGAACTGCCCTCCGGCGTACGCCCGCTCTAGAAGCGCGTTCCGTTCTGCCAGTGCTGATAGAGCGCGATGTCGCCGTGGACCGCTCGCGGTTCGCGACGGCGGTTGAGGATCAGCAGCAGTTCGGTCACCGGCGCGACGACGATGGCCTTGGCGGCCTTACCCCCGTCCCGCCAGGTGATGCTGCCGGGCGAGAGCGTGACCAGCCACGAGTCGTGGGTGTCGGTCGCGGTGAAGAGCAGCGTCTCGTCGTTGCCGCGCACCTTGGCCAGGTAGGACATGGTGTCCAGGAAGTCGGCCACGCCGTCCGCCGCCAGGTCGGGCGCGAGGTCGCCGTCCGGCTCGGCGTCGAAGCGATGCACGATCAGGTCGTGCAGCATGCGGCGCTGCCAGAACCCGGCAGTCTGATATTTCGGCTGCCAGGTCCACACCCGGTTGCCGAACCCGAGGTCGTCGACCGCCGCGTTGAGCCGCCGCACCCCGGCGGCCAGCCAGTCGGCCCAGTCGTGCGGGTCGGCGGGTGCGTCGACCAGCCGGTATTCGGCCATGCTGGTGCGTCGGTCCTCGATGATTCCAGCGGCCAGGCGGTGACCGGTGCCGACGTGGGTGATCAGGTCCCGGACCGTCCACTCGGGGCAGCTCGGCACGGTCTCGTCCGGCGAGCGATTGGTGACGGCCGCGGCCAGCCGGTCGGCCTCGGCCTCCAGCTCCGCGGCGTAGCGAGCGTCCGGCAGCCATCCCATGCCGCGACCCTACCCATCGACCCGCAGCGGATTCTGCCCCGCGAGCCGGTGGTATGCCTGCCGGATCTGCTCTGGAGTGCACCGTTGCGGCTCGGACCCCAGGCGACGATCTCGCGGACCTCTGGTCGGGGCGTCGGCGCCGGCAGGACCTTCACCGCCTTGCCGTCGAGCGGTGCCGTTGACGATCGGTTGTAATCGGCGGAGCCGGACGCTACCGGGTGCGTTCGCGGTATTCCGATCTTCAATCGCCGGGCCACGATCTTTCGATTTTCGGTCGCCGTTCCATGTCCCTTTGCGACGGAGCGTATAGATCGGTGACAAATACTCTTCGTGTCGATCAATAGGGTCTCGGGGGGATGGCCGATTTCGGTCGGAAGAGCAGCCGATTCGCGCGGCGCGGGTGGTCCTGGCTGCGGATTCGTCTGGTGACATCTGCCAAGCGCCAGTTTCTCTGTTGCTCGACGTGAATCTGTGGCTACTATTCGGCCTCGTCCAAAGACGACCTTGGGTAACCGCCCGAAGGGAAGTGTCATGTCGGATCCGCTATGGCGCGAGCCGCTGCCGGAGCATGATCCGGAAATGGGACAGGCCGTCAGTCCCGGCGTTCGCGTGATGCTCGCCGGGATGATCGTCATTGTGCTGGTCCTGGTGGCCGGCGGCACCGCCTGGTGGCTCTACGCGCAGAAGCCGGTCGCCACCGGCACCGAGAACCGGGCCGTCGCCGGGCCCTGCGACGAGACCCTGCTGCACGTCGTCGCCGCCCCGGAGATCGCGCCCGCGGTCGAGGAGGCGGCGCGCAGCCTCAACCCCGACAGCGGGTGCGGGCCGATCTCCGTCACCGCGCAGGAGCCGGCCGTCACGGCGCTCGCGGCCCAGCAGCCCGACGTGTGGATTCCGTCGAGCAGCGTCTGGCTGCGGATCGCGCTGGTGGGCGGGATCAACGCGTACCGCCTGGAAGGTGGGCCGATCGCCCGCAGCCCGATCGTCCTGGCCGCACCTACCGCCGTCGCCGCGAAATTCGCCAAGGGTGACCAGACCTCCTGGCTTCAGTTGATGACCGGTGTCGCCGGGCATCAGATCCCGGCCGTCACCATGCCCGACCCGCTGCACTCGAGCGTCGGCCTGCTCGCCGTCTACGCGATCCAGGCGGCCATGGTGCAGAGCACGCCCGACGCCGGCATCGCGCAGCTGCGCGCGCTGACCCTGCGCAGCCGGCTCAAGGACGCCTCGGCCGACCCGGCGGAACTGCTGCGCAGGGTCGCCGCGCAGACGGACGCGGACGCCGTCGCCAACGACGTGGGGGTCTTCCCGATCACCGAGCAGCAGCTCACCATGTACCAGCGCGGCGGGAACACGGTCGCGTTGAAGGGCTCCTACCCGTCGGACGGGCTGGTCGAGGCGGACTATCCGTTCGCGATCTCGACCTCGACCAAGCAGGGCGCGCTGGCCGAGCGGCTGCGGGCGGCGATCAGCGTGCCGGCGATCACCGAGGCGGGCTTCCGGGCCTACAAGATGCCGCTCTCGATCGAGGTGCCGGAGCGCTCCGACCAGGTGCTCGACCCGGCCGTCCAGTGGGCGCAGTACCGCGCGCTCGAGTTCCAGGTGCTGCTGCTGATCGACTCGTCCGGCTCGATGAACAAGCCGGCCACCGACAAGACCGGCCGCACCACCACCAAGGCCGGGCTGCTGCGGCAGTCCGGGCTCGCCGCGGCCCAGCTGTTCGGCGACGAGACCAGCATCGGCATGTGGACCTTCAACACGCCGAAACCGGAGAGCCCACCGCACGTCGAGGTGGTGCCGTTCGGCCCGATCACCGGCCGGGCCGGCGGCACGGGCCGGCGGGACGCGCTGGCCGCGGCGATCACCGGTTACACCGCGCCCAACCAGGCCGGCACCCCGCTGTTCCAGACCATCCTGGACGCCCGGGCGGCGATGAAACCGCGGGTCAAGCCCCGGGCCAACACGATGATCATCGTGTTGAGCGACGGCTCGGACGCCGAGTCGAAGTACACGATGCCGAAGAAGACGTTCCTGACCCGGCTCGCGAAGGAGGGCGACGCGCAGCGGCCGGTGCCGGTCATCGGGGTGGGCTTCGGGCCGGACGCGGACATGGCCACGCTCAACGACATCGCGAAGGTGACCGGCGGTAAGGCGATCGCCGCGAAGGACCCGGCCGACCTGGCATCGGCGCTGGCCAAGGCGTTCCTGGCCGCGCACGCGCCGGCCTAGCCTCGCTTCAGCAACGCAGGCGCGGTGCCAGGCCGGCCGCGTCGGCGCCGCGGTCGCGGTAGGTGCCTTCCAGGAAATCGAGCAGACGCTGTACGTCGCCGAACGTGGAGGCGACACCGAACGAGACCCGGACCGCGCCGCCGCTGGGCAGGCCGATCATCGTCAGGTAATCGTCGATCGTGCGTACGCCCCAGCGGGCCGAACCACGCAGCTGCCGCCGGCCGATGTCGAAGGCGCCCTCGCCGGCGCCCGGGTTGCAGAAGCAGCCGGTGCGCAGCGACAGGCCCTGGGTGGCGGCCTCGGTGGCGACCAGGCGCTCGTCGACGATCCGGCCGTCCGGGTCGAGCAGGTTGAAAGCGACCGTGCCGCCCCGGTGGTCCAGGCCGGTCGGGCCGTAGATGTGGCACATCGGGTTGCCGTTGGCGTGCCGCAGCACGACCAGGCGGTCCAGCAGCCAGCCGGTGAGCGTGCGCACCCGCTCGCGGATCAACTCCGGGCCGATCGCGGTCAGCCAGGACAGTCCGAACTCGACGTCCGGGATGTGCAGGAAGTTGAGGGTGCCGTCCTCGAACGCGGTCTCGTCCGGGGCCAGCTGGTGCCACTCGGCGCCGACGCTGACCGCGGCGATCGTGCCACCGGCGAACCACGGCCGGCGCAGCTTCGCCAGGGCGTCCCGCCGGGCGACCAGGCAGCCGACACCGGTCGGGTAGCCGAGCACCTTGTACCAGCTGATCGGCACGAAGTCCGGTTTGACCCGGCTCAGGTCGAGCGGGTTGGCCGGCAGGTAGGCGGCCACGTCGAGCAGTACGTCGTACCCGTTGTCGTGGGCCTTCTCGACCCAGCTCAACGGGTGCTGCACGCCGGTGAAGTTGCTCTGCGCCGGGAAGGCGAAGAGGCCCTTTCTCGGTTTCAGCGCCGCGTCGACCGCCGCGGAAGCGACCCGCAGGTCGGGTGGCACCAGCGGGACGTAGCGGCGGCGGCTGCCGGCCCGGCGGGCGAACTCGCGGATGCCGTTGACCGAGTTGTGGTTGTCGAACGTCATCACCAGATCGCGGCCCCGGCCGAACGGGTACGCCTCGCCGACCAGCCGGCACGCCCCGGACGCGTTCGGCGTGAAGATCACCGCATATTCGGCGGGATCCGCGTTCAGGAAGCGCAGGACTGCGCGCCGGGCCGAATCGACCAGCTCGGTGGAGGCGACCGACGCCGGGTTCTCCGAGTGCGGGTTGCCGAATGTCCGCGATCCGAGCCGCTCGTGGTGGGCGCGGAGCTGGGCCTGGGCGTACACCCCGGCGCCGGTGTAGTCGAGGTAGACGTGGTCGAGGTGCGAGTACTCGGTGGCGCGCAGCTCGTCGAGCCGGGTCGTGTCGCGGTAACTGGGGTAACGATCGAGGAAGTTCAGCTCAGCCACGGCGCCGCCCGCAGCGCAGGCGCAGCACCAGCACCGCGCCGGCCAGGAACAGCAGCGTCATGCCGCCGAGGATCAGCCAGTTCTGCCACGGCTCGCGGGCGAACGAGTCACCGTAGGTGGCCAGCAGCGGCGGGCCGAGCGGCGAACCGCCGTCGCGCCACAGCTCCTCCAGCCCGGCCGAATGCCCGAGTGCCTCGAACGACCAGCGGTTCGACATCGCGTAACTGAGCGCGCGGCCGACCGGGGCCATCACCGGGACCGGCAGGATCGCGCCGACGAACAGCACCTGCGGGAAGCAGAGCATCGGCAGCAGCAGGCTGGCCTGGGCCACGTCGGAGACGCTCGCCGAGCAGAGCAGGCCGAGCGCGAGAGCACAGGCCGAGGCGAGCAGCGCGGTCAGGTAGAGCTCGGCGAAGTGGCCGGTGGCCGGGAGTCGGTCGAGGCCCCGGAGCACGGCCAGCAGGAGCAGGTCGACGCAGGCCAGCGGGGGGAGCAGGAGAGCCACCTTGGCCGCGAGGTAGGGGCCGAGGCGCAGGCCGGCGAAGACCTCGCGGCGCAGGATCGGCAGCTCGGCGCAGATCTGCAGCAGGCCGTAGGTGAGGCCGAAGAAGAAGACCCCGAACGCGATCCAGAACAGGATCATCACGGTGGTGGCCGGGTCGGGGCGGCCCGGGTCGAACGCGCCGGCCCGGAACAGCATGAGGAACATCGCCAGGATCACCAGCGGCGACCCGATCAGGATCGCCAGGGTGAGCCGGTTGGCCCGCAGAATGTCGAGATTGCGCAGGCTGAGCAGGGCGGCCTGACGCAGCGGACCGGGCGTGCCCGGCGCCACTCGCCGACCACCTTCGGCTGCCGTCCCGGCGTCGGCGGCCGCCGTGGCGGCGCCGGTGTCTTCGGCTGCCGTGGCGGCGTCCACGGTGGAGGGCCAGGAAGGTGCGTCGGTCAGGCGGCCGTAGACGCCGGCTACGTCGTCGGCGCCGAAATGGCCGGGAGCCGCGGCCGGCGGGCCGGCGAAGACCAGGCGGCCACCCGGCGCCAGCACCACCACGGTGTCGCAGCGGTTGACGTCGGCCGGGTTGTGCGTGGTCAGCACGACCGGGACCCCGTCGGCGGCCAGCCCGCGCAGCAGCGTCAGCAACTCGGCCGCGGTGGCCGGGTCGAGGCCCGAGGTCGGCTCGTCGAGGAACAGGGCCCGCGGCCGGGCGAGCAACTCGACCGCGATGCTGGCCCGCTTGCGCTCGCCGCCGCTCAGGCTGCCCACCCGGGTGTCCGCCCGCCCGGTCAGGCCGAGCACGCCGAGAACCTCGGCGACCCGGTCCTCCACCCCGGCCCGGGACGTGCCGGCCGGCAGGCGCAGCCGGGCCGCGTAGCGCAGGGTGCGGGCGAGCGGCAGTTCCTGGTGGATGATGTCGTCCTGCGGCACGTAGCCGACGGTCGCGTCCGGCGCCGGCCGCCCGTCGTGGCGAACCGTGCCGCTCCCGGGCCGGCGCACCCCGGCCAGGGTTTCCAGCAGGGTCGTCTTACCGGCGCCGCTGGCCCCGATGATCGCGACCAGCTCACCCGGCCGCACGGTGAGGGAGACGTCGTCGAGCAGGCGGCGGCCACCGCGGGCGACCTGACCGAGGCCGTCGGCCTCGATCGGCAGGCCCGGCCGGACGGCAGCGCGCGGATCGTCCACAATCGGCACTCCGCCACGGTAGCGGGCACGCTCAAGGTCATGCGGCCGCGGGCGCGCAAGGCTGTGCGGCGGCGGGCGCGCAAGGCTGTGCGGCGGCGGGCGCGCAAGGCTGTGCGGCGGCGGGCGCGCAAACGGTGCGGCAGCGGCCGCGCTCGGCGGCCGCGAGGAGCCGGGTCCGGCTCAAGACCGCGAATGCTTGGCGATCCGGTCGGCGGCGATCTTCGCGGACAGGGTCACCATCGGCAGGCCGCCGCCCGGGTGCACCGAGCCGCCGACCAGGTAGAGTCCGCCGACCGGGCCGCGGTTGGGCGGCCGGAGCAGCCCGCCGGCCGTGCCGTAGATCGCACCGCCGGGCGCGGCCACCGCATCGGCCAGATCGGCCGGGGTGCGGGTCTCGGTGAACAGCAGGCGATCGCGCACGTCCAGGCCGCGACGGGCCAGAAGATCAAGGACATGCTTCGCGTACGCGTCGGCCAGCCCCGGACGCCGCCAGTCGACCGCCGACCGGGCGGTGCCGTGCCGGGGTGCGTTGACCAGCACGAACCACGCCTCGGTGCCGGGCGGGTGCACCGCCGGATCGGTGGCCCGGGTGACGAAGATGGTGGGGTCGCTCGCCGGGACGGCCCGGCGGTCGTGCGCGCCGAAGACGGCGTCGAACTCGGCGTCGTAGTAGCCGGGGAAGAAGACGTTGTGGTGGGCCAGTCCCGGGGTCTCGCCGCGCACGCCCAGCAGCAGGACGAAACCGGCGAGGCTGCGGTCGGTGAGCCGGGCCAGCCGCCTCGGGGTGGGCAGCAGATCGCGGTAGAGAGTGAGTGCATCCACATCGGACACCACGATGTCGGCAGGTGTCCGGCCGGCCGCCGAGCGCACCCCCGTGGCCCGGCCGCCGGAAGTCTCGATCTTCGTGATCGCCGAACTGGTGACGATCCGGACGCCCAGGTCGGTGCAGCGGTCCACCATCGCGGTGCCGATCGTGCCCAGGCCGCCGGGCAGGTACCAGCCGCCGAAGTGCAGCTCGGCGTACGGGATCGCGGCCAGCGCGGCCGGCGCCCGGCGCGGATCGGCGCCGGTGTACGTGGCGTACCGGTCCAGGAGCATGCGCAGCCGCGGGTCGCGCAGATAGCGCAGGCTCAGATGGCGCAGGCTGCGGCCCGGGGCGATCGCGGCCAGGTCGGTCAGCCGCCAGGAGAGCGCGGCCAGGGATGCGGGGGTGACCTCGCGGCGCAGCACCGACCGCCACGACGCCCGCCAGATCCGCTCGGCGCGATGCCAGAGGCGGTTCCAGTCGGCCGCCGCCCCGGTCCCGAACGCGCCGGCGATCCGCTCCAGGAAGACCTCGTGCTCGGCGGACGAGTCGAGAACCGTCCCGTCCGGGAAGAAGTGCCGGACGACCGGGTCGAGCGGCTGCAGCGCCGGCAGCCGCAGCCCGAGATCCGTGAAGACCTGCGGCAGCGTGAGCAGGCTCGGCCCGGTGTCGAAGCGGAACCCGTCCCGTTCGTACACGGCCAGCTTGCCGCCGACGGTCACGGCCCGCTCGTGCACCTCGACGTCGTGCCCGGCCGCACCCAGCCGGATCGCGGCGGCCAGCCCCCCGACCCCGGCGCCGATCACCACGACCCGGCTCATCCCGGTCTCCTTGATTGTCATACCGCGCGGCCTCGCCAGGTCAGGCGGCCCGCGCGGCGCAGGCGGAACGAGCGGGCCACGAGCCAGGTGAACAGGACGATCGAGACCGGGTGGGCGATGGCGGCCCAGGCCTTTCCGCCGGTCGCGGCGGCGGTGATGACCCGGCCGAGCACGCCCAGGAGATAGGCCGCCGACGCGACGAGTGCGGGAACGCCGAACCCCGTGACGGCGAGGACCAGTGCGGCGACGGGCGGAACGACGTACAGAAAAAGCAGCAGGACCACGACGCAGCCGGCCGCGACCGGTGAGCCGAAGCTCGCCCAGAGCGATTTGGTGTAGCCGTTGATCATTTCCGGCCAGGAGTCGTACATGCGGCAGGTGGCGGCGCCGGTGGCGTCGGCCAGCGCGATCCGGCCGCCGGAGCGTTTGACCTGGCGGGCCAGCGCGATGTCCTCGAGGATCTCGGTGCGCACGGCGGCGTGGCCGCCGGCCCGGCGGTAACTCTCGGCGTCGATCATCAGCCACTGGCCGCCGGCCGCCGCGAGCGACGGCCGCGGCGAGCGTTCCATCGCGCGGAGCGGCAGAAACGTCAGCCAGGACCACTGCAGGAGAGGCTGTAGGAGGCCGCTTCCGGCGCCGACGATCTTTGGGTACGGAGATAGCAGGTCGACGCCGATCCCGCGCATCAGCGCCGTGGCCTCGGCGATCGCGTGCGGTTCGAGAACGACGTCCGCATCCACAAAGGCCAGGATGTCAGCATTTTTCGTGACTTGGGCAAGCTGGTGGCAGGCGTGCGGTTTGCCGAGCCAGCCTTCGGGCAACTCCGCGCCCTTGATCAGCTGCACTCGGTCGCCGGCGATCGCCGTGACCACATCAGCGGTCCCGTCCGTCGAGCCGTCGTCGAGGACGTGGATAGCCAGCTCGGGGACGCCTCGCTGCGCCAGCAGGGCCTCGAGGCAGGGCCCCACCCGCCCGGCTTCGTCGCGAAGCGGAAGCAGAACGCTCACCCTGCTGTCGTCCCTCCGCTTGCCGGATATTTCGGATTGGTCGGGCCGGGGGAGGCGGCGAAGCAGGGTGGCGTTGACGGCTGTGTGGGCGGTCAGGGCCAGGCAGGGCAGGAGGGCCAGCCACGCCAGGGCCGGCGACGGGGTCATCGCGGGGCCTCGATCTCCGCGCCGGGGATCCGCGGCCCATGCTTTCGTGCCCTGATCATCTTTGCGGCCAAGGGGAGAGCTGCGGCGCCCATCAGAACGGCTCCCCAAGCCGCGGACGCGGGGAGGCCCAGGAAGACCGCGTGGGCGAGCACCGACGAAGCGTACGTCCAGAACCAGAGTGTGATGATCGGCGCGTCACCCACCGTGGGGGTGTTGACTGCCCGGCCGCCGGCGGCGGACAGGGCGAGCATCAGCAGCAGGGCGAAGCCCAGCCAGCCCAGATAGTTGCCGATCGGGATGCCGGGCACGCCGGGCAACGCGGGGGTGGGGGAGTGCCATCGCCAGTAACCCTCGGCGACCATCTGCGGGTCGAGGAAGAGGTCCCAGGCGGCCAGGCCGGCGGCCGCCACGACGATGCGAATTGTCGGGTTCCGCGTGAGCCGGGTCGCCGCCACCCAGGCCGGCCAGGCCATCCAGGTCCAGGCCAGCGGGATGATCAGGGGGACGTCGAGGAGCTTAGGTCCGAGTTCGCCGGAATAGTCGTAGGTGCCGAACGGGAAACCCGTCGCGACGCCGATCGCCTCCACCGCGAAACCGCCCACCGTGGCCGTGCCGATCAGGGCGGCGGCCGCGCGCGGGCCGCGGGTCAGCCCGGCGTGCGCGACCGACGTGGCGTAACCGAGCAGGACCGTGCTGACGGTCAGTGCGGCGCGGGTGCCGCCGCCGGTCAGCGGATAACAGATCTGGGCCAGGACCAGGGCGGCGAGCAGCGCCCACGGCAGGCGGGTGCGCATCGTCCGGTTACATGCCGACGATGCCGGGCGCGTCCTCGACGGGCCGGTCCACCAGCGGCAGCTCGCGGCCCAGGATCGCGAACGCGCGCTCGTCGCCGGGGAAGAGGAAGTCGCGCAGCACATCGACGAAACCGAACCGCCGGTACAGCCGCCAGGCCCGGGACTTCTGCTCGTCGGCCTCGGGAGTGGACAGCAGCACCGTCTTGCCGTCGGCCATGGCCAGGAGGGCGCGCAGCTGGCGGGCGCCGACGCCGTGGCCCTGCGCGGCCGGCCGGACGTGCAGCTCGACCACCTCGAAGCAATCGGACAGCCAGTGCTCGCGGTTCTGGTCGTCGAGGGCCGAGCGCACCTGGTCGTGCCACCACTGGCCGGGACCGGACGTGTAGCCGTAGCCGAAACCGGCGAGCCGGCCGTCGGTGGTGAGGGTGGCCACTGCCCGGAAACCGGGCCGGCGGACGTGGGCGCCGATGTAGCCGCGCCGCGTCTGCAGCAGCTCCTGGCGGTAGCCCATGGCCTCGCCGTAGACGGCGACCACGTCGTCCAGGCGGCGGAGCAGGTCGTCCGGCTGCCACGCAACGAGCCTCATACCTCAGTCTGCCCCTCTTCCAGCCAGCCCAGCACCGTGCGGTCACCGGTGATGCCGTCGACCGCGAACCGGGCGAACAACTCCTCGGCGTACCACCGGGTGGCCGGGGTGCGTGCGATCACCGCGCGGTGCTCCGGCTGACGGTACGCGAACCGGGTCAGGTCCGCCGCATCACGCCACAGGCTGACCGTGCCCTGCCAGCCGATCGGTGCCTCACCGATGCCGAACCGGGCCAGCAGGCCGGGCGCGCTGTGCAACTCCCGGACCACCGGCGGGACGGCCTGCCAGAAGGTCAGGGCCCGGCTGGGGCGCAGGCGCGCACGGGTGAGGGCGAGAACCATGCCGTCGTGCTTCCCGCCGGACGGGTCGCCGAACGGGGTGCGGCCCGACCAGGTGCCCCGGCTGGTCAGCGGGGTGAGGTCGACGGTTGCCTTGGCCGCGGCCAGCCGATCCCAGGCGGGCAGTTCCGTCCGGGCGGAGCTCACGATCAGGGCGGCCCACCGGGTCAGATCCGAGTCGCCGGGACCGAAGGTGTCGCCCGTACCCGTACCCAGGAATTTTGCGAATTGGACTTTGTCCGGTTTTTTCTGGGTGAGGGCGAGGGCCCGGCGCAGCAGGACCGCGCCGATCCTCCGCCTCGGCACCCGCCAGACGTGCAGGGTTACCGGCATGGGTGGTCAGGCCACCGCGGCGGGCGTGCCCGCGGTGACCCGGACCAACTCGGCGTAGGTGATCGGGAAGACCGCGCGGGGCACGCCGCCGGCCGCCCAGATCACGTCATATTGCTGCAGAGCCGTGTCGACCAGCGTGCGCACCGGCTTCGGGTGACCCAGCGGCGCGACCCCGCCGATCGGCTGGCCGGTGTGCTCGCGGACGAACTCCGGGGTGGCTCGGCGCACCTTGGTGATGCCGTGCTCGGCGGCCAGCTTGGCCGTGTCGACCCGGTGCGCGCCCGAGGTCAGGACCAGCAGCGGCGCGCCGTCCGCGTCGAAGATCAGCGAGTTGGCGATCTGGCCGACCTCGACGCCGAGGGCCGCGGCGGCCGCGGCGGCGGTGTGCACGGCCTCGTCCAGGACGATCACCTGGGTCTGGCCGACGCCCGCGGCGTCCAGGGCGTCCCGGACCGCGACGACGTTCGGGTGGTTCTCCATGTCGATCATTCTTTCCCGAGGTAGCCCCGGCCGAACACCCAGGGCGCGATGCCGTTGACGAAGTCGTGCGGGAAGCCGAGCTTGAAGTCGGTGGCCGCGGTCAGCGTGTCGACCTGCTCCGGGGTCAGCGTCACGTCGAGGGTGCCCAGGTTGTCGGTGAGCTGGTCGAGGGAGCGGGCGCCGATGATCGGGATGATCGACTTCGAGCGGGCGGTGGTCCAGGCGATCGCCACCTGCGACGGGGTGGCCCCGATCTCGTCGGCGACCTTCTGTACGGCGGCCGCGGCGGCGTGCTGGCGCTCGTCGATGTCGGCCGGATTGTGCCGGCCGGTCCCCGACTTGTCGGTGTATTTGCCGGAAAGGATGCCGCCGGCGAGGGGGCTCCAGGCGGTGACCGCGAGGCCGAGCGACTCGGCCATCGGCAGCAGTTCCCGCTCGATGTCGCGGTCGATCACGTTGTACGGCATCTGCAGGGCGGTGAACGGGGACCAGCCGCGCAGCTCGGCCAGGGTCTGGCCGCGGGCGATCACCCAGGCCGGCGCATCGGAGATGCCGACATAAAGAACTTTTCCCGAGCGTACGGCGTCGTCGAGCGCCCGCATCGTCTCCTCGATCGGAGTCGCCGAATCCCACACGTGCACCCAGTAGATGTCGAGGTAGTCGGTGCGCAGCCGGCGCAGGCTGGTCTCCAGTGAGGCGCGCAGGTTCTTCCGGGCGTTGCCGCCGGCGTTCGGATCGTTCGCGTCGCGGGTCGCGGTGTACTTGCTGGACAGCACGAACGACTCGCGCCGGCCGGCCAGCAGGTCGCCGAGAATCTCCTCGCTCTGCCCGTTCCGGTAGTTGATCGCGGTGTCGACGGTGTTGCCGCCCGCCTCGGCGTACGCGTCGAGGATGCGGCGGCACTCCTCCGGCGGCGCGCCGACGCCGCCCTGCTCGCCGAAGGTCATCGCGCCGAGGATCAGCTCCGACACGCGCAGCCCGCTCGGGCCGAGGGTCCGGTATCTCATCCGGCGATTAAATACCCACGGCGGCGGCGCTGGCGTCCCATAATTTCGCCGCGGCGGCCGGGTCGGCGGCGTAGGAGGCCGGTTTCTTCACCTCGTGCCCGACGTAGTAGCCGCCGTCGACCAGATCGGGCGTGGTGGCGAGCCACACCAGCAGGGCGCCGGCCTTCTCCGGAGTCACCAGGAACGGCGCGAACCGGTAGAACAGCCGGGTCAGGGTGCCGTCGCCGAAGTTGGTGCGCACCACGCCCGGGTGGAACGACACGCTGGTGATGTCCGGCCAGCGGCGGGCCGCCTCCGACGCGAAGAGGATGTTCGCGGCCTTGGCGCCGCCGTAGGCACGGAAGCCCTGGCCACTGGTGAAGTCGTCGGGATTCGGCTGTCCGGAACGGTGCGCGTCCGAGGCGGTGTTGACGATCCGGCCGCCGGCCAGGCGCTCACGCAGCAGGTTGGTCAGCAGGAACGGGCCCAGGTGGTTGCCCTGGACGGTGGCCTCGTAACCATCCACCGTCTTTCGATACTGCGCGATCATGCCGCCCGCGTTGTTGGCCAGCACGTCGATCTTCGGGTACGTGTCGAGCAGGTGCGCGGCCAGCTCGCGGACCTCGGTCAGCGACTCGAAATCGGCGCGGAACTGCCCCGGCTCCCGCCCATTCCCGGCCTGCCGTACCTTCGCGACGGCGGCGGCCAGCCGCTCGGGGTTGCGGCCGACGACGACCACCCGGTCGCCCTGCGCGGCCAGTTGCTCGGCGGCGGCCAGGCCGACCCCGGAACTGGCGCCCGTGATGACTACGGTCCGATCCATTGGTGCATCCTGGCATCTTCATCCACGATCGGGGAGCGATGAGTACCGAGATCAACGTGCCGGCTGTGGTCGAGAGTCCGGCGCACCCGCACGTTCCCCAGCACACGGTGAGTCGCTGGCTGCTCGCCCACCGGGTGCAGCCGGTCGGCCCGGAGTCCGCCCAGACCGACCACGAGCAGCCCTGGTGGAAGGTCATGTGCCTGACCGGGGTCGACTACTTCTCCACGCTGTCCTATCTGCCGGCCATCGCGGCGCTCGCCGCCGGTGCCCTCTCGCCGCTCGCGACGCTGCTGATCGTGGCGCTGACCCTGTTCGGGATGCTGCCGATGTACCGGCGGGTCGCCAAGGAGAGCCCGCACGGCCAGGGCTCGGTGGCGATGCTCGAGCATCTGCTGCCGTTCTGGCGGGGCAAGCTGTTCGTGCTGGTCCTGCTCGGTTTCGTGTGCACCTCGTGGATCATCACGATCACGCTGTCGGCGGCCGACGCCACCGTGCACATGTCCGAGAACCCGTACTTTCCGAGTTTCTTCCACGGTCATGCCGTACTCATCACCGTGGTCCTGCTGTTGATCCTCGGTTTTGTCTTTCTGCTCGGTTTCAGCGAGGCCGTCGGGGTCGCGATCCCGCTGGTCGCGATCTTCCTGCTGCTCAACGCGGTGATCACGGTGGTCGGCCTGGTCGACGTCTTCACCACGCCGGGTGCCTTCTCGTCCTGGACTTCCTCGCTGACCTCGTCCGGCAATCCTTTCGGACCGTCCATCCTGGCCTTCCCGGCGCTGGTCCTCGGCCTGTCCGGCTTCGAGACCGGGGTCAGCATGATGCCGCTGATCAGGGCGTCCTCGCCGCAACAGCGGATCGTCAATACCCGCAAACTGCTCACCACCGCCGCGCTGATCATGAGCGTCTACCTGATCGCGACGTCGTTCATCACCACCGTTCTCATCCCGAAAAACGAGTTCGAACCGGGCGGCGCGGCGAACGGCCGGGCGCTCGCCTACCTCGCCCACGAGAAGCTCGGCGAGGTCTTCGGCACCGCCTACGACATCAGCAGCATCCTGATCCTCTGGTTCGCGGGCGCCTCCGCGATGGCCGGCCTGATCAACATCGTGCCCCGCTACCTGCCCGGTTACGGCATGGCGCCGGAGTGGGGCCGGGCCGTCCGGCCGGTCGTGCTGGTCTACACCGCGATCAGCGTCGGCATCACGATCGCCTTCGGCGCCGACGTCAACGCGCAGGCCGGCGCCTATGCCACCGGCATTCTGGCGATGATGGTCTCCGGCGCGGTCGCGGTCACCATCTCGGCCGCGCGGGCCGGACAGCGGCGGGCCGCCGCCGGCTTCGCGATTCTCACCCTGATCCTGCTGTACGCCCTGGGCGACAACATCATCGAGAAGCCGGACGGGATCGCGATCTCGGCGGTGTTCGTGGCCGGGATCATCGTGGTCTCGCTGATCTCCCGGGTCAGCCGCACCACCGAGCTGCGGGCCGAGCGGATCGAGTTCGACGAGGCCGCCCGGCAGTACATCGCCGACTCCATCACCAACGACGGCGAGCTGGACATCGTCGCCAACCGGCGGGAGCACGGCACCTCGGCGGAGTACGCCTACAAGGAGGACGAGCAGCGCCGGATGAACCCGGTGCCCGGCCGCAACGACATCCTCTTCCTCGAGGTCGAGGTGGCCGATCCGTCCGGGTTCAGCGGGGTGCTCGAGGTGCACGGCGCCGAGGTGGCCGGCCACCGGGTGCTGCGGGTGAAGAGCCCGGCCGCACCGAACGCGATCGCGGCGGTCCTGCTCGCCCTGCGCGACGCCACCGGCGTCCGGCCGCACTGCTATTTCGCCTGGGCCGAGGGAAGCCCGCTGGTCCACCTGTTCCGCTACCTGCTGCTCGGCCGCGGCGACACCGCCCCGGTGGTGCGCGAGATCATCCGCAAGACCGAGCCCGACATCGAGCGTCGCCCGGTCATCCACGTCGGCGGAGTCTAGAAATTCTCTGACTCAGGTCAGAGAATTTCCCCATGGACCAGATCGAGCTCGTACGCGACTTCAACCGCTTCTACACCCGGCGGCTCGGCGTCCTCGACGATCGCTACCTGGGTCTCGACCGGCCGTGGAGCGAGTCCCGGTTGCTGTTCGAGATCGGTGCCGCGGCCGACCTGCGTGACCTGCGGGAACGGCTCGGGCTCGACTCCGGCTACCTCAGCCGGATGCTGCGGTCCCTGCAGGAGCAGGGCCTGGTCGTGGTGCGGCCGCACCCGTCCGACGGCCGGGTGCGGGTGGCCGAGCTGACCCCGGCCGGTGTGCGGGCCCGGGCCGACCTGGACGCGCGGGCCCGGGAGAGCGTGGGGGAGCTGCTCGGGCAGCTGACCGCCGCGCAGCGGGACCGGCTGGTCGCGGCCCAGGACCAGGTCCGCCGGCTGCTGCGGATGGCCTCCGTCGTGGTCGAGGCGGTGCCGGACGACGCGCCTGCGGCGCGGGAATGCCTGCGTCGATACGCCGCCGAGCTCGCTGCCCGCTTTCCGGAGGGGTACGACGAGAGCGCGCTGATCCGTCCCGGTGAACTGGCCCGGTCCGGCGGCGAGTTCCTGGTGGCGTTCGAGGACCGCACGGCCGTCGGCTGCGGTGCCTGGCAGGTGCTGGAGCGGCGCGCTCACGTCGCCGAGATCCGGCACCTGTGGATCGGCCCGGAGTGCCGGGGGCTCGGGCTCGGGCGCCGGCTGCTGTCCCGGCTCGAACACGGTGCCGCCGAGCAGGGGATCCGGGTTCTCCGGCTGGGCACGCACTCGTCGCTGCCGGAGGCCGCGGCGCTGTACCGGAGCAGCGGCTACCGGGAGATCCCGCCGTACGGCGATTCGCCGTACAACCAGCTCACCTTCGAGAAGTCGGTCGGCCCGCGCTGAGGGTTGCGTTTTTGTCGTACAGGCGTGCTAGCCTTCTTCTTGGTTAGAACGGATGTTCGAAAGCATTCGAACTAGCTCCGGAAGCGGTGTTTCGCGGCACGGCTTCCGGGTGCGGCACCCGCGAAGTGCCGCACGTGAGGTTCCGGGCATTCGCGGGTCCGGTCCCCTCAAGACAAGGCAGGACCGCCGTCCGCTGCCCCCCGACCCCCGGGTGGCGGGCGGCGGGCCCGCCGGTCAGGTCCGGCCGGGTGTGGTGTGGGGAAGCTTCACGCCCGGCCGGCTCGGCGGCACCACCACCGCTGCGCCTTCCTCCGCAGCTGATCGGTTCGACCCCGACACGTCGGATGCGACACACGCGAGGAGAGACGACCTATGGCGAGCAACACGGCGCCGGGCCTCATGCAGGTTCCCGGCTTGGCGCACGCGCCGACCGCGGCCATCCAGACGGAGGCCCCCACGGTCCCGGCGCACATGCTGCCGCACCGCACCCCGTCCCAGCTGCTGGTGATAGCCCGGCAGGGCCTGACCGAGGCGGCGCACACCCGCCCCGACGGCCTCCGCTACGCCGCGGCCCACCTCGCCGCGCTCCGGGCCGCCGCCGCGATCCTCGCGGCCCGCGCCCGCCCCGCCGCACCCACCCGTCGCCGCCCGGTGACCAGCGTCTGGTCCCTGCTGGTCCTGGTGGCCCCCGAGTTCGGCGAGTGGGCGAGCTATTTCGCCCTCGGCGCCACCAAGCGGGCCGCGGCCGAGGCCGGCATCCCCCGGGTGGTGAGTCCCCGGGAGGCCGACGACCTGCTCCGGGCCGCCGAGCAGTTCGTGACGGTGGTCGAGAGCTCCCTGGGCTTGAGCTACCAGCCACCGCTCGCCGCTGCCTGACCCGCCCGATCGCGGGCCAGAAACACTGTGACACGGAGCGGGGCAACGATGGCGGGACGCATGATCAACGGTGCGGCCGCCCTCGCCGAGCTGATCCGCACGGCGGAGGAGACCGATGAGCCGGGCGTGCACCGGGTCCTGCCGGTGGCACCCGAGCTGAGCGGTCTGCTGCCCGGCCGTGGGCTGCGCCGGGGCAGCACGGTCGCGGTGGCCACCGGGCGGGCGGCACCCGCCGGCGGCGGCACGTCACTGATGCTCGCGCTGCTGGCCGAGGCGTCCCGGGCCGGCTCCTGGTGTGCCGTGGTCGGAGTGCCGGCCCTGGGCGCGCTCGCCGCCCAGGAGAGCGGCATCGTCCTGGAACGGCTCGCCCTCGTGCCCAACCCCGGTCCCGACTGGCCCACCGTGGTGGCCGCGCTGATCGACGGCGTCGACGTGGTGGTCACCGCGGTGCCCGGCCCGGTCGCGGCCACGGTGTCCGGCCGCCTGGCCGCCCGGGCCCGGCAGCGGGGCAGCGTGCTCGTGCCGTTCGGCCGGTGGGACGGCGCCGACGTGACGCTGCGGGTCACCGAGGGCCGCTGGGAAGGACTGTCCGCCGGCCGGGGCCGGCTGCGCCGCCGCGAGGTGACGATCCTGGCCCGGGGCCGCGGCGCCGCCAGCCGCCCCAAGGAGATAACCATGTGGATGCCGGGCGTCACCCGCAAGGCCGCTCGCTGTCTGCGGGTGTTCCGTGGATGAGGTGCGGACCCTGCTGGTGTGGTGCCCGGACTGGCCGGTGACCGCGGCCGACATCGTCGACGGGGTGGACGCGGCCGGCCCGGTGGCCGTCCTGCGGGAAAACCGGGTGGTCGCCTGTTCCGAGGCGGCCCGGCAGGACGGCGTACGCCGTGGTCTGCGGCGCCGGGAAGCGCAGAGCCGGTGCCCGCGACTGGTGGTCGTCGACCACGACCCCGGGCGGGACGCCCGGGCCTTCGAGGCCGTCGTCGCCGCGGTCGAGGAGGTTGCGGTCGGGGTCGAGGTGATCCGGCCGGGAGCGCTCGCGCTCGCCGCCCGCGGTCCGGCCCGCTATTTCGGCGGGGAGGAGGCCGCGGCCGAGCGGATCGTCGAGCAGATCGCCGAGACCTGCGCGGTGGAGAGCCAGGTCGGGATCGCCGACGGGGTGTTCGCGGCCGGTCTCGCGGCCCGCGACGGCCGGGTGCTCGGCCCGGGCGAGACCGTGGCGTTCCTGGCCGGCCGGCCGATCGCCGCGCTGGACCGGCCCGAGCTGGTCGACCTGCTCAAACGGCTCGGCGTCAAGACGCTGGGCGACTTCGCGGCGCTGCCCGCCGGGGACGTGCTGACCCGGTTCGGCTTCGACGGGGCCCTCGCCCACCGGCTCGCGAGCGGCCGCGACCACCGCCCCTTGGCCGTGCGCCGGCCGCCACCCGACCTGGACGTCGCCGACACCTACGACGAACCGCTGGACCGGGTCGACGTGGCCGCGTTCGCCGGTAAAGCGCTGGCCGAGCGCCTGCACGACCGGCTCGCCGCGCACGGCCTGGCCTGCACCCGGCTCGGCATCGAGGCGGTCACCGCCGACGGCCAGGAGCTGCACCGGGTGTGGCGGCACGACGGCACGCTGACCGCGGCCGCCATCGCCGAACGGGTCCGCTGGCAACTCGACGGCTGGCTCACCGGCGCCCGGCGCGGCGCGCCCGCCCGTCCCACCGCCGGTCTGGTGCGGCTGCGCCTGATCCCCGACGGCGTCCTGGTCCATCTAGGACTCCAGCCGGGCCTGTGGGGCGACGCCGGCGCCGACCGCGAGCGAGCCCACCGCGCCTTCAGCCGGGTGCAGGGCCTGCTCGGCCCCGAAGCCCTGGTGACGCCGGTGCCCACCGGCGGCCGCTCGGCCGACGACCAGATCCGCCTGGTCCCCTGGGGCGACGAGCGCGACCCCCACCGCCCCACGGCCCCGCACACCGACCCCATCCCCGACCTGATCACCGTCCCCTTGCAGGCCCACGCCGAGGCCGAGGTCATTGAGCTGCCGTTCCGCAGATCAGCCCCGCCCGCGGAGAGGGAAGCCCTGGCCACGATCTCCCACCTGCCCGCGCCCAAGGGCGACGACGGCCCGGCGCCGGCCCGGCGGCTCGCGCTGGTGCCACCCGTCGGCCAGGCACCCGAGCACCCCGCGCCCGTGGCCGCGCTCACGCCCGCGCCTGCGCACCCCGCGTCGGTTCAGGCCGCGGTGCACCCCGCGTCGGTTCAGGCCGCGGTGCACCCTGCGCCGGGTCAGGCCGCGGCGGGCTCAGCTGCCGGAGGGGTCACGGTGATCGCCGTGCCGCCGGGTCCGCGTAAGGGCGGTGGGCGGCGGGCCGCCGATCCCGCCGCCGGCCTGCCGCCGTGGCCGGGGCGGCTGCCGAAACCCTCACCCGCGGTGGTGCCGCTCCGCCCGCTGGCCGCGGTGGTGATCGACGACCGCGGTACGCCGGTGGGGGTCAGCGCGCGCCTCGAACTGACCGGCGAACCGGCGGCTCTGATGGTGGAGCGGGGCAGCCCGATCGAGATCAGCGGATGGGCCGGCCCGTGGCCGATCGACGAACGCTGGTGGGCGGCCGGCGAGAGCCGCCGCCGGGCGCGGTTCCAGGTGGCGCTGACCGACGGGCGGGCGCTGCTGCTGGCCCTGACCGGCGGCCACTGGGCGGTGGAGGCCATCTATGACTGAGCGAGGCCGCCATGGGCTTCCATAACCCGCGGATGCCCTGGTCCGAGCTGGAGGAGGCGCTCACCGGACGGCCGGTGAAACCGCCGCCGCCCGAGGAGGGGGTCCGGCGGATCGGGGAGGAGAAACCGCAGCCGTTCGCCGTGGACCCGCTCGCGGTGGACGCGGACGGCGGGGATTCGCCGGTCTGGAGCCGGAAACGGCAGCCCTATCAGGCGCCGGCGCTGGTGCCGGGCACCGAGACCACCGTCCCCTACGCCGAACTGCACTGTCACACCAACTTCAGCTTTCTCGACGGGGCCAGCCACCCGGAGGAACTCGCCGAGGAGGCGGCCCGGCTCGGACTCACCGGACTCGCCGTCACCGACCACGACGGGTTCTACGGAGTGGTCCGGTTCTCCGAGGCGGCGGGCAAGCTGAAACTGCCGACGATCTTCGGGGCGGAGCTCTCCCTCGGCCTGACCGGACCGCAGAACGGCGAGCCCGATCCGGAGGGCCGGCATCTGCTGGTGCTGGCCCGGGACGCCGCGGGTTACGCCGCGCTGGGCCGGACCATCGGCGAAGGGCAGCTCGCCGGGGGTGAGAAGGGCAAACCGGACTACGGCTCGGTGGAGAAGATCGCCGAGGAGCTGCGCGGGCATGTGCTGGTGCTGACCGGCTGCCGCAAGGGGATCGTCCCGGAGGCGCTGGCCACCGGCGGGATCGACCGGGCGGCCGGAGAGCTCGACCGGCTGGCCGAACTCTTCGGGGCCGGCAACGTGGTGGTCGAGCTGACCGACCACGGCAACCCCGACGACGGTGACCGCAACGACGTGCTCTACGAGCTGGCCCGCAGCCGCCGGCTGGGCGCCGTCGCCACCAACAACGTGCACTACGCGGTCCCGGCCCGGCGCCGGCTCGCCACCACGCTCGCCGCGGTCCGGGCCCGTCGCAGCCTCGACGAGATCGACGGCTGGCTGCCCGCGGCCGGCACCGCCCACCTGCGCAGCGGCGCCGAGATGGCCCGCCGGTTCGCCGCCTACCCGGGCGTGGTCGAGCACGCCGCCGAGCTGGGTGCCGCGCTCGCCTTCGACCTGCAGCTGGTCGCGCCGCAGCTGCCGGCCTTCCCGATCCCGGAGGCCGGGCACACCGAGATGAGCTGGTTGCGCGAGCTGACCATGCGCGGTGCCCGGGAGCGTTACGGGCTGCCGGAGGAGATGCCGGAGGTCTACGAGAAGCTCGAATACGAGCTGCGGATGATCGAGGAACTCGATTTCCCTGGCTATTTCCTGATCGTGTACGACATCGCCAGGTTCTGCCGGGAGAAGGACATCTACTGCCAGGGGCGCGGATCGGCGGCGAACTCGGCGGTCTGCTTCGCGCTGTACATCACCAATGTGGACGCTTTCGAGTACGACCTGGTCTTCGAACGGTTCCTGGCGCCGGAACGGGACGGACCGCCGGACATCGACGTGGACATCGAGTCGGACCGGCGCGAGGAGGTCATCCAGTACGTCTACGAGAAACACGGCCGCCGGCACACCGCGCAGGTCGCCAACGTCATCTCCTACCGCCCCCGCTCGGCGGTGCGGGACGTCGCCAAGGCGTTCGGTTTCTCGCCGGGCCAGCAGGACGCCTGGAGCAAGCAGATCGACCGCTGGGGCAGTGTCGCCACGGTCGACGTCGAGGACATCCCCGAGCAGGTCGTGACGTACGCGAACGAGTTGCAGACGTTCCCGCGCCACCTCGGCATCCACTCCGGCGGCATGGTGATCTGCGACCGGCCGGTGAGCGAGGTGTGCCCGGTCGAGTGGGGCCGGATGCCGGGCCGCACGGTGCTGCAGTGGGACAAGGACGACTGCGCCGCGATCAACCTGGTCAAGTTCGACCTGCTGGGCCTGGGCATGCTGTCGGCGCTGCACTACGCGTTCGACATGATCGAGTCCAAGCTGGACTTCACCAGCATCCGGCCGTCCGACAAGCACGTCTACGCGATGTTGTGCGAGGCCGACTCGGTCGGCGTGTTCCAGGTGGAGAGCCGAGCCCAGATGGCGACGCTGCCCCGGCTCAAGCCGCAGGTCTTCTACGACCTGGTCGTCGAGGTGGCGCTGATCCGGCCGGGACCGATCCAGGGCGGCTCGGTGCACCCCTACATCCGGCGCAAGAACGGCCTGGAGAAGTGGGAGATGCCGCACCCGACGATGGCGCGGGCCCTGGAGAAGACCCTGGGCGTGCCGCTCTTCCAGGAGCAGCTCATGCAGCTCGCGATGGACTCGGCCGGATTCACCGCGGTGGAGGCCGACAAACTGCGCCGGGCGATGGGCTCGAAACGTTCGGTGCGGCGGATGGAGGAGATGCGCGAGCGGCTCTACCAGGGGATGGCGGAACGGGGCATCAGCGGGGAACTGGCCGACGACCTGTACGTGAAGCTGTGCGCGTTCGCGAACTACGGCTTCCCGGAGAGCCACGCGATCAGCTTCGCCTACCTGGTCTACGTGAGCGCCTGGCTCAAGCGTTACCACCCGGCCGCGTTCTGCGCGGCGCTGCTCAACGCGCAGCCGATGGGCTTCTACTCGCCGCAGTCGCTGGTCGACGACGCCCGGCGGCACGGGGTGGAGGTGCGCCGGCCGGACATCAACCTCAGTGACGCCGCCGCCACGCTGGAGTGGACCCCGCAGAGCAAGAAGAAAGCCGGTGAGGACGAGCCCCGGCACGCGTGGGGGCTGGGTGGGCCGGCGGTCCGGCAGGGGCTCGGCAGCATCCGGACGGTGGGGAAGGAGCTGGCCGAGGCGATCGAGGCGGAGCGGCGGGCGCACGGGCCGTACCGGAATATGGCTGATCTTTCCCGGCGTACCGGATGTCAGACCTCGCACCTCGAAGCCCTCGCCACCGCTGATGCCTTCGCCGGGTTCGGGCTTTCGCGCCGGGAGGCGCTCTGGGCGGCCGGCGCGGCCGCGCAGGACCGGCCGGATCGGCTGCCGGAGACGGTGACCGGGACCGACGCGCCGATGTTGCCCGGGATGAGCGAGGTGGATCGGCTGGTCGCGGACGTGTGGGCTACCGGGCTGTCGCCGGAGGCGCATCCCGCGCAGTTCCTGCGGGCGGAGTTCGAGCGGGTCGGTGCGTTGCGGATCTCGCAGCTGGCGGCGGTCGAGGCGGGCACCCGGATCCGGGTGGGCGGGATCGTCACGCATCGGCAGCGGCCGGCCACCGCGGGCGGGGTGACGTTCGTGAACCTGGAGGACGAGAGCGGGATGTTGAACGTGACCTGTTCGCCGGGGCTGTGGCAGCGGTACAGGCGGGTGGCGCGGACCAGTTCGGCGCTGATCGTGCGGGGGCGCCTGGAGAAGGCCGAGGGGGTGCTCAACCTGGTCGCGGATCGGCTCGACGCGGCCACGCCGCCGGTCACCCCGGCATCCCGCGACTTCCGGTGAGCTATTCTCCCGCTTTGCACCATTAACGGCGTACGCCAAAAAAGCGGGGGAATAGCACATGTTCACCACCATCGTGGGTCTTGCGGCGTCAGCCGCGCTCGTCGCCGGCGGAGCGGCGGCGCCGGGGCCGCGGGATCACGCCGGCTATGCGAGCTCGAATCTGACGCTCAGTTACCGGGCGGACGCCGGGTTCGCCGCCGCGGTCAAACTCAAGTGCGACCCGGTCGGCGGCGGCCATCCGCACGCCGACCTGGCCTGCGCCGAACTTGCCGAGGTCGGCGGCGAGGTGGACCGGATCGTGCCGGCCAAGAAGATGTGCATCCTGATCTACGCGCCGGTCGTCGCGGAGATCGCCGGCGACTGGCGCGGCACCACCGTCACGTGGAGTCACAAGTTCGGCAACATCTGCGAGATGCGCCGGGCCACCGCCGACCTCTTCGACTTCCAGGCCGGCGGTCGAAACGGGTAACCGGTGGCAAGGGCCGATACGCTGCCGGGGTGGAAACCGCATCGACGCGTACGGCCCGCCCGCTCGTCAACGCCCGCACCGCCGCCGTCTGGGCGGTGCTGCGCAAGGAGCTCGAGCGGCACGAGGGACGTGAGCTGACCGTCCTCGACGTCGGCGGCGGCACCGGTGGCTTCGCCGTGCCGCTCGCCCAGTCCGGACACACCGTCACCGTCGTCGACGCGAGTCCGGACGCGCTCGCCGCTCTCACCCGGCGGGCCGCCGACGCCGGCGTGGCCGCGCGCATCCGGGCCGTGCAGGGCGACGGCGACGCGCTCGCCGGCCTGGTCGAACCGGGCAGCGTCGACCTGATCCTCTGCCACGCGGTGCTCGAGGTGGTCGACCAGCCGGCCGACGTGGTCGCCGCGATCACCGCGGCCCTGCGGCCCGGCGGCGCGGTCAGTGTGCTGGTGGCCGGCCGCGCCGCGGCCGTCCTCGGGCGGGCCATCAACGGGCATCTGCGGTCGGCGTCCGCGCTGGTCAACGACCCGGAGGGGCACGCCGGCGCGCGCGACACGCTGCGCCGCCGCTACGACGCGGAAACCGCGGCGGCTCTCCTGCGCTCGGCGGGGCTCGAGGTGGAGGAGACCCATGGCGTACGCGTTCTGGCCGATCTCCTGCCGGCCGCGGTCGTCGAGGAGGACCCGCAGGCGCTGCTCGAACTCGAACTGGCCCTGTCCGCGCGGCCGCCGTTTCGGGACATCGCCTCCCAACTGCACCTCTTCGCGCGCCGCCGCTCGTGATCCCCGACCACCTGCCGAAGTCGGCGTTCGAGACGGTGCGGCCCGCCTACGGGTCGGGCAGTCTCGCCGACGTGATGCCCAGCGTCGGCTCGGTGCTGGGGGTTCCCGGCATGGCCGACACCCTCGGGCTCGCGGCGTCGCTGGACGGGGTGGAACGGGTCGCGGTGCTGCTGGTGGACGGCCTCGGGGCCTATCAACTGCCGACCGCCGCGCCGTACTCTCCGGTCCTCACCGACCTCGCGGCCGGCTCCCGCACCCTGACCGCCGGTTTTCCGTCGACCACCCCGGTCAGCCTGGTCACCCTCGGGACGGGGTCGCTGCCCGGGGCGCACGGCGTGCTCGGCTTCACCGTGAAGCAGCCCGACGGGTCGATCCTCAACCACATCCAGTGGGACACCAAACCCGATCCGCGCAGCTGGCAGCCGGTGCCGACGGCCTTCGAGCGGGCGGTCGCGGCCGGTCTGCCGGTCACGGTGGTCAGCCGCCCGGAGTACGCCGGTAGCGGGCTCAGCGTCTCGGCGAACCGGGGCGCGGCGTACGTGGCTGCCTCGAACTCCGACGAACTCGCCGAGGGCATGCTCGCCGCGCTGTCGGCGGGCCGGGGGCTGGTCTACGGCTACCACCCCGACGTCGACAAGGCCGGCCACGAGAACGGCGTCGACTCACCCCAGTGGCGGATGGCCGTCACCGGGGTGAACACCCTGCTCGACCGCCTGGTGCACGGGCTGCCGCCGCGGTCGGCGCTGCTGGTGGTGGCCGATCACGGGCAACTGAACGTGCCGCTGGCCGGTCGGTTCGATATGGCCGAGATGCCGGAACTCGCGGCCGGCGTGGTCGCGGTGGCCGGCGAGCCGCGGGTCCGCTATCTCTATCCGGCCGCCGGCGCGCGGGACGACGTGCTCGCCACCTGGCGGAGTGTCCTCGGTTCGGCCGCTCACGTGCTGACCAGGGCGGAAGCGATCGCCGAGGGCTGGTACGGTCCGGTGCCCGCCGACCATCTGGACCGGATCGGCGAGATCGTCGTGGTCTGCCGGGACCGCACGGTGGTGCTGGCGAGCGACCGAGAACCGCTGACCGTGGGCCGCCTGATCGCCTACCACGGCTCGCTGACCGCGGCCGAGATGACGATCCCGCTACTGATCGCCCGCTGACCTCCGACTTTTGTCAGAGGGTCCGGCTAGGGTCCCTGACGTGGGACGTAGTCAGGTGGTGCCCCGGGGGCGCGACCCGCGGTTCGGTCCGGAGGCCGACGACGCGGGTTGCACGATCCTGCACGTCGACATGGATGCGTTCTTCGCGTCGGTGGCCGTCCGCTCGCACCCCGAGCTGCGCGGCAAACCGGTCGTCGTGGGCGGGGTCGGGCCGCGCGGCGTGGTCAGCTCGGCCAGCTATGAGGCCCGCCGGTTCGGGGTGCGCAGCGCGATGCCCACCGCCCGGGCCCGGGCGCTGTGCCCGCAGGCGATCTTCCTGCCGGTCGAGGGCCCGGCCATCGCGGCCGCCTCCGAGGCGGTGATGGCGATCTTCCGCGACGTGACGCCGCTGGTCGAGCCGCTCTCGTCCGACGAGGCCTTCCTCGACGTCGCGGGCGCGCAGCGGCTGCTCGGGCGGCCCGCCGAGATCGCCCGCCAGATCCGCGCGCGGATGTTCGCCGAGCAGCAGCTCACCTGCTCGGTGGGGGTCGCGCCGACCAAGTTCGTGGCCAAGCTCGGTTCCACCCGGGCCAAGCCCGACGGCATGCTGGTGGTGCCGGCCGGCCTGGTGCTCGACTTCCTGCACCCGCTGCCGGTCGACGCGCTCTGGGGCGTGGGGGAGCGGGCCGCCGAGACGCTGCGCCGGCTCGGCCTGACCACCGTGGGCGAGCTGGCCCAGGCACCGATGGGCATGTTGCGCCGGGCCGTCGGCGAGGCCGCCGCCGCCCACCTGCACGAGCTGTCCTGGGGGCGCGACCCGCGCCGGGTCACCCCGGAGCACGTGGAGAAATCGATCGGCGCCGAGATGACCTTCGACGTCGACGTGGCCGACCCGCAGGTGATCCGGCGCAGCCTGCTCGCCCTCGCCGAGAAGGTGGGTGCGCGGGTGCGGGCGGCCGGTCAGGTGGGCCGCACCGTGTCGATCAAGGTGCGGCTGGCCGACTTCCGGACGGTCAACCGATCCCGCACGGTGCCGACGAGCACCGATGTGGCACGTGAGATCTTCGAGATCTCCTGGGGATTGTTCGAAGCGCTCGGCGCGAGTGATCACATCCGGCTGATCGGCGTCCGGGTCGAGGGCCTGTCCGCCGCGGCCACCACATCGCGGCAGCTCAGCCTCGGTGAACCGGAGCGCGGTTGGCGCGAGGCGGAGGCCGCGGCCGACGCCGTGGCGGCCCGGTTCGGCGGCGCAAGAGTCGGTCCAGCCAGTCTTTTGGGACGAACCGATCTTCGCCGGGCCGAAAATCACCCGCAGCGGACGGTCGTCCCGCTTTCCGAGCCGCCCACCCCCTCGTAGACTTGCTCGGTAAGGCAGCCGACGGCTGTCCCGCGCCACCTACCTGTTTCACCCCGGCCCCGCCCTTGGGACCGGCTGAGTTTCATCAACGATGCGCCCGGGGAGGAATGCCGTGCCGCTCTCGGAGCACGAGCAGCGGCTGTTCGATCAGATCGAGCGGTCGCTTGCCGAGGACCCCAAGTTCGCCTCGGCTGTGCGGGCCAACGACCCGCGTTTCCACGCACGACGCCGGATCCTCGTCGCCGCCTTCATGATCATCATTGGTCTCGCCCTTCTCGTCTTCGGCACCGCGAGCAGCAACGCCTTGCTCGCCGTCGGCGGTTTCGTGGTGATGCTGGGCTCGGCCGCCTTCGCGATGCAGTCCCGTCGCAAGGTCAACGCCCCCGACCTGCACGCGGTCGGCGGCACGGCCACACGCCGCACGCGGCAGACCCGCAAGGCAGGATTCATCGATCGGCTCGAAGACCGGTGGCGTCAGCGCCCGGAGGGGCACCGCTGACACCGGCGCGCTCGACGACCTGAGCGCGCAAACTGAACAACGCTGGCGCCCTCCGGGGCGCCCGCGACCGGCAGATGGCGGCCTCCGGCCGCCATCGCCGTTTCTCGATGCGCCGTGCGCTCAGTGCGCCGGCGCTTTTCCGCACCCACCGCCAGCCCAGAGCCACCGCCGACCCGGACCCGGTCGCCGAGCCATCCTTCGGGCCGGTGCCAGTCCGGCCCAAAGCCGGCGCCGACCTGGGCCCGGTCGCGGAGCCTTCGTTCGGGCTGGTGCCGACCTGGCACTAGCCCGACCCGGAGCGAGCGCCGGCCCGGATCGGTCGCGGAGCCTTCTCCCAGGCTGGTGCCGACCCGGCTCCAGCCGCCCGGAGCGGGCCTCAATTCGGACGCGGCGTCAAACCGGACCAGACGCGGTGTATGCGGACGGGCCGCTGGCCGCCGTCCTGCTGGCGGCAATCCGTGGCCGGTGCCGACTCGGCGCCGGCGCCGGCCCAGGCCGAGCGTCGATCCGGACCCCGCGTCGATCCGGAAGCCAGACCGTCGGTTTCGGTGTCAACCGGTCTCAGAGCGCGGGCCACGCGTGCAGAACCTCGCCGTGGCGGATGCCGCCGGACTCGGCGATGTGGGCGAGCCAGGCCGCGCACTCCGGGATCGTGGCGATCTGGGCGGCGGACTCCTCGGCCTCGGCGCGGCTGCGCCAGATCAGCACGTCGACCCAGGTGCCGTCGTCCTCGCGGGTCAGATAGGCCGCCAGGCAGGCCGGGAATCGTTCGCGCAGCGCGGCCAGCATCGCCGGCCGGTCGGCGACCAGTTTTTCTTCGGCGCCGTCGCGCACGGTGAAACGGGCGAACTCCACGATTGTCGTCACGCGGGGGAGACTAGACGCCGCCTACGACAAATTTCGGGGGGTCGAGCGTTGATCGAGGTGCGCTATACGAAGTGGGGCGGCAAACGGCACTGGCGGTTCGCGGCCGAGCCGCTGGGCAGCGACGAGTTCGGCTGGTGGTACGGCTGCCCGGCCGGCACGTCGATGCGCCGCGGCTTCGAGGAACCGGTCGTCGTGGACTACGACTTCATCGTGCTGGTGCCCGAGCGAGGCCGGTGGGTCGCCTCCTGGAACGGCCCGGCGCACCGGCACGTCGCCGTCTACGTGGATGTGACCGACGACCCGGTCCGCGCGAACGGTCTGGTCGAAGCGGTCGACCTCGACCTCGACGTGATCCGCCTGCGCGACGGCAGCGTCGAACTGCTGGACGAGGACGAGTTCGAGGAACACCAGCGGCTCTACGGCTACCCGGCCGAGGTGATCACCCAGGCCCGGCACACCGCCGACGATCTCATCGCGATGATCACGCACCGGCACGAGCCGTTCGGCGAGGTAGGCGACGCCTGGCTGACCGCCTTCACCACAGGCCGCTGAAGGCAGCCGACGAGCGCGAGGCTCCGGCCCCGGGCGGTGCTGGCGGCGGGGTGATGCAGCGCGGCGGGCGGTGCAGGCCGCGGGCGGTGCTGGCGGCGGGGTGATGCAGCGCGGCGGGCGGTGCAGGCCCGCGGGCGGTGCAGGCCGCGGGAGACGCAGGCCGCGGGAGACGCAGGCCGCGGGAGACGTGGAAACGCCGCCCCGATGTAGCCGGGGCGGCGTTTCCGCGTCCTGTCGTGGGTCGGTGCAGCCCTGATCCGGGTGCGTCAGCGGCGGCCTGGGAGCAGGCGTAGTGGGCTGAAGCGGGACAGGACGTCGCGCAGGCGGCCGGAGACCGTGACCGTGCGGGTCGAGGCCTCGGCCAGGGCCAGTCGCCAGCGCAGCAGCACCGACGGTGGCATCAGGACGGCCATTACCCGCGTGCGGCGGTTCGCCGAGCGGGACAGGCCCTTGCGGACGTTGCCCAGCGCCGCCGTCAGCTCGCCGCCCTGCAGCGGCTGACGGGCGTAGCGGGCCCGCTCCTCCGCCGTGCCGAGCAGGGTCGCTGCGGCGGCCGGGCCCTCGAGCAGGACCGCGTCCTGGACCAGTCGTTGTGCGGTGACGCGGGGCGTCTCGGTCGGGTCGACCGGGATCCGGAAGTCGATCATGGTGTCGAGGAGTTCTTCCCAAGCGGCGTGGGCGTCCTCGCGGGCGCGTGCTGCCTCGGGGGTGACCTCGACGGCGAGATCGACACCGGGCCCGCCCGACGCCGACAGCACCTTCGGTGCCTTGGGCACCGTCGCGGCGTGCCGGTGTCTCCGCAGCAGGACCCTGCGCAGCGCCGGGATCAGCAGCAGCGCGATCAGCAGGGCCACGATGCCGAAGATCCAGAGGGTGGTCGACGACGTGGTGTCGGCGGCGGTGTTGAAGCCGCCGTTGCCGGCCGGGTTGTTGCCACCCCGGTCAGCCTCGTCGGGGCCGGCCGCGGCGGCCGACGGGTTGGTGCCGGGCGCCGCCGCGGACGTCGACGACGAGGCCGTCGGGACCGGGGCGTCGGTGTCGGGTGCGTAGTCGGAGCGGGCCGCGCCGAGCACGTTCGCCGCCGGGGTGGCGTCGAACGGGATCCAGCCGAAGCCCTGGAAGTAGACCTCGGTCCAGGCGTGCGCGTTGCGGTTGGTGATCGACCAGGCGCCGTTGTCGGGGGTGCCGCGAGTGAAGCCGAACGCGACCCGGGCCGGGATCCCGGCCACCCGGGCCATCCAGGCGAGCGCCGCGGCGTACTGCTGGCAGTAGCCCACCTTGGTGCGCAGGAACGCCGCGATGTCCGAGCTGTTGCCGGCCGACTGGGTGGACAGGCTGTAGCTGAACCCGTTGTCCTTGGAGAAGTAGTCGTACAGCGCCCGCATCTTGTCGTACTCGGTGGTCTTGCCCTTGATCTTGTCGGCGACCAGGGCTTCCACCTCGGCGTCGCGCGGGGTGTTCGTGTACTGCGTGCGCAGCGGGTTGTCCCGGCCGAGCGGGTCGGCGCTGCGCAGCTCGGTGGGGGTGTAACTGGCCCGCACGTAGTCGAACGTGTACTTCTTGCCCTTGGTCGTCTGCCGGTTGGAGAAGATGACCTGCTGGTTGGGGTCGAAGGACCAGCCGCCGCCGATGTCGCTGATCTGCACGGTGTTCGAGTAGATCGGCATCATGTTCTGCCGCAGCGCGTCGGTGACCTCGATCTGGGCGTGGTACTGCTGGAAGTCGCCACCGGCGGTGCCGCCGCGAGGGTCGGGCAGACCCCGGTTGACCGAGTTGCCGACCGGTGTGCGGTTGCCGAAGCCCAGGTTGGTCAGCTGGTCGGCGACGCCGAAGCGCAGGTAGAACGGGTTTTTCTCGGTGGTGTTCAGCTTGATCAGCTGGGTGGTCTCGCTCTGCTGAAGCTGGCCGCTGAGCGAGGCGAACAGGTTGATCCGGCCGCCGGCGCCGTTGCCGGCTCCGGCCCCGCCGATCCCGCTGCCGCTCTGGGTGATCTGGGACAGCAGGCCGCCGCTGACGGTCGGCACCAGCAGCGGCAGCACCACCGCCGCGGCCACGCCCACCACGCCGAGCCGGCGACCGGCCGCGGCCAGCGGGGACGGCTCCCAGACGTCCACGTCGCGGCCGTCGCCGGTGAAGCGGCGGCCGAACCGGCGGACCCGGTCGACGTTGTCGGAGACCAGCAGCCACATGAAGCCGACCGCGCCGATGATGAACGGCAGGACCGGCACGCTGTCGACGTAGACGGCCACCGGCACCGAGTAGATGGCCAGCATCGGCAGGCCGGCCAGGGCCGGGCGCCGGGCCACCACGGTGAGCAGGTCGACGGCGATCGCCACCGAGCCGACGCCGAACGTGGTGATGAACAGCAGGCCGTCGCGGTCGGGGACGGGCACCCCGTACGACCGGGTGTCCTGCCCGGCCTGCTGGACCAGCTCGGCGAAGTGGGCGAACGTGGCCGGCTGGGGGATCAGGATCTCGTGGCCGCTGGGGAACATCCAGGTCAGCGTCAGCAGCAGCACCATGACTTCGGTGACCGCCTGAGCCCACACCGGGAACCGCAGGGTGCGAGCCAGCAGCACCGCCCCGGCGATCAGGCCGACGGTGAGGATGCAGCGCAGCAGCCAGGTCCAGGTATCGAAGATGGACGAGATCGGCGCGGCCGCGAGCAGCGTGGCCCCGGCCGCGATGACGCCGAGTCGCCTGCGCCCGGTCATCGGATCACCCCGCCGACCGTCTCGGCCATCGCGGCCCGCCAGGCGAAGCCGCTGGAGCCGCGCGCCGCGGCCGGCCACAGGTTGGGCAGCGTCGCGCCGTGCACGACCGGCACCGACCGCCAGCCGGAGTGCACCAGGGCGAGCGCCGCGGCGGCGTGTTCCCGGTCGGCCTCCGTCCGTTCGCCGGCCGTCATCGACACCCAGGTGGAGCTGTCGATGGCGAAGCCGATGCAGGTCGCGCCGTTGCCGCGCAGCCCGGCCAGCAACTCGGCCTCGGCCACGGTGAGCGAGCCGAAGATGCCGATCACGAGACCGCCGTCGGAGCGTCGGCGCACCTGCTCGACCAGGACGGAGATGTCGCCGTTCTGGGCGAGTTTCGCGTCGGCGAGGGTGTCCAGGATGACGCCCTCACCGGCCACCTCGGCGGCGTCGATGTCGACGCCCGAGCCGGTGACCAGGCGCAGCTTGTAACCGGCGTGGCGCAGGTGCATGGCGATGCTGGCGGTGGCCGACACCGCCCACTCGAAGCTGGCCGTCGGGCCCTCGCCCCGATGGGCGTAGACCCGGGTGTCCAGCACCACGGTGGCCCGGCTCTCCCAGGGCTGTTCCTCGCGGCGCACCATCAGCTCGCCGGTGCGGGCGGTGGACCGCCAGTGCACCCGGCGCAGGTCGTCGCCGCGACGGTATTCGCGGGTCGCGGCGTCGTCCTCGCCGTGCACCGCGACGGAGCGGGCCCGGCTGTCGCCGGTGCCGGCGTACTCCCCGGCGAGGCGCACCGTGGGCAGCGCGATCACCTGCGGGATGACGGTGAGCCGGTCGACGCTCGGGAAGGAGCGGGTCAGCTCGCACAGGCCGAACGGGTCGGTCAGCCGGATGACCAGCGGGCCGATCGGGTAGCGGCCGCGCACGTCGGCCCGCACCGTGTATGCCACCGAGCTGGCCTGGTGGGCGCCGAGGCGCTCCAGGACGACCCGGGGACGGCTGCCCAACGCGTACGGCAATTTGTCCTCCAGCAGGAGGGTGCCGGTGGGCAGCCGGGACATGTTCTGCAGCCGCAGGATGACCCGGGCGCTGGAGCCGACCGGGGCCCGGCCCGGCTCGAGCGACCGGGTGCAGGCCAGCTTGTAGCGGCTGCGCCCGACGTACGCGGCGGCGAGCAACGGCAGCGCCGCGAGCAGCACCGCCACCCGCAGCAGGTCGCGCTCGCCCAGGACGATCGCCGAGATGCCGGCCGCCCCCGCCGCGGCCAGGAAGGATCGGCCGCGCGTGGTGAGTCCCCGCAAGGCCTCTCGCATGATCAGTGCCCCCTCGGCTCGTACGGGGTGCCCCCGTTGGAGGACGGGCGGGTGTCGTAGGGCGAGCGGCTGCGCTCGTGCGGCAGCGGCAACCGGTGCACGATCTCCGACACGATCGCGTCGGTGGTGCGGCGGTTCAGCTGGGCGTCCGCGGTCGGGATGATGCGGTGCGCGAGGACCGGCACGGCCAGGGCCTGCAGGTCGTCGGGGAGCACGTAGTCGCGGCCCTCGAGCGCGGCGACCGCCTTGGCGGTGCGGATCAGCTGGAGGGTGCACCGGGGCGAGGCGCCGAGCCGGATCTCCGGGGCCTCGCGGGTCGCGGTGACCAGCGCGATCGCGTACTGCTGGACGGCCTCGGCGGCGTGCACGTCACGGGCCGTAGCGATCAGCCGACGGACCGTGGCGGCGTCGGTGACGGAGCGCAGGTCGTTCAGCGGGTCGTGGGCGCCGTGGCCGTTGAGCATGGCCAGCTCGGCCCGCGGGTCCGGGTAGCCCATCGCGATCCGGGCGGTGAACCGGTCGCGCTGTGCCTCGGGCAGCGGGTAGGTGCCCTCCATCTCGATCGGGTTCTGCGTCGCGATCACCATGAACGGCGCCTGCAGTTCGTAGGTGGTGCCGTCGACGGTGACCTGCCGTTCCTCCATGCACTCCAGGAGGGCGGACTGGGTCTTCGGCGAGGCCCGGTTGATCTCGTCGCCGACCACCAGGTTGGCGAACACCGCGCCGGGCTTGAACTCGAAGTCGCGCGTCTCCTGGTTGTAGACGCTGACCCCGGTCACGTCGCTGGGCAGCAGGTCAGGGGTGAACTGAATGCGGCGGACGGAACAGTCGATGGAACGGGCGAGCGCCTTGGCGAGCTTGGTCTTGCCGACGCCCGGTACGTCCTCGATCAGCAGATGGCCCTCGGCGAGCAGCACGGCCAGCGCCAGCCGGACCGTCGCGCTCTTGCCCTCGATGACCTGCTCGATGTTCGCCATGATGGCCTGCGTCGCGGTGCGGAAGTCCTCGCCGGTCATCGGTCCACCGGGCGCGTCCCAGGTCGGGGTTGTCACGGGCCTCCTCCAAGTCGTTCTCGCCGCGTTGCGCGGCTTCGGCGCCGCGGAAAAAAGGGCAGCGAAAGGTACGCGGGCTGTCCAGCACGCGCCCGTCCCCACAGGTTAGCCCGATCACACCAACTCGCCGAGTGCGGCCGTCGGCCGCCATTCGGCGACCGTCAACCGGACACGAATATCGGATAGGTAAAGAATCAGACATCGCTCTAGTTACATTTCCCGATCTTCGGACAGAGTCAGCCATCGACGGGCGCCACCATCGGGCGCCCGATCGAGAGGGGCTGAATTGAGACCGTTATCCGTACCGTCCGTGACCCGGCGGGTCGGGGCGGCGACCGCAGGCGTGTTGTTGCTGGCCGGACTGTTGCCGGCAACCGCGCAGGCCGCACCGGAGCCCGGTAAGGGAGCCGCCGCCAAGGCAACCGATCGTCAGCAGCAGGATCGCCGCGCCGACTACGACAGCCGGGATAGCCTCGGCGCCGCCGCCGCCGCCCAGCCGACCGCCGCCCTGGCGGCCAAGGTCGTCCCGCAGGCGTCCACCACCGCGGTGAACAAACTGCGTGATTCGCTCGGCGTGCAGGGCATCGTCGAAGTGGACAAATCCACCGGAACGCCGCGCCGGGTCGCCAAGCTCGACGGCTTCCTGACCGCCAAGAGCAAGGCGAAGCCGGAGAAGATCGCCCGGGACTACCTGGCCGCGCACGCGGACGTCTTCGGCCTGGACGCCGCGACGCTCGCGAATCTCACCCTGCGCCAGGACTACGTCGACATCCAGGGCACCCACCACCTCAGCTTCGTGCAGAGCGTCGGCGGCGTCCCGGTCTTCGGCAACGGCCTGAAGGCGCACATCACCAAGAACGGCCAGCTCGTCCAGTTCGACGGTGCACCGCTGCGGCAGCTCCCGGCAGCGGCCGGCAGTGCGAAGATCACGGCGGCCGGCGCGCGGGCGGCCGCGGTGAAGGACGTCTTCGGCGACTCCGCCGCCAAGGTCACCAAGACCGAGGCCGGAGCCGTCAAGAAGACCACGTTCTCCGACGGCGGCAACGCCAAGCTGGTCTGGTTCCAGGCCGCCGGCGGTGCCCGCCTGGCCTGGCAGACGGTGGCGGTCGACGAGGGCTACGTGCACGTCGTCGACGCGGCCAGCGGCGAGATCCTGTACCGGCAGAACACGGTCGACGCCGACTCGGCGGTGGCCTGGCCGAACTACCCGGGCGCGGCCAAGGGCGGCACCCAGAAGAAGGTCGACCTCGGCAAGTGGCTGCCGAACAACTCGCCGTGGCTCGCGGGTAACGTCGCGCACGTCTATTCCGACGTCAACGACGACAACATCGCGAACCCCACCGAAGAGGTCAAGCCGTCCGGGAAGAAGAGCTTCGTCTACCCGTTCACCGACTTCTCGGCGACGGTCGGCGGCAACTGCTCGGCCACCAACCCGTGCTCGTGGGACCCGAACACGCCGAACTCCTGGCAGGTCAACCGCGAGCAGAACGCGACCCAGATGTACTACTTCCTGGGCACCTGGCACGACCACCTGGCGGCCAAGCCGATCGGCTTCACCCGCACCGCCGGCAACTTCGAGGCGGTCGACGGCGACGCGGTTCAGGGCCAGTCGGACGACGGCGCGAACACCGCGGACGGGCTGCCCGACGGCGACCACATCGACAACGCCAACATGAACACCCCGCCGGACGGCATCCCGCCGACCATGCAGATGTACCTGTTCCTGCCGGACGACCTGTTCATCGCGGGCAACTCGGGCGACGAGTCGGACATCGTCTACCACGAGTACACGCACGGCCTGTCCAACCGGCTCGTGATCGACGCCAACGGCAACTCCACGCTCGGCAACGTTCAGGCCGGCTCGATGGGTGAGGCCTGGAGCGACTGGTACGCGATGGACTACCTGATCAACGAGGGTCTCGAGAAGGACACCTCGGCGATCGGCGACGTGCTGGTCGGCAAGTACATCACCAACAACAGCACGATCCGCAGCGAGCCGCTCGACTGCACGGTCGACGCGCCCGCCACGGTCTGCCCCGGCACCGCGACCTCGGGCCCCGGCGGCTACACCTACGGTGACTTCGGCCGGGTCTACCCGTTCGGTCCGGAGGTGCACGCCGACGGTGAGATCTGGGCGCAGACGCTGTGGGACCTGCGCAAGGCGATCGGCAGCAAGCAGGCCGAGTCGCTGGTGACCCGGGCCATGGAGCTGTCCCCGGAGAACCCGTCCTTCCTGGACGAGCGCAATTCGATCCTCGCGGCCGACCTGGTGGTCAACGGCGGCAAGCTGTCCAAGACCATCTGGAAGGTGTTCGCCAAGCGCGGAATGGGCTACTTCGCCGCCTCGCTGGACGGCGACGACAACGCTCCGGTCGAGGACTTCTCGGTGCCGCCGGCCGCCAACACCCCCAAGGGCGCGCTCACCGGCAAGGTGACCGACCAGGACACCGGCGGCCCGGTCGGCGGTCTGACCGTCGGCTTCGGCGGCCACGCCTCCGGCTTCGCCGGCGACCTCGAGGCCACCACGGCCGCGGACGGCACGTACACCATCTCCGGGATCATCCCGGGGACGTACGCGAAGGTCTTCGCCCGTGGCGCCGGTTACGACCAGCTGGTCACCACGCTGTCCATCCCGTCGCACACGGTCCGCAAGGACTGGGCGGTCCGCAAGGACTGGGCGGCGTCCAGCGGTGGCGGCACGGTGATCGACTTCAGCGGTCCGGACTACACGCCGTACGCCTGTGGCCCGGCCAAGCTGATCGATCAGTCGCAGATCTCCGGCTGGGGCTCGGACGTCGCCGACGGCGGGCAGTGGATCATTCTCCAGCTGTCCGGCAAGGTGAACATCTCCCAGTTGGTGATCAACCCGTCCGCGACCTGTGGTGACGACACCACCGCGTCGACCGGCGGGTACCGGGTGGAGACCTCGGCGGACGGCACGACCTGGACCGCGGCGGCGTCGGGCACGTTCCCGAACGGCACCGTCACGCCCACCCCGGTCGCGCTGGCCGCGGGCACCGGCACCGGCGTCGAGTTCGTGCGGTACACGATGCTCACCACGCAGGGCCAGGACGCCGGGCTCTGCCCGGCCGACCAGCCGCCGGCCTACAGCGGCTGTGTCTTCCAGGACTCGACCGAGCTGTCGGTCTACGGAGGCACCGCCTAGCGGTACGAGTGATACCGGTCGCCGCTCACGGGCGGCGACCGGTATCATGCAACCCATGGCCCGGCCGTTCCTGCTTCTTAGCCGGCCGTGCTGCTTCCGCCGCTAGACGCGGGCACAGCACGGCGAACCCCTCCTGCGTGAGGGGTTTTTTCGTGCCCATCGACTGATTGAGATGCCGAACCCATGAGCGAGTCAGAGACACCGCGGTTCCGTTACACGGCCGCGCTGGCCAACGAGATCGAGCCGCGCTGGCAGGCCTGGTGGGCCGAGCACGGCACGTTCCACGCCCCGAACCCGTCCGGTGACCTGGCCGACCCGGCGCACCCGCGGGCCGGCGCGCCCAAGCTGCACGTGCAGGACATGTTCCCGTACCCGTCGGGCGCGGGCCTGCACGTCGGTCACCCGCTCGGGTACATCGGCACCGACAGCTACACCCGCTACAAGCGGATGGCCGGCTACAACGTCCTGCACCCGATGGGCTTCGACGCGTTCGGCCTGCCCGCCGAGCAGTACGCGGTGCAGACCGGCACCCACCCGGCGGTGACCACGGCCGCGAACGTCGAGCGGTACAAGACCCAGCTGCGCCGGCTGGGCCTGGCCTACGACGACCGCCGCTCGTTCGCCACCACCGACCCGGAGTACTACCGCTGGACTCAGTGGATCTTCACCCAGGTCTTCAACTCCTGGTACGACGAGAAGATCCACAAAGCCCGCCCGATCCCCGAGCTGATCGCCGAGTTCGAGGCCGGCACCCGGCCCACGCCGGAGCAGCCGTGGTCGGAGCTGTCCCCGGTCGAGCGCCGCAAGCTGATCGACGACCACCGCCTGGCCTACGTCAGCGAGGCCCCGGTCAACTGGTGCCCGGGCCTGGGCACCGTGCTGGCCAACGAGGAGGTCACCCCGGACGGCCGCAGCGAGCGCGGCAACTACCCGGTCTTCCAGCGCAGCCTGAAGCAGTGGATGATGCGGATCACCGCGTACTGCGACCGCCTGATCGAGGACCTGGACACGCTGGACTGGCCGGAGCCGGTCAAGCTGATGCAGCGCAACTGGATCGGCCGCTCGAAGGGCGCCCACGTCGACTTCCCGGTCGGCGCGGACACCATCACCGTCTTCACCACCCGCCCCGACACCCTGTTCGGCGCGACCTACATGGTGCTGGCGCCGGAGCATGAGTTGGTCGACAAGATCACGCCGGCGGAATGGCCCGCCGGGACGAACCGGGCTTGGACCGGTGGCCACGATGACCCCGGCGCCGCGATCGCCGCATATCGGGCACTGGCCGCGGCCAAGACCGACGAGGAGCGCACCGAGTCCAAGGAGAAGACCGGCGTCTTCACCGGGGCGTTCGCCACCAACCCGGTCAACGGCAAGGAGATCCCGGTCTTCATCGCCGACTACGTGCTGGCCGGTTACGGCACCGGTGCGATCATGGCGGTGCCCGGCCAGGACGAGCGCGACTGGGCCTTCGCCGAGGTCTTCGAGCTGCCCATCATCCGTACGGTAAAAGCTCCTGATGGTTTTGAAGGTGCCTACACCGGCGAGGGCCCGGCCATCAACAGCGACTGGCTGGACGGCAAGGGCATCGCCGAGGCCAAGGCCGCGATGATCGCCTGGCTGGAGCTGCACGGGCACGGCCGGGGCGCCACCACCTACCGTCTGCGCGACTGGCTGTTCAGCCGGCAGCGCTACTGGGGTGAGCCGTTCCCGATCGTCTACGACGAGACCGGGCTGCCGATCGCCCTGCCCGACGAGATGCTGCCGGTCGTGCTGCCCGACGTCGACGACTTCTCGCCGCGCACCTTCGACCCGGACGACGCGAACAGTGAGCCGGAGACGCCGCTGTCCCGCAAGAAGGACTGGGTCAACGTCGAGCTGGACCTGGGTGACGGCCTGAAGTCGTACACCCGGGAGACCAACACCATGCCGCAGTGGGCCGGCTCGTGCTGGTACGAACTGCGCTACCTGGACCCGAAGAACGAGAAGGAACTGGTCGGCGCGGAGAACGAGGCCTACTGGATGGGCCCGGCCCGGGACGGCGACTCCGGCGGCGTCGACCTGTACGTCGGTGGCGTCGAGCACGCCGTGCTGCACCTGCTGTACGCCCGCTTCTGGCACAAGGTGCTGTACGACCTGGGTCACGTCTCGTCGTTCGAGCCGTTCCGGAAGCTGTTCAACCAGGGCTACATCCAGGCGTACGCGTTCCGCGACGCTCGCGGTGTCATCGTGCCGGCCGAGGAGGTCGTCGAGCGCGACGGCAAGTGGTTCTACAACGACGCGCCCGTCACCCGTGAGTACGGCAAGATGGGCAAGTCGCTGAAGAACGTGGTCACCCCCGACGAGATGTGCGAGCAGTACGGCGCCGACACGTTCCGGGTGTACGAGATGGCGATGGGCCCGCTGGACGTCTCCCGCCCCTGGGAGACCCGGGCGGTCATCGGCTCGCAGCGCTTCCTGCAGCGGGTGTGGCGGCTGGTCGTCGACGAGGAGACCGGCGCGCTGCGCACCACCGACGAGCCGCTGGAGCCGGCGGTCCGCAAACATCTGCACCGCACCATCGCCGGGGTCCGCGAGGACATGGACGAGCTGCGGTTCAACACGGCGATCGCCAAGCTGATCGAGCTGACGAACACGCTGACCCCGCTGCCGTCGGCGTCCCGCGAGGCGATCGAGCCGCTGGTGCTGATGACGTCGCCGTTCGCGCCGCACCTGGCCGAGGAACTGTGGCGCAAGCTGGGCCACCAGGACAGCCTGGCCTACGCCGGTTTCCCGGAGGCCGACCCGGCGCAGCTGAAGGCCGAGTCGATCACCTACCCGGTGCAGGTCAACGGGAAGGTGCGCGGCCGGGTCGAGGTGACGCCGGAGGCTTCCGAATCGGAGGTGCGGGAGGCCGCGCTGGCCGCTGTCGCCGAGGTGATCGACGGGCGTACCCCGAAGAAGGTCATCGTCGTGGCCGGCCGCCTGGTCAGCGTCGTCATTTAACAACCATGCCGAAAGGGGCGTCGCGCGAACCGCGCGGCGCCCCTTTTCGATCAACTACTTTCAGGCGACAAGCCGGCGTACGACGTAGTTGCTGCCGTAGATCTTGTGCTTGCCGACCCGGGCGCCGGTGTGCGGCGAGTCGTACATGTAGCCGCCACCCGCGTAGATGCCGGCGTGGTAGCCGTACGAGCCCGAGCGGAAGACGATCAGATCGCCGACCTGCTTGTTGCTCTTGCTGACGGCCTTGCCGTACTTCTGCTGGGTGTTCGCCTTGTGCGGCAGGGCCTTGCCGGTCGTCTTCTTGTAGACGTACTTGGTGAAGCCGGAGCAGTCGAACCGCTTCGGCCCCTCCGCGGCGAACTTGTACAGCGCACCGGTGTGCGACTTGGCCTCGGCGAGCACCTTCGCGCCGCTGGCCTTCACCGTGAACCGGTAGCCCTTGGTGTACTTGACGTTGTACTCGCCGTTGCCCAGGAAGACAGCCCGGTAGTTGATGGTGGCCAGCGGCTTGGCGTACAGATTGACGGCGCCGTTGCTGTTGACCTTCACCTGACCCCAGGAGGTCCATGCGCCGCCCCGGTTGCCCTCAAGTCGGACGTAGCCGGTCGTAACCGCCTTGCCCGTCTTCGGGTTGTAGACCCGGGCGGTCACCTTGACCTTCGAACCCCACTTGATGGTGCGGGTGGTGGAGTTGATGGAGACGGCGGGAGTGACCTTGGCGGCCGCCTGAACTGCTGCCACGACGGGAGTTGCGGTCGTGGCGGCGCTTGCCGCGGTCGGAGCCATGAGCTGACCTGCGCAGAGGCAGAGACCCAGGGACAGCGCGGCAGTACCGGTTCCGACGGACAGCCGTCGGCGCCGGCTCGAGTTGTGCTCGTGCACGGTAAGGGATTCCCTCCGGCACGCCTGCGAGGTTAGCTGTCGGGTTCGGGCGGGAAGGTGTGCCCGGTCGCCGTGGTGGCCGACTTCACCCCGAGGGCTGCTCCGTTGACCGCCACCGGAGCGGGTGGCGCGGAGCGGACCAGAATTGGGTCCCCCGTCCCTGCCCCCGAATGCCTATGTCGTGCGTGCGGTGGTCGCGGCGATCGACCCGGGGCAGGGCTCGGCGTGAGCCTGATCGTCGCGAGCCGGTTCGATGGGAACCGGCCCAACCTTGCTACCTGAAAATTTCCGTGATCGTTAAGCCGATTTGGTCACGCTCCGTGGTTGGCATATTGGATGCTGTCCGTTTTGTTATCTCCGCGAGACAAATGCCATGACGAGACGTAGCTGACAAATCACTGAACGCTTAAGGTTACGGGTGAAACAGAACACACAAAAAGTGGCCGTAACCCCGCGTTTGCAGGCCAGAAACGGTTCAGTAGACTGCCCGCCCTCCGCAACTCGACGTAATCGCCGGGTCCGGTACCCTCGCTGGCGTGACGGACGGGAAGATGCCCCTGCGGGCCAAGGTCGCGACCTCCGTGTCGAAAACCGCGGCCGCGCTCTCCAGGGCGGCGGGACGCGGCGACGGCTCGGTCATCGGCGGATGGATCGGCCTCAAGATCGACCCGGAGCTGCTGAACCACCTGGCCGGCGGCCGCGCGATCGCGCTGATCTCGGGGACCAACGGCAAGACCACCACCACCCGGCTGGCGACCGCCGCGCTCGAGGTGATGGGCCGGGTCGCCACCAACTCGTTCGGCGCCAACATGCCCACCGGGCACACCTCGGCGCTCGCCAAGGCGGGCTCGACGCCGTTCGCGGTGCTCGAGGTCGACGAGCACTACCTGGCCCGGGTGATCGACGCCACCGAGCCCCGGGTCGTCGCCCTGCTCAACCTCTCCCGCGACCAGCTGGACCGGGCCAAAGAGGTCTCGATGATGGCCCAGATGTGGCGGGAGGCGCTCGCCAACCATCCCGACGTGCGGGTCGTCGCCAACGCCGACGACCCGATGGTCGTGTGGGCGGCCGAGGGCAGTGGCCACGTCACCTGGTTCAGCGCCGGCCAGCGCTGGCACGACGACTCGTTCGTCTGCCCGCAGAGCGGCCACCCGATCGAGCGCGCCAACGGTGACTGGTGGTGCACCGGCTGCCCGCTGCGCCGCCCGCAGGCCCAGTGGCGGGTCGAGGACGAGGGCGTGGTCGACCCGCGCGGCGACTGGCACCTGGTCAAGCTGCAACTGCCCGGCACGGTCAACCTCGGCAACGCGGCCACCGCGCTCGCGGTCGCGGCCGAGTTCGGCGTTCGCCCGATAGAGGCTCTCCCGCGGCTCACCAACGTCGCCTCGGTAGCCGGGCGGTATGCGCAGGTTGACCGGGACGGACGAAATGTCCGCCTGCTGCTCGCCAAGAACCCGGCAAGCTGGCTCGAGGCGTTCGACATGGCCGAGCAGGCACCCACCCTGCTCTCCGTCAACGCCCGGGACCCGGACGGCCTGGACACCAGCTGGCTGTACGACGTCGACTTCTCGCCGCTGCGCGACCGCCCGGTGCTGATCACCGGCGACCGGGCCTACGACCTCGCGGTTCGTCTCGAGGTGAACGGTGTGCCGTTCCGGCACGTTAGGACTTTTGACGAGGCGATCCAGCTGGTTCCGGCCGGCCGCCTCGAGGTGATCGCCAATTACACGGCGTTCCAGGACATCCGAGCGGAGTTGGATCGTGTCCTCTGAGAGCACGCTGCGGATCGTGTGGATCTACCCCGACCTGCTGTCGACCTACGGTGACCGGGGCAACATGCTCATCCTGGCCCGGCGGGCCGCGATGCGGAACATCCCGGTCGAGGCGTACGAGATCCGCTCTGACCAGCCGATGCCGTCCAGCGCCGACATCTACCTGATCGGCGGCGGTGAGGACGGCCCGCAGGCCCTGGCCGCGCAGCGCCTGATCGCCGACGGCGGCCTGCACCGGGCGGTCAACCAGGGTGCCGCGGTTCTGGCCATCTGTGCCGGTTACCAGCTGTTCGGTCACTCGTTCTTCGCCAAGGGCACCAAATGTCCCGGGCTAGGCTTGCTGGACCTGCACTCCGACCGGGGCGAGACCCGCGCGGTCGGGGAGCTCCGCGGCGACATCGATCCCCGGCTGGGACTGCCTCCCCTCACCGGTTTCGAGAACCACGGCGGCCGCACCCACCTGGGCCCCGGAGTGTCGCCCCTGGCCCGGGTCACCGCGGGCATCGGCAACGACAGCCAGACCGAGGGCGCCTGGCACGGCAAGATCCTGGGCAGTTACTCCCACGGCCCCGCGTTGGCTCGCAACCCAGCTATAGCCGATCTGCTACTGCGTTGGGCGATCGGCGCGGATAGCCTTGCTCCCGTCGACGACACGTGGGCCGACCGGCTCAGAGGCGAAAGGCTCGCAGCCGCGGGCGCCTGACCAGCATGTTCACAGATCATGAACCGACGATGAGTTGGGGCGGTACGCCTGCATGACTGACACCCTGATCGCACCTCCGGCCCCTTCGGCGCTCGTGCCGGCCATGCCGGCAGCCGAGCCCATGGGCTGGAAGCGCCGACTGATTCGCGTGGGGGCCCTGGCGCTGGTGGTCGGCGGCCTGGCCGCCGCCGCGGCGCTCCTGCCCCTGCGCGACATCGGCGACGCGATCCTGGCGCTGGGCCACGGTGCCCCCGTCGCGATCGCGGTGGTCGGCGGCTTGCTCCTGTCCGTCCTGGTGCCGCGCACCGCCATCACCCTCGCCTGCGGAGCCCTGCTGGGCGCGGCCACCGGCGCGGCCACGGCGCTGGCCGCGGCCGTGATCGCCGCAACGGCCACGTACTACGCGGGCCGCTGGGCCGGCCGGGGCGCCCTGAACGCCCGAGCCGGCGGCCGCCTGGCCCGCCTGGACGGCTGGCTCAACCGGCGGGGCCTGGCCGCGGTGCTGCTGGTCCGCTTCCTGCCGCTGGCCCCCTTCGGCCTGATCGGCTACGCCTACGGCACCACCAGCGTCTGCCGCAAGCGCTACCTGCTCGGCACCACGCTGGCCTCGATCCCGTCCGCCGTCAGCTACGCCGTGATCGGCGCCGCGGTGGCCAACCCCGGCGGCATGAACCCGCTGACCTTGGCCCCCGCCCTGATCGGCTTCACCCTGACCACCACGATCGTCTGGCGTTGGAAGCGCAGCGCGCGCCGGGAAGCCGCCCTGGCCACCGCGGCCGCCTGACCCGAGCAGCAGGAAAGGCCCGCCCCTCCGGGCGGGCCTTTCCTTATATATGGGCGTGCGTCGGTGGGCTACGGCCGGGGAGAATGCCGAGTCAGAAGGCAGGCGGCCGCCGTCAACTGCCCGAGCGCCGCGATGATGCAGACCGCGATGATCGCGAAACGAGCGAGCTCATCGCTGACTCCGAACCTTCCCGCCACGACCAGCAGAGATGTCACGCCGGTGGTGAAGGACCCGCATCCGAGCAGTGAGGCCTTCACGATCACTGCTCGGTTGTCCGTCGTCCGCTGGTTGCGCCGCCCAGTGGTGGTTACCGTGGCCAACGTTGTACTCCTTCGTCAGAGACCGATGCTTGGGGATCTTGCGGGGGTGCGACAAGGACGGCCTGCCTGCCAGCGGGCCGTCCTTTTCCGTCGCTGCGTGGTGCTGGGTGAAGTCATACCGAAAATGCCAGCGCCGGGTGCGAAGCCGGATGATCACTCTCCGTATTTGACACATCAACGGATGTCCGGTTTGTTATCTCGCGGCAGCGATGCCGAGGCCCTGAGTCGTAGCCGGAGAGACGGTGCGTAGGGATCGCGGGTGAAACGGAACACAGCAAATGTCTGAGACCCCGGAGCTTGGCGTGTGGATCCGTCGCCACCGAGAGTCCTGACCTGGCCTCCGACGCGTCCCGGCAGCGTGGTGGCGCCGTGCGGCGCGGGCCCGCCAGGAGGATGCCCTTCGCTCCACCGGAGGGCTCCACTTTCCTCCCCTGGAGTGCTTGACGGAGTGTCGCATGCGGAGAAATAAGACATTTTGCGGTGATATGTCGGGGATGGAAGCCGCGCTGTCAGCTACCGGACGCGGATGATCATGGCGATGTCCTCCACCGAGTGGACTCGGAGCTGACCAGGGCTTTTGGGCTTGACGATTGATTGCCGACGTGCTCAATCCGCTTGCGGGTGGAGGGAAGTGGAGTAGAGTGGAGCGCAGTGGCAGGGCCGAAGGGGGAGCTAGACCGGGGAGGCCTGCCGGCCCGAGTTGACAAGCGGACCGCGAACCGCTGGGGGCAGGGGGTGGACGGCCGATGTTCCTCGGCACGCATACCCCACGCCTCGATGACAAGGGGCGGCTGATCCTTCCGGCCAAGTTCCGAGATGAGCTGGCGGGAGGTGTCGTGATCACCAAGGGGCAAGAGCGCTGCTTGTACGTGTTCCCGATGCCCGAGTTCCAGAGCATCGCGGGCCAGCTTCGTCAGGCGCCGGTGACCAACAAGGCCGCCCGGGCTTACAGCCGGGTGTTCTTCGCCAGCGCGCATGACGAGGTGCCCGACAAGCAAGGCAGGGTGACCATCCCGGCACACCTGAGGGAGTACGCGGCTTTGGACCGCGACCTCGTGGTGATCGGGGCGAGCACCCGGGTGGAGATCTGGGACAAGCAGTCCTGGGACGACTACCTCGCGGCGAGCGAAGACGAGTTCGCCGACATCGAGGAGGGGGTGCTGCCCGGCGGACTGTGAGGCGTGGCACCCGGCCGGGCCTGCACAAACAGTCCCGGACGTCACCGCCGCCGTACTGCGAGATCTCCAGCCGCTCCGGCTCCTGACACCTCTTCCCCGGTGCCAGGCGCCCCGCCCCGAAACAGCACGTCTGCTGGCAACAGGCTGCCGTGAAGGGCATGAGCGGATGGGGATCTGGCGGTACGGACGCGGTGCGGACGACGTCCGGGCCGGTGCGGCGACTTGGGGTACGGCCGGGGTGCGAGGGGGGTCGACATGGGGGAGCTGCGTGGCACGCATGTGCCGGTGCTGCTCGAGCGCTGCCTCGAGCTGCTCGCCCCCGCCCTCGACCTGCCCGGCGCCGTGCACGTGGATTTCACGCTGGGGCTGGGCGGGCACGCGGAGGCGGTGCTCGAACGGCATCCGGACGTGGTACTCATCGGACTCGACCGGGACACCGAGGCGCTCGCGCACTCCCGGCAGCGTCTGGCGAGGTTCCGCGCCCGGACGCATCTGGTGCACGCGGTCTACGACGAGCTCCCGCAGGTGCTCGCCGACCTCGGGTACGAACGGTTCCACAGTGGCCTGTTCGACCTCGGTGTCTCCTCGTTGCAGCTGGACGAGGCGGACCGCGGTTTCGCGTACGCACAGGACGCGCCGCTGGACATGCGGATGGACCAGACCCGGGGGATCACCGCCGAGGAGGTCGTCAACTCGTACGAGCCGGGCGACCTGGTACGGATCCTGCGGCAGTACGGCGAGGAGAAGTTCGCTCCCCGGGTCGTCTCGGCGATCGTGCGGGAGCGCTCGAAGGGGCGGATCACCTCCACGGCCCGGCTGGCCGAGCTGGTCAAGGAGTCGATCCCGGCCGCCGCGCGACGAACGGGTGGAAATCCCGCGAAAAGAACGTTTCAAGCACTACGTATTGAGGTAAATGGCGAGCTCGCCACTCTCGAATCGGCCGTCCCGGCCGCATTGGATGCCTTGGCCCCGAAAGGGCGCCTTGTGGTGATGAGCTACCAATCTTTGGAGGACCGGATCGTCAAGCGCGCCCTCACGGCGAGGACGCGCAGCACGGGCCCGATCGACCTGCCGGTCGAACTGCCTGGAACCGGTCCCACCCTGCGGCTGCTGACAAGGGGGTCGGAGCCGCCGACCGACGAGGAAGTCGAGGCCAACCCACGGGCGGCCTCGGTGAAGCTGCGCGCGGTGGAGCGCATCGGGAAAGACCTGGCACCGGAGGCCGACCGCGAACGGCACCGGTTGTCAACGCACGGGGGACGAGGGCGGTTACGCCCGGGGGAACGCGACGAGGGGGAGGGGAAAGCATGAGCGAGCGCACTGCGCCGCGGCCGGGGGGCCGGGCCACGGATCATGCGGACGCCCGGCGAAGTGACGCCCGGGGGGCGCGCCACTTCAAGGACGAGAAGTCCGACACGCGCCGGTCAGGGATCGGGCGGGAGGCCGCCGGCAAGCCGGCGCCGCGCAAGACCGAGAAGACCGATGACGTACGCGCTGAGCGCGCCGAACTGGTGCGCGGCAAGGGCCGTCGGCCGGAACCGGCGATCAAGACTCGTCGCGAGGAGGCTCTCGAGGAGCGGGCGAAGCGGGACGGCCGGTCACGTCGGCCGGTCACCGACGCGCCGGTCGACGGCACCGCGGCGCTGCGCGTCGACGTCGTGGCCGAGCCGGTGCGGGTCACCGGTGAGGTCGCCGCGCCCCGCTTGCGGGTCGCACCGCCGGCTCCGATCAGTGCCCCGCGGGCGCCGTTCGTGGCCTCGGTGATCGGCGTGGTGGTCGTCGGGGTGCTCGGCATCCTGCTGATCAACACGAAGACCAACGAGAACTCGTTCCGGATCGCCGACCTGCAGAAGCAGGGCGCGGCCCTGGACAACCAGCAGCAGGACCTGGAAAACCAGCTGGTCGCGGCGTCCAGCATCGGCAACCTGGACGCGGCGGCCCGCCGGCTCGGCCTGGTCAAGGCGGACAACCCGGCGGTGTTCCGGCTGCCCGACGGCAAGATCATCGGCATCCCGAAGCCGGCGAACGGCCGCCCGGCCGTGACCGCCCAGGACGCCAAGACGCCGGGTTCGGCCGACGCGGGCGCCGGCAAGGTCGCGCCGGTAAGTCCGACCAACGTAAGTCCTACTAACGTTAGTCCGACTAACGTTAGCGGGGCTAACGTTAGCGGGGCGAACGTTGGTGACACGAACGTTGGTGGCACGAACGTTGGTGGGGCGAACGGTACGGACGGCGGCGACACGGCGAATGGGGCGACTGTGAGTGACGGGCAGACGCAGAGCGGCACGGGGCAGTAGGCCTTCATGTCGCCGCGATCCGAGGACACACCGCGCCGGGGCAATCAGCCCCGGCGCGGTACGTCTCGTGACCTTCCGACCGGGGACACCGGCGCGGAGGAGACCGAGGAGAACGGCCGGGGCCGCGGCTTCGGCGGTATCGGCGACGCGCGGGCGTACACCCCGCGCGGGCGCACCATGGCCGAGCGCGACCAGCGCACCCGCTCACCGCGGGCCGGCCGCACCACCGACCCGTTCCGTCCCGCCCTCCAGGTGCTCGACGGTGGCCGCCCGCAGCGTGGGCGCCGCCCGGCGGAACCGGCCGAGCCGGCCGACAAGACCGCCGGCAAGTCCGGCACCAGCAAGACCGGTACGAGCAAGAGCGGCACGAGTAAGACCGGCACCGGCCGGACCGGGACCGGGGAGAAGGGTGACACCGGGCGCCGGGAGCAGAGTGACCCGCGTCCGGCTCCGCCTCGCGCCCGCCGGCCCCAGCCGGACGATCGCGATGAGCTCGAGCAGCGCCGCGACCGCACTCCGGCCCGCGGCTCCCGCGGCGGTGAGCGATCGCGCACCGGGCGGCCGGCGACCCGGTCACCACGAGCACCGTTCGGTTCCCGTACGAAAAAATCGCCTGGCCCCAGCCGCGCCGTGCGTGCCATTTCGACGGAGCCGCCCAAGCTCGCGAATTCGACCCGCCGCCTGCGGCTGGGCACCGTCCTGGCGCTCTCTCTGTTCGTCATGATCGGTATTCGGCTGGTCGTGTTGCAGGTCGCCTCGTCGCCCGCCGACGCGGCGCGGCTGATCAAGCTGCGCGAGCAGCGGATCACCGAGGTCACCCTGCCCGCGCAGCGGGGCAGCATCCTGGACCGGGACGGCACCGTGCTGGCGCACAGCGTCGAGGCGCGCTATGTGGGCGCGGACCCGGTGCTGGTCGAGAACGTCTCGCAGACCGCGGCGATCCTGGCGCCCCTGCTCGGCGTGCCGCAGTCGAAGCTCATCGAGAAGATGACCAAGCACAAGCGGCCGGGCGGTGGCGAGTCGCGCTTCGAGTTCCTGGCGCAGGGTGTCGACATCTCGATCGGTGACCGGATCACCGCGCTGGACCTCAAGGGCATCGTGGTCAAGCAGGACGAGCGGCGGGACTACCCGGGCGCCGACCTGGCCGCCAACCTGGTCGGCTTCACCGGTGCCGACAACTCCGGTCTGGAGGGCCTCGAGGGTCGCTACGACTCGCTGCTGCGGGGTACCGCGGGCAGCCAGGAGTTCGAGATCGGCAAGGGTGACCTGAACACGCCGATCCCGGGTGGCTACCAGAAGTACGTGGAGCCACAGCCGGGCACGTCGTTGCAGCTCACCATCGACGCCGACCTGCAGTACGAGGTGCAGCGCATCCTGTGCGAGCAGGCCACCGACTGGAAGGCGACGATCGCCGGCGCGGTGGTGCTGGACGTGAAGACCGGTGAGGTGCTGGCCCAGGCGAGCTGCCCGACCTACAACGCGGCCAAGGCACTGGACTACACGCCGGCCGACCGGGAGGACGTGCCGAGCGCGATCGTGGCCGACCCGGGCTCGGTCCACAAGGCCTTCGTGATCGGGGCCGCCCTGCAGGAGGGCCTCATCCAGCCGGACTCCCTGATCACCGTCGGGCCCGCGCTGGAGCGGGGCGGGTACCGCTTCCAGGACAGCCACGTACAGGAGAAGGGCACCAGGATGACGATTCCCGGCATCCTCGCGCTCTCGTCCAACGTGGGCACGATCCTGATCGGCGACAAGCTGGGCAAGCAGAAGGTGTACGAGTACCAGCAGAAGTTCGGGCTGGGCAAGGCCACCAACGAGGGCATGAGCGGCGAGGCCACCGGCCGGATCCTCACGCCGGACGAGTGGAGCGGGTCGGCGTCCGGCTCGGTGCCGATCGGGATGAGTGTGGACGCCACGCTGATCCAGATGGCGTCCGGCTACGCGGCGATCGCCAACGACGGCACCTACATCCAGCCGCACCTGATCAAGGCGATGATCTCCGGCAAGAACGGCAAGGTCACCGGGGGCGCGAAGCCGGACACGCACAAGGTGCTGGACCCGGCCGTGGCCGCCGAGCTGCGGACCATGATGGAGTCGGTGGTCGACGACCAGGACGCCACCGGTACGCAGGCCGCGGTCACCGGCTACCGGGTGGCCGGCAAGACCGGCACCGGCAAGCGGCTCATCGACGGGCAGTACACGAGCAGCAACTACGGCTCGTTCATCGGCATGGCGCCGGCCGAGAACCCGCGGTTCGTGATCGCGGTGTCGGCCGAGGTCGCGCACGGCACCGGTGGCGACGTGGCGGCGCCCGCGTTCAGCAAGATGATGTCGTTCGCCCTGTTGCACTACCAGGTGCCGCCGTCGACGACGAAGGCTCCGACATTCCGCATCAAGGAGTGAGCACGTGGCGTTTTCGTGGAACTCCGGGCACGGGGTAGGGTCTGACGCCGTGCCCGGAGTACCACGTCCCGAGACCGTCGCGCCGCTGCGACTGACTCAACTGGCAGCCCTGCTGCCGGCCCAGCTCAGCGGCGAGGACCTCGAGGTCACCGGCATCACGCACAGCAGTCGTGAGGTTCGTCCGGGTGATCTTTACGCGGCGCTGGCCGGTGCGAACCGGCACGGCGCGGAATTCGTGACGGGCGCGGCCGAGGCCGGCGCGGTCGCGGTTCTGACCGACGCCGCGGGCCGCGAGGCGGCCCTCGCGGCCGGGCTTCCGGTGCTGGTGGCGGAGGATCCGCGGGCGGCGCTGGGCGCCGCCGCGGCGGCGATCTACGGCGATCCCTCGGCCCGGCTGACGATGATCGGCATTACGGGTACGGCGGGGAAGACGTCCACCGCCTATCTGGTCGAGTCGGGGCTGCGGGCGGCCGGCATGATCACCGGCCTGATCGGCACCGTGGAGACCCGCCTCGGCGACCTGGTGGTGCCGAGTGTCCGGACCACGCCGGAGGCGACCGACCTGCAGGCGATCCTGGCCGCGGCAGCCGAGCGGGACGTGACCGCGGTGGTGATGGAGGTGTCCAGCCACGCCCTCGCGGTGGGCCGGGTCAACGGCATCGGCTTCGCGGTCGGCGGTTACACCAACTTCGGGCTCGACCACCTCGACTTCCACGCCGACGCGGACGACTACTTCGCGGCCAAGGCGAAACTCTTCGACGGGCGCTGCCGGTTCGAGGTGCTCAACTACGACGAGCCGGCACTGCGGCCGCTGTTCAAGCCGGCCACGATCAGCTATTCGGCGGCCGGTGACCAGGCCGCCTCGTGGTGGGCCTCGCAGGTCCGGCCGTCCGATTTCGGGCAGCGGTTCGTCGCGCACGGGCCGGGTGGCATCGAGGTCGAGGCCGGGGTGGCACTGCCCGGCCGGCACAACGTGGCCAACGCGCTGCTGGCCCTGGCCTCGCTGGTCGCGGCCGGTGTCGACCCGGCGGTGGCGGCGCGCGGCATCGCGGCCTGCCCGGGTGTTCCGGGCCGGCTCGAGCAGGTGGACGCCCCCGGTGACGTGCTCGGCGTGGTCGACTACGCGCACAAGACGGACGCGATCGTGGCGGCGCTCGGTGCGCTGCGCGAGCTGGCCAACGGGCGCGGCGGGCGGGTGATCTGCCTGATCGGCGCGGGCGGCGACCGGGACAAGGGCAAGCGGCCGCTGATGGGCGCGGCCGCGGCCCGCGGGGCCGATCTGGTGATCGTCACCGACGACAACCCGCGCACCGAGGACCCGGCCGCGATCCGGGCCGCGGTGCGGGTGGGCGCCGAGGAAGCCGGCTCATCGGCGAAGATCATTGAGGTGGCCGGCCGGCGGGCCGCCATCGACGAGGCGGTCCGGCTGGCCGGCCCCGGTGACGTCATCGCGTTGCTGGGCAAGGGGCACGAGCGGGGCCAGGAGGTCAACGGAGAGATGCTGCCGTTCGACGACCGGATCGAGCTGGCCGAGGCTCTGCTCGCCGCTTCTGGGGGACATTCTTGATCCGCATGACACTGGACGAGATCGCCAAGGTCACCGGCGGGCGTCTCGTCAACGCCTCGCCGTCGGTGGTCGTGCGGGGACCGGTCGAGTACGACTCCCGGAAGATCGGCCCGGGTGGGCTGTTCGTCGCCTTCGACGGGGAGAAGGTCGACGGGCACGCGTTCGCGCCGACCGCCGTCGCCGCGGGGGCCGCGGCCGTGCTGAGCAGCCGGGACACCGGCCAGCCCGGGGTGGTGGTCGCGGAGCCTCTGGTCGCCCTGGCCGCCCTGGCGCGGGAGGTCGTCTCGCGGCTGCCCGATCTCACGGTGGTGGGCCTGACCGGTTCGTCGGGAAAAACCACGACGAAGGATTACATCGGGCAGTTGCTGGCCCGGGTCGGGCCGACGATCGCGCCGGCCGGATCGCTCAACAACGAGCTCGGCTTCCCGTACACCGTCCTGCAGGCCACCGAGGAGACGCGTTTCCTCGTGCTGGAGATGGGCGCCCGGGGCATCGGACACATCCGGTACCTGTGTGACATCGCCCGGCCCGACGTCGGCCTGGTGCTGAACATCGGGGCCGCGCACATCGGCGAGTTCGGCTCGGTCGAGGGCACCGCGCAGGCCAAGGGCGAGCTGGTCGAGGCTCTGTCGCCGGCCGGGATCGCCGTGCTCAACGCGGACGATCCGCTGGTGGCCACGATGGCGTCGCGCACCTCGGCCCGGGTGCTGCTGACCGGGGAGTCGCCGTCGGCCGCCGTGCGGGCCACCGACGTGGCACTGGACCCGGCCGGGCGAGCGTCCTACCGGCTCAACTACGGCGTACATTTCGGAAATGTCCGGCTTAAGGTGGCAGGGCGGCATCAGATCGCCAACACCCTCGCCGCGGCGGCCGTCGCCCTGTCACTCGGGATGGATTTCGACGACCTGGTCGCGGCGCTCGGCGAGATCGGGATCGTGTCGAGCCGCCGGATGGACGTCTTCACCCGGCCGGACGGCGTCACGGTGATCGACGACTCGTACAACGCCAACCCGTCCTCGACGGCGGCGGCGCTGCACGCCCTCGCGGCGATGGCGGCGGAGGGCCGGCGGATCGCGGTGCTCGGCTACATGGCCGAACTCGGCAGTCACGAGGTGTCCGGGCACGTGGAGGTCGGCCGGCTCGCCGCCGAACTCGGCGTGGACCGGCTGATCGCGGTGGCCGACAACGCCCGCCCGATCCTGGACGGGGCTTCCGAGGTGGAGGACTGGACCGGCCAGGCCATCTTCGCCGAAGATCAAGCATCCGCCCTCGGGTTCGTCACGAGGGATCTGCGAGCCGGCGACGTCGTGCTCGTGAAGGGCTCGAGGTATCGCACGTGGGACGTGGTCGATGGACTGCGTCCCGAGGAGGGTCGCCCGTGAGGGCAGTCATCGTCGCGGCCGCGGTCGCGTTCATCATCTCTCTCTTCGGCACCCCGGTGGCGATCCGGGTCTTCACCGCGCTCAAGGCCGGCCAGCCGATCCGCGGCACCCTCGGCCTGGCCAGCAACCAGGGCAAGAAGGGCACCCCCACGATGGGCGGTGTCGCG
>NZ_BOQN01000084.1 GCF_018332695.1 Paractinoplanes toevensis
GTTCTGGGCACCCGGGTTCTGAGGGGCCGGGTTCTGGGCGTTGGGGCCGCCCTGGCTGGGCCAACCCGGACCGCCGGGGCCGCCGGGGCCGCCCGGACCGTGGGGACCGCCGGGACCGCCCGGACCGCCCGGACCGTGAGGACCGCTGGGGCCGCCCTGGCCGTTGGGCCAGCCCGGACCGTCGGGACCGCCGGGGCCACCCTGGCCGTTGGGGAACTGGCCCGGCCAGTTGTTGCGGAGGACCGGCAGCGCCAGCGTGAACGAGCGGAACTCGGTGCGCGCCCGGCGGCTGCAGTTGTCGAAGGAGATGACCGCGCGCAGCCGCGCCACACCGGGCCGGTCGAAGTCCGGGTTGACGGTGATCAGCGTGGCGTCGGTGCGGCCGGGGCGGAGGTTGTCGCCGCGGAGCAGCGTCGCGAAGTTGCGGCGTCCCCGGTAGTCGACGTCGACGTCACGGGCGGAGACGCGGACGGCCACGTCGCAGATCCGCCGGTCCGTACGCCAGTTGATGCTGACCCAGCTGTCGGTGTTGGCCCGGACCGCGCGCAGCCAGCTGGAGACCGGCTGTGGTCCGCGCGCGGCCGCGGAAGCAGGGGCCGCGGCGGTCACCGCGGCCATCCCGACGGACGCGGTCGCCAGGGCGACCATCGTTCCGATTCGCCGACTCTTGTTCATCCCATTCCTCCAGAGGCCGTTCGGACATCCCCGCGACCGAGAGAGTCGCAGCGGGCAGAACGGACACTAAGGGCAATTTGCAACGCGTGACCTGCTTTTACGGCGCGTTTCGGACTTATCTACTCTTTCCTGTACAAAATGTTTACCCCGGACTCGGCCGAAAAGCTGACCGGCCGGCGGTTGAGGCGGCGACCATGAAATGGCGTACGCCGGAAAGGAGAGCCCATGTCGCTCAGCGGAGCCCACCGGGCGGCGTTTCGCCGCGAGGTAACCCAGGAAGGCCGGGTCTACGCGATCCGGGACGCCGACGGTTACCCGGCACCCGCCGACCCCGACGGCGTACACCGCGCCGTGCCGTTCTGGTCGAAACCCACCCGCGCCCAGCTGATCGTCAAGCACGTCCCGGCGTACCAGGGGTTCGAGGTCGTCCCGATCACCATCGACGACTGGCTGTCCAACTGGATGGTGAGCCTCGAACACGACGGTCTGCTCGTCGGCGTGAACTGGGCCGGCGCCCGCGCCACCGGTTACGACCTGACGCCCGGTCAGGTCCTGCGCTGGTTCGCCGAACTGGAGGCCGAGCAGGGGAAAACCGATACCGAGAAGACGCTTATTCCTACCACCCAGTCGTAGTTGGAATCGAAACCTGCCCCTATGCTTGCGGCACAGCAAATAAGGGGGACGGCCGTGCGGAGCCTGCAGATTCTCGTCGTGGACGACGATGACGCCGACGCCCTGATGATCTCCGAGGCGCTGGAGCAGACCGAGCGGGAGACCAACGTCGAGCGGGTGGTCGACGGCCGCGAGGCGCTCGACTACCTGCGCCGGGAGGGTCGGTTCGCCGAGGCTCCCCGCCCCGACCTGATCCTGCTCGACCTCAACATGCCTCGCATGGACGGGCGCGAGACCCTCGCCGCGATCAAGACGGACGACAATCTCAAGGCCATCCCGGTGGTCATCCTGACCACCTCGGGTGCGGCGCCGGACATCGTGTCGAGCTATCAGCAGCGCGCCAACGCGTACGTGACGAAGCCGTTCGGTCTCGACGACTTCGAGGCGACCGTGCGTCAGATCGACCGGTTCTACCGCGAGGTGGCGACCCTGCCGGGCGAGCACGACTGAAAGCCGCCCACGCCGGGTACCGGAAGGGCATGACCGACAACGAAGCTCCCGAGGACCTCGGCGCTCCGGTTTCCTACCTGGTGCTCGCCGACGGCACACCCGTGTTCGACGTCTCCGGCAGCCGCGCCGGCGAGGTCGAGCACGTGCTTTCCGATGACCAGTCCGACGTGTTCCACGGCCTGATCGTCAAGACCGCCGGCGGACACCGGTTCGCCGCCGCGAACCTGATCGACGGGCTGTACGAGCATGGCGTGATCATCTCAGTTCCGGCGAGCGACCTCCCCGAACCGAGCGCCGACCCGGCGGCCCGCCTCGCCGAGGAGGACGCGACGCTCGGGCAGAGCCTCAAGAAGGCATGGGACTGGCTGGTACAGCCTCGATAGGGTGCCAGCGCAGCAGGCACGCGCCGACCGACATGCCACCGCCGAACCCGGCGAGGAGCACCAGGTCGCCGTCGCGCAGCGCACCCGTGCGCGCCGCCTCGTCCAGCGTGACCGGCACCGACGCGCTGCCCAGGTTGCCGTACCGGTCAAGCGTCACGTGGGTGTGTGCGTTGCTCAGGCCGGACACGCGCACCAGTTCGGTCACCGTGAACCCGTCGGCCTGATGCGGCACGAAGTGATCGATCGCCGCCGCGTACACCCCGGTGCGCCGCAGCAGCGCCTCGAGCGCCCATGGCACCTCGGACGCGACGAAGTCGCGGACGCCCGGACCGTCCACCCGCAGGAAGTGGTCCGCGTTGGCCAGTGTCTTCTCCGAGGCCGGTAGCCGGCTGCCACCCGCCGGGACCTGGATGAGCCCGTTCCCGGCGCCCCGGGAGACCAGTTCGAGGTCGAGAATCCCGTACCCGTGGCCGACCGTGCCGATCACCGCGGCGCCGGCACCGTCACCGAACAGCACCGCGGTGTCCCGGTCGCCGAAGTCGATGATCCGCGAATAGACGTCCGCCGCGACGACCAGTACCCGTGCGGACGGGTTCACCACGACGAGGCTGTGCGCGATGCCCAGCGCGAAGACGAAGCCGGAACCAGCCACGTTGAGGTCGAAACAGACCGCTCGGTCCGCGCCGATGGCCGACTGCACCAGATGGGACGTGGGCGGCTGCGGCGAGTCCGGCGTCGAGGTCGCCAGGATCAGGAAGTCGATGTCACCCGCGGTGAGACCGGCGTGCGCTATCGCCGCCCGCGCGGCGTGCGCGGCGAGGTCGGAGGCCGCCTCGTCGGGCGCCGCGAACCGCCGCGACCGGATCATCGTCTGCTGGATGATCCAGTCCGGGTCGGCGTCGGGGACCCAGGCGTTCAGGTCGGAGTTGGTCACTACCTCGTGCGGGAGATAGGAGCCGGTGCCCAGGATGCCTACAGCCATACCGCACCAGATCGGCACCCGAGCGGAAAAGTTGAGGTCAGCGGCTGGAACGGTCCCGGTAGGTCCAGGACCCGCCGCCCAGCGCGGACGAGCCGCGCTGCGGCTCGGCCGGCGTGGGCGCGGTCTGGCGGGGAATGACGCCGGTGGTGCCGGCCTCACGGCGAGAGGCGAGGTAGGCCGCGGCCGCGCGGTCCTCCTCGGTGGGTGCGGCCGCCAGGGCGTACGCGAGACCGATGATCCCGAAGATGACGGCCAGGCCGATCGGGACGATGAGCCCGGTGGCCGTGGAACCCTGGAGCTCGGCCTGCGGATCGTGCTCCACGACCGACATCGCGGTCATGCCGGTGAAGTGCATGCCGTTCACGGCGATGCCCATCACCAGGGCGGAGACGAAGATGATCGCCGGCTTGCGGACCGTCACGGCGAGCCAGAGGGCGACCGAAGCGGCCACCACGGCGATGGCGATGGACAGGCCGACCCGGCTGCTCGCGTAGCTGATGTCGCCGTTGAGGCGCATCGCGGCCATGCCGGTGTAGTGCATCGCGGCCACGCCGAGGCCGGCGATCACGCCGCCGGTGAGGATGCGTACGTTCTGGGCGCGCCGGCCGAACAGGGCGATCGCGAGGCCCAGGCCGACCGCGACGATCGCGATGATCGCGCTGGCGGCGGTGAGCGTGACGTCGTAGCGGATCGGAGTGCCGACCACGCTGAAGCCGATCATCGCGACGAAGTGCATGCTCCAGATCGCGGTGCCGCCGATGGCGAGGGCGGCGAGGATCAGCCACCAGACGCGTTCGTTGTTGCTGCGGGCCGACCGGAACCGCACCGCGAGGGTGAGCCCCAGCAGAGACCCGAGTACGGAAAGCACGTAGCTGACCGTCGGGGTGATCCACCCGTGGTCGAAGTGATGGATCTGCGCCATTGCCGAGTTCCTTCCCTCACCGACCAGGTCCGGGGATGCATCCTGCCTGCTTGATCACCGCGCTGTGAAGGATTGTGACGGAAGTTGCGTCACCTTCCGGCTACAGATACCGAAACAACGCACTAAGACCTCGGAAGCCACGAAATCCCAGGTCAGCTGCTACATCGAAGACGATCAACCCACGGTCTGCAGTCCGCTGTCGGCACAGACGCCGGACATGTCGGACGCTGCTGCACTTACCGCCGCGATCTTGTCTGGTTCGTCGGTTTTGCCGGTAGCGGCGACGGCTGCCCGATATGCGGTATCGAGACGCTCGGCCGCATCGGCGAGGGGCGTATCGGCGGTCCGGCTCGCGTTCACGATGCCGTCGACCACGCCGGCGTTCATCAGACCGCCCGCGTCGATCGCGACCGCCAACTGGGCACACGACACCGAGCCGGGCGGATCGGCGGAGGCACTCCCCGCGGACGCCGAAGCGGTCACGACGGGATCATCGTCGTGACCGCAACCGGTCGTCGTCGCCGCGAGCAGCAGAACACCTACGACGAAGAACGGGCGCATCTGCCCAGGTTAGGGCTAGCGGTAGCTCTTCTTCTTGAACTGCTCGTAGCTGATGTTCCAGTCGGTCCAGCCGTTGCCGTCCTTGAGCTTCTCCTCGGTGCCGGAGACCGTGATCGGGTCGCCCATCAGGGTGCGCGAGAAGAGCCAGGCACCCATCGCCTCGGAGACGTTGACGCAGCCGTGCGACACGTTGACGTGCCCCTGCTTGCCCTCGGACCACGGAGCAGCGTGGATGAACTGGCCGCTCCACGTGATGCGCTGGGCGAAGTCGATGGGGGTCTTGTAACCGTTCACCGGGTCGGTGTCGGTGGTGTCGAAGATCGTGTGCTTCTGCTTGTCCATCACGATCATCGTGCCGCTCGACGACGGCGTGCTCGCCTTGCCCAGGCTGACCGGGATGGTCTTGACGACCTTGCCGTTCTCCTTGACCGTCATCTGCTTGGACTTGTTGGAGACCGTCATGACGAACGAGCGGCCGATGTTCAGGTCGACGGTGAGGTCGCTCTTGCCGTAGTAGCCGCTGCCCAGCGGCACACCGGCCAGCGACACCTTGTAGAAGACCTTCGAGTTGGCCTTCCAGTACACCTTCGGGCGGTAGTGCACCTCGGTCGGGCTGATCCAGCCCCAGGTGCCGGTCTGCGCGGGCGTCGCGGTGACGACCATCCGGCGCTCGACCTCGCCGCGGTACTTCTCCGGGATCGACTTGCTGAACTTGATGATCAGCGGCATGCCCACGCCGACCTTCTGCCCGTCACCGAGGAAGCTGGTCACCCGGATGACCTTCGACGGCTTGGCCATCGTGGTGAACGTGCTCGTGGTCGAGCCGTTCTTGCCCTCGCTCGCGGTGCCGTTCACGGTGATCGTGTACTTCGTGCCGTACGCCAAGGCCTTTTCCGGGGTCCAGGTCTTCTCGTCCTTGTCGAGAGTGCCCTTGACCTCGTCGCCCTTCGCGTCGGTCACGGTGACCGTGGTGTTCTCCGGGTCCTCGCTGGTGTATTTGATCGGCGAGATCGCCACCACGTCCTTGGCGTCCGCAGCCGGTGTCACCACGGCCACGGTGCTCAGCGTGGGCGAGGGCGACGGGGTCGCCGAAGCGCTGCCACCGCCGGGCTGCGAACCGCCGGCGCCCTGCCAGGTCGGCGACTTGTCGCCGTGACCACAGCCGGAGCTGAGCAGGACAGTGCCTGCGATCAACGCGGCCGCGGCAACCCGCCACGGCCGGCGAACTCGACTGATGTTCATGGTCCCCTCACGGCGTCGTTCGTCCCCGGCGCCCAATACTGCTCTATGAAAGCCAAGTGACCAATCCCGGATTCGTGCCGCCGGGGTTAACCGTCACACAGAAGAATTCCGCAAATCGCCCGATTCAGCACTTCTGGTGTAAGGGGTTTCACGTTTACCCCTGTTCTCACCTGAGGCTGTCGGGAACCGGCAGGGCGCTGCCCTTGACGAATTCCGACCAGGTGACATTCCAGGCGGTCCAGCCATCGCCGTACGCCAGCTTGGTCCCGGTGCCGGTCACCGTAACCGGGTCGCCGATCAGGGTCTTGTCGAACAGCCATTTCGCGTTGGCCGGCGAGACGTTGACACAGCCGTGCGACACGTTGGTGCGGCCCTGCGAGCCCACCGACCACGGGGCCGAGTGAACGTACTGCCCCGACCAGGTGATCCGCTGCGCGTACTGGATCTTAGTCTTGTAGCCGGCCGCGCCGTCCGTGTCGGTGGTGTCGAAAACCGTCTCGGACAGCTTGTCCATCACCACCATCGCGCCGCTCACCGAGGGCTTGCTCTTGCGCCCCAGGCTCACCAGCGCGGTCCTCACGACCTTGCCGTTCTGCGTCACCGTCATCTTCTTGGTGGCGTTGTCGACCTTCATCTGGAGGTCCCGGCCGATCTTGGCGGTGGCCGCGCGGTCCCGGTCGCCGTAGCGCCCGCCGCCGGTCGGCGCGCCGCCCACCGCGATCCGCACCTTCAGCGTCGTGCCGGTCTGCCAATACTCCTTGGCGCGGTAATAAGCCTGGGTGCCGCTCGACGTCCACGACCACACACCCGGCTGGGCCGGCGTGGTCGTGACGAACATCCGCTTCTGCACCGCGGCCCGGTCGGCCTTCTTGATGCCCGGGCTGAACTCCACGACGACCGGCATGGCCACGCCGTAGGTGTGGTCGTCGAACAGGTAGAGGCCGGTGCCGGTCTTCTTACCCGGGGCGCCCATCGTGGTGAAGGTGGTGGTGGCGGTCTTGGTGAGGCCGCTGTCGGTGGTGGCGGTGACGCTCGCCGCGTACGTCGTCTTGGTCTTCAGGGTTTTGGCCGGCACCCAGGTCGAACCGTCCTCGCGCAGCGCGCCCGGGACGGCCTTGCCGGCGGCATCCTTCAGGACGACCGTGGTGACCTTGCCGCCGGAGACCGTGAAGCCGATCTCGGCGCTGGTCGGCACGTCCTTCTTACCGGTGGCCGGGGTCACGGTCAGCTCGATCGGCACCGCCGCCGACTCGGTGATCGGCCCCTGGCTGGTGCCCGGGCTCGCGCTCGGTGCGGCGGAGGCGCTCGCGCCGTTGCCCACCCAGGCGGCGGACGCGGCCCCCGACTTCTTGTTGTCGCCGCAGCCGGCCAGCGCCAGCGGCGCGAGCACCGCCGCCACCACAACCGTCACCAGTGAGCGCCGCATGCCGACCATCCCTGAGCACCCCGTTCTGAAGTTTGCGGGCACATCCTGCCCCATGGATGCAAGGGAGCGGGTCATCCCTGAGGCTGATTCAAGCTGTGAAGCTCATCGGAGGGGGCGATTTTAAGGATCATGGGGGTGCGTGCTAACGTTTTCGTCGTTGCCAACGAGCGCCGCTAGCTCAACTGGCAGAGCAGCGGACTCTTAATCCGCGGGTTGTAGGTTCAAGTCCTACGCGGCGCACCACGCTTCACCAGGTCGTATAGCTTCCGGGCTATACGACCTTTCTGTTTGCGGGCTGCACGCCTTCCTAGGTCGGGTCCCCCGGTGCGGTCAGGCGGCGGACCGCTTCGACCACGGCGGCGCGGCGGCGGCCCGGCTCGACCAGGTCGAGGAATTCCGGTTCGCGCAGCTGCCACATGTTGGCCAGGGTCAGCACGAGCGCGAGGATCTCGCCCGGGGGGATGCGGTCGGTGACGACGCCCCGGCTCTGGGCCTGCGCGATGGCCGCAACCTTGTCGGCCATCGCGGCGGTGGTCGAAGCCCGCCGGGCGGCCGCGTCGCCGCGCTCGAGCTGATACCAGGCCACGAAGCGCAGCACATGGGGGTGGGCCAGGCCGGCGTCGCAGAGACGACCCGCGTACTCCCCCAGGTCGTCGGCGTCGATCGGGACGGCCGAGACGGTCTGCTCCACGATCAGGTCGAAGACCGCCTCGAACAGGCCGTCCTTGTTCTCGTAGAACGAGTAGACCAGCCCGGCGCTGATGCCCGCCCGCTTGGCCAGCCGGTCGACCCGGGCGCCGGCCACCCCGTAGGCGGCGAACTCCTCCAGCGCCGCTTCGAGCAGCAGCCGGCGCTTGGTCTCGGGATCCCGCGTTCGCATGCCTCCAGTCTTCTTAATGAACATTCATTTGACAAGTCGACGTGGGCCCAGCTACCTTCGTGCTTACTGAATGAATGTTCATTACTAAGGAGTTCCGATGGCCACCTGGACCCCCGCGACAATCAGCAGTCAGGCCGGCCGCGTCGCCCTGATCACCGGCGGCAACAGCGGAATCGGCTGGCAGACCGCACGCGTTCTGGCCGGTCACGGCGCCCGCGTCGTGCTCGCCGGACGCCATCCCGGCAAGCTCACGGCCGCCGCCGAAGCGATCCGCGCCGAGACCCCCTCGGCCGAGGTCGACACGCTCGTGCTCGATCTCGGCGACCTCAAATCCATCGGCGCCGCGGCGGGCCGGGTGGTCGACGGCGGCCCGCTGGACCTGCTCATCAACAACGCCGGCGTGATGAACATCGCCGAGCGACAGACCACCGCCGACGGATTCGAGATGACCTTCGGCACCAACCATCTCGGCCACTTCGCCCTCACCGCCCAGCTCATGCCCGCACTGCGCGCCGCCTCGGCCGGCCGGGTCGTGACGGTCAGCGCGATCGCCGCCCGCTGGGGCAGCGGCGAACTGACCGACCTGATGAGCGAGCAGAGATACCGGCCGATGGGCGCTTACGCGAAATCGAAGCGAGCCAACATCGTGTTCACCGTCGAACTCGCCCGCCGGCTGGCCGGCACTCCGATGACCGCCGTCGCCGTGCACCCCGGCGCCGCCCTGACCAACCTGCAGCAGCACTCGCAGGGCACAGCCGCCCGGCTGCTCATGCCACTGCTCGGGCGGCTGGCGATGGGCTCTCCGGAAGGCGCCGCCTGGCCGTCGCTCTATGCCGCGACCAACCCCATGGTCGAGAACGGCGCCTTCATCGGGCCGGCCGGCCGCCGCCAGGACTCCGGCACGCCAAAGCCGGCCCGCCTGCCCCGCGGCGCTGACGACCCGGCCACCGGCGCCGCGCTGTGGCACGACAGCGAACGCCTCACCGGCACCCCCTTCGCTGTCTGACCGCGGTCGGGCGGCACGCGGACTTGCTCGCCTGATCGGGTTCGTGGTCCTAGCCGGGCTGGTCACGACTGATCGACGCAGGCCGCGGCGGGTCTCCGAGACGGCGCCGGTGACGCTGGTGCGCGGGGCAGGCCTCATAACCGCCTGACCGAAGTCGGTGGGACGCGTCACCTGTGGCGATGGCGTACCGCCACGGTGGTGAGTGCCGACAGCAGCAAGAGCATCGCCGCGGCGGCGACCGTGTGCGGTGCGGGGCCGCCGGGTAGCACGCCCATGTAGTCGAGGCCGGCGATGTCGTTGATCACCAGGTACCAGAGCAGTGGGTAGACGGCCTGGAAGAAGCGCTGTGTCCGGCTGACCACTCCCAGCGCCAGTGCCAAGGCCGGGATGAACGCCACACCGGCCAGCCAGTCCGCGAAGTGGCCGTCGACGGCCATCGTGACACCCGGCCCGATCCCGACCGTCGCCGTCAGGACCACGCCGGCCAGCCACTGGGCCAGCGTGCGGGACACCGGCGACGGGCAGGCGTCGAGCAGCGTCTCGACGTCGTGTTCTCGGGCCTGGGCGCCGAGCCGTGACCAGACCAGCACCGGCCAGATCCACGCCGCTATGAGCAGTGGCCGCGCTGCGACGGGGGCAGCCACCCCGGCCACCACCAGTGCCGCCGCGACCGCCCACCACCATCGGGACACCCCGCGAGTGAGAATGCGCAGCTCGCCACGCACCAGGCGCACACCGCCCACCCCGCGCCGCGAAGTCACTGGTTGAGCTGCGGCCTTCGGCAACCTGGCGAAAGTGGGCCGCTCGAACGTCGGCGCTGCACCTGACGGCAACGAAGCGTTGGGGGATGCCGTCCTGATTTCGCCGGAGCCCGGCAGTCCGGCGGGCTGCGCCCGGCGGGTCGTGCGGTTGCGGTCGAAACGGTCGAACCACAGGGCGGGCACGATGGCGGCCGCGGCGGCCACCAACAGCAGCACGGTGCGCTCACCCGCGAAGGCGGTGGTGTAGTGGACGCCGGTCCACAAGAGACTGCGGGGCGGCTCGTCCAGGTACATGAGGCCGAGCGCGATCTCGGTCAGTTCGGCGCCCTGCGCCGCGAACTGGTCACGCAATGACGCGGCGAACGCGCCCATGCCCAAGCCGCCCAGCGGGGCGTTGGCCGACTGACCGACGATGGCGCCGGTCAGCGACGCGAACAGCCAGATGACGTTGCCGAGGCCGCCGCGCAACACCGGAGCCGTCTCGAAATAGATCGCGGCGACCGCGGTCACCGCCAGCACCGGAAGGGTGCACAGGACGAACGGGGACAGCAGGGCGATCGGGTCTACGGTCCGCGATTCCCCGCGGGCGAGCTGCATGGCAACGGCCGTGATGGCCAGCGCGCCGGCCATCGAGGCGAGCACCAGCAGATTGCTGAGGAACTTGCCCAGCAGGTATTCGCCGGTGCGCATCGGTGTGGCGGCGAGCAACTGCCCGACACCGGTCTGCCGGTCGCGTTCGATGGCTGTCCGGACGATGTAGAAGCCGCCGGTGGCCAGCCACAACGCTCCGGCCAGGGCGGTCACCGTGCCGATGTAGGCGCTGTTGTAGACACCGCGATAGGCGCCCGCGTTCACGATGGTCCAGTGCGCGCCGCTGGCCGGGGCGGCGAGATAACCCAGACCCACCGCGGCCAGCAGAACCACCACGTATGACGGTCGCCGCACCCGCTCCCGGAAGTCGGCCACGGCCAGCGCGGCCAGTGCCCGCGACCTCATCGGACCGGCTCCCGGACCCCGGAGACCACCGCGAGGTAGGCGTCCTCCAGGTCGGGTGGCACGGACATGGCGTCGGGCCCGGGCTGATCGGCCGACAGCAGGCGGAGGCGCACCCCGTCAGTGGTGCGAACCATGCGGCTGACGACGTGCCGAGCCTGCACGGCGGCGAGTGCGCCCGGTGCGACCACCATTTCCCACACCTGTCCGGTCACGTCGCCCAGCAGCCGGTCGGGAGCGCCGCGGCGCAGCACACGACCGGCTGCCACGATCGCGATATCGTCGGCCACCGACTCGATGTCGGAGACGATGTGGGTCGACAGCAGCACCAACCGGTCGGCGGACAGCTCGCTGAGCAGATTGCGGAACCGAACCCGCTCCTCGGGATCGAGCCCAGCGGTGGGTTCGTCGATGATCAGGACCCGGGGATCGGCGAGCAATGTCTGCGCGATGCCGACCCGCCGCAGCATCCCGCCGGAATAGCCGCCGAGCGGCCGCTTCACCGCCTCGGTCAGATTGACCAGCTCCAGCAACTCGTCGATGCGGGCCCGAGCGGGGCGGGCCGGCAAGCCTTTGGCCGCCGCGAGATAGGACAGGAACTCCCGCGCGGTGAGATGCGGGTAGACACCGAAATCCTGCGGAAGATAGCCCAGCCGACGGCGAAGCACATCGGGATGCGCGACCACGTCCGTGCCATCGAACCGGACCTGGCCGGTGGTCGGCCTGGTGACCGTGGCGGCCACCCGCATCAGCGACGACTTGCCGGCGCCGTTGGGGCCGAGCAGGCCCACCACGCCGGTGTCGAGTCGCATGGTGATGCCGTCGACGGCTCGTTTGCCACCCCGATAGACCTTGGTGACGTCGATCAGCTCGAACATCAGGCCGCCTTTCGGACGGAGGCGGTGTGGCCTTCGCCGGCCGTCGCCTCGACCAGCCGTTTGCTGGCGGGATCGGTTTTCAGGGCGGATCGGCCGGGTGCGGACGAGACGCGGTAGGTCTCCGGGCCCGCGGGCAGCAGCACCTTCACCGAGCCGGCGGCCCGGGCCTCGACCCGGGTGGGCGGTGCCGTGAACGTCAGGTGCACCGCGTGCTCGCGGGACGAAGCGGCGACATCGGTGGAGCGAGCACCGCTGACGTCGATGTCCAGATCGGCCTCGAGGTGCAGTGGGCCCGTCGGGTCTTCGACCTTCAGCCACGCGTCGGACACCGTCGCGGTCAGAGCACCGGCGAGTTGGACGGCCCGCACCGGGCCGTCGCTGGTCAACTCGACGGCGACGCCGGGCGGCACGCTCACGATGTGCAGGCCGCCGCAATCGGGCACGAAGCCGCTGCAATTGATGCCGAGTCTCAGCGTGTCGCCGGTCAATGACCAGGACGCGTTGCCCTCGACGGTCGCCTTGCCGGTCAGCGATCGCCGCACCGCGACGGCCGGGCCGCTGCCGGCGATCAGGCGGAGGCTGCCGCCGTTGTTGTCGATGACCAGTCGCTGGGCGGACAGGGCGAACTCCTGCTGATCGTCACGGGTGTCGTTGACGGCGGCCACGTCGGTGCAACCGGTGAGCGACACGATCAGAGCTAGGGAAATCAGAGGTCTGAGGTGCATGGGCTCAGACCATCAGGGGAGGGAGGTGCGGAGCACTACGGCTGGGCACCGGAAAAAGGTATGGCTAGGCATACCGCGGCGGAGCGGCCCGCGAACTAGCGTGAGCCAGGTGCCAATGCCGAACACCGCGATCGAGGCGGTCGCCCGCCGCCGTTTCCTGGTGTCGAGGTGGCCGTGGCGAGCCGTGGGCTACCTACTTACCACCGGGCCGGTGACGATCGCGGCCTCGGTGCCGATCCTTCTGCTCGGTCTGCCGTGGGCGATCCTCATCCGTCGGGTCGCGGCGTGGGATGACCCGTCGTTCGTGCAGCTCGCCCTGTTGCTGCTGGGCGGCGCCATGCTCTTCGCGGTGTTCGGCCCGCTGGTGGCGATGCCGGTCGCGGCCGTGGAGCGGCGGCGACTTCCGATCGTCGACACCCGGCCGGTCCGATCAGGACACCGCCCGGTGCCGGCCGGCGACGTGCTGCGCTGGCTACGCACGCGTTATACCGAGGCGGCCACCTGGCGCGAGCTCTGCTACACCGTGCTACTGACCGGCGCGGTGCCGGTGTGGTACGGCGCGGTCCTGATCCTGATGGTGCTGATCGGGGTCTCCGTCGCCAGCCCTTTCCTGGTCCACGACCACGCCCCGATCTCACTGGGTCTGGGCGAGGTCAGCACGGTCGGCGAGGCGTTGCCCTATGCGCTGTTCGGTGCGGCGCTGATGTTCGCCGTCCCTTATCTGCTGGCGCTTCTCGCGGGGTCACACGCCGCGGTCGCGCGGCTGTTGCTGGCCGGTCCCGACGACACCCGGCTACGAGCCGAGTTGATCGAGGTGTCGCGCTCCCGGGCCCGGCTTGTCGACGCCTTCGAGGCCGAGCGCCACCGCATTGAGCGAGACCTGCACGACGGCGCCCAGCAGCGGCTGGTCAGCCTGACCCTGCAGCTGGGTCTCGCCCGGGTCGACCTGCCGGACGACTCGCCCGCACGACAGGCCGTGACCGCGGCGCACGAGCAGGCCAAGATGCTGATGGCGGAGTTGCGTGAACTCATCCACGGCATACGGCCGCAGACCCTGACCGAGGTGGGCCTGCCGGGAGCTCTGCGTGAACTGGCCGACCAGGCGCCGATCCCGGTCACCGTCCGTGTCGATCTGTCCGGGCGGCCGCCGCCGGGCGTCGAGTTGGTCGCCTACTTCGTGGCCGCCGAGGCGCTCACCAACGTCTTCAAGCACAGCGAGGCCGTCGCGGCCACCCTCACCGTCTCGGCCGCCGCCGCGAAGTCGGGGGACGTCCGCCCCGCGAAACCGGGCCCCGGCCCCGCCGCCGCCGAATTCGGCCACGGCCCGGCCTCCAAACCCGGCCACGGCCCGCACGCGGAACCAAGCCACGGCCCCGCCGCTGCGCTGGGCGACGTGCTCGTCGTCGAGGTTCTCGACGACGGGCGGGGCGGGGCCGACCCGGCGCGGGGCACCGGGCTCACCGGCCTCGCCGATCGGGTGGCCGTGGCCGATGGCCGCATGTTCCTGTCCAGTCCGCCCGGTGGGCCGACCCTGATTCGCGTGGAGATCCCGTGCCGACCGAACGACCGATCCGCGTAGTCCTCGCCGAGGACGGCGTGCTGCTGCGGGAAGGGCTCACCGGGCTGCTGGACCGCTTCGGGTTCACCGTGGTCGCGGCGGTCGGTGACGCACAGGCTCTCCGCGACGCCGTTGCCGAGCATCGGCCCGATCTGGTGGTGACCGACATTCGGATGCCGCCGACTTTCACCGACGAAGGCCTACGTGCGGCCGTGGAGATGCGCCGCGCCGATCCGGGGCTGGCCGTGGTGGCGCTGAGCCAGTTCGTGCAGCAGGGGTATGCGACCGACCTGCTCGACTCCCGGGGTGGGCGAAAAGTCGGCTATCTACTGAAAGACAGAGTGGTCGACGTGGAGGATTTCGTCGCTTCTCTTCGGCACGTGGTCGACGGGGGAACGGTGGTCGACCCCCAGGTGGTGCGGCAGCTGCTCCGCCGTCACCGGGATCCGGTCGTCCAGCTGTCGGCGCGCGAGCGTGAGGTGCTCGCGCTGATCGCCGAGGGTCACTCCAACGCGGCGATCGCCCGCATCCTCAGCGTTTCCGAGCCGGCCGTCGGCAAGCATGTCGGCAACATCCTCGCCAAGCTCGGTCTGCCCCCGACCGAAGACACCAACCGCCGAGTCCTGGCCGTGCTCGCCTACCTGCGCAGCGATTCCACTCCGGCCGGCAAGGAGAACGGCGTGCCTTCGGCGCAGCCACCGAGTTGATCAGGGCGGGCGGAAGCGACGTCCACCGGCCGGATGCCGGCCCGCACCGCGGTCACCGCCGGGTCCGCGTCCGCCCGGCGGGACCGCGCTCCGCACCTATCGGGAATCGCCACCGCACTCGTGCCTGACGATCGACGGGAATTGCTCGCCGATGATTTTTGCCGGCCGATGTGCGGTGGCTGCCGGTGACTGTTCGTCGTACCTCGGTCGAGGTATTCCGCGACGTGATCGGGCTCGTTGATCGTGCGCAACAGCAGATCCGGGCGATCGGCCGATGATTCACGGCTGCGCAGTCGCTCGATCGGGTAATTGACCGGACTTTGGCTGACGTCAATTCTAGGGCGGTTGCAAGCCCCATTCTCGCCATCGATATCGCCGAGTGAGCGCGCTGATGGAATCCGGGCGTCACCGCGCCGCGGCTCGGGGGGCCCGCGGAGGGATCGAAGGATGAAGCACAACACCGGCGGGCACACGATCCGTGGTCGCATCGTCCGCATCGTGGCGCCACCTCTGGTCGCCATGGTGGTGCTGCTGACCGTCTTCTCCGCCGGCGAGGTCTCCAGCTACCGCGCGAGTGCCGCCACCGAGGACCGGGTCGCCGTCATTCGCGCGTTGCAGAGCCTCGTGCGGGAGTTGCAGGACGAGCGCGGCGCCACGGTCGCGATGCTGGCCGGGAGCACCGGCTTCCGGGCCGAGATCGGCCCGGCCCGCCAGCGGGTGGACGCTAAGCGCGTCGCCGTCCGGGCACTGCTGACCGGTGGCGGCGAGCTCGAACAGCAGGCCGCCGCCTCGGTCGACAAACTGGAGGGTCTCGGCAAGGTGCGGGCCGGTGCCGACACCGGGCAGAGCGACAAGGACGACACGTTCGACTTCTACACCGCTCTGATCGAGGAGCTTTCCGACAACACGCGGCACCTGGAGATCGTCAGCGACGACCAGTTGCGGCGCGGCGCCGAGTCGGTCGAGCAGCTGGTCGAGATCCGCGAAGCCACCGCGGGGGAACGCGTGTTCCTGCATGCCGTGTTCACGGCCGGCCGGTTCTCCGACGGTGAGTACTCGGAGTTCCTCGGCATCATCGCCGCCCGTGACCTGTTCCTGACCGAGCTCGACGAGTTCGCCACTCCGGACACCAAGGCCGCCATGACGAGGCTGCTGAGCACCGAGAACGCGGCCCGGGTGCACGCCCTGGAACGGCTGGCGGTCGGCGCGGGCGACGGGAGGAGGCTGGCGACCAGCCCGCAGGACTGGTGGGCCGCGGTGGGCACCTTGCTCGACGACCTGAGCCGGCTCGCCGAACAGGTCGGCACGAGCACCCAGGCCGAGGCGCGGAGCTTGCGCCAGGAGGCGACGCTGCGGATCACGTTGCTGGGCCTGGTGGTCCTGCTCTGTCTGGCCGGTTCGATCCTGCTGGCGACCATCGGCATCCGGTCGCTTGCGCTTCCCCTGATGCGTCTCGCGGACGAAGCGAACCGTCTGGCCCTCGATCGGCTGCCGGAGGCGGTGCGCCGGGCCGCGGCCGGGGACGACGCCGGGCCGCCGGCGGTGGTGCGGGCGACGCCGGGCGCCACCAGCGAGGTACGCCGAGTGGCCGACGCGTTCGAACGGGTGCAGGAGACCGCCTACAACCTCGCCACCGAGCAGGCACAACTGCGGCGCACCAGCTCCGAGTCGCTGGCGAACCTCAGCCGCCGCAATCAGAACCTGCTGCGCCGGCAACTCGGCTTCATCACCCGCCTGGAGCGGGAGGAGGCGGACCCGGCCGGTCTGGCCAACCTGTTCGAACTCGACCATCTCGCCACCCGTATGCGCCGCAACGCGGAGAGCCTGCTGGTGCTCGTGGGGGCCGCCAGCCCGCGACAGTGGTCCGGGCAGCTGCCTGTCACGGACGTGATCCGGGCCGCGGTGTCGGAGGTCGAGGAGTACCGCCGGGTTGTTCTGCGCCGCACCGAGGACGTCATGGTGCAGGGCTGGATCGCCAGCGGCCTGGCGCACATGCTGGCCGAGCTGATCGAGAACGGCCTGACCTTCTCCCCGCCGGACCTGGAGGTGGAGGTCCACGGGCGGGAGATCGCCGACGGCTACCTGATCGCCGTCTGCGATCAGGGCGTCGGGATGGACGACGAGGAACTCGAGCGGGCCAACGAGCGCCTGCGCGGCGACGGCGACTTCCTGACCGCCCCGGCCCGGTTCCTGGGGCACTACGTGGTCGGCCGGCTCGCCGCGGAGCTGGGCGTGAAGGTGCAGCTGATCCCGTCGGCGGTGACCGGGGTGACCGCCCGGATCTACCTGCCGGCCGCCATCCTGGCCGGCGTCCCGGCGGTCCACTCCACCCCGGACGCCCCGGTGAGCGAGCCGGAGCCGGAGGCGGAGCCGGCCGTGCGAATCCGGCCGCGGGCTCTGGAGGTCGACTACGTGGTGGTGGAAGCGCAGCCAAGAATCCCGGCACCCCGGATGGCCGCGGTGGCCGGGCCGGTCGACGACCGTACGCCCAATGGCCTGCGCAAACGCGTGCCGCGTGACCAGCGTCCGGCCGTGCCGGCGAAGCCGCCGGCCGCACGGACCGAAGGTCCGGCTCCGGACTCGCCCGGCGACCCGGGCTCCCGGCTGTCGGCGCTGCGCGACGGCATCCGTCGCGGCAACGCCCACCGGGTGGGTCGACCATGACCATTCCCCCCGCCTACCGAAATCACCATCGAAGAGGAGAACTCGTGAGTGCGGAAGCGCTGCCCGCCGATCGGCACCAGCTCAACTGGCTGCTCGGCAATTTCGTCCATCAGACGGACGGGGTCCGGGACGCGGTGGCGGTCTCGTCGGACGGGCTGCTGATCGCCGGCTCGGACGGGCTGAACCGGGCGGAGGCGGATCAGCTCGCCGCGATCGTGTCGAGCATGGCCAGCCTGGCCCGCAGTGCTTCGCGGCGCTACGACTTCGACGGGCTCAAACTGGTCATGATCGAGATGCAGCGCGGCTTCCTGGTGATCGCGGTGATCGCGGGCGGCAGCTGCCTGGGCGTGGTGGCCGGCGGCGACAGCGATCCGGGCCTGATCGGCTACGAGATATCCACGCTCGCCGATCGGTTCGGCGGTCTGCTGACCCCCGCCCTGATCGCCGAGTCAAGGCAGTACCTGCCGCAATGACGGACGAGGATCCGATGGTGCGCCCGTTCATGCTGACCGGTGGACGGACCCAGCCGGTCCAGGACGGCCTGCGGATCGAGACTCAGCTGTACGCCGTCCCGGCCGCGTTGTCCGCGCCGCTGCGGTTCGAGGCGCGGCGCATCGTCGAGCTGTGTCAGCTGCCCAGGTCGATCGCGGACCTGTCGGCGGCGCTCGGCGCACCCCTCGGGGTGGTCCGCGTCATCGTCGCCGACCTGGTGGCCGAGGGGTACCTGCTGGTGGGGAACGCGTCCGGCGAGATCTCCACCGCATTGATCGAGAGGATCAGGGATCGTGTTCGGGCGCTCTAGCACCCTGCCGGCGCCGGTCGCCGTCAAGATCGTCATCAGTGGCGGGTTCGGGGTCGGCAAGACCACCTTCGTCGGCGCCGTCTCGGAGATCGAGCCCCTGGTGACCGAGGCCGAGATGACCGAGAAGTCCGTCGGGGTCGACGACACCTCGGCGGTCGCCGCGAAGACGACGACGACCGTGGCGCTCGACTTCGGCCGCATCACGCTCGACGACGCACTGCTGCTCTACCTGTTCGGCACCCCCGGCCAGGACAGGTTCGCCTTCCTGTGGGACGACCTGGTGGACGGCGCGCTCGGCGCCATCGTGCTGGTCGACACCCGCCGGGTGGAGGACTGCTTCCCCGCGATCGACTACTTCGAGGTGCACGACATCCCGTTCATCATCGGGGTGAACGCGTTCGACGGTGCCCGCCGGTTCGACCTGGCCGAGGTGCGCGAGGCCCTCGGCCTCTCGTCCGGCATCCCGCTGATCGACTGCGATGCGCGGCACCGCGAGTCGGTGAAGGCCGTGCTGGTCGCGCTCACCGAGCGGGTTCTGACCCAACGGCTGGCCCGCCAGGCGAGCTGAGACCGCGATCACCGCAGTTCGACCGGCCCGGCGGCACTGTAGACCCGGTTGCGACCGGCCGACTTGGCCCGTCGCAGCGCCAGTTCGGCGTGCTCGAAGAGCTCGGTGGAGCTGGTGCCGTCGTCGTGCAGGCCGGCGACCCCGATCGACACGGTGACGCGAACGTCCTCCTGGTCACCGATGGAGAACTTCTCCGTCTCGACCACCTCGCGGACGCGGGCCGCGGCGTGCATCAGGTGGTCGCTGCCGTAACCGGGCAGGACGGCGGCGAACATATTGTCGCCGACCCGGCCCAGGACGGCGGCGCTCCCGCACAGGCGGACCAGCCGGTGGGCCAGATCGACGAGCACCTCGTGGCCGCCGGGCTGCCCGTGGATCTGCTCGATGAGCTTGAACTGGTCCACGTCGAGCAGGATGAAGCCCACGTTGTGCCGCTGCTGCCGGCCGCGTTCGACCTCCAGGTCGAGGTGGGACAGCAGCACCCCGCGGGCTTTCAGCCCGGTCAGGTCGTCGACGATGGCGAGCCGTTGCTGGATGCCGAGCACCATCCACATCCTGGTGATCACCAGGGCGAACAGGCTGATGCCGCACAGCAGGACGATCGGTGCGCCCGCGTGCTGTTCCGAGACGTACCGCGCGTAGAGCACCACGAGCGGGAGCAGGGCGGCGAGCGACAGCAGGAGCACCCGGCCGGCCGTCACGTTGGGCAGCGCCACCTTGGCCCGCTGGTCCAGGGTCCGCATGCTCGGGTGCAGGGCGGCCGCACCGAGCAGCACGTACTCGCAGAGCCACAGCACGTCCGGCAGGCCGCCGTCCCGATAGGTGTCGTTGGCGGTCTGCAGCCCGTACAGCATGTCGGCCGCGAGCATGGCCAGGAGGCTGGCCATCAGCAGGCGGAACGCGGTCGATCGGGAGCCCGCCCCGACGGCCAGCCGGATGGCGGTGGCCAGCACGATCAGGTCCATCACCGGATAGGCGATGGAGACCAGCGTGCCGGCCAGTGACTCGGACCCGTCGACGTCGGTGGCGAGCGGGCCGATCAGATAGACCCACCAGAGCATGCCGAGGCCGAGGGCCAGGATCGCCGCGTCGAGCAGGGTGGCCGTGTCCCAGGACGGCGTCCGCCGGCGGACCAGCAGCACCAGCGCCGCCCCGACCAGCGGGTATTGCAGCAGATAGAACAGGTCGGCCGGGGCCGGGAAGGCGTCGCTGTCGTAGATCGCGTGGGAGACCCAGTAGGCGACGTCGCCCAGGGTGTAGAAGAACTGTCCGGCGGCGAGCAGCAGCCACGGCAACCGCCGCGGCCGGCGTACGCGCTGCGCTCCGGCAACGACCGCCCAGGTGGTGGCGGCACTGATTCCGGTGTAGTAGAAGTTCTGCCCGTCTCCGCCGAGCCCGGCATAGGGCAGGAGGAGGAAGCCGACGATCGCCAGGAAACCCAACGCCCCGAACCAGACGGCCGCGGACGCCGAGGGGGCCGAACGGTTGAAAGAACCTACCGGATAGGTGGAGTGCACGGCATCACTTTGGACCAAACCGGACAGGTCGGGGTCAACCGTACGTTCACGTTGATCTGCCTCGAAGGACTATTTAAGGTTCGACCACTTTCCGCTAAGATCCCGACACTTAGCGTTCTTAAAAGTTTGCAGCAACGTAGACGGTGTTGGCCGAGGTTCCCCCGGTCAGCGGGTTGGCGAACGTCACCACCTGCGCGGTCGCCGTGGCGAAACACTCCCGCAGCACCGTCAGGAAGGTCTCGTCGGGCGCGTCGTCGGACCACAGGCCGAACACCCCGCCCGGACGCAGACGGTCGCCGAGCCGACGCAGGCCGGCGCTGGTGTAGAGATCGGCGTGGGTGGGGTCGAGCACGTTGACCGGCGAGTGGTCGATGTCGACCAGGATCGCGTCGAAGCGCCGGTCCGGAGTGACCGGGTCGAACCCGGTGCCATCGCGCAGCAGCGCGAAGAAGTCACCCTCCAGCAGCGTGGTACGCGGGTCGGTGGTGAGCTCACGGGCCTGCGGGAGCAGGTCACGCCGATGCCAGTCGATCACCGGCGCCAGCGCCTCGACCACGATCAGCGACCGGACCCGCTCGTCGGCAAGGGCGGCGCGGGCGGTGTAGCCGAGACCGAGCCCGCCGACGACGACGTCCAGGGGCGTGTCCGGCAGGGCCGCGAGGGCAAGCCGGGACAGTTCCTCCTCGGCCACCGTGAACAGGCTGGACATGAGGTACTCGTCGCCCAGCTTGACCTCGTACACCTCGATTTTGGTGGTGGGTTCGAGGCGCCGGCGCAGGCTGATCTCGCCGATGCGGGTGGATGCCCAGGCCAGTTCGGCGAGGCGCGGGTGCATGAGGTGTCCTTTCGGCGCGTTGCGGTAACGCGACAAAGGCGACCATAGCCTCGCGGACGGGTTTACGGCCCCGGCTACCCGGTAGGATCGGAAGCGTTCACACCTCTCCCGCCGGCTCCCTGTGAAGCTCGGCCATTGGCGCGACGACATTTGTTCCGTGGCGTCCGTCCGACACCCCTGGAGTACGAATGACTTACCTGTCTGCCACGCCGACCCTGCGCGAGCCGGTCAAGACGCTGCGGGAAAAGGGCGCGGACAGTTTCCACGCCGCCCTCGCCGCGGTCCTGGCCGCCGGGCTCGACGCCGCGCTCGAAGCGGGCGACCACGAGAAAGCGATCACCTTCATCAACCGCGGCTTCGCCGAGGGCAGCCCGCAGATCGGCTGCGACCTGCTGTGCCGGGCCATCGCCGTCGTCGGGGCGGCCCGCACCTGGACCGTGCAGCTGGCGCCCCTGACTCAGGTGCCGCGGCAGTCCGGGCGGCAGAGCTCCTAAGCCTTACCGGGGAAGCGCTTGGCGAGCGTACGGCGGCGGGCGGGGCGCGGAGCCGCGATCGGTGACTCCCGGTAACGGCGGGCGTCCTCCGCCACCGTCTCGTCGGCGTCGTTCTCCAGCGCCTGCCGGATGTGCGGCGGCGTGACGGGGGACGTCGCCATCGAACGCCGCACCTCCACCGACCGGTCCTCCAGCATGGAGCGCAGGTCGGCTTCCTCCAGCGGCAACGCCCGCACCAGCGCGGCGCGGACATCGGGCGAGGAGTCCCGGGCCAGGATGCTGCGCTGTTCGGCAGTGGTCCGCTGGTTCACGGCGAGGCCCTTGCGCACCCGGACGGTGCGATCGCCCAGCAGAGCCGCGATGATCTCGGGCTCACGGGTGTGCGTGGCGAGCCGTTCCCGCACCTCGGGCGAGGGGTCCTTGACGAGGACCGCGGCCAGGTCGGCCTCGAGGGCCGGCATCTCGGCGAGCAGGCCGCGCAGTTCCTTGTCGTGCGCCTCCAGCATCACCTGACGCACCCGGCCGTCCACCGACGGGTTGGTCGCGACCGCCCAGCGCACCCACCGGTCCGCGTCGCCGAGAAGGCGCAGCAGGTTCGCCCGCGAGCTCGCGGGGTTCTTCGCCACCGCCTCCCGCACATCGCGGTCACGGTCTCGGGCCAGGGGCCGCAGAGCCTCGGCCGGAGCATTCGGGTGTGCCGCGACCGCCGCACGCACCAGGGCCGACGGGTCGGAGGCCAGAGCGTGCAGGTCGGCCGGGTCGGTCGTGCGGTCCCGTGCAACGGAAACCCGCGCATCGACATCACCGGTTACGCGCTGAGTTGCCATGAACCGAATCCTCTCACGGTCCCGGGTTGATCTTGGCGATGGGCAATATGCCCGACTTTTGACCGAATTGGACAAAAGTGGCGCGCTCCGCACTGCAACATGGTTCATTCTGCGTAATCAGTCAGTCGCGTGGCGTCACCGCCGCGCGATCCAGAAGGGAACCACATGCGCAGTTTCATCCGGACGACAGCCGTCGTGACCACGCTGCTCCTCGGCGGCGCCGGCCTCGCCGCACCGGCGGCCGCCGCGGTCAACCCGCTGCCGCCCGAGTTGCAGCGCCTCGTCGACCTGGTGGGGCAGAAGGTTCCGCTCGCCACCCTGGCCGCCGACGGAGTGCTGGCCGGGCTGGCCCGGCCCACCCGGCCCGCCGAACCCGCGCCCTTCGACATCGAGGCCGAGGACACCCCGCGCTCCGGTACGGCCGGCGCCCTGGGCACCTCGGGCAAGACGTTCGACATGAACCTGTTCGAACGCAACCTGCGCGCCACCCTGGACGGCAAGACCGTCGGGTACGCGTACTCCATCGGGAAGAGTGGGAAGCTCGACCGGCAGGCCGGCGTCGGTTTCGCCCGGGTGGCACCGGACAACCCGGTCACCCCGCAGTCGGCCGGCAAGGTGATGACCGTGGCCAGCATCAGCAAGCCGGTGACGGCCGCGGCCACCTTGCGCCTGCTGGAGCAGAAGAACATCTCGGTCGACAGCCCGATCGGACCGTGGCTGCCGGAGGCGTGGAAGCGCGGCACCGGGGTGGACAGCATCACGTTCCGTGACCTGATGACCCACCGCAGCGGTCTCCTGCAGAACTTCCAGACCGCCACCGGCACCACCGGCGGCAAGTCCACCGGTTCGTGGGACAACATCCGGATCGCGGTGGGCCAGAATCTCGGCTCGAAGAGCTACAAGTACGCGAACATGAACTTCAGCATCTTCCGGGTCATGGTGCCGAAGATCGCGTACGGCATCGATTTGAGCAAGCTCTACGACGCACCGCCGGCGAACGTCACCCCGGCCCAGATCGACTACCTGACCGGCATCGCCTTCCTCGGTTACCTCAAGCCGGTCCTCGCCCTGGCCAATGCCCCGGTGAGCTGCAGCAATTCCGACCCCAACCCGACCAAGCTGTACGCCTACCCGGCCGTCAACCAGGCCGGCTGGGGTCCGGCCGACTATGTCGGAAGCTGCGGTGGCTTCGGGTACAACCTGTCGGCCAACGGGATCGCCTCGTTCATCTCGCACGTGCGTTACACCACCAAGCTGGTGTCGGCGGCCGCGCGGTCGCTGATGGTCGACGAGCAGGTCGGCCTCAAGGCCTACAACGGCAAGTTCGGCACCTACCACGGCCACGGCGCCGTGTGGGCCCAGTCCGGCGGCCGTGGCATGCGCGGATGTGTCATGTCGTTCCACATCGAGGTCGACGTGGCGCTGCTGGTCAACAGCCGGGGCGATTACCCGAGCGGGTGCGCGGTCGTGGTCGACGCCTTCGACAACGCCTGGCACTGACTCAAATGTAGTAGTGGTCCTGGTCGAGGTCGGCGAGCAGGCCCGGACCGGTCGGCTGCCAGCCGACCAGGTCCCGGGTGATCGCCGCGGTCGCGGGGCCGTCGATCGACCAGAAGCCGCCGAGCCAGCCGACGTAGTCGCCGGCTTGCTCGGCGGCCACCGAGACGGCCGGCACGCCGAGATGCCGGGCGATGGTCTCGGCCACCGCGCGGATCGGCACCCCGTGGTCACCGACCGCGTGCAGCACCGACCCGGCCGGTGCGGATTCCAGGGCCAGCCGGAACAGCCGGGCGGCGTCGTCGCGGTGCACGGCCGGCCAGCGGTTGGCGCCCTCCTCGACGTACGCCATCGCACCCCGGCCGCGGGCGAAGCCGATCACCGCCGGCAGGAAGCCGTTGTCGCCCGGCCCGTGGGTGGCCGGCGGGAGCCGGACCAGGGACGAGCGCACGCCGTGTTGGGCGAGCGCGAGGGCGAAGTGACCGTTGGCGATCCGGTCGCCACCCTCGCTGATCGGCCCCTGCCCGGTCCGCGCGTCGGCGGCCAGACCGTCGCGCTCGGTGGCGACCGCACCGGACGGCAGCCCGAGCACGCCGAGGATGCCGGAGGCGACGACGAGGGGCTTTCCGCTGCCGGACAGCACCTCGCCGAACGCCTCGATGACCGCGCGGTCGGCCGCGGTGGCGCCGGCGAAGTCACCCGCGAACGCGATGTCGTGCTTGAACGCGAGGTGCACGACGCCGTCGGCGGAGGCGGCGGCCGCACGGATGACGTCGAGGTCGTCGAGGGAGCCGGCGACGATCTCGGCGCCCGCATCGTGCAGGGATTTGGCGGCCGCGTCGGAGCGGGCGAGCCCGGTGATCGTGTGGCTCGCGGCGAGCAACTCGGGGACCAGACCGCGGCCGACCCAGCCAGACGCGCCGGTGACGAAGACATGCATGACGAACTCCCGGTTTATAGAACGATCGTGCTAGGAACGAACGTAGTACGATCGTTCTAGAAAACCAAGCGATGAGGATCACTCCGTGGGCCGACCGGTCAACCATCAAAGGCGGGCCGAGCTGCTCGACCAGGCCGTCGAATACGCCATCGAGCACGGGTTCGCCGACCTGTCGTGGCGGCCGGTGGCCGCCGCGTTAGGCGTGTCGACCACGACGTTGGTGCACCACTTCGGCACCAAGGAGCAGATGCTCGAGACCATCCTCGGCCGGCTGCGGGAGCGCACGAACGCGCAGGTCGGCGCGCAGCCAAGCCTGGCCGCCGCGGCGCGTACGGCCTGGGTGCGGACCTCCGACCCACGGCAGTGGGCGGAGTTCCGGCTGTTCTTCGCGGTCTACGGGCGGGCCCTGCAGGAGCCGAGGTTGTTCGCCGAGTTCCTCGACCGGGTCGTCACCGACTGGATGAACGCCCTGGTCGACGCCCAGGGTCCGGACGCCGACCCGGCATCGGCGCGGCGCCGGGCCACGCTGGTGATCGCCACGATCCGCGGGTTACTGCTCGACCTGCTGGCCACCGGAGACCGGGAGCGGGTGCAGGATGCGGCCGAGGCGTTCCTGGCCGCGCTCCCGCCCGACGCCTAACGCCGCCGCTCGGTGCCCCGTCCCGGGGTGGTGCCCCGTCCCGGGGCGGAGAGAAACACGGTGGCCGCGGGACGGCCCGAGATCTCCGGCTCGACGACCGGCGCGGCGGTCTCCCCACCGTTCTCCGGCTCGTGTTCCCGCTGATGGAGAGCGTCCGCTTTCTCGCGCATCTGCTGCAGCGTGACCTGGCCACGCTCTCCGCTCAGGTCGACCTCGATGCGACAGAACCGGTCACACGAGTACTCGACGACAAACATCACCTGGGCGCCGCCGGTCATTCCACATCCCCGCCGACGCGAAGAAGACACACGTCACCACATCCGAAAAGGTTCTGCATGTCCCGATCGTAGCGGTGCACGGCGTCGCCCGTGTCCAACCACCATCGGCGGCCTCGCTCGCGGCGACTTCCGGAAGTTTCGATCCGTGCCCGAGAGTTGATCGATATCTGCGGCCACACTCCCGCAAAGATCTGGCCCGACGATCGGATGAGCAGGAACAACATCGGCCGGACCTTTCGCCGGAAGACCGGAAGTTGTTGACACCCCCGAGGGGCCGTCCAATACTTCGTCCATCGATGAACTTCATCACCGTTGGCAGCTCGACGGCTGGTTCCACCGCCGGTCGTCCACCATCGCTGCCCACCACGAGGAAGGAAGCACGCGCGTGAGCGACTCCCCCGTCCCCCAGCACCGCGTACGCAGCCGAATGAAGCTCCTGATCAGCAGTGCCGCCGCCGTCCTGCTGACGGTGACCTCGGTGGCCCTGGCCGGCGTGGCCCACGCCGAGGCCGACCGGACGATCACCTCGAACACCACCGGTACGCACAACGGGTACTTCTTCACGTACTGGAAGGACAACGGCAACGTCACCATGACCCTGGGCGCCGGCGGTTCCTACCGCGTCCAGTGGAGCGGGATCAACAACACCGTCGTCGGCAAGGGCTGGAAACCCGGCTCCAGCCACACCGTGAACTACTCCGGCTCGTTCAGCCCGAGCGGCAACGGTTACCTCGCGCTCTACGGGTGGACCACCAACCCGCTGATCGAGTACTACATCGTCGAGGACTTCGGCAGCTACAACCCCAGCACCGGCACCACCCGGCTCGGCTCGGTCACCACCGACAGCAGCGTCTACGACATCTACCGCACGCAGCGGGTCAACCAGCCGTCGATCATCGGCAACGCGACGTTCTACCAGTACTGGAGCGTCCGGCAGCAGCACCGGGTCGGCGGCACCATCACCACCGCCAACCACTTCAACGCGTGGGCCGGCCTCGGGCTGACCCTGGGCGCGCACGATTACCAGGTGATGGCCACCGAGGGCTACCAGAGCAGCGGCAGCTCCAACATCACGGTCAGCGAGGGGACGTCCGGGCCGACCACCGGGCCGACCACTGGGCCGACCACCGCGCCGACGACGACGCCGACCACGTCGCCGACGACACCGGGCGGCGGCTCGGCCGCTTGCCGGGTGTCGAACTCGGTCAGCGCCTGGAACACCGGGCTGACCGACAACATCACGATCACCAACACGGGTACGACCGCGATCAGCGGCTGGTCGCTGAAGTTCGCGCTGGCGTCCGGCCAGACCATCACCTCCGGCTGGAACGCGACGTACTCGCCGAGCAGCGGCCAGGTGACCGCGACCAACGCGAGCTACAACGGTGCCATCCCGCCTGACGGCTCGACGACGATCGGCTTCCAGGCCAACCACACCGGCAACAACTCCGCACCGACCGGCTTCACGCTCAACGGCGCGGCCTGCAGCTGAACCACACGGGCGCCCGGGTCCACGGGGATCCGGGCGCCCCTGTCCCCCGTGCGAGCTACCCACAGGTGTCCACCGCACGGTGACGATTCCCGGCCGTCGAATCCATAGCGTTCGACGTGTTCGCGGCACCCCGCCGCGAGGTCTTCCCAAGGAGTCGTCATGCGGCTGTTGAAGCAGCTCGTCGTCGTAGTGGTGGTCGCCCTGGCCGGTAGCCAGCTGGTGAACCTGGCGAACTGGAACGCTCCCCTCACCCTGCTGTTGGGTCTCGCCACGGCGGCACTGGCGCTGCTGGCGTACGGCTGGGTGGTCCGCCGCACCGAGCATCGCGCCCCGGTCGAGGTGGCGGTGAACAACGGAGCCCTCGGCCGAGGGCTCCTGATCGGTCTCGCGATGTTCGTCGCGGTCATCGCGAACATCGCCCTGCTCGGTGGCTACCGGGTCGACGGGTGGGGCTCGTTCCCCGGCGCGGTGGCGCTGTTCGGCTTCATGGCCGCCGCGGCCGTCACCGAGGAGCTGATCTTCCGGGGCGTCCTGTTCCGGATCGTCGAGGAGCGTCTCGGCACCTGGTGGTCGCTGGCCCTGACCTCGGCCGTGTTCGGCCTGATGCACCTGTTCAATCCGCACGCGACCCTGTGGGGTGCGATCGCCATCGCGGTCGAGGCCGGTGCGATGCTCGGCGCCGCGTACGCCGCCACCCGCAACCTGTGGCTGCCGATCGGCCTGCACTTCGGCTGGAACTTCGCCGAGGGCGGCCTCTTCGGCACCGACGTCTCCGGCACGAACGCGCCGGACGGCCTGCTGCACGGCGTGCTGTCCGGGCCGACCGCGCTCAGCGGCGGCGAGTTCGGCCCGGAGGCGAGCCTCTACACGCTGCTGGCCGGGATCATCCTGACCGTGCTGTTCATGCGACTGGCCCGCCGCCGCGGCCACATCGTCCCCCGCCGCACCAAGACCGCTACTCTCGCCCAGTGATCCCGGCGAGAGAGCGAGTGAAGCGCCTCGACGTCACGGTCCGGGATCTTCCCCTCGCACTGGTCCTGATCGTCGCGAGCGCGGTGCCGGCCCTGCGCGACAAGGGCACCCAGCTCGGCGACCTGCCGGCTCGGCCGTTCGACCTGCTCGCCGTCGCGGTCATCGCCCTGGAGTGCCTCCCGCTGGCGGGGCGCCGCCGCTGGCCGGCCACCTCACTGATCGTCGTGGTGGCCGCCTTCGCGGTGGACCAGCTGCGCGGCTACCACACCGTGGCGGGCTCCGCCCTGCCGCTCGCGCTGATGAGTACCGCCGTCTACCTGGAACACCACCGCCGGCTGACGCCGGTGCTGCTCTCCACGGCGTACATTCCGCTGGCCCTTGCTCTTGATCGGCAGGGGGCGGCCGAGGGGCCGGTCGGCTTCATCACCTTCTATCTGCTGCTGGCCACGGCCTGGGGCCTCGGGGCGTGGGTGCGGCAGTCCCGGGTCGCCGAGGCCGAGCGCACCCGCACCGCCGAGCGCACCCGGATCGCCCGCGAGCTGCACGACGTGGTGACCCACCACGTGACGGCGATGGTCGTGCAGGCCGAGGCGGCGCGCTACCTGACCGCCGCGCCGGACCGCCTCGACCAGACCCTCACCGCGGTCGCCGACACCGGCCGGCGGGCGATCTCCGATCTGCGGCACCTGCTCGATCTGCTCAACCCCGACCACACCACCGAGCCGCGCGGCGAGCTGCGCGACCTGATCGAGCAGACTCAGCGGGCCGGCCAGCCGGTGGAGTTCGTCGAGGAGGGCACGCCGGCCGAGTCGGCCGGCAGCGCCGAGGCGACCGCCTACCGGGTGGTGCAGGAAGCCCTGACGAACGCCCTCAAGTACGCGCACGGCAGCCGCACCGCGGTCCACGTGCATCACCGCGAGCGGGAGATCATGGTGGAGATCATCACCGACGGACCGGGATCATCCAGCGGCTCCGTGGGCGGGAGCGGCCGCGGACTGACCGGGTTGCGCGAACGGGTGGACATGCTGGGCGGCGAGTTCAGTGCTCGGCACCAGAAAAAAGGCTTCGTGGTCACCGCTCGGATCCCCGCATGACGATCCGTGTGCTGGTCTGCGACGACCAGGCGCTGATCCGGATGGGGTTCGCGACGATCATCGACGCCCAGGACGACCTCGAGGTGGTGGGCGAGTGCGGGGACGGCCGGGCCGCGGTCGACCTGGCCGGCCGGCTGCGCCCGGACGTGGTGGTGATGGACGTCCGGATGCCGGTGCTCGACGGCATCGCGGCCACCCGCCTGCTCGCCGGCGCGGGCGTGGCCGATCCGGTGAAGGTTCTGGTGGTGACGACCTTCAACCTGGACGAGTACGTGTACGAGGCGCTGCGCGCCGGGGCCAGCGGTTTCCTGCTCAAGGACGCCCCGCCGGCCCAGCTGCTGCACGGCATCCGGACCGTCGCCGCGGGCGCCGCGCTGCTGGCCCCGGAGGTGACCCGCCAGCTCGTCGGCCGGTACGCGGCCCGGATCCGGCCGGCCGACAGCGCCCCGCCCGGCGGCGCGCTGACCCCGCGCGAGCTGGAGGTCCTGCGCCTGATCGCGAACGGGCTGTCCAACAGCGAGATCGCCGCGACCCTGGTGATCAGCCAGGAGACGGTGAAGACCTACGTGTCCCGGATCCTCACCAAACTGGATCTGCGCGATCGGGTGCAGGCAGTGGTGTACGCCTACCGGCGCGGCCTGGTTACCTGAGAGAGTGACGAGAAGGTAACTTTCCGTCGCTACGGGGGCACGATGATCCGCCGATGGCATCTGGTCGTCTTCGTCCTGCTCGGCCTGCTGGCCCTCGCCTGCGAGGGCGGGACCGGGACCGGTTCGCCGGAGGACCCCGACCCCGATTACCCGGGGTCCATGGCCGCCCTGGGCGACTCGATCACCGCGGGCGTGGGCAGCTGCGGCATCTACGCGGTGTGCCGGCGCAACTCGTGGTCGACCGGCACCGCCGACGCGGTGGACAGCCACTACCGCCGCATCCTGGCCAAGAACTCGGCGATCCGGGGCGACGCCGACAACTTCGCCGAGCCGGGGGCCGAGGCCGACGCGCTGGACGACCAGGCGGCGCAGGCGGTCAAGGCGAAGGCGGCGTACGTGACGGTGCTGATCGGCGCGAACGACGCGTGCGCGAGAACCATCGACGGCATGACCTCGGTGGCGACGTTCCGCACCGAGATCGGCCGCGCGCTGAACCGCCTCAAGAAGGGACTGCCGAAGTCCCGCGTGCTGGTGACCAGCATCCCGGACCTCTACCGGCTGTGGGATCTGGGGAAGGGCAACCAGCAGGCGGTGCGGGTGTGGAACCGGACGAAGATCTGCCCGTCGATGTTCGCGAACCCCACGTCCACCGAGAAGACCGACGAGGAACGCCGCGAGCGGGTCCGGGACCGCATCGACGACTACGACGACGAGCTGCGGGATGCCTGCCGCGACTACGGCGACCGCTGCCGCTGGGACAACGGCCGGGTGCACGGCGTCCGGTTCGGCCTCGACCTGGTCAGCTCGGTCGACTACTTCCACCCGAACGCCAAGGGGCAGAACGAGCTGGCCGACGTGACCTACCGCGCGCGATGGTGAAAACGCCGAAAAGCGTACATATCCCAGCGTATGGTCGGCTTGATGTTCTCGATCAGGGGAATCGGACTCTGGGGGCGTAAGCGCCGGAACTCCGACCGGGGAGCCGTGGCCACGATGCTCGCGGCGCTGCTCGCGAGCGGCGTGATCATGGGCATGGGTGCCGTGGTCATCGACATCGGCCAGCTGTACGTCGAACGCGAACAGCTCCAGACCGGTGCCGACGCCGCCTCGATGAAGGTCGCGCTCAGCTGCATCAAGGGCGACACCTGCACGAACGCGGCGCAGACCCCGAACGCGGTCAAGTACGCCAAGCTGAACGCCGGCGGCGACCAGTTGGCCGACGCCCAGATCTGCCTCAACAACAACGGCTGTCCGACCTGGAACACCGCGATCACCTGCCCGCCGATGTTCACCCCGCCGGCCGGGCAGTCGATCGGCAAGTACGTCGAGGTGCGCACCACGACGCTGACCGGGAGCGGATCGACCCTGCTCCCGCCGACCTTCGCGGGCACCCTGGTCGGCCTGAACTACCAGGGCAAGAAGGTCGGCACGTGCGCCCGGGTCAACTGGGGGCCGCCGATCACCACCAAGGTGTTCGCGCTCGGCATCTCGCTGTGCGACTGGAAACGGATGACCGGCAACGGCACGGTCTTCTACGGCCCGATCGGCTCGCTGCTCAGCACCCTCGGCCTCTACACCACTATCGGCCTGCCGAGTCCGGCCCCCGGCATCGACAGCGCCATCGTCAAGTCGGGATCGACCGTCCTGCTCGGCTCGGTCCTGCCGTTCTGCACGACGCCGGCGAACAACACCGTTCCCCGGGGGTATGGCTGGCTGACGAAGGCCGATCTCACCCCGCCGGACAGCAATTGCGAGCTGAACCTCAAGGTCGACGATCTGCCCCGGGCCTCGCTGCTCGCCATCACCAACGCCGTTTGCATCCCGAAGTTGCAGGGCTACGTCAGCACCGGCCGACCGATCATGGTGCCGATCTACGACACGCTGGTGCCGTCGTTGTTGCCGATCCTCTCCATCGCCCCGCAGTACCACATCGTTGGTTTCGCCCCGTTTGTCCCGACTGGCTACTACACCCTGCTGGGCGGCCTGTTCAGCGGCATCAACAGCATCCTCAGCGGCAGCCTGGCGGCCGGCCTGAACGACGTCCTGTGCATCACCTCGGCCTGCATCACCGGCTATTTCACCAAGATCCTGGCGCCGGCGTCCCGCCCGACCGGCTTCGGCACCGGCCAGGACTTCGGCGCCACGGTGATTGCCCGAACCGGCTAGGGCTCCGTAACTTTCGGAAAGTCCACACCAAAGATCCAACCTGATTGCGTACGCCGTGAGCGCCGAATTCCTGTTTCCGGTGCTCAGGTCCGTTTGTGGCATCCACAGTTACCGCTATCTTTCCGTAACTTGTTGACACTGTGACGAAGTCGGTCCAATACTGTCGCCATCGACTCAGCTCGATAAGGGTCAGCCCCGAGGCCCTCTCCCCGTCCAAACGCGCACGACGAACCCGGTCCACCGCCGGGTCGTCCGACGCTGCCCGTCCCCGCGGAGGAAGCGCGCATGACTGACATCTCCGTCCCCCGAAAACGCCGCCGGCTGCTCCTCGGCGTGATCAGCGCCCTGGCCCTGGTCGCGTCCACGGTGCTGCTCCCCGGCATCGCGAGCGCCGCCGTCACCACCAACCAGACCGGCACCAACAACGGCTACTTCTACTCGTTCTGGACCGACAGCCAGGGCACCGTCTCGATGAACCTGGGCTCCGGCGGCAACTACTCGACGAGCTGGAGCAACACCGGCAACTTCGTGGCCGGCAAGGGCTGGAAGCCCGGCACCCGCCGGGCGGTCACCTACTCCGGCAGCTTCAACCCGTCCGGCAACGCCTACCTGACGCTCTACGGCTGGACCCGGAGCCCGCTGATCGAGTACTACATCGTCGACAACTGGGGCACCTACCGGCCGACCGGCACCTTCATGGGCACGGTCAACAGCGACGGCGGAACCTACGACATCTACCGCACCCAGCGGGTCAACCAGCCGTCGATCGACGGCACCGCGACCTTCTACCAGTACTGGAGTGTCCGGCAGTCGAAGAAGACCGGCGGCACCATCACGGCCGGCAACCACTTCGACGCGTGGGCGAGCAAGGGCATGAACCTGGGCACCCACGACTACCAGATCCTGGCCACCGAGGGCTACCAGAGCAGCGGAAACTCCAACATCACGGTGGACAGCTCGACCGGCGGCGGATCCACCACCCCGCCGCCCACCGGCGGTGGCGGCAGCAGCGGCTGCACGGCGACGCTGTCGGCCGGGCAACAGTGGAGCGACCGCTACAACCTCAACGTCGCGGTCACCGGCTCCACCAACTGGACGGTCACCATGAACATCCCGTCGCCGGAGAAGGTGCTCTCCACCTGGAACGTCAGCGCCAGCTATCCCAGCGCGCAGACCATGGTCGCCAAGCCGAACGGCAGCGGCAACAACTTCGGCGTGACCATCCAGACCAACGGCACGTGGACCTGGCCCACCGTGTCCTGTGCGGGAGCGTGATCGCGATGCGGAAGAAACTGATCACCGCGCTGGCCGTGGCCGCGCTGACCGCCGGGGGCATCGTCGGCGTCACCCTGCCGGCGCAGGCCGCCACCTGCAACGGGTACGTCGGGCTCACCTTCGACGACGGCCCGTCCGGCCAGACCTCGTCGCTGCTCAACGCCCTCCGGCAGAACGGCCTGCGGGCGACGATGTTCAACGAGGGCCAGTACGCCGCGCAGTACCCGTCACAGGTCGCGGCGCAGGTCAACGCGGGTATGTGGGTGGGTAACCACAGCTACACCCACCCGCACCTGATCCAGCAGAGCCAGGCTCAGATCGACTCGGAGATCTCGCGTACCCAGACCGCCATCGCCAATGCCGGCGGCGGCACGCCCAAGCTGTTCCGGCCGCCCTACGGCGAGACCAACGCGACGCTGAAGACGGTCGAGGCGAAGTACGGCCTGCGCGAAATCATCTGGGATGTCGACTCGCAGGACTGGAACAACGCGAGCGTCGACGCGATCGTGGCCGCCAACGGCCGGCTCACCAACGGCCAGATCATCCTGATGCACGACTGGCCGGCCAACACCCTGGCCGCCATCCCGCGCATCGCGCAAACCCTGGCCAGCAAGAACCTGTGCGCCGGCCAGATCTCCACCTCCACCGGCCGCGCGGTGGCCCCCGACGGCAGCGGCGGCGGCACCCCGACCACCGGGCCCACCACCACGCCGCCCACCGGCGGCGGTGGCGGCAACTGCACGGCAACGCTGTCGGCCGGTTCCTCGTGGAGCGACCGCTACAACCTCAACGTCGCGGTCTCCGGCTCCAGCACGTGGACCGTGACGATGACCCTCCCCTCCCCGGAGAAGGTCCTGTCCACCTGGAACATCACCGCCAGCTTCCCGAGCGCCCAGGTTCTGGTGGCCAAGCCGAACGGCAGCGGCAACAACTGGGGCGTGACCATCCAGCACAACAACAACTGGACCTGGCCCACCGTTTCCTGCTCGACCGCCTGACCAGCGTCGAGCCCGAGGGGGGCCGCCGGCACGCCTGTCCCGTGCCGGCGGCCCCCCTTCGTTACTTGGCGACCTGAAAGCTCTGACTGGAGGCGCGACCGTCAGGTGGTGGGCAGGTCGTGCCAGGGGCGGAGGCGATCCGGCTCGGGGAAGCGGGGAACGTCCGGGTACGCCGGGAAGTCGGGGGCGGCCGGGCGGGGGATCTCGGTGGAGTCGGCGTCGGACGGTTGTGGCTGCGCCCAGACCGGCTGCCGCTCGGGCGGCGCCCAGGACAGCGCGGGCGCGGATTGGCCGGACAGGGCCGGGCGCCGGCGCTCGGGCGGCACCCAGATCGGCGGCGCGCCCCACCAGATGATCCGCTCGGAGCGCGGGCGGACCGCCGCTGGGGCGGGAGCGGCCGGAGCCGGAGCCGCCGGCAGCGCGGGCCGGGCCGGTGCGGGCTCGAGCGCGGGGCGACTGGTGTCGGCGGCCATCACGGTGGCCGTGGTCGCGGGGGCGGTCGCCAGCACGACGGCCATGATGACCACGACCAGGCCGGCCCCCATCGAGAGCATTTCCCAGCCGGGACGCACGGTGTCGCCGAGGAACGTCACGGCCACCGCCGAGGGCGCGATCACCTCGGCGATCCACAGCACGGCGGTGACCGGGCCGACCGAGCCGCGCTGCAGTGCGTCGGCGTAGAGCACCATGCCGGCGACGCCGAAGACCAGCAGGGCGCCGATCAGCGGTGAGGTGAGGACGGTGAGCACGCCCGACCCGAGGCTGTCGAAAGCGCCCTCGGGGAAGGTCAGCGCCCGGCCGACCAGGGCGGCACCGCCGAGGCAGAGGCCGGCCAGCCCGGCGACCACGCCTGGCGGGGCGAACTTGGTGGCGGCCCAGCCGAGCAGCGCGATCGTGACCGCGGCGCCGCAGAAGGCCAGCCGCAGCATCGTCGAGGTCTCCACCGTCTCCTGTGGGCCGGCCGACATGGCCAGCACGGTCAGCGCGACCACCGAGACGGCGACGGCCACCACGTCGATGCCGCGCAGGCGCGACTTGAGGATGACCCGGGCGGCGACGACGGTGACCGCGAGCGAGCCGGCCAGCACCGATTCGACCAGGTAGACGGCCAGTTCGCTGAGCGCGACCATCGAGCAGCCCCAGGCCAGCAGGTCGAGGAAGGTGCCCAGAAGGTAGAGCGGGTGGCGGAGCGTGTTGGCCATGCCGGTGCTGCGGCGGGCCCCGATGGCCTGGAAGATCGAGGCAGCGGCGAAGGCGAACGCGCCGAAGATCGTGAGGGCCAGCGCGATCCACCCCATGGTGGTCATTGCCCCCACCTGCCATGATGACGCTGCGTGTATTGAGTCGTCACAGCCTGATGATATGTGCTGCCCATCGATATAGCGAGGGGTCACACGGGGACTGTCACAAGGATCTGCCCCGCATAGGTCTCGGCCTGCACGGCGGCCACGTCGGCCGGCGCCATCAGGGCCGCACCGTCCACCGTGGTGGGACCGGAATCCGCCGCCCGCCAGCTGCCGGCCGGTGCCCGGGAACCGTCCGGGGCGACCACGACCAGGCGGCACTCCTCGCCCGCCGGCACCCCGGCCACCGTGGCCCGCACCCGCACCCAACCGGCCGCCGGCCGCACCTCGGCCGTCATGGTCACGCCGGTCGCCGGGTCGGTCGCGGTGGCGGCGCGGGTGGGCCCGGTGGCGACGGTGCGGGGCGGGGCCTCGGCGGCCCGGCCGATCAGGGCGCCGGCGCCGAGAGCCACGATCACCGCGAGAGCGGCCGCGGCGGCCAGGAGGGAACGGTTGCGCCGGGTCTGGCGGTGACGCTCACGGCGTACCTCATCAAGCGTGCGGCGCAGCAGCGGATCGCCGCCCGGCGGCGGTCCGTCCAGAAAGGCCTCCGGGGGAATCTCACCCAGCGCGACCTCCATCTCGCGGAGGTCTTCGACCTCGCGGCGGCAGGCCGCGCAACCGGCCAGGTGGTCCTGCACCGCACCCTGGTCGGCACGATCGAGAACCCCGAGGACGTACGCCCCCAACTGGGCGGTCTCGTGCCCGCTCATCCGGCCATCACCTCCCGCAGCCGCCGCAGAGCCTGGTAGCTGCGTTCCTTGACGGCTCCGGCCGGGACGCCCAGCGACGCGGACGTCTCGGCGACGTCCCGGCCCTGGAAATACAGTGCGTTGAGCACGTCACGCTGTTCGGGCGGCAGCGTCTCGACCGCGCCGAGCAGAGCGAAGTCGGCGGCCGGGGCCCCGCCGACGATGTCCCGGACGGTGGCGAACAGACTGGCCCGGGCCAGGCCGCCGAGGATCTCGGGGTGCCGCCAGGCACGCAGCAGGACATCCTGCACCACGGCCTCGCCGCGGGCCCGATCACCGGTCAGCCGGCAGGCGTACGCGAGCAGTGCCGCACCGTGCTCCGCGAAGATCCGCCGGACCAGCAGCTCGTCGGCGGCACCGTCGCGCCGGCTCACTCCCCCACCCGCAGCACGGAGATCGTGTTGTCCTCGCCGTTGGCGACGTAGGCGAAGCGGCCGTCGGCCGAGACACCGATCGTGCGGGGGCTGCGGCCGACCTTCACCGTCGAGGTGACCTTGCCGGTCTGCCCGTCGACGACCGAGATGGTGCCGGCCGCCTCGTCGACCGTGTAGGCGTGCTCGCCGTCGGCCGCGAACGCCACGCACTGCGCGCCCTTGCCCACCGGCAGCGGCCCGGTCCGCTTCAGCGTCACCGTGTCGATCAGGTCGACGGTGTTGGTCTGGTAGCTGACCACCATGGCGCGGCGGCCGTCCGGTGACACCGCGATGCTGTGCGGCGCCCGGCTCACCGGCACCGTGTCGAGCAGCTTGTCGGTGCGCATGTCGATGACCGAGACCAGGTTGGACTCGTGATTGGCGGTGAACGCCCGCATCAGGTCGCCGGAGAAGCCGACCGCGTGCGGGTTGCGCGGCACGGTGATGCCGGCCTCGGGTTTCTGGTCGCCGGCCGAGAAGACCTCCACCCGGCCCTCGCCGTGGATCGGCACCCAGACGTTGCCGTCCGGGCCGACCGACAGCGCGTACGGCATGTTGCCGGTGGACAGGTAGCGCACGACCTTGCGGCCGACCGCGTCGATCACGGCCACCCCGCTCCCCCGCAGCACGGTGTCGTACATCGAGACGAAGACCTGCTTGCCGTCGCGGGAGACGGCCACGAAGCGGGGGGTGTTGCGCAGCGTCAACGGGGTGACCTTTCGGGTGGTGGTGTCGACGATGGACAGCACCTTCGAATTCTGGTTGGCGACGTAGACCGTGCGGCCGTCGGGTGCGACCGCGACCCCCTCGGGCTCGTTGCCCACCCCGATCGTGGCGATCACCGTGGGCTTGTCGACGCTGGCGATCCGGCGGGCGGCGAGCGGCTCCTTCGAGATGGTCACGGCGGGGGCCGGGGCCGTCTCAACGGTGGTCGTCGCCTCCTGGACCGGTGCCGAGGTCGGCAACGGCCCGGCGACCGCGGCCGGCCGCTCGTTGCCGGAGCGGCCGATCAGCGCCCACGCGACGCCGGCGCCGCCCAGCACCACCAGCGCGGTCACGACGGCGATCAGCACGAATCCGCCGAGCCGGCGCCGTGGCGGCGGCGCCGGCAGCACGGTCACCCGGGACGGGCCGTAGGCGGCGCTGTTGACCGTGGTGTTCACGGTCCGCAGCTGGGCCTCGACCGCCGAGCGGGACACCGGGCCGGCGGCCGGCACCTGGCCGGTGACCCGCACCTCGGCCCAGCCGGCCGGGCCGCGCACGGTGACCGAGCCGTCCAGCCACTCGGAGCGCGGTTGCCAGAGGATGCGCAGCTGACGGCCGGTGAGCATGGCGCGCAGGCCGGGGCCGGCGACCGTGACGGTGGCACTGGCCAGGGCGAGCGGCGGACCGTCGAGGAGAACGTCGGCGACCACCCGCGGGGTGCCCGGCGCGATCTGGCCGAAGTCGACCCGCTCGGGGCGCACCCGGATGGCGGTGCGCTCGAGGGCACTGGCCGCGGCGGCCGAGACGGCGCGGCTGTCGTCGGAGGTGAGCCGTTCGAGCGCGCTGCGGGCGGCAGCCGCCATGGCGAGATCGTTGCCGCCGGCGATCCGGCTCAACTCGTCCACACCGGTCAGACGAGTCTCCCGGTTCGGGCTATCGATCCCGGTCAGCACATGCGTCGGGAGCGTCAGGTCACTCATAGTGTCCCCGCGATCGCATCGTGTAGTGATGGTGAGGATCAGAGTAACCCGGGAACCATGATTCGTATCTATCCCGTTTGCGCGATCAATGCGCGCAGCCGCGAGACCGCCTCGGCCCGGGCGCCGGCCATCGACGGCTGGTCGGTGACGGTGGCCGGCTCGACCGGCGCGCCCCGGGGCAGCTCGCCGACCGCCGCGCGGATGTCCGGCAGCAGGCCCGGCCCCCAGGAGCCGCCGACGATCACCCGGCCCGGGTCGGCGAGCGTGACCGCCGCCGCGACCACCCCGGCCACCGCCCGGCCGATCGCGTCCCGAGTGGACTCCGCCGCCGCGAGCAGGCGTTCGACGTCGATCGCGGTGCTGCCGGGCCGGCGCAGCCCGAGCTGGGCGAAGACCTCGATGAACGGGGTGGCGCGGCCGTCCGGCCCGGCGGTGAGCAGGTGGGCGATCTCGCCGGCCAGGCCGGAACGGCCGCGCCGGATCTCGCCGTCGCCGACGATCGCGCAGCCGAGGCCGGCACCGAGGAAGAGGTAGGCGAAGTCGTCGCCCTGACTGACCCGCTCGGCCCGGGCGGCCCAGTTGACGTCGTTGTCGACCAGCACCGGCCCGCCCAGGATCGTGGCCGGGTCGAGTTCTCCCACCAGGAACGGCGAGTCGGGCAGGTGGACGAGCCGGCCGGTGGCCCGGTCGACCGGGTCGGCCGCGCTGACCACGGCCAGCCGCGGCTGCCCGCCGACCTCGGCCGCGACCTCGCGCAGCGCCTCCGCGACGTGCTCGGGCCGGGCCGGTCGCTCGGCCCGGCGCACGGTGTCGCCGTACGCGTCGAGGCACTCGGCCACCACGCCCTCCGGCGCGATGCTGACCGCGAGCGCGGTGCCGACTCCGGCCGCGAGCGAGTAGTAGGAACCGACCCGGCCGCGGCCTCGGCCGCCCGGGGTGCGCTCACCGGTGTCGGCGACCAGGCCACGCTCGGTCAGCCGGCGGACGCTCTCGCCCGCGGTCGGCTTGGAGATGCCGGTCTCGGCGGCCAGCTCGGCGCGGGTGAGCCGGCGGTGCCGCATGAGCGCGCGGAGCACGTGCTCGTCGGTGAGCGACCGGACGAGGTCGAGCGAGGGCCGGGTATCCACGTGCCAATCCTAGTAAAGGCACTTGCCTGGAAAGCCGAGCGGCCGTAGCTTCAAGTAAGGAGACCTGACTAGAAGGAGACGCCGTGACCGCCGTGACCGCCCTGCCGCATTGGGAGTCGACCCCCGCCGACCTGGCCGCCGCGACTCGTGAGATCAAGGCCGCGCTGCGGGAGCGCATCGCCGCCTCCGGCCGCACGGTCGACGAGGTGTTCGCCGTCGTCGAGCGCCGGGTCCAGGCCGCGGTCGACGAGATCGACGCCGATCGCCGGGCCGGCGAGAGCATCTGGCCGGAGATCGACTACGCCGACATCGCGGCCGGCACCGTCCCGCCCTCGTCGATCCGGAAGCTGCACCGCCGCGGCTGTCTGGTGGTGCGCGGCCACTTCGAGCGCGACCAGGCCCTGACGTGGGATTCCGACATCGTCGACTACGTCGAGAGCAATCACTTCTTCGAGAACTACCGCGGCCCCGGCGACGACTTCTTCGGCAGCGTCGGCTCCAAGCCCGAGATCTACCCGATCTACTGGTCACCGGCCCAGATGCAGGCCCGGCAGAGCGACCGGATGGCGAAGGTGCAGGCCTTCCTCAACGCGCAGTGGAAGCACGAGTCCGAGGGCGTGCAGTGGTTCGACCCCGGCCGCGACTCGCTCTACCCCGACCGCATCCGCCGCCGGCCCGAGGGCGCCGACTCGGCCGGCCTCGGCACCCATCTCGACCCCGGCACCCTCGACCTCTGGATGACGAGCGCCTACCAGCAGGCGTTCCGGCACCTGTTCGACGGCAGCGTCGAGCAGTACGACCCGTGGGACGCCGCCCACCGCACCGCCGGCCCGCAATACCCGGGCACCACCATGTGCTCGGCGTTCCGCACCTTCCAGGGCTGGACCGCACTGTCCGACATGGACCACGACCAGGGCGTCCTGCACACCGTGCCGATCCCCGAGGCGATGGCCTACCTGATGCTGCGCCCGCTGCTGAGCGATGTCCCCGACGACGACATGTGCGGGGTCACCGTCAACCAGGTCTTCCCGGCCGGGCACAAGTGGCACGCCCCGCTCATGGAGGCGCTGTCCGGCATCCCCGACGTGCGGGCCGGCGACTCGGTCTGGTGGCACTGCGACATGATCCACAGCGTCGCGCCGGTGGAGGCCCAGAAGGGCTGGGGCAACGTCATGTACATCCCGGCCGCGCCGTGGTGCCCGCGCAACGAGGAGTACGCGGTTTCGGTGCGCGAGGCCTTCGTCAAGGGCGAGAGCCCCAGCGACTTCCCGGCCGAGCACTACGAGCGGGACTGGGTCGGCCGTTTCCGGCCGGCCGACCTCAACGAGACCGGTCGCCGGGGTCTGGGTTTCGACTGATCCGCGCGGCCACCCCGTCGAGCAGGCAGCTCAGTCCGAAGTCGAAGGCGCGGGCCGGGTCGCTCGCCGCGTTGTACTCCTCGCCGGCGGCCGCGCCGACCCGGGTCGCGGTGGGCGTGGCGGCCGGGTCGAGGACCTGCTCGAGAACCGGGGCGGCCTGCTCCCACCACTGCTCGTCGGTGAGGCCGGTGCGCTGGGCGACCAGGGTGGCGGCCACCGCGGTGCGGGCGGCGCCGTGCACGTAGTCGCCGACCAGCTGCACCACCAGGTCCATCTGGATGTCGGTGAGGCCGATCCCGTCGATCGCCCGCAGCTCGTGGTCGTACTTGGCGATCACGTGCGGACCCAGCGGCGGGCGGCTGGTCGCGACCTGCAACAGCCAGGGGTGCCGCAGGTAGAGCTGCCAGTTCTCGCGGGCCACCCGGTCGAGGCGCTCGCGCCAGCCGGCCGCGCTGTCGAACGCGAGGGACACCTCGGCCAGCACGGTGTCCAGCATCAGGTCGATCAGCTCGCCCTTGCCCGGGACGTAGGTGTAGAGCGACATCGCGCTGACCCCCAGCCCGTCGGCGACCTTGCGCATGGTCAGCGCGCCCAGGCCCTCGGTGTCGGCGATCGCGATGGCCGACGCGGCGATCTCGGCCACGGTGAAGCGCGGCTTGGGCCCGGGGCGGGAGCCGGGCCGCAGACCCCAGAGCAGTTCGATGCTGCGCCGCGGATCGCCGCCCCCGCTGAAATCGGTCGTCACCGCGAACACTGTACGGCGTACGGAGTGTGGTTATACTGGCGACGCCACGAACTCCGTACGCTGTAAAGTGATAGGAGCACGATGCGCGACCCAGCAATCGAAGCCGAGGGCCTGACCAGGCGATTCGGCGAAACCACCGCTCTCGTGGAGTTCGATCTCACCGTTCCGACCGGCACCGTGCACGGCCTGCTCGGCCCCAACGGCGCCGGCAAGACCACCGCGGTGCGGATCCTCACCACGCTCCTGCGGCCGGACGCCGGGCAGGCCCGGGTGGCCGGGCACGACGTCGTCCGGGAGGCCGACCGGGTGCGCACCCGGATCGGGCTGGTCGGCCAGCAGGCCGGCGTCGACGAGCAGCTCAGCGGCCGGCAGAACCTGGAGATGTTCGGCCGGCTGCACCACCTGGGTGCGGCGGTCGCCCGCGGCCGGGCCGGCGAACTGCTCGACCGGTTCGGGCTCACCGAGGCCGCCGACCGACCCGCGGCGAAGTATTCGGGCGGCATGCGCCGGCGGCTCGACCTCGCGGTCGGGCTGCTGATCGGGCCGGCCGTGCTCTTCCTCGACGAGCCGACCACCGGGCTCGACCCGCGGGCCCGCAACGAGGTGTGGCGGGAGATCCGGTCGTTGGTCACCGAGGGCACCACGGTCCTGCTGACCACGCAGTACCTGGAGGAAGCCGACCAGCTGGCCGACGCGCTCACCGTGGTCGACCGCGGCCGGGTGATCGCGACCGGCACCCCCGACGAGTTGAAGGGTGCCGACCACCTCGATGTGGTGGTGCGCGACGCCGGCTCCCTGGAGCGGACCGCGGAACTGCTGGCCGGGATCGGCACCGGCGAACCTCAGCTCGACCGGGACCGGCGGCAGATCAGCGTGCCGGTCGGCGACCGGATGACGGCGCTGACCCGGGCCGCCCGCGAACTGGGCGACGTGGAGGACATCGCGCTACGCCGGCCGACCCTCGACGAGGCGTTCCTCGAGCTCACCGAAAGGAGCGTGCGATGACGGCGTACGTCAATGACAGCTGGACCCTCACCCGGCGGACACTGCTGCACTGGCGCAACCAACCGGCCCAGCTGGCGCTGGGTCTGTTCTTCCCGGTGATGATCCTGTTGATGTTCGCCTACCTGTTCGGCGGAGCGATGTCGGTGCCGGGCGGCGGCGACTACCGGGAGTTCCTGCTGCCCGGGATGTTCGTGCTGACCATGGCGTTCGGGCTGGAGAGCACGTTCCAGGCGGTGACCACCGACGTCGGGCGCGGTGTCACCGACCGGTTCCGCACCATGCCGATCTCGTCGGCCGCCGTGCTGACCGGGCGCAGCGTGGCCGACATGCTGTACGCCGCGGCCGGCCTGGCCGTGTTGATCGCCTGCGGCCTCGCGGTCGGCTGGCGCTGGCACGACGGGCCGGTCGACGCGGTGCTCGCGGTGGGTCTGCTGCTCCTGCTGCGGTATTCGTTGCTCTGGTTCGGCATCTGGCTGGCCCTGGTGGCCGGCAAACCGGAGATGCTGATGGCGGTGCAGATCCTGGTCTGGCCGCTGGCGTTCCTGTCCAGCATCTTCGCCGCGCCCGAGACGATGCCGGACTGGCTCGGCATCGTCGCCGAGTGGAACCCGCTGTCGGCCACCGCCGCGGCGACCCGGGAGCTGTTCGGCAATCCGGGACAGGGCGGTGCGCTCTGGCCGGCGATCGCGTGGCCGGTTCTGTTACTCACGGTATTCGTACCGCTCGCGGTGCGACGTTATCGGCGTTTGACCTGATCTGGCGGGTCAGGAATTCGTAGGCGACTCTCAACCAACTTTGAGAAATCGCTCCTACAGTCGAGAAATGCAGCCCGTGATTACGGTGCAGGGCGACGGCTCACCGCCGTCGCCCGAGCCGGACCCGCCGCCGCGCCGATGGACTGCGCCCGGCCCCGCCACGCGGCGAAAGCTGCTGATCGGGGCGCTCGCCGTCTGGGCCGTGGTGATCACCGGCCTGGTCGTCTTCCGCGGCGAGGACTCCTCGCCGGAACAACCGGCCGCCCGCCCGCAGGCGTCACCCTCCGCATCGGACGCACCGCTCACGGTGGCCGAGACCTACCAGACCGTGCTGCCCTCGGTCGTCCGGATCACCTCGACCGGTAAGGCCGGCACCTCGGCCAACGCCAAGAGCATGGCGGAGTCGTCCACCGGCACCGGCGTGATCGCCAACGCCGACGGCACGATCCTCACCGCCGCCCACGTCGTCGACGGCGCGGTCGCCATCAAGATCACTTATGCCGACGGCACCACCTCGGCGGCCGAGGTGGCCAGTGCCGACGTCAAGCAGGACATCGCCACCCTCACCCCGGCCCAACTGCCGGAGACCCTGGTTCCGGCCACCCTCGGCGGTGGCCTCCAGGTCGGCGACGACGTGGTGGCCATCGGCAACCCGCTCGGGCTGACCTTCAGCACCACCAGCGGCGTCGTCTCCGGCCTCGACCGGGTGATGTCCCGCGAGGAGGACGGCGACATCGCCGGGCTCATCCAGTTCGACGCGGCGGTCAACCCGGGCAGTTCCGGCGGCCCGCTGATCAACGACCGCGGCCAGGTCGCCGGCATCGTGGTGGCGCTGGCCAACCCGACCGACGCCGGCACCTTCATCGGCATCGGCTTCGCCGTCCCGATCGGCGCCGCGCTCGGCGCGACCGGCCAGGGCGACGGCCAGACCCCGCCCCTGTGAACCCTGAGGAGAAGCACGTGAACTGGAACGACGCCGCGGTTCCGACCGCGTCCGCCGGCCCGATCGAGAAGGTGCTCTACGAGGTCAAGAAGACCATCGTGGGCCAGGACGTGCTGCTGGAACGACTCATCGTGGCCCTGCTCGCCCGCGGCCACATCCTGGTCGAGGGTGTGCCCGGCGTGGCCAAGACGCTCGCGGTGAAATCCCTCGCGACGGCGATCGGCGGCGACTTCCACCGGGTCCAGTTCACTCCCGACCTGGTGCCGGCCGACATCGTCGGCACCCGCGTCTACCACCAGCCGACCGGCGAGTTCCAGGTGCAGTTGGGTCCGGTCTTCACCAACCTGCTGCTCGCCGACGAGATCAACCGGGCCCCCGCCAAGGTCCAGTCCGCACTGCTCGAGACGATGCAGGAGCGGCAGGTCACCATCGGCCGCGAGACCCACAAGCTGCCCAACCCGTTCCTGGTGATGGCGACGCAGAACCCGATCGAGAACGAGGGCGTCTACCCGCTGCCCGAGGCCCAGGTCGACCGGTTCATGATGAAAGTCCTGGTCGGCTACCCCAGCGTCACCGAGGAATTCGTCGTCGTCGAGCGGGCCCTCGCCCCCGCCGCGGTCATCCAGCGGATCATCGACCCGGCCACCCTGATCAGCCTGCAACAGCAGGCCGACCAGGTCTACGTCGACCCGTCCCTGATCGAGTACGCCGTGCAGGTCGCCCACGCCACCCGCGAACCCGCCCGGATCGGGCTGACCGACCTGGCCCGCTACGTCACCTTCGGTGCCTCGCCCCGCTCCTCGATCAGCCTCGTCCTCGCCGCCCGCGCGCTCGCCTTCATCCGCGGCCGCGAATACGTCGTGCCCGACGACATCACCGACCTCGCCCCCGACGTGCTGCGGCACCGGCTCGTGCTGTCCTACGAGGCGCTGTCCGACGACATCACCCCCGACGTCATCCTGTCGAAGATCATGGCGAACCTGGCCATCCCCGAGCCGGCCGGCCGGGGCCGCTGAGGTGACCACCACCCCGGACCGCCTGCTACGACGCCTGGAATGGCGACTCGGCCGCCGCCTCGACGGCCGGCTGCAGGGTGCCTACCGCACGGTCTGGCACGGCACCGGCCTCGACTTCACCGACCTGCGCCACTACACCCCCGAGGACGACGTCCGGCACATCGACTGGAACGTCACCGCCCGCGCCGACGAACCGTACGTCCGGCTCTACACCGAGGACCGGGAGATGACCGCCTGGCTGGTCATCGACCGCTCCGCCTCGATGAAATTCGGCCAGGCCGCCGGCAAGGAATCCACCGCCACCGAACTCGCCGTCAGCCTCGGCCGGGTCGTCTCCCAGGGCGGCAACCGGGTCGGCGCCATCCTCTTCGACAACGACCACCACCTGGTCATCCCGCCCCGCACCGGCCGCGACCAGATCCTGCGCCTCACCCACGAGCTGCTGCGGCCGTCCGCCCCGGCGAAACGGGGCAAGACCACAGATCTGTCCAAAATGCTGCACCTGGCGGCGGCCACCACCGCGCGGCGGCGCAGCCTGATCTTCGTCATGTCCGACTTCATCGGCGACCCCGGCTGGCACAAACCACTCGCCCGGCTCACCCACCGCCACGAGGTCGTGGTGATCCGGGTCGTCGACCCGGCCGAGCTCGACCTGCCCGACCTCGGCGTGATCCTGGTGGAGGACGCCGAAACCGGCGAACAGCTCCTGGTCGACACCAGTGACCCGCTGCTACGCGGCCGACTGTCCGCCCAGGTCGACGCCCGCGAGACGGAACTGGCCGAGGGAATGCGACAGGCCGGCGTCGACGCCCACCGCATCACCACCGACCAGGACCTGCTCGCCTCGCTGGTGACCATGGTCCGGCGCTCGGGGCGGGTGCGCCGGTGACCTTTCTCTACCCCATGATCATCGCAGTGGCCGTCCTGGTCACGGCGGGCGCGATCACGGCGTACGTGATGTTGCAGCGCCGCCGCACCGCCGTCCTCACCGCGGCCGGGTTCGGAGCGCTGGCCGGCGGGACCACCCGGCGCGCCACCATCCGCCGCCACCTGCCCTACGCCCTGCTGCTCGCCGCCCTGCCGATCCTGCTCATCGGCCTGGCCCGCCCGCAGGCCGAGGTGGCCGTGCCGCGGGTGTCCGGCACCGTGCTGCTCGCCTTCGACATCTCCAACAGCATGAAAGCCACCGACGTGCAGCCCTCCCGGCTCGCCGCGGCCCAGCAGGCGGCGGTCGGCTTCGTCGAGGAGCAGCCCGACTCGGTCGACGTCGGCGTCGTGGTCTTCGGCGAGCAGGCCCTGCTCACCCAGGCACCGACCGATGACCACACGCTCGCACTGGCCGCGATCAACCGGGCCGCCGCCAGCGGCGGCACCTCGCTCGGCCAGGCCATTCTGGTCGGCCTCGGCACGATCACCGGCAAACCGGTGACGCTCCCGCAGGACGGAGCCGCGGCCCCCAACCTCGGTTACTGGCCGTCGGCGACCATCGTGGTCTTCTCCGATGGGGCGGACACCGGCGGGCCGGACGCCGAGGCCGCGGCCGAACTCGCCGCGGCGGCCGGGGTGCGCATCCAGACCGTCGGCGTGGGTACCGCCAAGGGCGGCACCGTCGAGGTGGACGGCTTCCAACTCGCCGCCACCATGGACGAGGCCGCGCTGACGTCGATCGCCCAGGTCACCGGCGGGTCGTACCATCAGGCCGGCGACGCCGGTGCACTGGCCGACACCACCAAGTCCATCGACCTGCGCCTGACCAGCAAGAAAGAGCCGCTCGAGTTGACCGCGCCGTTCGCCGGCGCCGCCCTGCTGCTGCTCGCGCTCGGCGCGCTGCTCGGCACCCGCTGGCACGGGAGGATCGTCTGATGTCGCTCAGCTGGCCGTGGGCGCTGCTCGCGCTCCTGACCGTGCCGCTGCTTCTCGCGGTGCGGTGGTGGATGAACCGGCGGCGGAAACGCTCGGCGGTGGTCGTCTCCAGCGTCGCCCTGATCCGGGCCGCCGTCCCCGGGCGCAGTTCGTGGCGCCGGCGGGTGCCGGTCTGGCTGTTCCTGGGCGGCCTGATCGTGCTGGCCGGTGGTCTGGCCCGGCCGCAGGCGACGGTGTCGGTGCCGTCCAATAACACCTCGATCCTGCTGGCCATCGACGTCTCCGGCTCGATGTGCAGCACCGACATCAGCCCCAACCGGCTGACCGTGGCCACCGAGGCGGCCCGCAACTTCATCAAGAAGCAGAGCGACGGCACCCAGATCGGGCTGGTCGCCTTCTCCGGCATCGCCGGCCTGCTGGTCGCGCCGACCACCGACAAGGACTCGCTGCTCGACGCGATCGACACCCTGAAGACCGCCCGGGGTACGGCGATCGGCCAGGCCATCCTCACCTCGATCGACGCGATCGCCGAGCACAACCCCAACGTCGCGAAGACCGGGGTCGACCTCGGTGACGCCGACCCGGGCACGCTCGGTGACTACCAGCCGGACACCATCGTGGTGCTCACCGACGGTTCCAACACCACCGGCGTCGACCCGGAGACCGCGGCCGAACAGGCGGCGGCCCGCAAGGTGCGGGTCTTCACGATCGGCTTCGGCACCACCACGCCGGCCCCGATGGTGTGCACGGCCGACCAGGTCAGCGGCGACTCGTTCATGGGCGGTGGCGGCTTCGGCGGCGGCCGCGGCGGTGGTGGCCGCAACCAGCAGATCGACGAGGACGCTCTGCAGAACGTCGCGGACACCACCGGCGGCCGCTACTTCCGGGCCGAGGACTCCGACCAGCTCGTCGACGTCCTCGACGACCTGCCCCGGGAGATCGGCCTGCACCAGCAGAAGGTGGAGATCACCGTCTGGTTCGTGCTGGCCGCCGCGCTGCTGGTGTTCACCGGCGTGTTCCTGTCGATGTGGTGGTCTCAACCGAGAACGCCGGCCCAGCGGGCCCGCACCTCGGCCAAGTAGGCCGGGTCGCTCTCGGCGACCCGGGGGAACGACGCCAGCCGCTCCCACGGGCGGCAGGCGTCGATCACCGCGCGACTGTTGAACGGGGCCGCGCCTGCCGGCAGCATCGGGTCGAGCCGGCTGCCCCGGGTGCGGCGCTGCAGCTCGATGTCCTCGGCCGGGTCGGTGCGGGTCGAGATCGCCCAGATCAGCTGGTCCAGGTCGGCCGGGTCGATGTCGTCGTCGACCACGACGACGTACCGGTTCATGTAGGCCGCCGCCGGGAGCTGCGCGGTGAGGTGGCCGACCTGGCGGCGTGCCCGGCGTACTTATGCTCGATGGCGACACCGACGAAGAGCCGGCCGCCGCCGGCCTCGTGCGCCCAGGCCTTGGCGACGCCGGGTACGCCGGTCGCCACCAGTTCGTCGTGGATCATCGCCGACTTGAGCACGGTCCGCATGTACGAGTAGTCGTGCGGCGGGCGGCCGGGCGGGGCGCCGAGCAGGATCGGATCGTCGCGGTGGTAGAGCCGGGTGATCTCCAGGCACAGATCGGGACGGCGGGCACCCGAGTAGTAGCCGGTCCACTCGCCGAACGGGCCCTCCTCGCGGGTCTGCCCGGGGCGCAGCCAGCCCTCGACGGCCAGCTCGCTGCCGGCCGGGATGGGCAGTCCGGTGTCCGGGGCGAGGACGACCGGCACCCGTTCGCCGGCGACGGCACCGGCGTACTCCAACTCGGAAACGCCCAGCGGAACCTCCGTCCCGCCCAGCGCGAGCAGCAGCGGGTCGTGTCCGAAGGACACCGTGACGGGCGCCCGGCCGGGCCGGGCGAACCAGGCGGCGATGTGCTGGGCACCGTGCTTGCCGGGAACCGCGGCGACGGTGACCGCCCGGCCCTCGTCCTGCACCTCCATCCGGTAACAGCCATGAGGTTCAAGGCTGCCGCGGTCGCGCTCGCCCTGTTGACGACCACCGCCGGCTGCACCGACAAACCGGACGCGGCGCCGGACAAGGTTGCCTATGCGACCGGGTTCGGGGCGGTCGGGCGGGACGCCTTCATCTGGGTGGCCCGGGACAAGGGCTACTTCGCCGAGGCCCGGATCGAGGTCGACATCCAGAAGGGCACCGGCAACGTTCCCAACCTCACCATGCTCAAGGCGAACGAGGCGCAGTTCGCGGCCATGGACTTCGCCGGCGCCGAGCTGCTGGCCGGTCAGCGGAAGTTCACCGACTGGCGGGCGGTCGCGGCCATCCACCAGCAGACCCTCGTCTCGATCATGACGACCGCGGACACCGGCATCACCAAGCCCACCGATCTGAAGGGCCGGACGGTCGCGACCGCCACCGGCTCGGTCAGCGAGGTGCTCTTCCCGGCCTACGCGAAACTGGCCGGCCTCGATCCCGCCTCGGTCACGATCCAGGGGACCCAGCCCACCGCTCTGAACGGGCTGATGGCCCAGCGGAGGGTCGACGCGATCAGCACGTTCCTGCTCAGCCGCAAGGCGCTGGAGACCACGTCGAAGAAGTCGGTCACCGTCCTGCCGTACAGCGACTACCTGAAGAACCTCTACGGCAACGTCATCGTCACCCAGGCCGGCCTGATCGGTAGCGATCGCGACCTGGTCCAGCGGTTCACCACCGCCGCCCCGAAGGGCCTGCGGTACACCCTGGACCATCCGCAGGAGGCCGCCGAGATCCTCAACCGGGCCGAACCGACGGCCGCGATTCCCGCGGCCGTCGGCGAGATCGAGGCGATGAAGCCGTACGCCGAGCCACTCGGGCGCCTCGACCAGAAGCGGGTCACCGACGGCCTCGCCGAGTTGCAGGCCGGTGGGCTGTCCGCGGACCAGGTGGCCGACTTCAGCTTCTGTTCCGGTACTCCCACAGCCGGTTGTAGTTGACGTCGTTCAGGTCGCGGCCCTCGTCGATGCGGGCCGCGAACGGGCGGGCCGTGGTGGCGGCCGGCGCCCACGGGGTGACCGTGTTGTAGCCCGCGCCGATCAGGCTGTCCCGGATCACCAGCTGGCCGTTCGGAGTGATGCCGGGCAGGTAACCGGTGGCGCTCGCACCCTGGTCCCAGGCCCGCCCGAGGAAACCGGTCGGTGCCGCCTGGTAGGCCGCGTCGGCGGTGATCCGCGAGTGGATGACCAGGAAACCATACGGATAGTTCGGGGCGGTGTTCGGTGCGAAGACGACGCCGCCCGAGGCCTTGCGCGACGAGACCAGGTGGAAGTGGGTGTCGCTGAAGACGGTGGCGGCCCGGCCGAACACGAAGTCGGTGTCGCCCTCGATGTAGCTGTCCCGCACCGACACCCGGGCGATTCTCGTGACGTCGTCGGCGTTGGCCAGGAAGGTGTCCTGCCGGGAGATCAGCCGCATGTTCTCCAGCTGCGTGCGGTCGGCGTCGGTGCGCAGGGCGAGCGCCTGGTGCGTGCCGCGGTCGACGGTGTCGAGCAGGGTGTTCGTGATGGTCAGGCCGCGGAGCTGGAGATCGGTGCTCTGCGCCCAGACCACGGTGGCGCACAGGCCGGCGGTGGCGCTGGTCTTGGTGGCGCAGGACTGGAACATCGGCCAGGCCGGGTCTCCCTCGGCGTACCGGCCGTCGGCGTTGACCAGGGCGGCCCAGGCGGCCGGCGTGATGGTGGCGTCGACGGTGAACTCGAGGCGCACGTCGGCCGGGCGGCCGAGGCCGAAGATGGTCAGCGGCGGCGAGCCGGCCGGGATGAGGACCGTGCCGGTGTAGGTGCCGGGCAGGATGCCGATCCAGCGGCGGGCGGCGCCGCCGTCCCGGTAGGCGGCGTTGACCGCCTCCTGCACGGTCGTGAAGCCGTGGCCGCCGACCAGGTAGTCGGGGCGGCCGGTGGCGATCGGTCTGGGGCGCCACGGATCGGCGACCGGCGCGGCGTAGAGGCCGGAATAGCGGAAGTAGTTCTCCGGCGTGAACGGCCGGGCCTCGGTGTGGGAGAGGACCGGGCGGGTCGTGGTGCCCGGTGCGCCACCGCCCGGCACCGCGAGCGCCATCGCCGCTGCGGCCGCCATCATCAGCATCATCGCCATCTCCTCAGGAATGCGCTTACCTCAGGGACTTTGTCGAATCATACGATCGAGATCAGTCAATAGCAGCCCGCTCTTTTCTCCCAAATGCGACAACTACTCTCCGCAGTCTTTTCGTGACCAGATCCTGATGCCGTCAGATGTGTATTACTAAGAGTTACCGGCTGTCCGATCACAGAGAGTGCGGAGGAACGGCAAAGGGGACTCAAAGAATTCCTTCCTAGTGTTGCCAAGGACGCATAACACCCGGAAAGGAAAAATAACCATGATTCGTACGGCCGTCATGCCCGCCACCGAGGCCGCCCCACAGGTTTTCGTCGACTCCACGGGTCGCCGGAAGCGCCTCTTAGCGATCTTCGGCTTCTTCGTGGCGATCTTCGCGGCCTTCTACATCGCGGTGGTCGGCACCAGCGTGGTCCAGGCCTCCGATGCCGGCCTGACCACCAAGGCCACCGTCTCGACCCTGGCCACCACCAGCGCGACGGCGTCGGCCTCGGCTTCGTCCTCCAGTTAGCCCGTGTAGTCGGCGAACAGATCGGTGAAGGCGTAGTCGGTCTGGCTGATGCCGCTGCACTTGCTGCTCACCGAGCCGTCGGTGCAGTCGCCGTTGTCGCGGTTCACCGACCAGAACCGGACGAACCCCAGCCCCTTCTCCTTGGCGTAGGTGAGCAGCGTCTTCGCGTTCGCCACCGTGGTCGGGCCGCCGAGGCCGTTGGCCCCGATCATCGGGGTGACGCCGAGCATGGCGTACACCTCGGTGTCGGTGAGATCGGACCAGACACCCGCCACATCCGCCTTCACCGACTCGGTCGCCGTGGTCAGCGCGGCGCCCCAGTCGCTGCCGGTCCCGGTGAAGTTCATGATCATCGCGTTGACCGTGACGTCCAGGCCGGCGTCCTCCGCGCTCTGCAGCAGCGCGATCGCGGTGTCGGTCAGACCGACCGACTCGCCGCCGACCGGCAGGGTCAGGGTGATCGCGGTGCCGCGCGCCTTCTGCACGGTGGACAGCGCCGTCATGATCGTCGCGGCGGTCACCGTCTGTTCGATGTCGACATCGAGGTAGTTGCTCCCCGCGACGTCCAGCGCCTTCTCGTACGCGGCGGCCAGCTCGTCGGCCGAGCAGACGTTCTCCAGATAGGTGCCGGTCTCGCCGCCGGTGGACACGATGACGTCGCCGCTGATCGCCGTGATCTTGGCGATCGCCGCGGCAATCGTGCTGTCGTCGATCGCCGCCGTGCCGCCCCAGGTCGGCGTGCACGTCTTGGCGCTGTCCGCCAGCACGAAGGCCGCCGTGAAATCGGCCTGTCCGGTCGCCGTGTGAATCGCGGTGATGTCGGCGGTGCCGCTCACGATGTCGACATAGGGCGCGACGACCGGCGCGGTCGTGACGGTGGCGCTCGCCGTCGCGGTCGCTGACGTGCCGCTACCGGAATCGGAATCCGAGTCGCCGGAACAGCCCGCGACGGTCACGAGCAGGGCTGCCGCGGCCAGGCCGCACGTCAGGCGCACCCTCGAACTATCCCACTCCCCTACCCGGCAATCGCCGCGAACGACTCAGAAACGTCTCGGCCCGGCCGATCAGGGCGATGAGCCAGCGTCTGCCCTCTGGGGGATTGGAAACTCTGTGTCCGTCGAGACGTCCGCGCCAGTACGGCGGCGCATACCGGTGCCGCGCCCGCGCTGGATCGTCCTGACCGTCGTACTCGTTCTGTTCGCGGCGATCCTCGCGGTCAACGGCCTGGTGGAGGGCGAGTTCACCCAGGACGGCGCGGCCGAGGCGACCGCGCAGACGTCCGACGTGCCGAGCGACGTACTTGACGGCGGCGGACCGATCATCCAGACCGACGGCAGCACCACGACCACGGTCAGCGTGCCGGACAACCAGATCGTGCTGACCTTCGACGACGGGCCGAGCCCGAAGTACACCCCGGAGATCCTGGACGTCCTGGCCAAGTACGACGTCCCGGCCACGTTCTTCATGATCGGTTCCGAGGTCAGCCGCTATCCGGACCTGGTGCAGGACGTACAGGACGCCGGGCACGAGATCGGCATCCACACGTTCACCCACCCCGACCTGTCCACCAAGAACGAGTGGCGGCGCGAGGTGGAGATGCAGGAGACCCAGTTCGCCTTGGCCGGGGCGGCCGGCGTCACCAGCGTGATCTTCCGCCCGCCGTACTCGTCGACGGTGAAGGCGATCGACAACAACGTCTGGTCGGTGATGACCGACATGGGCAAACGCGGCTACCTGACCGTTGTGAACGACCTGGACAGCCGGGACTGGGAGTCCGCGACCACCATCGACGACATCCTCACGGCGACCACCCCGGACGACGACGCCGGCGCGATCGTGCTGTTCCACGACGGCGGCGGCAACCGATCGAAGACCGCCACCGCGCTGGAGACCGTCATCCCGACGCTGAAGAACGCGGGCTACACCTTCACCACGGTCTCGGCGCTCACCGGGATGACGACGGTCAACCCGACCGCCTCCGGCAAGGACCGGGCACTCGGCCTCGGCCTGGTCGGCGCTGTGCAGGTGGCCATCCACACCACGGTGTTCTTCTCGTGGTTGTTGCTGCTGCTCGGCGTGCTCACCGTGGCCCGGCTCATCCTGGTGATCGTGCTCGGCCGCAAACACGCCCGGCGGAAGAAGACGGGGGCGTGGGGCGAGCCGTACACGAAACCGGTGACCGTGCTGGTGCCCGCGTACAACGAGAAGGAGATCATCGCCGACACCCTGCGGTCGCTGGTGGCGAGCACCCACCCGATCCGGATCGTGGTGATCGACGACGGCTCGACCGACGGCACCGCGGACATCGCCGACGCCCTCGGGTATCCGAACGTCACCGTGGTCCGGCAGCCGAACAGCGGTAAGCCGGCGGCGCTGAACACCGGCATCGCGCACGCCGACACCGAGGTCGTCATCATGATGGACGGCGACACCGTCTTCGAACCGGACACCGTACGGCTGCTGGTTCAGCCGTTCGCCACCGCCGAGGTCGGCGCGGTCGCGGGCAACGCCAAGGTCGCCAACCGCAAGGGCATGGTCGCCCTCTGGCAGCACATCGAGTACGTCGTCGGCTTCTCCATCGACCGCCGGGCGTATGACGTCATGCACTGCATGTCCACCGTCCCGGGGGCCATCGGCGCCTTCCGCACCGAGGCGCTCAAGCAGGTCAACGGGCTCAGCGACGACACCCTGGCCGAGGACACCGACCTGACCATCGCGATCATCCGGGCCGGTTGGCGGGTGGTCTACGAGGAGCAGGCCCGCGCCTGGACCGAGGCCCCGTCGACGATGTCCCAGCTGTGGCGGCAGCGCTACCGCTGGAGCTACGGCACCATGCAGGCGATGTGGAAACACCGCCGCACGCTGGTCGAGGGCGGCACCGGTGGCAAGTTCGGCCGGCGCGGCCTGGTCAACATGACCCTGTTCCAGACGCTGCTGCCGCTGCTGTCCCCGCTGATCGACGTGTTCCTGATCTACGGCCTGTTCTTCCTCGACCCGCTGAAGACCGCGCTGGCCTGGCTGGCCATGCTCCTCGTGCAGCTGGCCAGCACGATCTACGCTTTCCGGCTCGACCGGGAGTCGCTGAAACCGCTCTGGCGGCTGCCGTTGCAGCAGTTCGTCTACCGCCAGTTGATGTACCTCGTGCTGATCCAGTCGGTGCTCGCGGCACTGGGCGGCATCCGGCTCGGCTGGCAGAAGCTACGCCGTACCGGTGGATTGAATGCCCTGTTGGGAAGCCGTTTGCCGACAGGAGACGCGTAGTCCGCACACAGCGAAACCGCTGGTCAGCCTGGCTAACTTGGCCGGCATGTGCGGAATCGTGGGATATGCGGGCCGGCGGACGGCCGTGGACATCGTGGTGGACGGGCTGCGGCGGCTGGAGTACCGCGGCTACGACTCGGCCGGGGTAGCCGTGGTCACCGACAGCGGCGAGTTGCTGATGGAGAAGAGAGCGGGCAAGCTCGCCAACCTCTCGGCAGCGCTGACCGCCGGAAAGCTCGAGATCGGGACCACGGGCATCGGGCACACCCGGTGGGCGACGCACGGCGGCCCGACCGACCGGAACGCCCATCCCCACCTGTCGGCGGACAACCGGATCGCGGTCATCCACAACGGCATCATCGAGAACTTCGCCCGGCTGCGCGCGTTGCTGGAGGCTGATGGGGTCGAGTTCGCCAGCGACACCGACACCGAGGTCGTGGCGCACCTGCTGGCGGCGGAGGACGCACCGCTGCCCGAAGCCATGCGGCGAGTCTGCCTCCGGCTCGAAGGTGCGTTCACGCTGCTCGCGGTCGCCGCCGACGATCCGGACACGGTGGTCGGCGCCCGGCGCAACTCGCCGCTGGTGGTGGGCCGCGGCGACGGCGAGAACTTCCTCGCGAGCGACGTGTCCGCCTTCATCGCCCACACCCGCGAGGCGATCGAACTCGGCCAGGACCAGGTCGTGGTGATCACCCCTTCGTCAATCGAGATCATGGATTTCGCTGGCGTGCCGACCACCGGCACCGACTTCCACATCGACTGGGACGCGAAGGCCGCCGAGAAGGGCGGCTTCGACCACTTCATGCTCAAGGAGATCGCCGACCAGCCGCAGGCCATCGCCGACACCCTGCTGGGCCGGCTCACCGACAACGGCATCGCCCTCGACGAGGTACGCCTCAGCGACCAGGACCTGCGCGACGTCGAGAAGGTGTTCATCGTCGCCTGCGGCACCGCGTACCACTCCGGCATGGTGGCGAAATACGCGATCGAGCACTGGACCCGCATTCCCTGCGAGGTCGAGCTGGCCAGCGAGTTCCGCTACCGCGACCCGATCCTGGACCGCTCGACCCTGGTCATCGCGATCAGCCAGTCCGGCGAGACCATGGACACGCTGATGGCGCTGCGGCACGCGAAACAGCAGAACGCCCGCGTGCTCGCGATCTGCAACACCAACGGCTCGACCATTCCGCGCGAGTCCGACGCCGTGCTCTACACGCACGGCGGGCCGGAGATCGCGGTCGCCTCCACCAAAGCCTTCCTGACCCAGCTGGTGGCCTGCTATCTGATCGGCCTCTACCTCGCCCAGGTGCGCGGCATCATGTACCCCGACGAGGTCGGTGCCGTCGTGCGGCAGCTCCAGCAGACCCCCGACCTGCTGCGCGGCCTGCTCGACCAGATGGACCCGGTGCGCAAGCTGTCCCGCGACCTCGCCTCGGCCCGGCAGGTGCTGTTCATCGGCCGGCACGTGGGTTACCCGGTGGCCCTCGAAGGCGCGCTCAAGCTCAAGGAACTCGCCTACATGCACGCCGAGGGCTTCGCGGCCGGCGAGCTCAAGCACGGGCCGATCGCCCTGATCGACGACGGCACCCCGGTCATCTGCGTGGTGCCGTCGTCCGCCATGCACGACAAGGTGGTCTCCAACATCCAGGAGGTGCGCGCCCGTGGCGCGCGAACCATCGTCATCGCCGAGGAGGGCGACGAGTCGGTCGAGGCGTACGCGGACGACGTGATCCGCGTGCCGCGGGTGCCCACCCTGCTGGCCCCGCTGATGACCACCGTGCCCCTGCAGATCCTGGCCTGCGAGATCGCCACCGCCCGCGGGTACGACGTGGACCAGCCCCGCAACCTGGCCAAGTCGGTCACCGTGGAATGAGAGCCTGCCGGCCGCGGCCCCGGAGCGGGGGACGCGGCCGGCCCCTCCCGCCCGTTTGATCGATTCGGGGGCATTTCGCGTATGGTCGTCTGCCGTCTCCCGTTCCTCTCAAGGCGCTGACATGACCAATCCCCCGGATGACGACGCCGAGCGGCCCGACCCCGTCCTGGTCCGCCCGTACGTCAACACCACCCCCACGCCGCGCGATCCCGCCGACGCACTCACAGTGATCCAGCCGGCCGTCGTCGACGACGACACCGCCCTCCTCGACCCGGTCCCGCCGCCTCGGCGCCGCACCGGCATCGGCCGCATCCTCGCGCTGCGCATGCTCGCCCTGCTCGGCGGCGTGGCCGTCGCGCTGGCCGTGGCCGGCTACCTGATCTTCGCCCCGAAGGACACGACGGCGCAGCCCAGCACCGCACTGCCCCAGTTCACCCCCGGCCAGCCCGGCAGCCCCGCCGCAGCGGCCCACCCGTCGGCATCGGCCTCCACCAGCCGCAGCCCGTCGGCCAGTCCCTCGGTCTCGATCTCGCTCTCGATCCCGGCGCCCTCCGCCCCCTCGCCGTCCGTCCCCTCGGCGGCGGCTTCGGCGACCCCGGCCCCGCCCGCGTCCGACCGCACCGGCTCGGTGACCGCGGCGAGCGGCCGATGTCTGGCGCTGGGCGGCCTGCTCGCCCTGGACGGCAGCCCCATCCAGGTGAACAGCTGCGCCAACCTCGACGTCCAGCACTTCACCCTGGCCACCGACGGCACCCTGCGGGTGGCCGGCAAATGCGCCCAGGCCACCGGCGACGCCACGGTCCGCCTCGCCGCTTGCGACGACCGGGCCGCCGCCCAGTGGCGGACCGCCGCCGCGAACGCTCTGGTCAACCCCTCCACCGGCCGGTGTCTGACCGATCCCGGCTCGCTCGGTGCGACCACAAAGGTCACGGCGTGCACCGGAGCAGCCGATCAGAGCTGGTCGCTGCCGTAGGGCACGGCGCTGACTGCCCCTTTGGACATTGACATCGATCACTGGGCGGGAAACGCTGGGCGGGAGAGAGCGCTCTCGAAACGGCCCGGGCCGCATCCCCCGATCAGCCTCCGCCGCGGCCGGCGCCGGACGCCATCCCCCGTGCGGCGTCGAAGCGGGAGGCCGTCCCCCTCGGATGTGAGTCATGAAGAAAGTCCTGATCGCCGCCGGTGCGCTGTTGCTCGCGCTGGCCGGCACCGTCGTGCTCGCGGGTGGCGCGGACGCCGCCCAGACCAGTTTGCGGGCCGCTGATCCGAGCGTTCTGCGGGTCGGCGGCACCTACATCTCGGTGCAATCCACCGGCGGCGGGATCGCCGTACGCCAAGCAAGCTCGACCGACGCGCTCGCCTCGGCCACCGCCCGGCAGGTCTGGTCCGACAGCCGTGGGCGGGGCGAGGTCTGGGCGCCCGAGATCGTCGTGGACGGCGGACGGTTCTACATCTACTTCACGGCCGGGGTCGGCGCCGCCCACCGGATGTTCGTGATCAGCTCGGCCGTCGCGGACAGCGGTTACACGGCCGAGACGCAGCTGGCGCTGCCGGACAACAAGTGGGCCATCGACGGGACGATGTTCACCTTCAACGCGCAGCGCTGGTTCGTCTGGTCGGGGTGGGCCGGGGACACCAACGTCGAGCAGAACCTGTACATCGCGCGGATGAGTTCGCCGACCACGCCCACCGGCGCCCGCTACGTCATCTCGCAACCCCGGGAGAGCTGGGAACGGGTCGTCGGCAACCCGTTCATCAACGAGGCGCCCGAGGCGATCAAGGATCCGAACGGGCAACTGCACGTCGTGTATTCGGCGAACGGCAGCTGGAGTGACCAGTACTGCCTGGCCGAGCTGCGGCTCCGGGCCGGCGGCGACCCGACCTACGTGTGGGACTGGTACAAGTCGAACGGCTGCCTGTTCGGCTCGAACCGGGCCACGATGATGGCGGGCTGGGATCCGACGCTCAACGTGAACGGGCCGGGCCACCACAGCTTCGTGCTGCTCAACGGCGACATCGCCACGTCGCCGCCGGCCGGGCCGCGGTTTCCGCTGATGTTCCACGCGGTGCCGAAGGGCACGCCGTACTCGTGGGGCAACCGGTACTGGTACACCGGATCTTTCTGCTGGTGGGGCAGCACGACCTATCGCCGGGCGAACGTCCCGGGCGCGACCACGGACACCGGGTTCAGCCTGAAGTTCTTTGAGTAAGGCCTTTCCTGCACTACATTTCATCCATCATTGTCGATCCGTCTCGCGGCATCGTGGGAACCGCGGGCACGGAGGAGGTCCCCCATGCGCCGTCCCATGCTCGCCGTCCTGACCGTCGCGGCCGTCGCCCTCGTGGCGACGGCCACGGCAGCGGAAGCGGAAGCGGCCACCACCTACGTGGTGGCCGCCGACGGGTCCGGCAACTACACCACCATCCAGGCCGCCCTGGCCAAGGCCGTCTCCGGCGACACCATCTCGGTGAAAGCCGGCACCTACAAGGGGCAGGTCTCGATCCCGGCCGGCAAGTCCGGCATCACCATCAAGGGTGCGACCGGCACCTCGTCGGACATCGTGATCACCGGCAACGTGCCGCAGTCCACCGCCGGCGCCACCGGCAGCGCGACCGTCCTGAACCTGGCGGCCAACACCACCATCACCGGACTGACCATCGCCAACACGTATGGCGTCGGCAGTCAGGCACTCGCTCTCTACGCCGGCGGCGACCGGCAGGTCTACCGCAACGTGCGGCTCCTCGGCCACCAGGACACGTTCCTGTCCTGGGGCGGCACCGGCAGCAAGCAGGTGCGGCAGTACGTCTACAAGAGCTACATCGAGGGCGACGTCGACTTCATCTACGGCAACGGCGCGCTCGTCATCGACAGCACCACGATCAAGTCGCTCGACCGGGGCAGCAGCAACAACGGCTACATCACCGCGGCCGCGACGAACGCCACCAACCCGTACGGGATCCTGATCACCCGGTCCGCGCTGCAGGGGCCGTCGGCCGCGCAGACCGTGGCGCTCGGCCGGTGCTGGCACGCGGGCGGCGCGAGCGACGCCATCGGCCAGGTGCTGATCCGCGAGTCGACGCTCGGCAGCCACGTCCGGCAGGCCGGCGCCTGGCAGGACATGAGCGGCTTCTCCTGGAAGACGTGCCGCTTCAACGAGTACGCCAACACGGGCGCCGGCGCGACCCAGGGCACCAGCGACCGCCCGCAGATGAGCGCGTCGACGGCGGCCAACTACACCTCGCAGAAGTACTTGGCCGGCGCCGACGGCTGGAACCCGGTGCAGCCCTAGCTAGATCTCCAGGGCTCGCTCGATGTTGCGCAACTGGTGCCGGGCCATCGCGAGATTGGCCCGGTCCTTGTACAGCGCGAGATAGAGGAACAGCCCGTGACCGGAGCGCGCGGTCAGCGGGCGGATCAGGTGGTACTGCGAGCCCAGCGTCACGAGAACGTCCTCGATCGGTTCGTTCAGGCCGAGCATCTCCATGGTGCGCAGCTTCGCCCGGATCACGTCGGTGTTGGCGGCCGCGGCGGTGATGAGGTCGAAATCCTTGCCACCGCCGACGGTCCCCAGCGCCATCCCGCTGGTGTGATCGACGAGAGCGACACCGATGGCGCCGCTGATCTGCATCGCGTCCTTGAGTGCCACGTCCATCTCTGCCATCGGCGTCCTTCCCCGGGTCCGGTTGTCTCACCGACCATGCCGGGCTCCGGCCGCACCGCGGCGCACACGATGTCCGATGTGGCGGGCGCCGCCCGTGTTTCTCTTCGACGCGGCCAAGAACCGACTTGCAGACTTCTGCAACTACGCATCACTTCATCCGCGTAACCATTCGGGCGGTTCGGCGTTGAAGGCGGTTACTCGCTGCGAACAACCTGGGGGACGCGCATGTCGGTGCCGCTGTACCAGGCGAAGGCCGAGATGTTCCGCACCCTCGGCCATCCCGTACGCATCCGGGTCCTGGAATTGCTGCAGGCCGGCCCGCGCCCGGTCCGCGATCTGCTCGCCGACATCGACGTGGAACCGTCGAGCCTCTCGCAGCAACTGGCGGTCCTGCGCCGGGCCGGCATCGTGGTCAGCTTCCGGGAGGGCGGCCTGGTGATGTACGCCCTGAGCACCCCGGCCGTGGCCGACCTGCTGGCCGCGGGCCGCCGCATCCTCGGCGAGGTGCTGACCGACCGGGACAGCCTGCTGGCCGAGCTCAAGGCCCGCGACTAGAGCCGGCATCTTGTCGGTAGGGTCAAGTTCGAGCTAGCTTCTTGACCATGGAGTCAACTACTGCCGAAGCGGAGCCTACGGCCCAGGAGCCGGAGGACGCTCCCGCGCCGCTGATCATGGTGGAGTCGGCCGACGAGGGCGGCGTCTGCGCCGCTGACGGGACGTGTGACTGATGAGTGCCAGCGTGTTCGGCCCGGCCGCCGAGCCGGTCGTGGTGGATGTCTGGAGTGACGTCGTCTGCCCGTTCTGCTACCTCGGGCACGCCCTCCTGGCCGAGGCCGTCGAGCAGTTCCCGCACGGCTCGGCGGTGCAGGTCCGCTACCACAGCTTCCAGCTCAACCCGGGTTTCCCGGTCGGTGCGGCCGTCCTCGCCGACGACTACCTCGCCAACCAGTACGGCATGCCCAAGGCCCAGATCGCGGGCTCGCACGCGCAACTGGCCGCCCGCGGCGCCCAGTCCGGCCTCGACTACCGGTTCGAGTCGACCCAGATGATCAACACGCTGGATGCGCACCGGATGATCCACCTGGCCAAGGCGCACGGCCAGGAGAACGCGATGGTCGACCGGCTCTTCCGGGCCGAGTTCACCGAGGGTCTCAACCTCGCCGACCACACCGTGCTCACCGACCTCGCCGCCGCGGAGGGTCTCGACCGGGCCGAGGCGGCCCACGTGCTGGCCACCGGGGCGTACGAGAAGGAGATCCGCGCCGACCTCGCGCGGGCCAAGCAGCTGGGCATCACCGGGGTGCCGTTCTTCGTCTTCGACAACAAGCGCGCGGTCTCCGGCGCGCAGCCGATCGAGACGTTCCGCAAGGCCCTGGACGTGACCTGGCAGGACCGGGCGACGCAGCCGGCATGACGCTCCGAGCCGACGCGCGGCGCAACGTCGAGGGCATCCGGCGGGCCGCCCTCGACGTCTTCCGCGCCGGCGGCCTGACCACCCCGATGGACGAGGTGGCCCGGGCCGCCGGGGTCAGCAAGGGCACCATCTACCACCGGTTCGGCGGCCGGCGCGGGCTGATCGACGCGGTCGTCGACGAGTTGGTGGCCGAGCGGATCCGGGCCATCGTCGAGCGGGTCGAGGCGCTCGACGGCCCACTGGCCCGGTTCGAGGCCTACCTGCACGGCATCTGGCTGCTCCAGTTCGACGAACCGGCCGCCAACGACGTGCTGATGCGAGCGCTGCCCGACTCCGAACCGCTGAGCATCCTGTGCGACCACGCGTGCGAGTTCGCCCGCAGGCTGCTGCACGACGCCCAGGCCGCCGGCGTGATCCGCGCCGACCTCACCCCGGAAGACCTGACCCACCTGATCCTCGAACGCGGCGCGATCGTGCGGGCCTGCCCGCACCAGTCCCGGGCCGACTACGACCGGCGGCTCGGCTTCGCCCTACGCGGTCTCCGGCCGGTCTAGGCGGCGATCGATCCGGCTGGTTCCAGGCCGAGCCACTCGGCCAGCGACTCGATCTCGCGGGTCAGCTCGGCCTCGTCGAACGGCTCGTCCTCGTGGATGGCGTCCACTCGCAGCACGCCGGCCTTGCGGTCGGCGGTGGCGTCGAGCTTGCCGACCAGGCGGTCGCCGGCCAGGATCGGCAGCGCCCAGTAACCCCAGCGGCGCTTGGCGACCGGCTTGTACATCTCCAGCTGGTAGTCGAACTCCAGCAGATCGACCATGCGTTTCCGGTCGTAGACGAGCCGGTCCAACGGGGACAGCAGCGCCACCCGGCCCTCGAAGGGCTGGTCCAGCTGGGCCGGGTCGACCCGCCACCGGCCGCGCACGCCCTCGACGACCGCCTCCTCACCGGCCTCGCCCACCCCGTTCGGCTCGATCATCGTCTCCGCGGCCCGTGCCCGCGCGATGCCCAGCGCGCCCAGCCGGCGCTCGTCGCGGAGTCGCCGGGCCTCCTCGAGCGGGATCGCGGGCGCGTCCGGGTAGACCCGCGAGGCCAGGTCGAACAGCCGCTCGCCGCGCCGCCGGGACGACACCGCGACCTCACCGGCGGCCAGCATCATCTCGAGCATCTGGATGACGTTGCGGTCGTTCGTCCAGCCCGTCGATCGCCACGGCACTACGCACGTGTCCGGTAGCTCACGCGCCGACGAAGGCCCCTCGGCGGTGAGACGCCGCAGGATGTCGCGGCGGCACGCGTCGTTCGCCCGCACCCACTCCCGCGGTTGAGCCCGCCGGGCCTCCATCTCGGCCCGGTGGAGCGGGAGATCGGCCGCCGGGCGGATCAGACCGCGCAGCTCCAGCAGTTCCCGGGAGGCGAGCGCGTCGGTGAGGTCGGCCGGCGAGTATGCCGGGCCGAGCCGGCTCCAGGCGACGAGGTGCGCGTTCGGCGCGACCGCGGCGGTCTGGTCGTACTGCAGCAGGGTCAGCCCGTGCACCAGGTCGAGCAGCCCGTCGGGGCGGGCGGCGTCGAGCAGCTGCGCCCGCACCGCGATCCGCCGCGCCTCCGCCCGGGAGAGCTGATGTGCACCCACGGCCCCGACCCTAGTCGTGTTCGGGTTCGGCCAGGGGGTCGGCACCGGCCAGGAAGGCGGTTACCCGGGCGTGCAGGCGGGTCGCGCCGATCGCCGCCGACCAGCGGGCGACCTCGGTGGCGAGGGCTTGGGCGCCGGCCTCGTCGCCCGTCCGGCGGTGCAGCGCGGCCAGCAGGAACTGCTGCGACAGCGTGCCGGGAACCGCGCCCGCGGCGGCGCCCAGCTCGGTGGCCCGCTCCCAGCGGTGCCGGGCGCCGTCGAAGTCGCCGTCGTCGTAGTCGTGGTCGCCGAGGTGCCGCAGGGCCTCCCGGGCGAGCAGGCCGTCGCGGCCGGCCACCGCCAGCGCCGCCTCGTAGTGGGCCGGCGCCACCTGGCGTTCGGCCCGCAGGTTGTCGGCGATCCAGCCGAGGCACATCTCCGCCCAGCCGCGCTGGTTGTCATCGTCGGCCCGCTCCCGCAGGGCCACCGCGCGCCGGCCGAGGTCGGCGATCGCGGCCGGGTCCTTGCCCCACGGGCCGAGCCGCAGTTCGTCCTCGGCGTGCAGCAGTTGGAAGTAGTCGTACTGCACCCGGAGGAAGTCCAGCCGCCACCCGGATTCCGGGCCGCAGGCGGCCAGCCGTTCGCCCGCATCGGAGCCGGCGAACCACTCGCCGGCCAGGGCCACCTCCGCCGCCGCGAGATCGAGTGCCGCCCGCTCGGGCGGGTCGACCACGGCCGCGTCCAGGAGAGCCAGCGCCCGTTCCCATCGCCCGGCGTTGGCCAGCTCCCGCGCCGCCGCCACCACTTCGTCCACTGCGATCACTGCCCCGTTGGTAGTCATGGCCGGGACGGTAGTTTTCCGAAAAACTATCCACAAGAAAATCACTTCGAGGGGGCATCGTGCGCGACTCCGTGGACCGGCATGTCGAGCTCTGGCAGCGCGAGCACGACTGGCTCGACCCGCTCACCGAGGCGATCTTCGCGCGGCTGCACACGCTGACCCGGTACGCGGCGCAGTACCGCCGCGAGACCCTGGCCGAGGGCGGCCTCAAGCTCTGGCAGTTCAAGATCCTGTTGACCCTGCGCCGCCTCGGACCGCCCTATGCGGCCAGTCCTTCCCAGCTCGCCGACCTGCTCGGCCTGACCCGCGGCGCCCTCTCCAACCGCCTGGCCGGCGTCGAGAGCGCCGGCCTGATCACCCGCACCCACCCGGGCGGCGACCGGCGCCGGGTCGAGGTGCGGCTCACCGACGCCGGTTATGCGGCGTTCGAACGGCACGCCAGCACCGAGGGCCGCGGCGAGAACCGGCTCCTCGAACCGCTGACTGCCGAGGAGCGCCGGACGCTCGCCGATCTGCTGCGCAAGCTTCTGGTCAACGCTGAGTCATGACGGCGGTGTCCACATCGCGCCATGGCGCTGGTGCGGCAGTTCTGGGTCTGTCGGAAAGGCGCCCTACGTCTTCAAAATTTGAACCGCTGCCCCACCGCCGGTTGCTCGAAGGAGACCCACCATGCGGCAACTGTCCGTGCTGACCGGCGCCCCGATCGGCGCCGCAGCCGCGGCGGGGTCATCAATACCCCCGGCCGCACCGGCCCGCGCCGCCACGCGCGGCCGCCCCGCCCGCCGCCCCCGGCGGACGGACGCGGCCCAGTATCCAGTGCCGGTGCGGCCGGGCTCGGCGGACCCGTCATGATCCCGCTGGGTTACGGCGGTCAGAGCCACCCGCGTTTTGCCGCCTGGAAGGCCAGGCCGGCCCGGCTGTCCACGCCGGCCACCAGCATCAGGCGATCGAGGCGGCGCTGCACGGTCCGCTTGCTCACCTGGAGGTGGGTGGCGATCGATTTGTCCGGCATGCCCGCCACCACCAGGGACAGCAGCAATCGGTCGGGCTGGTCGGTCGACTCGCCGAGCAGCGGCGTCGCCCGCTCCCAGTAGCTCTCGAACAGCGCGATCAGCGCGTCGAGCAGCTCGGAGGACCGGATCAGCGCCGCGGTGGGCTGCCCGGCGCCGCGGGCGGCATCCGGGACGAGCGGGCAGATGGCCAGGTTGCGGTCGGCGATGGCCAGGCGTACGGGAAGGACCGGCAGCGTACGGGCCTGTTCACCCATCCCCACCGCCTCGACGATGCTCGCCAGTTCCCCGGGCTTGTCGAGCAGCGCTCGCTCGTAGATCGCCCGGTAGCGCACGCCGCGGGTCAGCGCCGGCGTCTCCTCGGCGTTCTCCGTTCCGTACATGGCGATCGGGTTGGCCCGGCAGAACCAGCGGATCTCCTCCTTGGCCGAGTCCTGCATCTCGCGCAGCCGTTCGCGCAGGGCGGGTGCGCCCACCACGATCTCCATGAGGTGTTCGGCACTGCGCCAGCGGGTGTTGCTGCGGTACTCCTCGCTGAGCGCGGCCACCATGTGCCGGGCGGACTCGAGGTGCTCCTGCTCGCGCAGCAGCACCTCACCGAGCGCGACGTCGGGCGGTAACGCACGGTACGTCGGGCCGGCCGTCACGAGACCGCGGCGTCGTAACTCCTCCAGCACGGCGAGGGCGTGGCCGGAACCGATCCCGGCCCGTTCCGCGAACTCCTCGACACCGGCCCCGGCCATCCGCACCAGCAGCCGGTAGGCCTGCTCCTCGGACTGCGGCAAGAGATCCACGGGCACACTGTAAGAGGCTCTACCGATCGGCGTCTCCCCCCACCGGCGGCAGGCACACCGTGCGCAGCGGCGGGAACCCGTTGAAGCCCACCGATGCGTAAGTGGCCGTGTACGCACCGGTGCCGTGGATCTGCACGATGTCGCCCGGCCGCAACGCCAGCGGCAGCTCGTAGTGCGCCTTCTGGTAGAGGATGTCGACGCTGTCGCAGGTCGGGCCGGCCAGCACGACCGGGGCGGTGATCGCGCCGTCGTGCGGGGTGGTCAGGCGGTACTGGATCGCCTCGTCCTCGGTCTCGGCCAGGCCACCGAAGCGGCCCACGTCCAGGTAGACCCAGCGGGGCTCGTCGGCGTACGACTTGCGGGACACCAGCACCACCTCGGTGTGCAGCACCCCGGCCGGGGCCGCGATGTAGCGTCCCGGCTCGATCATCAGCGCCGGCCGGTCGCCGAAGTGGGCCGCCACGGCGGCGTCGATGGCCGCCGCGTACTTCTCGATCGGGGCCACCTCGGTCTGGTAGTCGACCGGGAAGCCGCCACCGCAGTTGAGCAGGCGCAACGTGATGCCGTCGGCGCCCAGGCGGGTGAAGATCGCGGCGGCCTCGGCGATGCTCGGCTCCCAGCGGCCCGGGTCCAACTGCTGCGAGCCGACGTGGAAACAGATGCCGGCCGGGTCGAGGCCGTGCGCCGCGGCCCACCGGATCAGGTCGACCGCCATCTCCGGCGCGCACCCGAACTTGCGGCTCAGCGGCCATCGCGCGCCCTTGCTGGAGGCCAGCACCCGGCAGATCACCGCCGCTCCGGGCGCGTTGTCGGCGAGCTTCTCCAATTCGCCGAGACTGTCGAAGGCGAAGGTCCGAACACCCTTTGCGTACGCGTACGCGATGTCCTCGGCCTTTTTGATGGTGTTGCCGAAGGACAATGTGGACGGGTGCGCGCCGGCCTCGAGGGCCATGTCGACCTCGGCCCGGCTGGCCACGTCGAAGTGGCAGCCGGCTCGGACCAGTTCGAGCAGCAGGGTGGGCTCGGGATTGGCCTTGACCGCGTAGTAGACCGGCGTGCCGTCAAAAGCCGCGGCGATGCGGCGATATTGGGCGACGGCCGCGGAAATGTCGACGAGAAGGTAGGGCGTGTCCATCCATCTCCCCCGGGGATCTGATCAGTGGAACGGTTCGCCGAAGGTTTCCCGGATGCGGTAGAGGTCGCGCAGCCGGGGCTCGGTGGTGCCGGCCACCCAGCGGCTGATGGTCTTGGTGGAGACCTCGAGCCGGCGGGCGGCCGCCTCCATGGTCAGGCCTTCCGCTCGCAGTCGCCCGCTGAGCCAGGCCGCGAAGGACGGCGCGGGCCCGGCTGCCTTCGGCCGCGGGCCGGGAACGGGGTCCACCGGGCTGGACGGCACGAAGAGCACGTCCACTTCGGCCGAATCGGGGAAGATGCGCATCGAGACCTGGATCGTGCCGGCCGCGCCGGCCCCGTCGAGCAGCACGTCGGCGACGCGTTCGCAGAGGTGGCGGACGTCGTCGTCGGAGACCGGGGTCTCGGTCAGCTGGCGGCGCACGAAGTCGCGGACGTCCGGCAGCGCGGCCGGGCGGGCGGGAAACGACTGCGACACCACCTCGAGCGGCAGGATCTCGACGTTCTCCGGCATCGCGCCTCCTCTTCTTGACGCAGAAGCTTACGGTGACCGACCGAACCCGATCGAGTGACGAGGCCCTTTCACGTCTCGGGCCGCGCGCGTAGCGTGCCGGGGATGGGCGAGCCGGTTCTGCACATTCTGTGGATGAACGGCGGCCTGAGCTGCGACGGCGAGTCCGTCGCGCTGACCGCCGCGACCCAGCCGAGCATCGAGGAGATCGTCGCCGGGGCGCTGCCCGGGTTGCCGCAGATCGCGCTGCACTGGCCGTATTTCGACTTCGACAGTGGACCGGACGGCGGCGAGGGCAGCTTCATCGAGTGGTGGCACCGGGCCGCGCGGGGTGAGCTGGAGCCGTTCATCCTGATCGTCGAGGGTTCGGTGCCGGACGAGACGAACAAGCCGGACGGCTACTGGTCGGGGTTCGGCAACGACCCGGTGACCGGGCAGCCGATCACCGCGAGCGCGTGGCTGGACCGGCTCGCGCCGAAGGCCACCGCGGTGATGGCGGTGGGCACCTGCGCGGCGTACGGCGGGGTGCACGCGATGGCCGGCAATCCGACCGGGGCCATGGGCGTGCCCGACTACCTGGGCTGGGACTGGAAGTCGAAGGCGGGCTTGCCGATCGTGTGCGTGCCGGGCTGCCCGACCCACCCCGACAATCTGGCCGAGACGATCCTGCACCTGCTCTACCAGGTGGGCGGCCACGCACCGAAGCTCGATCTGGACGAGTCGCTGCGGCCGCGCTGGCTGTTCGAGCAGACCGTGCACGCCGGCTGCGACCGGGCGTCCTTCTACGACTCCAGTGACTTCGCGGACGGCTACGGCTCGACGAACTGCCTGGTCAAGGTCGGGTGCTGGGGCCAGGTCGTGCGGTGCAACGTGGCCAAACGCGGGTGGATCAACGGGGTGGGCGGCTGCCCGAACGTGGGTGGCATCTGCATCGCGTGCACGATGCCCGGTTTCCCGGACAAATTCATGCCGTTCATGGAGGCGCCGGCTGCGAAGGCCGCGGCCGCGCCGGGTGGTTACGCACCGTTGATCCGTACGCTTCGGGGGTTCACGCTGCGTGTGGCGGCCGGGCGGTGACGTCGGCCGAGGACACCGCCCGCCGGATCGACGAGGTGCTCGCCGAGTTGCACGACCGTGCCGGGCTCGGCGAGGAGCTGATCGGGCTGCTCGTCGGGCTCTACGGCGACGGCCTGGCCCGGATCGTGACGGCGCTCGGCCCGTCCGTGACGGCCGAGCTCGCCGCGGACCCGGTCGTGGCGAGCCTCCTGCTGATTCACGACCTGCACCCCGTACCGCTGGCGGAGCGGATCGGAACCGCGTTGGCCGGCACCGACGCTGATCTTCTCGGCGTCGATGACGCCGGGGTCGTGCACCTGCTGGTGCGGGCCGCCGGTTGCGGGGTGTCGAGCCGGATCGAGGCGGCCGTCCGGCGGGCGGCGCCCGAGGTGACAGCTGTGGACATCGCGGTCGCGGCACCGCTGCTGCAGGTCTCGCTGCGCCCCGGACTGGCCCACGCCTAGTTGTCGCGCATCATCCCCCGGAAGCCCTACCGCCGCCCCGGACTCGCCGGACAGAACTGTCCGCCACCGCCGTGACCAGGCACGCCGGTGATCGCCGGGAGGCCGTCCCGCTCCACATCTGGCGGACAGCCCTGGGGACTGGTGAGCATCACCGCAGGTCGGGCAGCCTGAACCGGTCCCCAACACGACTCTTAAGGGGTGGACGGCCTTGTTCTGGCAACGACTCACCGCGCAACGAGCGCTGATCGACGTACCGGTGGACGGACGCGGATCACGCCGATCACACACCCCGTTGGTCATCCGCGAGCCGGAAGCCGGCTGGTGGGAGGCGCAGACCCGGTCGACCGTCTCGGTCGCCGCGGTGCTGGAGAGCGAGGCCGGCCGCGACCCGGAGCAGGTCGGCGCCCGGCTCGCCGAGGTGGCCACCGACGACGAACTGCTGGTGGTGATCGGGGCCGGCGGGCACACCGTGCGGGACGCCATCGTGACCGAGCTGCGCACCCTGCTCCCGCTGCACCGGGTGGTCACGATGCGGATGCGGCACCGGCACGGCGAACTGCTGCGGGACGCGGCCACGGTCGAGCGGTTGCTGGACGCGGGGAACCTGCCGGTGGTGGTGACGCCGCCGGCGGCGCTGCACGACGTGACCGCGGAGATCGCCAGCTATCTGCGGGCCGATCGGGTGCTGCGAGTCCTGCGCACCGAGCTGCACCAGGTGTGGCAGCGCCCCTCGATCAACCTCAACTGAGCCAGGCGCACCACTCCTCCAGGTGGTCACCGCGGGTCGCGGACACCGCGATCACCTCGGCCTTGGGATTGACGGCGGCGACGTGCTCGCGGCAGGTCGCCAGATCGAAGTCGACGTACGGAAGAAGGTCCAGTTTGTTTACCAGAACCAGGTCGGCCGCAGCGAACATGTACGGGTATTTCAGGGGTTTGTCGGTCCCCTCGGTCACCGAGATGATCACCACCTTGCCGGCCTCGCCGAGATCGAACAGCGCCGGGCACACCAGGTTTCCCACGTTCTCGACGAACAGCAACGAGCCGCGGGCGGGGTCGAGCCTCTCGTACGCGTCGCGCAACATGGCCGCGTCGAGATGGCAGCCGGCACCGGTGTTGACCTGCACGACCGGGGCACCGGTGCGGCGGATCCGCTCGGCGTCGAGCCGGGTCTCCTGATCGCCCTCGATGACCGCGACCGGCCTCGTCGTGTGCAGGTCGCGAATTGTCCGTTCCAGCAACGTCGTCTTGCCGGAACCCGGTGAGCTCATCAGGTTGATCGCGGTGATGCCCCGCTCGGCCAGCAGCCGGCGGTTCTCCTCCGCCAACCGGTCGTTCTTGGCCAGCACCTTCTGCTCGAGAGTGATCTCCTCGTGGTCGTGGTGGCCGCAACCGCAGGTCCCGCACATCAGCCCACCTCCATGGAGACGATCTGCAACTCACGCCCGGCCGTGACGGTCAGGTCGGCACTGCCGCAGGGGCAGAGCAGCAGCCGGTCGGCCAGCTCCACCTCGGCGCCGCACTCATGGCAACGGGCGGCCCCGGCCCGCTCCTCGATCGCCAGCGCGGCACCGTCGGCGACCGTGCCCTCGCAGGCCAGATCGAAGCAGAACCGCATCGCGTCGGGCACCACCGCGGTCAGTGCTCCAATACGGACAGTCACCCGATGCACCTTACGACCGGCGGCGCGCTCGCACACCGCTTCGACGATGCTTTCCGCGATCGCAAGCTCGTGCATGGTCATTTGCCCCGGATAGGTGGTGATCTACGGAACGCATTGACATTGTTACACGCTGCGGGACAGTCTGTTACCTGCCTCACACGTCCGGGCCGAGGGGGCCCCATGTCAGACGATCCGCTCATTCATGTGCTCTGGATCAATGCGGGCCTGAGCTGCGACGGCGACTCCGTCGCACTGACCGCGGCCACCCAGCCCAGCATCGAGGAGATCGCGCTGGGCGCGCTGCCGGGCCTACCCCGCATCGCGATGCACTGGCCATTGATCGACTTCGAATGCGGCCCGACCGGCGGTGCCGACGATTTCCTGGAATGGTTCTTCAAAGCCGACCGCGGCGAGCTCGAACCATTCGTCCTGGTGGTCGAGGGGTCGATCCCCAACGAGCTGCTGCATACCGACGGTTACTGGTCCGGCTTCGGCAACAACCCGGCGACCGGTCAGCCGATGACCACCAGCGAGTGGCTCGACCGGCTCACCCCGAAAGCGACCGCGGTCGTCGCGGTGGGCACCTGCGCGACCTACGGCGGCATCCACGCGATGGCCGGCAACCCGACCGGCGCGATGGGCGTGCCCGACTATCTGGGCTGGGAGTGGAAGTCCAAGGCGGGCATCCCGATCGTCTGCGTGCCGGGCTGCCCGATCCAGCCGGACAACCTCTCCGAGACGCTGACCTACCTGCTCTACCAGGCCACCGGTCAGGCGCCGATGATCCCGCTCGACGACGCACTGCGGCCGGCCTGGCTGTTCGGCCAGACCGTGCACGAGGGCTGCGACCGGGCCGGCTACTACGAGCAGGCCGACTTCGCCACCGAGTACGGCTCGCCCAAGTGCATCGTCAAGCTGGGCTGCTGGGGTCCGGTGGTGAAGTGCAACGTGCCGAAACGCGGCTGGATCAACGGGGTCGGCGGCTGCCCCAACGTGGGCGGCATCTGCATCGGCTGCACCATGCCCGGCTTCCCCGACAAGTTCATGCCGTTCATGGACGAGCCGCCCGGCGGCCGCTTCTCCACCACGGCGGTCGGCTGGTACGGCAAAACGGTCAAGCGGCTTCGCGCCCTGACCACCCACACCCTCGACCAGGAGCCGAAGTGGCGTAGGCCGAGCAAGGAGCTCACCTCATGACTTCCGAGTTAGTGGAGATGGCCTGGGACCCGATCACCCGCATCGTCGGCAGCCTCGGCATCTACACGAAAATCGACTTCGTCAACAAGGTCGTCGCCGAGTGCAAGAGCACCAGCTCGATCTTCCGCGGCTACTCGATCTTCATGAAGGGCAAGGACCCCCGGGACGCCCACTTCATCACGAGCCGCATCTGCGGCATCTGCGGCGACAACCACGCGACCTGCTCCTGCTACGCACAGAACATGGCGTACGGCGTGAAGCCCCCCCATCTCGGCGAGTGGATCGTCAACCTGGGCGAGGCCGCCGAGTACATGTTCGACCACAACATCTTCCAGGAAAATCTGGTCGGCGTTGACTACTGCGAGAAGATGGTCGCCGAGACCAACCCGGGCGTGCTCGAGCTGGCCAACCGCACCGAGGCTCCGCACGCCGGCGATCACGGATACCGGACCATCGGTGACATCATGCGGTCGCTCAACCCGTTCACCGGCGAGTTCTACCGCGAGGCGTTGCAGGTCAGCCGCATGACCCGGGAGATGTTCTGCCTCATGGAGGGCAGGCACGTGCACCCGTCGACGCTCTATCCCGGCGGAGTCGGCACGGTCGCCACCATCCAACTGATGACCGACTACCTGACCCGGCTGATGCGCTACGTCGAGTTCATGAAGAAGGTCGTGCCGATGCACGACGACCTGTTCGACTTCTTCTACGAGGCGCTGCCGGGCTACGAGCAGGTCGGCAACCGCCGCATCCTGCTGGCCTGCTGGGGCTCCTTCCAGGACCCGGAGCACTGCAACTTCAAGTACGCGGACATGACCGACTGGGGTCGCAAGATGTATGTGACCCCGGGCATCGTCGTCGACGGCAAGCTGATCACCACCGACCTCGTGCAGATCAACCTCGGCATCCGCATCCTGCTCGGCTCCTCCTACTACGAGGACTGGGGCGACCAGGAAGTGTTCGTGACGCACGACCCGCTCGGCAACCCGGTCGACCGCCGGCACCCGTGGAACCAGCACACCAACCCGCGCCCGCAGAAACGCGACCTGGACGGCAAGTACAGCTGGGTGATGTCGCCGCGCTGGTTCGACGGCACCGACTACCTCGCCCTCGACACCGGCGGCGGACCGCTGGCCCGGCTGTGGACGACGGCGCTGGCCGGGCTGGTCGACATCGGCTACGTGCGGGCCACCGGCGGCAGCGTAAAGATCAACCTGCCGAAGACGGCGCTGAAGCCGCCGGTCGAGTTCGAATGGAAGATCCCGCGGTGGAGCAACACCATCGAGCGCAACCGGGCCAGGACCTACTTCCAGGCGTACGCCGCGGCCTGTGCCCTGCATTTCGCGGAGAAAGCGCTCGCCGAGATCCGGGCCGGTCGCACCAAGACGTGGGAGCCGTTCGAGGTGCCCGACGAGGGCATCGGCTGTGGCTTCACCGAGGCGGTGCGCGGCGTCCTGTCGCACCACATGGTCATCCGGGACGGGAAGATCGCGAACTACCACCCGTACCCGCCGACCCCGTGGAACGCGAACCCGCGCGACAGCTACGGCACTCCGGGCCCCTACGAGGACGCCGTACAGGGTCAGCCGATCTTCGAGGAGAACGACCGGGAACATTTCAAAGGCATCGACATCATGCGTACGGTGCGCAGCTTCGACCCGTGCCTGCCGTGCGGCGTTCATATGTATCTGGGCGGCGGCAAGAAACTGGAGCTGCTGCACTCACCGACCCAGTCCGCCGGGGCCTGAAAGTGACCTGGCGGAAGTCGGCGGCCCGGATCGACGCTCTCCTGGCGGCTTCGCCGGAGGGGGAAGCGGTCGTCCGCGAGGTGGCCGACCTCTACGGGGCCGGGCTGGAACGGCTGCTCGACCTGCTGCACGCGCGCGGCGCGCTGACCGACGAGGCGCTCGACGCGCTGGCCGCCGACGAGTTGGTCGGCGGCCTGCTGCTGGTGCACGGCCTGCACCCGTGGGACGCGGCCACTCGCATCTCGCACGCCCTGCAGGGCAGTGGTGTCCGCCTGATCGAGCTGACCGCCGACGGGGTCTGCCGGCTCAGCGGCCCCGGCGCCGAGGACCGGGTCACCGCGGTCGCTCCCGAGGTCACCCGCGTCGAGGTGCAGACGGTCATCCCGGTCTCCGCGCTGTTCAGCCGGCTCGCCTCATGACCGGTTCGCCCCTGGACACGTTGCGCCGGATCGCCCGCGCGCCACGGCCGCCCGCCGTCGAACGCTGCGGGATGTGCGCCACCCAGGTCGCGCCGGAGCACTCGCACGTCGTCGACCTGCAGTCCCGTCAGTTGCTGTGCGCCTGCCGCGCCTGCTACCTGCTCTTCACCGACGACCACGCGCACCTGCGCTACCGGGCCGTCCCCGGCCGCTACCTCGGCTTCGACGGCCCGGTCCTGGAGGAACGTGACTGGGACGAGCTGCAGATCCCGGTCGGCCTCGCGTTCCTGTTCCACAACTCGTCGCTGGAGCGGATGGTGGCCTTCTATCCCGGACCGGCCGGGGCCACCGAGTCCGAACTCGACCTGCCCGCCTGGGAGCGGATCGCCGCCCGCCATCCCGCGCTGGCCACCATGCGCCCCGACGTGGAGGCGCTGCTGGTCCGGCGGGGTAAGGACGGCTATCTGGTGCCGATCGACGCCTGCTACGAGCTGGTCGGCCGCCTCCGCACGCTGTGGCGCGGCTTCGACGGTGGCCAGGAGGCGCACGCGGCGATCTCCGCGTTCTTCGACGAGGTGCGGTCACGATGAGCGCGTACACCTTCGCCGTGCTCGACGTGACCGCCGAGGCCTACGCGGTCGCCCCGCAGCTCACCGCCCGCCTGCGGATCACCTCGACCGGTCCGCGCGTACACGCGATCGCGCTGCGCAGCCAGGTCCGCATCGAGCCCCAGCGCCGCCGTTACACCGGCACCGAGGAGAACGCCCTGCGCGGTCTCTTCGGCGAACGGCAGCGGTGGGGCGACACTCTCAAATCGTTCCTGTGGATGCAGGCCAACACCACCGTGCAGGGCTTCACCGGCGAGACCGAGACCGACCTGGCGCTGCCCTGCACCTACGACCTCGAGGTGATCGGCAGCCGCTACCTGCACGCGCTCGACGCCGGTGACGTGCCGCTCAACCTGCTCTTCTCCGGCACGATCTTCACCCGCGGCGAGTCCGGCTTCGAGGTCGAGCAGGTGCCGTGGGCGTGCGAGGCCCGCTGGTCGATGCCCGTGTCGGTGTGGCGCGACATGATCGACTCCTACTTCCCGAACAGCGGATTCCTGCGGGTCAGCTCCGACGTACTCAAGGAGCTCACCGCCTTCCGCGCCCGCAACGACCTGATCAGCTGGGACGAGACCGTGCAGCGGCTCCTCGCCGTCGCCGACCGGGAGCAGCCGTGAGCGTCGAGGCGGCCCGGGCGGTCGCCGACGCCGTCCTCTACGAGGGTTATCTGCTCTACCCCTACCGGGCGAGCGCGGCGAAGAATCGGTCACGGTGGCAGTTCGGCGTGCTCGGTCCGCCTGCGGCGGCCTCGTCCGCCTTCGCGGAGGGTCCGGCCATGGTGATGAGCTGTCTGCTTTCCCCAGCCGTACGCTCCCCGAGCGTGACCCTGCACCTGCGTTTCCTGCAGTTGCAGGCCCGCGAGGTGCGGGACGCCGCGGACCAGCCGGTGGGGTCCCTGGAATTCGCCGGCGAGACCGTGCTGAGCTGGGACGAGGCGGTCGAGCAGTCGCTCACCTTCGAGCGGGTGCCGCTCGACGGTGCGGTGTCGTTCCCGGTGATCGTCCCGGGCAGCACGTCGGTGCAGGAAATCGGGAACGTCGGGTCGGTGGTGCGCCGGCGCTGGCCTCTCACCGCTCGGCTGTCGGCGTGCGTCGTGCGCGACGGCGAGCTGCTGCGGCTCACGGTGACCGTCGCCAACGAGCATCCGGCGCCGGTGACCGACAAGGAGACCGCCGTCCGGCACTCGCTGCTCGGCGCCCACCTGCTGGCCGAGGCCCACCACGCGGTGTTCCTGTCCATGCAGGACCCGCCACCGGCCGCCCGGGCCGCGGCCGCGCGCTGCCACCAGGAGCGTTGCTGGCCGGTGCTGGCCGGGGCGGACACCGTCCTGCTGGGCGCGCCGATCATCCTGTACGACCACCCGTCGGTCGCCGAGCAGAGCCCCGGCGAGCTGTTCGACGCCACCGAGATCGACGAGATCCTGACGCTGCGCGTGCTGACGATGACCGACGCCGAGAAGGCCGAGGCCCGAGCCACCGACCCACGCGCCGCCACCATCGTCGACCGCTGCGAGACCCTCTCCCCCGCCGACCTCCAGCGCCTGCACGGCGGCCGCGTGTCGCCGGCCGTGCTCCCGGCGGAGAGCCCCTGGTGGGATCCGTCCGCCGACGCCTCCGTCTCGCCGGAGAGCGACGCCGTACTGGTCGGCGACGTGCCGGTGCGCAAAGGCAGCCTGGTCCGGCTGCACCCGCGGCGGCGGGCCGACGCCCAGGACATGTTCGTGGCCGGCCTGCTCGCCCGGGTGACCGCCGTGCTCTCCGACGTGGACGGCGGCACCCACGTGGCCGTGGTCCTGGTCGACGATCCCGCGGCCGATCTGCACGACTGGTACGGCCGTTACCTCTACTTCGCCCCCGACGAGCTCTCGCTCGCCTCCGGAGAGGAGACCCCATGCTGAGGTTCATCGGCGCCGTCACCGTGCTCGCCGGTGCGGCCGCCGCCACCTACGCGGCCATCCTGGCGGTCGAGTCGATACCCGACATCCAGCGCTACCTCAAGATCCGCTCGATGTGAACGTCCTGGTAGCCGGCATCGGCAACCTCTTCCTGGGCGACGACGGCTTCGGCCCCGAGGTGGCCCGGCGGCTGATCGCCGAGGGCCCGGTCCCCGACGGCGTGCGGATCGTCGACTACGGCATCCGCGGCATGCACCTGGCCTACGACATCCTCGACGGCGTCGACCTGCTGGTGCTCATCGACGCGCTCCCCGGCCTGGGCACGCCGGGCGAGCTGGTCGTTCTGGAGGTGGGCCCGGAGGACGTCGGTCCCGGTTTCATCGACGCCCACGCCATGACACCCGGCACGATCCTCGGCGTGCTCACCCGGATCGGCGGCACCCTGCCCCCGACCTACGTGGTCGGCTGCCGCGTCGACGTGCTGGACGAGGCGGTCGGCCTGACCCCCCGGGTGGAGGCCGCGGTGCCCCGAGCGATGGCCGCCGTGCGCACGCTGATCTCCCCGGCCTCGGTCGGGAGGCACTGACATGTGCCTGGGCATTCCCGGTCAGGTGGTGGAGATCGTCGAGGGCTTCGCCGGGCAGCTGGCGCTGGTCGACGTCGAGGGAGCCCGCCGCCGGGTCAACATCGGCATGCTCGACGACCCGCCCGGTCCCGGCGCCTGGGTGCTGATCCACATGGGCTTCGCCGTCGAGCTCATCGACGGCGCGGAGGCGTCCCGGGCGATCGCCGGCCTGGAGCTGATGGGCCAGGCCCGTCGCCTGCGCCGCCGCTACACCGTCCTCGGCCTGGTGCAGGGCGTCGGTTTCCGGCCGTTCGCCTACGCGACGGCATCCACCCTGGCCCTGTCGGGTTCGGTGGCCAACACCCCCGACGGGGTGGTGATCGAGGTGGAGGGCGAGGCCGAGGCGGTCCACGAATACGGACACCGCCTGCGCACCGACGCCCCGCCCCTGGCCATGGTGATGGACGTGGCCGACGAGGACCTCCCACTCCAGGGCGGCACCGGCTTCACGATCGCGGCCTCCCGCGACGGCACCCCGGCCCGCACCCTGGCCTCCCCCGACGTGGCCATCTGCGACGACTGCCTGCGCGAACTGCGCGACCCGGCCGACCGCCGCTACCGCCACCCCTTCATCACCTGCACGAACTGCGGCCCACGCTTCACCATCATCAAAACCCTCCCGTACGACCGAGCCACCACGACGATGGCCGACTTCGAGATGTGCCCGGCCTGCCGCACCGAATACGAGAACCCGGCCGACCGCCGCTTCCACGCCCAGCCCATCGCCTGCCCATCCTGCGGCCCAAGCCTGAACCTGGTAACCGCCGGCGCCCGGGTCTCCGCCGAGCCGGTGGGCGAGGCGCGGCGGCTGCTCGCGGCGGGGCGGATCGTTGCGGTCAAAGGGCTCGGCGGATATCACCTCGCGTGCGACGCCCGGAACGCGGCCGCCGTCGCTGAGCTGCGCAAGCGCAAGCGGCGCGGGGGCAAACCCTTCGCAGTCATGGTGGCCGATCTGGACGCTGCGCGGCGGCTGGTCACGCTTACCGACGATGAGGAGGCGCTGCTCACCCACTCGCGGCGGCCGATCGTGCTGCTCCCCCGCCGGGCGGACGCCGGGCTCGCCGCCGCGGTGGCCCCGGACAACCCGGATCTGGGGATCATGCTGCCCTACACGCCGCTGCACGTGCTGCTCTTCGGGCTGCCAGGTGATCCCGACGGGCCGGACGCGCTGGTCATGACGTCCGGCAATCTCGCCGGGGAACCGATCGTGACCGACGATGACGACGCGCTGCTGCGGCTGGCCGAGATCGCCGATGCCTGGCTTCGGCACGATCGGGGCATCCGGGTGCCCTGCGACGACTCGGTGAGCCGGCACGTCGCCGGGGCCGAGCTGCCGGCCCGCCGGTCCCGGGGCTACGCGCCGCTACCGATCGCGCTGCCGTTCGACGTGCCGCCGATGCTGGCCGCCGGGGCGGATCTGAAGAACACCTGCGCCGTCGCGGCCAGGCGCTACGCCTGGCTCAGCCAGCACATCGGCGACATGGACGACCTGCGCACCATCGACGCGCTGACCAGCAGCGCGCAACATCTGCAAGAGCTGACCGGAGTACGGCCGGAGATCGTCGTCGCGGATCTGCACCCGGACTACCGCTCCGGCGACTGGGCGCGGCGGCGCGCGGGTGGGCACGCGGTGCGGCGGGTGCAGCACCACCACGCGCACGTCGCGTCGGTCATGGCCGAGCACGGGCTCGGGCCGGACGAGCAGGTCATCGGGATCGCGTTCGACGGCACCGGCTACGGGACCGACGGCGCGATCTGGGGCGGCGAGATGCTGATCGCCGACTACAAGTCGTTCCGGCGGGCGGCGCGACTCGCGTACGTTCCGCTGGCCGGGGGCGACGCGAGCGTGCGACGCCCGTACCGGATGGCTCTTGCTCATCTGCACGCCGCCGGCGTGCCCTGGCATCCGGACCTGCCGGCCGTCGTGGCCTGCCCGCCGGCCGAGCGTGACCTGCTCGCCCGGCAGTTCGGCACCGGCGCGGGCTGTGCGCCGACCTCCAGCATGGGCCGGCTGTTCGACGCGGTGGCGGCCCTGGCCGGGGTCCGGCAGATCGTCGAGTACGAGGCGGAGGCGGCCATCGTGCTCGAAGGGCTGGCGCGGGTTGCGCCGGCGGGGCACCTCCACCCGTACGCCTTCGAATTGTGCCCGAGCCCGGACGGGCCGGATGTCGCGGACGCGGGCCCGGTGATCCGCCAGGTCGCGCTGGATGTTCTCGGCGGCGTGCCGGTGCCGGTGGTGGCGGCCCGGTTCCACGCAGCGGTGGCCGCGCTGATCGTGCAGCTCGCCGAGCACGGCCGGGACGAGACCGGCCTCGACGTGGTCGTGCTCGGCGGCGGGGTGTTCCAGAACGCGCTGCTGCTCGGTGCGGCGGTTCGTGACCTGGGCGAACGCGGTTTCACGGTATTGCGCCCCCGGCTGCTGCCGCCGAACGACGGTGGCATCGCGCTGGGCCAACTCGTGATCGGCGCCTCCGCCTGATCCTCTGAAGGAGGGAGAACGCGCATGTGTCTGGCGGTTCCCGGACGCATTCTGAGCATCGCCGAGGCCGACGGTGTGCCGATGGCCGACGTCGATTTCGGGGGCGTCCGCAAGAGCGTCTGCCTGCAGTACGTTCCGGACGCGTCGGTCGGCGAATACGTGGTCGTCCACGTCGGATTCGCCATTCAGCTGCTCGACGAGAGGTCCGCGCAGGAGACCCTGGCGAATTTCGAGAAGATGGGCCTGATCGAGGAGGAGTTCGGTGAAGTACCTCGATGAATTCGGCAATCCCGAGCTGGCGCACAAGCTGGTGGACGAGATCCACGCGGCCACCACCCGGCCCTGGGCGATGATGGAGGTCTGCGGCGGGCAGACCCATTCGATAATCCGGCACGGCATCGACCAGTTGCTCCCGGACGGCGTCGAGATGATTCACGGGCCGGGCTGTCCGGTCTGCGTGACACCGCTGGAGATCATCGACAAGGCGCTCGCCATCGCGGCGCAGCCGGGCGTCATCTTCTGTTCCTTCGGCGACATGTTGCGGGTGCCGGGCAGCAGCCAGGACCTGTTCGCGGTGAAAAGCGCCGGCGCCGATGTGCGGGTGGTCTATTCGCCGCTCGATGCGCTGACCATCGCCCGGGACAATCCGTCCCGCCCGGTGGTGTTCTTCGGGATCGGTTTCGAGACCACGGCTCCGGCCAATGCGATGACCGTCTACCAGGCGCGGCGGCTGGGCGTGCCGAACTTCTCGCTGCTGGTCTCGCACGTGCTGGTCCCGCCGGCCGTGGCCGCCATCATGGAATCACCGCGCTGCCGGGTGCAGGCGTTCCTGGCCGCCGGGCACGTCTGCAGCGTGATGGGCACCGGCGAATATCCGCCGCTGGCCGCGAAATACCGGGTGCCGATCGTGGTGACCGGTTTCGAGCCGCTGGACATCCTGGAGGGGATCCGGCAGACGATCGTGCAGCTCGAGGCGGGCGAGCACGAGGTGCGCAACGCCTATCCACGGGCCGTGCGGGCAGAGGGAAATCCGGCCGCGATGGCGATGCTCGACGACGTTTTCGAGGTGACCGACCGGACGTGGCGCGGGATCGGGATGATTCCCCGCAGCGGATGGCGGCTGGCCGCGAAATACCGGGAGTTCGACGCCGAGGAACGGTTCGACGTGGCCGGTGTGCGCGCCGCGGAATCGCCGCTGTGCCGCTCCGGCGAGGTGCTGCAGGGTCTGCTCAAGCCGCATCAGTGCGAGGCTTTCGGCAAACAGTGCACGCCCCGCTCGCCGCTCGGCGCGACCATGGTGTCGTCCGAGGGCGCGTGCGCCGCCTATTACGCCTACCGGCGACTGGAATTGGTGCAGCTGTGACCGCCGGCCTCGATTTCGAGAACTGGACCTGCCCGGTTCCGCTGCGCGACACCCCGACCGTCGTGATGGGCCACGGCGGCGGCGGGGCGATGTCGGCGGAGTTGGTCGAGCATCTGTTCCTGCCGGCCTACGGGCCGGCCGTTCAGGGCGACAGCGCGGTGGTTCCGGTGGGTGCGGAACGGATCGCTTTCTCCACCGATTCGTACGTCGTGAAGCCGATGTTCTTCCCCGGCGGGTCGATCGGCGACCTCGCGGTGAACGGAACGGTCAACGACCTGGCCATGTCCGGCGCCACGCCGCTGTACCTGTCGGTGGCCTTCATCCTGCAGGAGGGGACACCGCTGGCCGAGATCGGGCGGATCGCGGCGGCCGTGGGCGCGGCGGCACGGGCGGCCGGGGTGCGGGTGGTCACCGGTGACACCAAGGTCGTCGACAACGGCAGCGGGGACGGCGTCTACCTGAACACGGCCGGGGTGGGCCTGGTCGCCGCCGGGGTGGACATCGGCGCGCATCGGGCCGCCGCCGGGGACGCGGTGCTGATCAGCGGGGACATCGGCGTACACGGGGTGGCCGTGATGAGCGTGCGGGAGGGGCTCGAGTTCGACACCACCGTGGTCAGCGACTCGGCGCCACTGCACGGGCTGGTCGCGGCCATGCTGGGGACCGGGGCCGACATCCACACCCTCCGCGATCCGACCCGGGGCGGGGTGGCGGCGTCGCTCAACGAGATCGCGCGGGCCGGCGCGGTCGGGGTCGAGCTGGCGGAACCGGCGCTGCCGATTCCCGCCGCCGTGGCCGATGCGTGCAGCCTGCTCGGGCTCGATCCGCTGCAGGTGGCCAACGAGGGAAAGCTGCTGGCGTTCGTGCCGTCGGCCGAGGCCGACACGGTGCTGGCGGCGATGCGGGCACATCCGCACGGGGCCGGGGCGCGGCAGATCGGGACGTGCGTGGCCGAACATCCCGGGATGGTGGTGGCCCGCACCGCGCTCGGCGGGACCAGGGTGGTCAACATGCCGATCGGCGAGCAGCTGCCGCGGATCTGCTGACGTGTCGAATCCGGGGGCGCTGCTCTTCGCGCGGTATGCGTACCCGCCCAACGAGCTCGGCTACTGCGGGCCGGCCGGGGCGGCCATGCTGCTGCGCTCCGACCTGCCCGGAGAGATCGCACGGCGGGCCCGGGGCTTCGACGGCGCGTGGGCCTACCTGGTGTTCCTGGCCCGCGCGCTCGGCCGGTCCGACCCGCTGGACCCGGCCGTCGTCTCGGCCTACTGGATCGGCGACTCGCTGCCCGGCGGCGAATTTCCCGATCTGCTGCCGTTCCTCCGGCCGCGTTTCGCCGGGCAGCGCGGCGGGACGTGGGAGTCGGCCGGCGGGCGGGCGCTGCCGCACCACAGCTTCCACGTCTTCGAGGTCTATCCGTGGGCATCGCTGCTGCGCCGCACCGGTCACCCGTCGGCGGTGTCGGTGCTGGACCGCTGCCGCATCCGTACCGGAAAGGTCGTGCGGGCAGGCGCGGCGACCGCCACCGTGACCACCCGCCCGCTGGTCTGGGACGGCGCCTCGCTGACCGCCGGACCGCCTCGCGAGGAGACGGCGTCGCTGCTGCTCGGCGGGCTGGCTCCGGGCGATCTCGTGGCCCTGCACTGGGACTGGGTCTGCGACCGGATCACCGCCGAGCAGGCGACCACGATCGAGGCCCTGGAGAAGCGGCAGCTCGACGCGCTGTTCCGAAAAAGTGTCGTACCCGAGGTCTAGCGTCCCTCCCATGACCACGCTGGAAAACCGCCCCAACAGCGCCCTGTTGGTAATCGATGTGCAGAACGACGTGGTGGCCGGCGCCTACGACCGCGACCGCATCGTCGCCAACATCGCCGACCTGGTCGACCTGGCCCGCAGCGCGGGTGTCGAGGTCATCTGGGTCCAGCACAGCAGCGAAGACATGCCCGTCGACTCCGACGGTTGGCAATACGTTCCGGAGCTCAAGCGCACCGACGCCGAGGCCGTGGTCCACAAACGCTGGCCCGACTCCTTCGAGGACACCAACCTCGAAGAGGTGCTGGCCGCCAGCGGGGCCGGCCACCTCTACATCTCCGGCGCCCAGACCGACGAGTGCATCCGCTCCACCCTGCACGGCGCGATAACCCGAGGCTACGACGCCACCCTGATCTCGGACGCCCACACGACGGAAGACCTTTCGTCCTACGGCGCCCCGACTCCCGACAAGGTGATCGCCCACACCAACCTCTACTGGCAATACCACCGAGCCCCCGGCCGCAAGGGCAACGCGATTCCCACCGCGGAGGTCAAGTTCTCGAGCTGAAGATACAGCCTTCTCTGAATACAGCGTTGACTGTATTGTCGGCGCCGTGGAGACCGTGACGCATGGGCAGGTGCTTGCTCGTTTCGGGCACGCCCTGTCCGACTCGACCCGAGCCCGGTTGCTTCTCGCCCTGCGAGAGGCGCCCGGCTACCCGGCTGAGCTCGCGGATCTCCTCGGCGCCACCCGGCAGAACCTGTCCAACCACCTGGCCTGCCTGCGCGGCTGCGGCCTGGTCGTGGCCGTCCCGGAGGGCCGGCGCACCCGCTACGAGCTAGCCGACATCCGGATTCGGCACGCCCTCGACGACCTGCTCGGACTGGTGCTGGCGGTCGACCCGGCCGCCTGTCCGGAGGCGGCCGGCGGCGAGGACTGCTGCTGATGCCGATCTCGATCGCGCCGACCGGGCCGCGCCCGCAGCGCCGCGCCGTGCTCGCCCGGCGGATCCGGCTGCTGGTCGCGGCCACGATCGGCTACAACGTGGTCGAGGCTGTCGTCGCGATCCGGGCCGGCGCCGCGACCGGTTCGACCGCGCTGATCGGGTTCGGCCTCGACTCGGTCATCGAGGTCTCGTCGGCCGCCGCGGTGGCCTGGCAGTTCGCCGGGAAGGACCCGGAGGCCCGGGAGAAAGCGGCGCTGCGGGTCATCGCGCTCTCGTTCTTCGCGCTGGCCGGCTACGTCACGTTCGAGTCGCTGCGGGCCATGATCGGCGGCGCCCAGGCCGGGCACTCGACCGCCGGCATCGTCCTCGCCGCCGTGTCGCTCGCGATCATGCCGGGCCTGTCCTATGTGCAGCGACGGGCGGGCCGCGAGCTCGGCTCCCGCACCGCGGTCGCCGACTCGATGCAGACGCTGCTGTGCACCTACCTGTCCGCGGTCCTGCTCGTCGGCCTCGCGCTCAACAGTCTGTTCGGCTGGAGCTGGGCCGACCCGGTAGCCGCCCTGGTCATAGCGGTGGTCGCGGTCAAGGAGGGCCGCGATGCCTGGCGCGGCGACCTCTGCTGCGCGCCCGCCCCGACCGGCGCGGCCTGCCAGGACGGCTGCTGCACGGACTGAATGCCCACCGCCGGGCCGGTAGCCGCGTGGTCGGCGTGCGCCGACGGCCGGGCCGGGCTTGGTGCCACGGGACGGTGTCGGGCGGGCCGGAACGGGCCTGCCCGTACGTCTGCGGTTGGAATTTGATCTTTGGAAGGTGTTCGAAACCTGGCCGATAAAGCCGCCACATGCTGGGCTTTTTGCGGAAACTCCGGTGAAACACGCCCTGGTTAGCGTCGTGCCCTCTCCAGGGAAAGTGAGCTTCGGCGTGACCTCATATATAAATCGGCGTTCCCTGCTTCGTGGTGGCGCCGGCCTTGCGCTGTTCGGTGCCAGCTCCGCTCTTCTCGCCGCCTGCGGTGACGACGACACCTCGCCGTCGTCGTCGGCGTCCGGTGGGGCGAAGGACTTCGGTGCTCTCAACTATCAGCTCTCCTGGGTCAAGAACGTCGAGTTCGCGGGTGCCTACATCGCGGACACCAAGGGCTACTACACGGCTGCCGGTTTCAGCACGGTCAACCTGATGGCGGGCGGTCCCAACGTCAGCCAGGACGCGGTGGTCGCGTCGGGCAAGGCGCTGCTGGGGATCTCCTCGCCGGACATCACGGCGGCGGCCATCCTCAAGGGTGCCGAGCTGGTCATCGTCGGCGCGCAGTACCAGAAGAACCCGTTCTGCATCATGTCGCTGGCCTCGGCGCCGATCAATTCGCCGCAGGAGATGATCGGCAAGAAGATCGGTGTGCAGGCCACGAACGAGCCGGTGTGGAACGCGTTCCTCAAGGCCAACAACATCGACCCGAGCAAGGTCACCAAGGTGCCGGCCCAGTTCGACCCGTCGCCGCTGGTGTCCAAGGAGGTCGACGGCTGGTTCTCGTTCTTCACCAACGAGCCCAACCTGCTCAAGACCAAGGGCGTCGACACCGCGGTGATGCTGCTCAACGACCACGGCTACCCGATGGTCTCCGAGGTCTACGTGGTGAAGAAGTCCACGTTGAAGGATGACCGCGACAAGCTCAAGGCCGCGATCATCGGCGACATCAAGGGCTGGACCGACTCGGTCGCCGACCCGAAGGTGGGCGCCAACCTGGCCGCCACCAAGTACGGCAAGGACCTGGGCCTCGACGAGGCCGAGCAGGTGCTCGAGTCGACCGCGCAGAACACCGTGGTCTCGACCGACGACACCAAGAAGAACGGTCTGTTCACGATCACCGACGAGCTGATCGACGAGACGATCAAGACGCTGGCCCTGGGTGGCACCACCATCACCAAGGAGCAGCTGTTCGACATGTCGGTTCTCACCGAGATCTACACGGAGAACCCGACCCTGAAGGGGACGTCCTGACCGAGGAGGGCCGGGGGATCGTGCTGCGGCAGCTCACCAAGCAGTTCACGATCCGCCGGTCCACCGTCACCGCCCTCGACCACGTCGACCTGGACACCCCCGAGGGCGCTTTCGTCGCGCTCCTCGGACCCTCCGGCTGCGGCAAGTCGACGATCCTGCGCATCCTCGCCGACCTGGAGCAACCCACGTCGGGCGAGGCGTTCGTGCACGGCGAGGAGCCCGCGGCCACCCGCCGTAACCACCACCTGGGCATCGCCTTCCAGGATGCGGCGCTGCTGCCGTGGCGCTCGGTGACGGCCAACATCCGGCTGCCGCTCGAGGTCAGCGGGGTCAAGGTCAGGGACGAGACGATCACCGAGCTGATCAAGCTGGTCGGCCTGGAGGGCTTTGAGCAGGCCCGGCCCGCGCAGCTGTCCGGTGGCATGCGGCAGCGGGTGGCGATCGCCCGCGCACTGGTCGTCGAGCCGCGCATCCTGCTGCTGGACGAGCCGTTCGGCGCGCTCGACGAGATGACCCGGCAGCGGCTCAACCTGGAGTTGCAGCGCATCTGGACCGAGCGGGCCACCACCACGCTGCTGGTCACCCACTCGATCGCCGAGGCCGTCTTCCTGGCCGACACGGTCGCGGTGATGAGCGCCCGGCCGGGTCGGATCGTCGCCCAGGTGGATATCGACCTGCCTCGGCCGCGGACTCCGGAGATGATGCGCACCGCCCGCTTCCACGAGTTGGAGGACCAGCTCAGCGCCCTGCTGTTCGGGGACGAGAAGTGAAACGCTTCTACGGAGCCGCCGGCGTGCTCGCCCTCCTGGTGGTTTGGGAGATCGTCGGCCGCACGGTCTTCGCGGACAGCCGGGCCGTCCCGCCGCCCACCAAGATCCTCACTCAGTTCGGGCACGACGGCTGGTCGTTCTACTGGCCCAACATCAGGGCGACCCTCCGCGAAGCCGGCTGGGGCTGGTTGTGGGGCAACGCCATCGGGATCGGTTTCGCGTTCCTGCTGATCCAGTTCCCGCTGATCGAGAAGGCCGGCATGCAGCTGGCCCTGGTCAGCTACTGCCTCCCGGTGATCGCGATCGGCCCGGTGCTGGCCGTCCTGTTCACCGGGGACAAGTCCAAGGTCATCCTGGCCGCCATCTCGGTCATCTTCACCACTCTGGTGGGCGCGCTGGTCGGCCTGCGCAGCGCCGACCGCACCAGCCTCGACCTGATCCGCGCGTACGGCGGCGGCAAGTGGACCCAGCTGTGGAAGGTCCGCATGCGCGCGTCGCTGCCGAGCCTCTTCGCCGGCCTGCGCATCGCCGCCCCCGCCGCCATGCTCGGCGCGATCATCGGCGAGTACCTGGGCGCCGAGTCCGGACTGGGAGTAGCAATGATCAACTCGCAGCAGAGCCTCGCCGTCGAACGCACCTGGGGCATCGCCCTGGTGGCCACCGCCCTCTCCGGCGCCGCCTACGCCCTGACCGCCCTGGTCGGCCGCCTGCTCACGCCGTGGGCCCCGAGGGCTGCCGAATGAGCGCACCCGCGCGGCGTGCCCTCGTCCGTTTCCTGAAGGGAATCGGCGGCGCCGTCCTGTCCGTGGCGGTCATCTGCGGCGTCTGGCAGCTGCTGGTCAAGGGCTTCGACCTGGACCCGTTCCTGACCCGCGGCCCGCTCGACGTCTGGCGCTACCTCACCGACCCCACCCACGGCCCCGAGCGCACCCTCCTCTGGGAGGCCAGCAAGGTCACCGCGCTCGACGCCGCGATCGGCATGCTCGGCGGCACCGTCGCCGCCCTGGTCACCGCGCTGGCGTTCGCCCTGTGGCGCCCTGTCGAACAGACCCTGCTGCCGATCGCCATGGCCCTGCGGGCGGTCCCGCTGGTCGCGATGACCCCGCTGATCGCCCTGATCTTCGGCCGCGGCCTGATGGCGGTCACGGTGATCGCCGGCATCGTCACGTTCTTCCCGGTCCTGGTCAACGTCTCGCTGGCGCTGCGGGCCGTGCCCGGCTCGTCGATGGATCTGATGCGCGCCTACGGCGCTTCGCCCTACGCCACCCTCCTGCGGGTCCAGCTGCCCGGCGCGCTGCCGGCGTTGTTCGCCGCGATGCGGGTGGCGGCCCCGCTGGCCCTGGTCGGCGCCCTGCTGGCCGAGTGGCTGGCCACCGGCAAGGGCCTCGGCTACCTGATGCTGGCCTCGGTCACCACGTTCGAACTCGATCGCATGTGGACCGGCGTGACCATCGTGACGGTCGCGTCGATCCTGCTCTACACCCTGATCAGCGTCATCGAACAGCTCACGCTGGCCCGCTACGCCCCCGAACAACAAAACCGAACCCTTTAAAACCGCAGAGGTACGGGCCGGGCCGTTCCGGCCCGGCCGTGCCTGTTCCGTGGCAGTCCGTCCGGCCCGCTGCATGGTTGCGCCGATCACGCCACCACCGGCCCGGGCGACGCGAGCGGGGTTGTGCGAACCGGTCCTGACCGGGGAGAATGCGCCCGCTGAAGGACTGTCGATCATGGACGGACGGGTGGACGATGGGCGACGTACCGAGCACCGCGAGCGAGCTGGACACCAACGTGCCGCAGACCGCGCGCATCTGGAACTACTGGCTCGGCGGCAAGGACAACTTCGAGGTCGACCGGCAGGTCGGTGACCAGATCCGGGCCGCCTTCCCCGACATCGAGAAGAACGCCCGCGCGTCCCGGGCCTTCCTGGTGCGCTCGGTCAGCTTCGCGGCCGGCGAGGTCGGCATCCGCCAGTTCCTCGACGTCGGCACCGGCCTGCCCACCGCCGACAACACCCACGAGGTGGCCCAGCGGATCACCCCCGACGCCCGGATCGTCTACGTCGACAACGACCCGCTCGTGCTCGTGCACGCCCGCGCCCTGCTGACCAGCAGCCCCGAGGGCGTCACGCAATACGTCGACGCCGACGGCCGCGACTCGGCGAAGGTGCTCGCCGAGGCCCGCAAGACCCTGGACTTCGACCAGCCGATCGCCCTGATCATGTCCGGCATCCTGGGCCACATCACCGACGACGACCAGGCGCTGACGATGGTCCGCGAATACGTGGACGCGCTGACCCCGGGCAGCTACTTCATCGCGCTCGACGGCTCGCACAGCATCGAGCACGGCGAGGCCGAGAAGATCTGGAACGAGCAGGCCAACCCGCCCTACGTGCTGCGCGGGCACGCGGCGTTCGGCCAGTTCTTCGAGGGCCTCGAGCTGGTCGAGCCGGGCGTGACCTCGGCACCGCTGTGGCGCCCCACCGAAACCGACCCGCAGCGCCTCGACGTCGTGTGCGGCGTGGCCCGCAAACCGTAGGCGTCAGCCCCGCGGCGCCGCGAAGTCGGCGAACCGGGGTGCGCCCGGCTCCGCGGCTACCCGGGTGGCGCGGGCCACGAAGCTGATCGCGTGATACCACCCGCACAGCAGAAGCAGGTCGAGCAGCTGGGCCTGGTCGAACAGGTCCGCCGCGGCCTGCCACAGGTCGTCGCCGATGTCCGATGATCGGTGCAGCTCGTCCACCACGCCGATCACGGTGCTTCGATTTCCGAAACGGTGCCGAGGTCAGGCGGACCGGGCGAGGCCGTCGATCATCAGGTTGACGGTGAAGTCGAAGCGGTCGTGGCCTTCGCCGGCGGTCAACTCGGCGGCGTAGCGCTTGGTCTGCGGGAAGGTGCCGGGCAGGGCGGCGAACCGGCTGAGCGCCTCGGCCCGGCTGACCACCCAGGCGTCCTCGCCGTCGGCGCGCCGGGCGTCCCGGAGGGATATCTCCAGGCAGTAGGCGTTGACGTAGAGCGACAGCGCGTCGACGGCCCAGGCGGCGGCCTGCGCGGGGACGCCACCGCTGATCAGGATCGCGAGCATCCCCTCGGCGACGCGCAGCGTGTCGAGGTTGGTGGGCACGATCGCGAGCGTGGCCCGGGTGATGCCGGGATAGCGAAGGTACTGATCGCGCATCTCGGCGCAGATCCCGGCGATCTGCTCGCGCCAGGCCCCGGGATCGGGGGCGGGGAACTCGATCTGGGCGCAGAGCCGGCCGATGAGCAGCTCACCCAGGTCATCCTTGTTGACCACGTGGGCATAGAGCGACGCGGGACCCGTCTCCAGCGCCGTAGCCAGCCGGCGCATCGTCAGGGCGTCGTAACCGTCCTGGGCGACCAGCTCGAACGCGGCGTCGACGATCGCGTCGACCGTGATCGGCTTCTTCGTCCCGCCCGAGGGGCCGCGCCGAACCGTCGGGGCCTCCGCCGGAGGCTGCAGGTGACGCGCGTTACGGCGCTGCTGAGGATTCCGAGCCATGCAGCCACTTTACACGCCTGGGGAACGGTGTTCTATGGTGTAGGAACAGCGTTCGCGTTTATACGAACACTGTTCCTACCGAAGGAGCCACATGAAGAAGCCCTCCTCCCTGCGGGAAGCCTGGGTCGCCCTGGCCGGGCTGGCCGCGGTGTTCCTGTTCGAGATGCTGGACAACTCGATCCTGAACGTCGCCCTGCCCACCATCGGGCGCGAACTGCACGCCTCCACGGTCACGCTGCAGTGGGCGACCGGCGCGTACGCGGTGGTGTTCGGCGGTCTGATGCTCGGCTTCGGCGCGATCGCCGACCGGTTCGGCCGCCGCCGGATCATGCTCGTCGGCCTGGTCCTGCTCGGCGTGGCGAGCCTGGCCACCGCGTTCGTCACGACCGCCGAGCAGCTGATCGCCGTCCGCGCGGTGATGGGCGTCGCGGCGGCGATGACGACGCCCGGGTCGGTGGCCCTGGCCTTCCGGTTGTTCGAGGACGACGCCCTGCGGGTCCGCGCGATGACCCTGATCTCGACCGTCGGCCTGATCGGGCTCGCGATCGGCCCGACCGCCGGCGGCTTCGTGCTCGCGGTCGCGCCGTGGCAGGTCCTGCTGCTGGTCAACGTGCCGATCGCGGTGTTCGCGATCATCGGCGTGCGAACCGGCATCGCCGACGACGAGGCCGCCGATCTCCATCGCGACCCGGTGGACGTCCTCGGCGCGGTCCTCGGCACCGCGACGATAGTTCTCGCCCTGGTCGCGCCCACCCTGTTCGTGAACGAGGGAACCGGCTCGTGGGCGCCCTGGGCGGCCACCGCGGCGGCCGTCGCGGGCGCGGTCCTCTTCGTGGCCCGCGAGCGGTCGGCGCGTTACCCGCTGCTCGACCTCACGCTCGTCGCCCGCCCGCTGGTCTCGGCCGGCCTGGCCTACAAGGCCGCGGCCGGCCTGGCCACCGCCGGTCTCGGCTACCTGGTGACGCTGCAACTGCAGCTCGACTGGGGCTGGTCGCCCGCCCTCGCCGCCATCGGCACCCTGCCGCAGGTCATCGTCCTGGTCGCGGGCGGCGCGTTCGTCGATCCGTTCGTGCGGTGGGCCGGCCTCGACCGGGCCGCCTGGCTCAGCGCCACCGCGGTCGTCGCCGGCCTCGCCGTCTACGGCCTGCTGGGCAGCTTCGGGTACGGGTGGGTCGCCCTGGCCCTGGTGATCGAGGCTGCCGGGATGCGCGTGGTCGGCGTGGTCGCCGCGGTCAACGTGCTCCGCGGCCTGCCGAAGAACCGCACCACGATCGGCGCGGCGCTCACCGACACCGCCACCGAGGTCGCCTCCGGCATCGGTCTGGCCGTCACCGGCACCATCCTCGCGGCGATGTTCACCGGCACCATCGCGACCTCGAACTGGACCATCCAGCAGACCGCGCAGTTCGAGGACGCGATCCGGGTCTCCGGTCTCGTGCTCACCGCCGTGGCGGCCGCGCTCGTCGGCTGGGCGACCCTCCGCACCCGGCAACCGGTGATCGACTCCCCCGCACCCCTTACCTATGACGCCGGTCACAGGTAGATTCGCGGCAATAGAGATCGATAACTCTGGATGGTCGACATGGTGGATCAGTTCAGAATCGTGACCGACCCGGTGGCCGACTCGATCGCGGTCTCCGCTATCTTCGCCGCGCTGCCCCTGCTCACGCTGTTCGTGCTGCTGGGTGCGCTGCGCATGCGGGCCTGGCTGGCCGGGGTCATCTCGCTCGCGGTGGCACTCGCCGTGGCGATCGTGGTCTACGCGATGCCGGTCGGGCAGGCGCTGCTGTCGGCCACCGAGGGAGCGGCGTTCGGGTTCTTCCCGATCCTGTGGATCGTGCTCAACGCCATCTGGGTCTACAACCTGACCGTGGTGAGCGGCCACTTCGACGTGCTGCGCCGGTCGATGGCCCGGGTGAGCCCCGACATGCGCATCCAGGCGATCATCGTGGCGTTCTGCTTCGGCGCGCTGCTCGAGGCCCTGGCCGGCTTCGGCACCCCGGTCGCCGTCACCGTAGTCATGCTGATGGCCCTCGGTTTCCCGCCGATCCGGGCCGCCGCCGTGGCCCTGATCGCCAACACCGCCCCGGTCGCCTTCGGCGCGCTGGCCACCCCGATCACCACGCTCGGCACGGTCACCTCCGGCGCCGCCGACGACCCGCGCCTGAATGCCGACACACTCGGCGCCATGGTCGGCCGCCAGACGCCGTTCCTGGCCCTGATCGTCCCGCTGATCCTGGTCGCCGTGATCGACGGCCGCCGCGGCGTCCGCCAGACCTGGCCGGCCGCGACGGTGGCCGGCGTGGTCTTTGCGATCGCCCAGTTCCTGGCCTCCAACTACGTCTCGGTCCCGCTGACCGACATCATCGCGTCCCTGGCCGCCGCGGCCGCCGTGGTGCTGCTCCTGCGCATCTGGCAGCCCGCCGAGACCCCACCCCTGCACGCCGACGAGGAAGAACTGGTGGGCGCGAGCACTCGCCGCCGCCGGACCGGCCGCGGCGGCGCGGATCTGTCCGGCGACGCCCAGCGTCCCCTCACCGGACGCGGCGGCGC
>NZ_BOQN01000085.1 GCF_018332695.1 Paractinoplanes toevensis
GCTTTCAGGATGATCCGGGCGACAGCGCTGTCGCTCTGTTCCGAACCCCACATCCGGATCTGTCGCGATCAGTTCGCTACCGAGGGTTATGCTCGGCGGTTTGTGTCGCCACCCGTTCAGGGATTCGTACTGGCTGCTCAGGGCAGGACCGCGTCGGCGGGTCGTTCTGTTTTGGTCGGTCAGTGGTGCCAGGGCAGCTGCACTGCCTTCTGCGGGGTACCTTCGGTACGGATCTGATCCAGCAGGGATACCAGCCCGAAGGGGTAGATGACGTCCGTGCTGTCGGTTAGCTCGTCCAACGTCCACCAGCGGTGTCCGGCGTGGTGTTGGCGTTCGAGGGCTTCCATGCCGGTGGTGTCGACGTCGTGGGCGTCGAGACGGTAGACGAAGAAGTCATCCCGGAAGGTGCCGCGCGCCCAGCCGACATCGGCGTATCCGCAGCTGTAGGCCACGGGTTGCCCGAGCAGGTGGGGGCTGACGATGAGGCCGATCTCTTCGCGAAGTTCGCGAGCGGCTGCTTGCTGGAGCGGTTCGCCGGCATCCACACCGCCGCCCGGGGTCACCCAGCCATGTCCCCTTCGGCCGTCCGTCGGATCGAAGAGGAACTTCAGCAGGAGAACCCGCTGGTCGTGGTCGAGAAGAATCATGCGTGCGGAGCGGCGGCGGTATGAAACGGTCTCCGACACTCCGCCGATGGTAATGACGCCGACCATTCCTGACGACCGAAATATCGGAAAGAGCGGCTGCCGTCGTCTTCTGACACCTAGGTCCGGCGCATTGTTCTGCCGCAGATAGGGGCGCGGGCTCGATGGACATGTAGTCGCCGACAATGTCGTGCACCATGGTGCAGTGAGCTACGAAACTGGACGGGCCACCGACGTTGACCCGAGCAACGTCGAGACGCGCGATGACTTTGCCCGCTTCCTCTTGGCTGTGCTGGCTGACTTCCAGTCGACAGGAGGGGTCGAATGGGAAAACGGCACCCTGGACCGCTTCTTCGACGGACTGTCGGCGGTCACCGACGCCCGTGTCGTCCAAGCGCCGCAGGCTGATCAAGAGCAAGCCTCCTGGCGCTTGTTCGCCGAGATCGTTCGGGCCGCAACCGGGTACGAATAGAACGTCCTCATTTGCCGCCGATAATGCTCGGTCCCGAGGTAGTAGACGTGACGGGCGGCAGCTTTTGGTGGGGAGGGCCGGCGAGCGGTTGCGGGTACAACGCTCGCCGGCGCGATCAAGAGTACGAGGCGGGAGTGCGATACCGACGAGAGCGTCCGGGTGAGTGCCATGCGTCCAGCAGCAATCGGCGCATGCCCGAGGTCGCCCGGTCGTCGACGTCGTCGTCCAGTCATCCAAGCGACGCGAACTGCCGAAGTGCTGGGGCAGCAGTTTCACCTGCCGGTTCGTCGCGAGCTAGATCGCCGACGGCTGCGCGGAGGCCCAGAAGTGCGGGGTCGGGTCGGATGGTCAGCCGGTCCGTCGACGGCACCGGGGCTGGAGAACGACACCGAAGGCGCTGCAGGAAGGGTAATTCTGCAACCGTCCGCGTCCTGACACTCGCTAGCGACCATGCCGTCATGCTTGTTGAATCAGACCGGTGAACGGGTATGCATTCGTAAGCTACAGCCGTAAGGACGACGCCTACACGCGACGCCTTATCGACCACATCCGTCGAGCTGGCTTGCAGGTTTGGGCCGACTCGGGACTCGAAACCGGAGCGCGATGGCAGAACGAGATCCGCGCGAAGGTGGAGGGTGCTGCGGCCATGGTGGTCGTCGTCTCTCCCGAGGCGAAGAAGTCGACATGGGTCGGCAACGAAGTGACGCTGGCTCTCGAGCGTGAGATACCTGTCTTGCCGGTGCTGGTCGTCGGCACCGAGTACTTCGGCCTGCTGCACGCTCAACATTTCGACGCGACCAAGGGCCAGCTGCCGGACCAGCAGTTCTTGAACCGGCTTGCCGCCGCGACCGGCGATCCCCCACCCGTCGTTCCGCGCGATACTCGGGCCGTCTTCCGGCGACGCCGGGTGGTGCTGGCGGCAGCAGCGGGGGCCGTTGTTCTCGGCGGGGCGGCTGCGAGCGCGATCCTGATCGACCGGGGCTCGCCCGACATCTATCCAGGAGCACTGCTCGGCGAAGGCAATTTTGGACAACTGATCAGCACATTTGGGACGCCTTGCGTCCAGGTGCTGGGCGATTCTTACGGGGTCGGAGCGAGTGTGGGCCGCGCCAGCTGTGAGCCTGGTTGGAAACAGGAGCTCGTCGCGATTCCTACTGGCAAACCGACAGACTGGAAGTTGATGTTCAGAACTACCTACTCCGGAGAGCAAATGTGCCTCGCCGTGACAGCGGACGGTCCCTTGCGTGACCGGAAGCCGGTCCTGGACCGCTGCGAGTCCGCTCCGGCATGGGGATTCGATGACTGGGGTCCCGGTAAGAAGTCTCGATATTGGCACGTGCACTATTCCGGGCTTGATGGCGCGTATTGCCTCGCTCGGCCGGCCCCGGACGACGGGAAGGACACGGAACCCGCGCTGCGTGCAGACAACAGCCTTCACTTGGAGGAGTGCAACAAACAGGACGGCTGGGGCCAGCAATGGCGAATCGACGACCGATGATCGGGCAAACAGGACTAACAAAAGTTAGTCACGGCCTAATGCCCGCGCCTTCGGACCTTCGGTTCGGAGGCGCGGGCATTAGGCGCATTTAAAATACACAATCTGTCAGGCGTCTCCTCGGCGGGCCAAGCACTGCCCCTCCCCGGGCGGGCAGAGGGCTCAGCACTGCCCCTCCCCGGGGGCCGGGTCAAACTCAATGCCGCGTAGTTAGTTAGTGGTCAGCCTGACATACCGGAATCTGAAACCCACCTCATCAAACTTTCCGCGAAACCCATGCGTTCGATCCGTTTTTTCTCAGGACTACGCTGAAGAAACCGTGCGAGAGAACTATCCGGAGGGTTCCCCGCAAGCTCGGCCACCGCAAGGAACTCACGGATCGGGTCAGCACCAATCATGTCCGACGCACGGTAGAGCAAGCTTATCGCCGGAAGCAGCTCTGGGATGTCATCGGTCAAGACGAACGCGAGCTGCGCTGCAATCAGACCCGCGCGGAGTTCCGGCTGGCTGTGGTCGCGAACCGCAAGGGATGCCATACGCTCGGAAAACGCACTGAGCATTTGCCACGCATCCGGGGGCAGCTCGGACTCGGTGCGTCGGCGGGTAGCTCTGGTTTGGCCGGTCAGTGGTGCGCGGGCAACTGCATTGCCTGCAGCGGGGTACCTCCGGTGCGGATCTGGTCCAGCAGGGATACCAGCCCGAAGGGGTAGATGACGTCCGTGCTGTCGGTTAGCTCGTCCAACGTCCACCAGCGGTGTCCGGCGTGGTGTTGGCGTTCGAGGGCTTCCATGCCGGTGGTGTCGACGTCGTGGGCGTCGAGACGGTAGACGAAGAAGTCATCCCGGAAGGTGCCGCGCGCCCAGCCGACATCGGCGTATCCGCAGCTGTAGGCCACGGGTTGCCCGAGCAGGCCGGGGCTGACGACGAGGCCGATCTCTTCGCGAAGTTCGCGAGCGGCCGCTTCCTGGAGCGGTTCGCCAGCATCCACACCACCGCCCGGGGTCACCCACCCATGTCTCCCTCGGCCGTCCGTCGGATCGAAGAGGAACTTCAGCAGGAGAACCCGCTGGTCGCGGTCGAGAAGGATCACTCGTGCGGAGCGGCGGCGGTATGAGACGGTCTCCGACACTCTGCCGAGAGTAATGACGCCGACCATTCCTGACGACCGAGATATCGGAAAAGAGCGGCTGCCTTCCTCTTTTCTGACACTGACGTCCAGCGCATTGTTCTGCCGCCGACCGCGCGCGCCAGTCCCAGGTGCACGGTACGCGGTGTGACACCGGGCCCAGGCGTCGTCTGTGCGCCCCCCCCGTGCCGCAGAGCGGATATTCGGTCATCTCGGATGGAATCTCTGAGTCGACGATGCGCCGGGCACCGGGGCGTAGATGGCTGAAGCGGTTGCTGGGTACCCGAAAGGCCGAGCTGCCCGCCGCTTTCGGTGATTCAACCTGATCTTGTGAGGTGCTCTACTTGAAGGTGTGACTTCAGTTGCTCTGTCAAGAGTGCGGGTGGCCGCTCGGTTTCTCCTGTACGGTCTCGGCGGAGTGTGCGTGGCCGCTGTCGCGTTCCTCAGCGTCTCTGCCGTTGAAGGTCAGTCACGCGCCTACGGAGTGGCGGAGTCGTTGCTTCCGGCAATTGTCCCTGCCTTGCTGTTGGTCCTCGCTGCGGCGGTCGCGTACGTTCGATTCCTGGCGTCGATGGTGCGCCGGGGTAGCTACGAGGACCGAGCACGATTGATCTCGTACGGCGCGCTCGGGCTCCTATTGCTTGGCGTAGTCAGCGGCATGCTGGTTGGGCGGTGCATCTCTACAGATCCTCCGCCAGCAATAAATCTTCTCGTACTTCCCCAGTGATGTCTCTGGCGCAGATGTACGGATCTGCCGCAGACAAAATGCGGAGCGTACTCGCGTGCTGGTGGCGCGTTGCCCGTCGGTTTTCGTGGCGGGATCTGGGTAGGAGCACCTCGACGCTGCGAGATCAGCGCTCTCCCGCACTCAGCCGCCGCTGAGGTCGCTGCGACAGTAGAGCCGTCACCGGTCTGGGCCGTCACCAGTCCGGGCGCGATGAACTGCGGCAGCGTGTGCGGTCCGGAAACGGGCCGGCGCAGCACCGTGCTGTCAGTGGTTCGGGGTGCGCAGCACGGTGTCGAGCTGCCCGTCGCGGTCTGTGTCGAGGTAGGTGAGTTCGGGCACCCCGTCACCGTCGAGGTCGAGCTGCACCACGTCGGCGATGCCGTCACCATCGAGGTCGGTGACCACCTCAATCGATCCGTCCGAGCGCCGGCTGACAATCGAATTAGCGGTGGTGGCGACCCGGCCTGCCGGTCCGGGGATGGGCGGCGATCCAGGCGCGGAGGACGGTAGTGGGCCGGGCCGGCTGGCGTACGCCCCGACCGGGCCGTCGGTGCCGGACGGATCGATCTCCTCTTCAGAGGGGTAGACGTCGCCGTGCCAGGCCGGATCAGGATAGGTACTCATCTCCCTAAGATTCCCTGACGGAGCCTGCGGTAACCGTCGGCGCAGGAAGAAGCACACCGCTGTGCCGAGCACCGCGCGAACCCGGTCGCAAGGGCCGTACGCCCGGGCCTGGCAGACCGTTTGACCAGTACTAGAACGATCACCTCGCGATAAGTCCAGAACATGCTGCCGCAACGTTGTTTGGTGCACGGATCTGCCGCTGGTCGTGAGCGATGGCCAGCGATGGTCCGTCACACCGGGTAGACGCGGTACTGCAGCTCTTCGTCGTACCGGAGACCGGTGACTGCCGTGATGATCGACCAGAGGAAGTCCTCGTCTGGGCCCCAGGACGGCAGGGCAATATCGGCCTCGACCGGCAGCGGCGTTCCTTCGTCCTCGACGGCCACACCGTCGGCGTAGACGTAATGCCGGGTGCGTTCCCCATTCGTGAACAGCGTGAAGCCGTATGTGCTCGAAACGCTGCTGAAGAAGACCACCAAAGCGTTGGCCGGGTCGGTCGGCTCCCAGCCCATGACCACATCCATCATCGGGTTCCAGACCTGCACCCAGCCATCCGACTCGGCGGCATAGAGGGCGTCGGGCTTGAGGGCGCTTGTAGCCTGGTCGGCTCCGACTAGTTCGCCGCTGAAATCTGTGATGGCGAGGTCGTCCACAGCCTCGTCCGCCGTCACGTCCTGACGGAAAAGCACCGAGGTGTTCCAACCCATGATCAAGACCTTTCCTTGTACGGCGGGGCCGCCGCCCATTGTTCAGGGCGGCACCGTCAGGACAACGTGGGAGGGCGCTCTCGTGAGATACCCCGACGGCTTTGCTCGCAAAGAAGACCCCGTGAACGTCTTCCCGTTCATCGCCGCGGAGCAGACTCCGCCGCCCTGCTGGCCGCCTCCTAGCAAGCTCGGGCCAGTTGCCGACACCGGAAGCCGGCGCCCTCATATGCCGCCGATCGTGTGCCGGCCAGGGGCGGGCCGTTACGTCGATGATCGGTCGGTGCGTGTGCGGGTCGACTCTGCCGTGGTGACGGTTGCGCTGCCCGGGGCCACCGGGAAATGATCTTGCCGAGTGGGGTGATCAAGGCCCGGGTAGATTCGTCAGGCCCGGCGCCGGGCAGCCGATGAGGTGTCACGGCACAGGCGGAGGTGGCGAGTGACTGGAGCGCGGCGCAGGCGCACCGGGTTGCGCTGGCCGGCCATGGCCGTCGCCCTCGTGATCGTGCTGGCCGGAGCCGGCTCCGAGGCCACGCCGGCCGGACCGCGCGACGACGCAGCCCTGCTCGCCGACTGCCAGAGAAGGGCGCAAGAGATCGTCGACAAGTATCGCAACGTGCCGAACGTGTCGGTCGCGGTGGCCTGCCAGTGGCCGGACGGCACCGCGCTGGACCTGAGGCGGATCCCGCCCAAGCCGGCACCGATCCCGGTGATGACCGTGGGTCACGCGGGGTGCGTCAACGGCGCCGGGCGGCCCGTGACCGGGACCACCCTGACCAGCGTGTCGGCGACGGCGACATCAGGCGAGGCCGTCATCTACGAGCGGCAGCGGCTCGACGGCAGCGAGTCCGTCGACTCGTCCGGTTCCCCGGTGCTCGAGTTCGGTCCGGGCGATCTCGCGCCGGGCGGGAGCTACCGCTGGCGGGCCCGGGTTGATGACACCGCGGAACTCGCCGGCAGTACGGCCTGGCCCAGCAGGCTGGACGACGACGAGATCGGCTGGTCACCCTGGTGCGAGTTCACCGTCTCCGCGGACGCCGTCGACTACCGCGGCTTGGGCGAGGTCAGCCTGGATGCGTTGCAGGAGCTCGGCCTGCGTCCCGACCGCACGTACACCATCAGCTTGTCCGGCCACCAGCAACGCCTGCTGCGCGCAGGCAGCGACGCCGTACCGACCCGCGCCCGGATGACCCTGACCGGCCTGCGCTGGACCGACCTGCTCGTCCAGCTGACCGAATCGGCCTTCATCGCGGACGAGACCGCCGCCGAAGCCGGCGAGGACGACCCGCCATCGTCGGACGGCACCGCCTACCGCACGCTGGTGGACGTGATCTCCGTCAAACTCGGCGGCCCGCGCCACCCCCAACTCAGCTGAATCCGGCCGGTCGCGGATACGGCCCGTTGGCCCGAGATCGAAGTAGGCAGTCAGCTCACGCCGAGATCTGGCCCGGCACGCGGTCATGCCGATGAGAGTGCACTCGACTTCGCGATACCTCCATATGGTCGGTCCTTGCGCGGGGTCGATCGCGGTCCTCCTGCCCGGGGCATGGAACCCCCGCCGTGCCGGCCTTGCGGGGGGCCACCGATCGGGTTGAGCGTTGAGCCGCAGGTGCCCTTCCGACAGGCCATAGCCCTCGACGATCGGGACGCCGTACCGGTCCTCGAAGCGGGTCAGCAGCTCGGCCGACGCGGTCCCGGCGCCGCAGATCGCGAAGCGAGGACTCGACGTGTCCGGCTGCATGTCGTCGGGCAGCGCCGCCAGCATGCTGTAGATCGTCGTGACCGTGCTGAAGAACGTCGGCCGCGCGACCTCGACGGTCTGGAAGAACGTCGTCGGGTTGAACCGGTCTGCGATCACGACACTGGGCCCCGGCCAGCAAACGGCGTCAGGACGCTCACCACACCCGACTCGCCGGACCCGCCCAGCACAACACCGCCGATGAGCAGCAGACGGAGAATGCGTCCTCGTCATGGTTCGGACGCTTTCGGACGGGTCGTCGCGTGATGGAAGCTAGTTGCGGCTGGTTTCAGGTGGGGCGGCGGATGGCCTGTACGGCCGTGTCGTAGAGGTCTAACAGGTCGACCTTTCCGCCCAGGCGCACCCACTCTTCGTTGGCTGCCTGCAGGCAGGTGATCGCTGCGGCGGCGATAGCGCGTGCTTGCAGGGTGCGGCGGTCGGAGGCGGGCAGTCGCGGCTCGATCAGCGGTGCGAACAGGTCTTGCCAGCGGGCCTGTTTCTCGGCGTGCCCGGCGCGCAGTGAGTCGTTGCCGAACAGCAGCGTGATGAACTCGAGGCGCCCCTCGGGCGTCATGTCGATCTCCTCGAGCACCTGGAACGCCGCGCGCAACGCCGCCCAGCAATCCTCGTCGGCCGGGCGCTCGGCAAGCCGTGCGGCGATCAGGTCGCCTTGTTCGGACAGGCTACTGAGGGCGAGGTCTTCTTTGTTGCGGAAGTAGTTGAACAGGGTTCGCCGGGAGATGCCAGCTGCGGCGGCGACCTCGTCGAGGGTCGTGTTGTCGAATCCCTTGGCGGCGAAGAGATCGATAGCGGTCCGGGCGAGCAGCGAGCGGACCACCGAGCGGGTCTGCTCGCGAAGGGGTGTCAGCTTCTGAGGCATGCACCGACGGTACGCCAGCTCACACCATGCACGCTATTGCACCCAGTGCAATAGCGTGCGTAGAGTGAATGCCATGAGCAAAGTTGATTACCACCGCCAGACCGTCATCATCACCGGCGCCAGCTCCGGCCTCGGCGCCGAGTTCGCCCGCCAACTGGCCCGCCGCGGCGCGGACCTCGTGCTGGTCGCCCGCCGCGCGGACCGGCTGCACAGCCTGGCCGCCGAACTCACCCGCGCGCACGGTGTCACGGTGACCGTTGTCGCCCGCGACCTCGGCCAGCCCGACGCCGGCCGCACCCTGCGCGCCGAGATCGAGTCCCGCGGCATCTACGCCACCGGATTGGTCAACAACGCCGGCTTCGGCACCCACAACGCGTTCACCGACGAAGATCCCGAGCGCCTGCAAAGCATGATCGCGCTGAACATCAGTGCGCTGGTCGACCTCAGCCGCGCCTACCTCGGCCCGCTGGCCGCCGCCGACACCGGCGTCCTGATCAACGTCGCGAGCCTGCTGGGCTTCCAGCCGACCCCGTACATGGGTGTCTACGGCGCCACCAAGGCGTTCGTCCTCAGCTTCACCGAATCGCTGTGGGAGGAGACCCACGGCACCGGCCTGCGCGTCCTGGCCGTGTGCCCCGGCGCGATGCAGACCGAGTTCTTCGACGCCGCCGGCAGCCAGTCCGCCGACTACGGCGCGAAGCGCGCCACCCCCGCCGACGTCGTGGCCGTCGCCCTCGACACGCTCGACCGCCGATCCGCGCCGCCGTCGGTGATCACCAACGGCCGCCCGCTCGCCCTGGCCAGCAAGTTCCTGCCGCGCCGCCGGATCGTCCGGCTCATGGGCTCGCTGGGCCGCCGTCAGCTCGCGCAATCCCTCGCCGCCCTCACCAACAGCTGAGGACCACGATCATGACCAGCACAGACGTCACCGCGCAGCCCACCGACGCGGAGCGTTTCCGTCACCTACTCGAAGTTCAGCGCGCCGCGTATCGCGATGGAGCCCCATCACTGGCGGCGCGGCGCAGCGATCTGCACAGGTTCAAGGCGGCGCTGATCGCCCGGCGCCACGCCATCGAGCGGGCGATCAACACCGACTTCGGACATCGCTCGCGACACGAGACCGCTGTACAGCCGGATGTCGCTCAACCCTCGGAGGTTTCGATGGGGGCGCCTCGGCGCTCATCGCCGGTATCGAAGAACGCATCGAGGTACGCGGCCGGCTGGAGTGGGCTCTCGCGGAGCAGGGAGAACAGCTCGGCGCCATGGCCGGGCTCGTCGGTCAGGGCGTAGACCTGCGCCAGGCCAAGGTATTCGCCGGCTACGTCGGCGGCGTACTCGCCGGCCTCAGCCTCGGCCAAGGTCACTGCCTCAGCGGGCGATGAGGCACGCCAGAGCGTTACCCGCTCCTCATACGTCGCAGGCGCTTCGGCATGAAGCCGGAAGAGGCACCGGATCGAGAACCAAGCTCCCTGCGTATCCACGCTGGCAGTGTGCCCTTATCAACTGAGCAACGCACTCTCGTGCCGCTGTCCGGCGCGTTGGCCGCTCGTAGGATCGTCAGTTACTGCCGGAACTGAGGGGCGGTCGTCGCGCTCAGGCGGTGCTGCCCTGTATGGATCGCGAGTAATGGTCGACGGTGGTGAGCCACTTGTTCAGCTCGCGCCGGCACGATGCGGTCACCAGGCGACGGGTCAAACGGCCGGTCGGCATATCCACGGTCCACCGCAGCAGGGTGCCTGCCGTGTCCGGCAGCAGTTCGGCACGTTGGACGCCGGCATGCCTGCCCGCACGATCGACCTCGGCCATCCATCGCGCTTCCGGGGTCGCTTCGCGGATCACATAGTGAAGCCGTGCCCGCGCGAGACCGGCACGAACGGTGAAGACGTACTGCGACCCGACCTCGCCGTTACCCGTTGTCGACTCCAGGTGACACCGAGGATCCAGTCGCTCGTACATTTGCGGCGTCGTGACGACGTACCAGACTGTGGCCGGGGCCGCAGCGATATGACGCACCTGCGTTACCGACACCGTCGACTTCACGGCGCGGAGCTTACTGTAGTGCCGGCATCCGGTCATGCCGCTGTCCATGCGCGTCGAGTCGGCCTGGACGACTGCCGTTTTCCGGTCAGTTCGCTGGAGCTCGTGTTAGCCGGGCCCGGATAGTGAGCCGGCGTGATCAGCGGCGTGACGATCGCGTTGGCGTACCGTCCGGCTGGTAGCGGCGGCGGACACCGAACGCGCGAGGTGATGGGCCGTAGCGGCGTAAGACCACCAAACGCCGTAATGCCTCGTCGAGGGTGGGTCGTATTCCGGTCGTCACCCACCACAGGGCTGTCGAAGGCTCCTGCATCGGGACGAACCAGTTGTTTCGCTGCCGAATAAAGGCACCATGGGCGCTGCGGTACGTGAATCCGTGCAAGGCCTCATACGAACTCCAGACCGACAGGTTGACCACCATTGTGTTGTCTCCCTCGGCCCGGACAGTGACGTTCCGACCGTGTCCGTCGGCGTATCGCCACAGGAAACCGTCGCTCTGCTCCGCCATCCGCAGTACCGGGTCGATCGCGGCCACGAAACCGGCCATCTCCGGTGCGTCGAGCGGCGAACGCAGCCGGGCGACGTTGACCTGCGCCAGCTCCCAGCCCACCTCGTCAGCCTAATATCGCTGCTTGGCGCGCGTACTCATCTGCTGCCGGCCGTGCGCGGCGGGCGGCCGTGAGCCGTCACGCGGCGTTACGCACCTCAGGGCCGGCCCGACGCGCGCGCGTTCCGAAGTGCAGAACCCTACTTCGCGCAGCAGTACAACGGCTCGTACCGGGTCAGCATGATCCGCGGGGCGCACCACTTCGCTCTTCCGAACCGGTCGAGCGGCTCGGCGCAGGCCGACTTCTTCGTCGGGCGTGGTGGTGGCTGGTCGGCCGACGGCAGGACGCTGCCCGGCGCTCTGCCGGCGGGGGCGCCCACCTGGTCCTTCTGGCAGTACTCGAGCCGCGGCCCCTTCGCCGGGGACTCGAACCAGTGGCACGACGCCCTCGACCGGCTTCGCGTCCTGGCCTGCAACGGTGGCTGCTGAGCGGCGGTTCAGTCCGGGCGGCCGCAGTGGAACGGTGCCACGCCGGCCGCCATCCGGATCCCGCCGAGAAGATGGGACAGCAGCAGCGGATCGGAGTAGTACTCGGCCTTGTGACCCATCGCGGTGTAGAACACACGGCCACCGTCGTACGGCTGGCACCAGGAGATCGGGTGGTGCGGGCCCATCCCGGGCGAGCCGCCGGGGAGGCTGTAGCCGCGCGGGTCGTACGTCCGTTCGTCCACCTCGGCCAGGACCCGTACGGTGTCGCGGGGGTTGGTGCGGAAGTTGTACCACTCCTCCTCGCGCTCCCAGCGGCGCGGCAGCGGCCGGGTCGCGGCGGTGTCGCGGCCGAGGACCTTCACCGTGGCGACCTGGAACTGCGGGCTCACCGAGCCGGGGTGGTCGCGGAAGTACGCCCCGACCAGGCCGCCGTACCAGGCCCAGTCGTACTCGGTGTCGGATGCGGCGTGGATGCCCGCATATCCGCCGCCGGCCCGGATGTAGCGCTCGAAGGCGGCCTGCTGCGCGTCGTTCAGCACGTCGCCCGTGGTGCTCAGCCACACCACGACGTCGTACCGGGCGAGGTTCGCGTCGGTGAACGCCGCGGCGTCCTCGGTGGCGTCGACCCGGAAGTGGTGCCGGGCGCCGAGCTGCTGGATCGCGGCCACCCCGGCCGGGATCGAGTCGTGCCGGAACGCCGCCGTCTTCGAGAAGACCAGCGCCGTGAACCGATGATGCCCCGACGCCGCCGCGGCACCGGGACTCACCGGACCGGCGAGCCCCACCGCCAACGCTGCCATCACGACGAACCTGACCAGGCGCTTCATGATCCCTCCTCAGCTTGGAACGGGTGTAGCGAGCAGGACGGTGTCGGGCTCGGCGACAACGTGCCGGACGGCGTGCCGTTCGGCGGCGGGGTGGGGCTGGTCGGCGGGCTGGTGTTCCGGGCGGGCGCCGGTGGGGCGGCCTGCGGTGCCGGCGCGGTCGGACCGGGTGTGGCGGTCGGGGCCGGTGGCATCGTCATCGACGTCGGCGGCAGGCACCGCGGTTCGTTGCACGACGCGAGGCCGTCGCCCGGATCCCCGGTGCAGACGTCCACGGAGAGACCGCCGTCGGCGAGGTCGCCGGGCGCCCCGTCCACGGCGTCGAGGACATCCTGACCGTCCTGTCCGCGCAGGACGTCCACCCCGGGGCCGCCGGTCAGCGAGTTGGCGACGTTGTCGCCGATCAACGTGTCCGCCGCGCTGCCACCGAGCACCGACTCGATGTCGGATTCCTCGCCCGGGAACACGCCGTCCCACCGGTACCTGCCGACCTGGTCGCCCTCGCCGTCGGCGCCGTCGTCGGCCTGTCCGTCGAGGGTGACCGTGAGCGGCGTGGTGCGGGCGCGGTAGTCGGCGGTGTCGGTTCCGAAGCCGCCCGACAGAACGTCCCGGCCGTCGGTTCCGGGCAGAGCCGGGAACCGGTCCTTGCCGCTGCCGCCGTACAGGGTGTCGTCCTGCGTGCCGCCGTCGAGCACGTCGTCGCCGTCCCCGCCGACCAGCGTGTCCCGGCCCCGGCCGCCGCTGAGCACGTCGGCGCCCAGGCCACCGATCAGCACGTCGTCGCCACCACCGCCGATCAGCTCGTCCGCGCCGTCGCCGCCGCAGATCACCTCGGGACCGGGCCCGCCCACCAGGCGGTCCGGCCCGGGCGTCCCCAGCATCGTGCACCGGGGCAGCGCGGGTGTGGTGTCGTAACGGAGGTACTGCCAGTGCGACGTTCCGGTGAGGCTTTCCGCCATCAGCGCCGGTGTCCCGCCACCGGCCCAGGTCAGGGTGTGGTCGATGACGACCCGGCCGTCGACGGACAGCTTGACCCGTTCCCGGCGTACCTCAAGCTTGTAAGTGTGGAAGGCACTCTGCGTGTCCATCGGATGGACGACCACTTCGGGATAGGTCAGGCAGACCTGACCGCGGGCGAAGGTCACGTGGATGACCGTGAGGTGGTCACCGGCCCAGAGGTGGGCCGGGTCGTTGGGCAGGCAGCCCTCGTTCACCGATCGGTCCAGGCGCATCCGCGCCTCGACCGTCCAGCCCAGATTGTTGTCGGCGGTGCCCGACCAGTCGCTCGGCGCGCCGTCGAACAGGCCCACCGATCCGTACGGTCCGAGCGTCAGGATGTCACCGGCAACGGTGGCCGGCTGGTTGACCTGCCAGGGACCCGGCGGCAACTGGGTGAAGGTCTGCACCACCGGGGTGCGGCCCTGTGCCGAGCCGGCCCAGACGAGCGCGGCGGCCGTCACCAACAGGGCGGCCAGCATGCGGTAGGTGGAGGATCGTGCGACGCCGGCCGCGGAACGGTTCATTGTGCTCTGCCCCCGAACCATAGATTGCCATCACTGTATGGGGAGCGCTCCCACTCGGGAATCCTTCGGCCGGACGGTGCCGCTGTTCGCATACCGGGCGGTGTGGTCGAAACGTGGCGTTCGAAGTGATGGGTGAAGTGGACCCGATCGTGAAGCCGACCTCGACGGCGACGCGGGCGGCGGGCCGTGCCGCGCGCAGATCCCCCGAGCGGCACCCGCCGGGAATACCATGGCCGGGGTGCGGTCAGGAGGGCCTATGACTATGTCGGACAAGGATCTCGTCTTCCTCTGCCACGCCTCCGACGACAAGGATGTGGTCAGAGGCCTCCATCAGAACCTGACCCACGACGGCGTCAATTGCTGGCTGGACGATGTGGATCTTGTCGGCGGGCAGAACTGGGACGAGGAGATCACCAAGGCGATCCGGCGTTCGAGGTTCGTTCTTGTCTGCCTGTCGAAAAATTCGGTCTCCAAGACCGGCTACGTCCAGAAAGAACTCCGGCGGGCGCTCGACGTGGCCGATGAGCAACCGGAAGGTCGCGCCTTCATCATTCCGGTGCGTTTGAAGCCGTGCGAGATCCCGCAGAGTCTGAGCAAATGGCACTGTGTCGATCTGTACCGGTTGAACGGCTATCCGAAGCTCCTGGAGAGCCTCGGCGTCGAGCTGCCGGAGGAGTGGTTGTTGTCCGAGGAGGTCCTGGCTGCGGACGCGACCGGCACCGTCCTCAAGCCGATGAACCGCATCAACGACGATCACCTGCTCGAAGATCTATGGGATCTGTACTTCAATCGCACCGTCGGATTCAATTCGTTACGAATCCAGCGCTCCCTCATGTACCGCTCGGAGTTCGACGAGGTCATGCGGGATGAGCGCATTGAAAAGCTGCTTTGCTTGGGTCCCGACGGGCGCCCCCTCGGCATGGCCGCGCTCACCAACGATCTGGACGCCATGCCTCTTGTCTCGCCGCAATACTTCGAGCGGCTATGGCCCGATCACTACGCGCGTCGGCAGATCTGGATGATCGAGTTCGCGGTGGCAGATCTCGACAATTCCGTGGCGGTCTACTACGCGTTGTTCGAGCAGATCTGCCGGTCCGTCTCCTACCGAGGGCGAATGATCGGTATCGACGTAGGCGCCCTGGACGAAGACGCTCGGCTGGTGTGGCGAGCAGTGGAGAGTGCCGTCCTGCGGACTGAAGGCAACATTCGAGACCATCACAACGGCCAATTCCGCTTGTTCGAGCTCGATCGCACCGACGGCGCCGCCACTTGACACGGCAGATCTCAGAATGCCGCGCAGCCGATCAAGGCGGACGATGAGCCGGCCGATGCGATCCGTGCCCAATGGAGGAACGCCGCGCGCACCGGTTCCTCCTGCTCGCGGTCCTTCGCGTGATCCTGGCCCAGCGCTGAGGGACTGATCCACGCGGGGCTGTCTCCGGCGTGGCCAGGCAATTAACATGCTCGACATGAGCCGCCCGACGATTTACGACGTGGCGCGCGAAGCCGGGGTGGCCGCCTCCACGGTGTCGCGGGCCTACGCGCGGCCGGGGCGGGTCAACGCGGAGACCGCCCAGCGGGTGTTCCGGGCGGCGGAGCGGCTGGGCTATCGATCGGGGTCGGCCGGGCAGCCGGCCGACCGGGCGGTGCGGCACGCCATCGCGCTCGTGGTCGCCGACGTCACCAATCCGTTCTACGGCGACATCATCAAGGGCGCGTACGAAGCCGCGCGGGAGGCCGGTTACCAGCTGATCCTGTCGCACACCAACGAGTCGCCGAAGGTGGAGCGGCAGACGATCGAGCAGGAGCTCGACCAGGTCGACGGTCTCGTCATCGCCAGCTCGCGGATGACCGACTCGGCCCTGCGCATGGTGGCCAAGCAGAAGGCGGTGGTGCTGCTCAACCGCAGCATCCCGGAGGCGAACTGTGTGCTCAACGACGCCGAGCGGGGCATCCGGCGGGCGGTCGAGCACCTCGCCAAGCTGGGGCACGAACGGATCACGTACGTGGCCGGGCCGGAGGCGAGCTGGTCCGACGGTGTGCGCTGGCGGGCCGTCCGCAAGGTCGCGGCCGAGCTGCGGCTGGAGGCGCGCCGGGTCGGGCCGTGCGAGCCGACCGTGCTGGCCGGGATCAGCGCCGCGCTGCGGGTCGCCGAGCTCGAGTCGACGGCCGTGCAGGCGTACAACGATCAGCTCGCGATCGGCATCGTGAAGGGGCTGCGCCGGCTCGGCATCGACGTGCCGAGCCAGGTCAGCGTGATCGGCTTCGACAACATCATCTTCGACGAGCTGGTCGAACCGCAGCTCACCACGATCGCCTCGCCGCTCTACCGGATGGGCTTCACCGGCGTCCAGAACTGCATCGCGGTCGCCCAAGGCGCGCAGCCCAGCGGCGATCCGCTGGTGCTACCGGTGCGCCTGGTCGTGCGCGGCTCGACCGCCCGGCGGTCGCGCCAGGTCAGCTAGGTCGCGACCCGGCCGGCCAGGGCCTCGGTCGCCCAGGCGAACGACATGAGGTGCGATTCCCGCTTCGACGCGACGCTCGGCTCGTCCACCTCGATCATGTAGTCACCGTCGTAGCCGGCGGGGATCGCGTCGAGCACGGCGTCGAAGTCGACCACGCCGAGGCCGGGTTCGGCCCATAACCGCTTGGACGCCGTGGTCTCGTGATAGCTGCGGCCGGTCTTTCCCAGGTAATCGGGGAAGCAGTCCTTGAGGTGGATGCCGCCGAGCCGGGACGCGTACCGGCGGATGAACCCGGCCGGCTCGATGCCGGCCCAGCGCAGGTGCCCGGTGTCCGGCCCGAAGCCGATCACGTCCGGCCCGAGGTCGTCGAGCAGCCGCACGATCTCGGGCTCGGTCTCGAAGATGCCGCCGATGTGCGAGTGGTGCAGCGGCCGCAGCCCTTCGGCCTGCAACACCCGGCAGACCTCGCCGCACATCTCGATCGCGCGGGCCAGCCGGCCCTCGTCGAAACCGGCGCCGACGGCCGGTTCGGCCAGGCGTTCCGGCCGGGCCATCGAGGAGATCATCGTACGGTCGAGGCCGAGTTCCACCTGCGCGGCCGCGAACCGTTTGGCCCGTTCGATCTCCGCGTCCAGGGTGACGGTCTCGTCGAACGGGGAGTTGAACAGGCTCAGCGACGGTTGCAGCCCGTACCCGTTGATCCAGGCGCGGTAGTCGGCGGCGGTCATGTCGTCCGGCACGTCCGCCTTGACCGCGGTGAAGCCGATCTCCTGGAAGTCGCGGAACGCCTCGTCGAAGACCGCGCGCGTCTTGCCGGCCGAGGCCCAGTACGGAATCGGATTGGCGGCTATCCGGCTCACAGCGCCACCGGCCGTCCGGTGCGGGCCGACTCGTACGCGGCGGTGATGACCGCGACCGACTGCCGGTTGGTCTCCAGGTCGACGCGCAGCTTCTCGGTGCCGTCCAGCGCTCCGAGGAAGTTGAGGTACTGCAGCCGGTGGGCGTCCGAGAGCATCCCCGGGTCGCTCGACGCGGTGGTGTCGCCACCACCGGAGACGGCCTGGGTGGTGCCCATCAGCCGGTCGGAGATCGCCTCGCCGGCCGGGGTCGCCGAGAAGAACGCCATCTCGTCGTTGTCGATGACGGCCGAGCCGCGGTCGCCGTGAACCTGGAGGCGGGCGCTGAGCCCCGGATAGGCGGCGGTGGTGGCGTGCAGCACGCCGAGCGCGCCCGACGCGAATTTCACCACCCCGGCCGCCACGTCCTCGACCTCGATCCGCTCGTGCGCGAGGGTGCCGGTGTAGGCGAACACCTCGACCGGCCGGCCGAGCGCGGCGATCAGCAGGTCGACGGTGTGCACGCCCTGGTTCATCAGGGCGCCGCCGCCGTCGAGCTCCCAGGTGCCGCGCCAGCCGCCGGAGTCGTAGTAGCTCTGCCCGCGCCACCAGTCGATCGACGCGATGCCGGAGGTGAGCCGGCCGAGCTCGCCGGCCTCGATCGCGGCCAGCACCTTCTCGGTGGCCGGGTCGAACCGATGCTGCGAGATGACGGTGACCAGGGTGCCGGCCTTCTGCCGGGCGCGGATGATCTCGTCGGTGCGGGCCACGGTGATCTCGGCGGGCTTCTCCACGATCACGTTCTTGCCGGCCTCGAGGGCCTCGACGGCGACCTCGCCGTGCAGGCCGGTCGGCGTGCAGACCACGACGACGTCGACCTGTTCGGCGGCCAGCACCGCGCCGAGCGAGTCGTAGGCGCGGCCGCCGCGTTCGGCGGCGAGCGCTGTCGCTCGGTCGAGGTCGACGTCGGCGACCGCGACGAGCTCGAGGCGATCGGCGAGCCGGCTCATCACCAGACCGTGGTGCTTCCCGATCACGCCCGCGCCGACCAGTGCGAATTTGGGTGCTGTGCTCACGCGTACTCAATCTCCTCGGTCTTCAGAAGGTCGGTGAAGGCCTTCCAGGCGGTGCGGAACAGGTCGGGGCCGGAGAAACCGCCGGCGGCGTGGCCCAGGGCGAGGTGCGGTTCGAGTGAGAAGAAGCCGTCGAAGCCGTCGTGGCGCAGCGCCCGGATGGTGGCGGCGACCTCGCCGTCGCCCTGCCCGGCCGGCACCACCGTCCCGTCGGCGGCGTGCGCGTCCTTGATCTGGATGTACTCGACGTGCGGGCGCAGCGCCGGGTAGCCGTCGGTGAAGGGACGCACCCCGACCTGCACGAAGTTCGCCGGGTCCCAGGCCAGCCGCAGATAGGGCGAGCCGACCGAGCGGACCAGGTCGAGGCAGCGCTCCGGCACGTCGCCGTAGATCTGCTTCTCGTTCTCGTGCAGCAGGATCAGGTCGGCCTCCTCGGCCACCCGGACCAGCGCCCGCATCCGGTCGATCACCTCGGCCCGATGCGCGGCCGGATCATCGCCGGGCCGCAGGAAGAACGAGAAGATCCGGATGTAGGGGGCGTCCAGCTCGGCGGCGACCTCGGCGGCGTGCCGCATCCGCTCCAGGTGCGGCGCGAAGTCCTCGTCGATGAAGATCTTGCCGATCGGCGAGCCGATGCTGGATACCTTCAGCCCGTACGCGGAAAGGGTCTTCTTCATCTCGGCGAGTTGCACCGGGGACAGGTCGAGAATGTTGACGTCCCAGGCGCTGCGCACCTCGATGTACTTGAGGCCCAGACTGCTGGCGACCTCGCACTGCTCGGTGAGATCGGGGGAGATCTCGTCGGCGAATCCGGAGAGAGTCCACATCGGCGGCGCCCTTCAGCTGTGGTGACAGTAGATCTGGTCGACGATCCGCTGGGATCGCAGCGCCTCCTCGGGGCCGATCCAGAACGGTTCCGGGCTGCCGAGCGACCGGTAGAAATCGGCGATCAGCAGCTCGTGCGAGACGCCCCAGTAGTTGCGTCCGGCGGTCCCGGCCCGGCGTTCGGCGGTCACCTCGGTGCGGCCGCCGGCGTGGGTGACGGTCAGGTCGCCCCGGATCAGCAGGGTCGTCTCATCGGTGACGATCTCGATGGTCACCGGGGAGTCGGTCGCGTTGGTGACCGTGGCGAAGAAGACGCTGCGCGCCCCGCCGGCGTGTCCGAGCAGCGCGTGGGCGGTGTCCTCGACGTCGATGCCGGGGAAGTCGCCGTAGCGGCCGGTGTGGCTCGCGACGCTCTCGACGTCGCCGAGCAGCCACTGCAGGAGGTCCAGGGTGTGGATGGCCTGATTGATCAGGACTCCGCCCCCGCTGCGCTCGCGGCGGCCGCGCCACGGACTGTCCCGGTAGTAGCTCGGGTCGCGATGCCACAGCACGGTCGCCGAGCCGCTTCTCGGTGGACTGTCCCGGAGATGTTCCCGGGCGGCGATCGAGGTGGCGTTGTACCGGTTCTGCAGGCAGACGCCGATCTTGCGGTCGGGGAACGCCTTGGCCGCGGCGACCAGCCGCTCGGCCTCCTCGACGGTGTGCGCGACCGGTTTCTCGAGCAGCACGTGCGCGCCCCGCTCGAGAGCGTCGATCGCGACCGGCACGTGCTGGTCGTGCGGCGTGCAGATGTGCACCACGTCCGGCCGCAGCTCGTCGAGCATCGCCCGGTGGTCGCGATAGCCGCCCGGGGCGCGGGCCGGGTCGATGTCGCACACCCCGACCAGCTCGGCGCCGATCGTCTCGATCGCCGCGAGGTGCACCACCGACACCGTCCCGCACCCGATCACCGCGACCCGGGTCACTTGACCCCGCCCGCCGTCAGGCCGCCCACCAGATAGCGCTGGAAGATCAGGTAGAGGATGACCACCGGCGCGGCGCAGACCAGGGAGGCCGCCATCATCTGCGAGTACACCGGCAGCGCGCCGCCCTCCTGCGCGGACCCGAAGATGGACAGCGCGACCGCGGCGGTGTGCGTCTCGGGCCGGGTCAGCACCGTCGCGAACAGGACGTCGTTCCAGCCGAGCAGGAAGGCGAAGATGCCGGAGACGACGATGGCCGGCAGGCTCAGCGGGAAGATGATCCGCCGCAGGATCACCAGCGTGGAGGCGCCCTCGGTGCGCGCCGCCTCCTCCAGCTCGCGGGGCAGGCCGCGCAGGTAGGTGACCATCACCCAGGTCGAGAACGGCAGGGCGAACGTCAGGTACGCCACGAACAGCCCCCAGCGGGTGCCCACCACGGTCAGGCCCAGGTAGTTGCCGGCCGACGAGAACAGCACGAACACCGGGAGCAGCATGAGGGTGCCCGGGATGCTCTGCAACCCGACCAGCCCGCGCAGGATCGTCAGCCGGCCGCGGAAGCTGTAACGGACCAGCACGTACGCGGTGGTGGTGCCGAGCAACGCGGACGCCACCGCGGTCACCCCGCAGACGATCAGGCTGTTCAGGATGCCGTTGGACAGGTCGGCGGTGGTCCAGATCCGGGAGTAGCTGTGCAGGCTGAACGAGCTGGGCCAGAACTCGCCGGACGCCACGCCGACGTCGCTGTTCAGCGAGGCCAGCACGATGTACAGCACCGGGACCAGCACGATCGCGCAGAGCAGCGCGGTCAGGACGACCAGCAGCGGCCGGGGCAGCAGCCGCTGGGCTTCGGCCGAGGCACTCATCGCCGGCCTCCTTCGTCGTGGACGTCCAGGCGGACCGCGCGCAGGTAGATGAAGAGCGGGATGGCGACCAGGATCAGCGACACCACGGCCATCGCCGCGCTGAGCCCGAACCGCAGGCTCTGGAAGCTGGTCACGTAGACGAGCATCGGCATGACGTTGACGTTGTCCGGCGCGGGCGCCCCGAACAGCACGAACGGCAGCGTGAAGTTGTTGATGTGGTTGAGCGTGGCGAGCAGGCAGGCCAGCAGCACCGGCCCGCGCAGGTACGGCAGGATCACCTTGTACAGCTTCGGCCACCAGGTGGCGCCGTCGACCGCGGACGCCTCGTGCACCTCGTGGTCGACCGACTGCAGGCCGGCCAGCGCCATCAGGTAGATGAACGGCCAGGCCGCCCAGATCTCCACCAGCACCAGCGTCCAGTACGCCCGGGGACCGCTCAGCCACAGCGTGCTGCCGTCGCCGAGGACCTTGTTGACGATCCCGTCCGGCTGGAGCATCGTGCGCCAGACCGTGGAGACCACGAACGACGGCAGCACGTACGGGATCAGGAAGATCGCCCGCACCAGACCCCGCCCGCGGTACGCGTTCTGGGTGACCAGCGCGGCGGCGATCCCGATCGGCACGGTGGCGACCGTGGACAGTACCGCGAACGAGACGCTGATCCAGATCGAGTGCAGCAGGCCGGAGCTGAACGACTCGGTGTAGTTGGCGAAGCCGATGAACGGCGCCTCGATCCAGCGGCGCAACGAGTACTGGTCGAGGTCGATCAGCGAGATCCACAGGGCGAGCGCCAGCGGGATCAGGACGATCAGGATCATCAGCACCCCGCCGGGCGTGAGCAGCCACAGCGGACGCTGTCGCTCGGTCACGCCCCGGCGGCGCTGCTGTTTCGGCGCCGTCTTGTCCGGCGGCCGGATCAGGGTGGTCATCTACTTGGCCCGGTCCAGCGCGGACTGGGCGGACTTCTGGGCGGCGGCGAGCCGGGTGTCGATCTGCGCGGTGCTGATCGGTCCCTTGGTCAGGTCGGGCAGTGTCTGCACGGCCACGTTGGTCAGCGCCAGCTGGATGTCGCCCCAGGCGCCGGTGAACGGGGTCGCCACCGACTTCTGCGCGGCCTCGGTGACCGGGGCCAGCCGCTGGTCGGACGCCAGTGACTGCAGGGCGGAGGCGTTGGCCGGCAGGTTGCCGAACTTCTGGTAGTAGTCGAGCTGCACCTCGGGATCGGTGACCAGCTTGACGTACTCGAAAGCCAGGTCCTTGTTCTTGGAGTAGTCGGCGACCAGAAGGTTGTCACCGGAGAGGATGCTGGCGGCCTCGACGCCGTTCGCGGGCCGGCTGGTGGCGCCGGGCGGGACGGTCGGCAGCAGGGCGAACGCCCACTTGCCCTTCACCGCGCCCTGTTCCAGCGAGTTGGTGGCGGTGGTCGTGGTCAGCAGGAAGTAGCCGGTCTTGCCCTTGGCGAACGCGGCCAGCGCCTGCGGGTTGGTCCAGCCGACGGCGGCGGGGTCGACCACCTTGTCGGTGGCGAGCCAGCCGAAGTACGTCGAGAACGCCTTCTGCACGGCCGGGTCCTGCAGTTTCGCCGTCTTGCCGTCGACCAGCGGGTTGCCCGCCTGCACCGACATGCCCCAGGCGAACTTCCACGGGTCGAAGTTGTCCTTGTACGCGATCGCCAGCCCGTACTGGTCGCCCTTGGTCAGCTGCTTGGCCTGCTGGGTCAGCTCGTCCCAGGTGGTCGCCGGCTTGGCGATGCCGGCCGCCTTCAGCAGCTCGGTGTTGTACGCCATCACGAACGGCCGGCTGACCCACGGGATGCCGACCTGGTTGTTGTCGTCCGGCCCGGAGATGCCCAGGGTGGCCGGGTTGAATTTCTCCTTGCCGCCGATCTTCTTCCACTCGTCGTCGCCCATCTTCACGAAGGCGCCGGTCGAGTAGGCGGTCGGGGTGAACGTGGTGCCGACCGCGTAGACGTCCGGCCCGGAGCCGGACACCACCGAGGTCTGGATCTTGGTGAGCTCGTCGTTGGCGCTGGCGAACGTCTCGAACTTGACCGTCGCGCCGGTCGCCGCCTTGAACTTGTCGCTGATCGACTTCTGCCAGGCCGCGAACTGTTCGGGGAACTGGGTGTTGGCGCCGATCAGGACGTTCAGGGTCTTGCCCGCACCGCCACCGCCACCGCTGTCGTCGTCGCCACCGCAGGCGGTCAGGGCCGCGGTCAGCACCGTCACGCCGGCCAGGGCCGCCGCCGTCCGTATCTTCCGGTTGAGCATGGGTCTCCTTTGCGCCGATGCCGGTACGGAGTGACCCGCATCACTGTTACGCGATGGTTTCCCCAGCTCCACGCCGGACGCAACGAGTTGCCAGTTGTTGCCCGGCGGCCGAGGCAACAGGTGGCAACCGCTTGCCACCGGGCGAGACGCGCGTCGAGGCTCGGGCGCATGGCCGCCCTGACGCCGCACCCCGATCGGCTGCTGCCCGCCGATCCGGGAGTGCGCTCCCTCGCCCGCCGTCTCTACGAGACCGTCCGCGAGCTGCCGATCGTCAGCCCGCACGGGCACGTCGACCCGAAGATCCTGCGCGACGACACCCCGTTCGCCGATCCGACGTCGCTGTTCGTGCAGCCCGATCACTACGTGACCCGGTTGCTGCACGCGGGTGGGGTGCCGCTCGAGGCGCTCGGGGTGGGGGAGGGGCCGTTGCCGGAGGACCGGGCGCGGGCGGCCTGGCGGCTGCTGTGCTCGCACTGGCACCTGTTGCGGGGCACGCCGGTGCGGTACTGGTTCGACAGCTCGTTCGCCGCGGTCTTCGGGATCACGTCGCGGCCCTCGGCGGAGAACGCGGACGCGCTGTACGACCGGATCGCGGAGCAGCTCGCGCAGCCGAGTCATCGGCCCCGGGCATTGCTGTCGCGGTTCGGGATCTCCTTCCTGGCCACCACCGACGACCCGGCCGACGACCTCTCCGCGCACCGTGCCCTGCGGGATGATCCGGCGGTCGGCACGGTCGTCGCCCCGACGTTCCGGCCCGACCGCTACCTCGAGGTGGGCCGCCCGGGCTGGCCGGCGCTCGTGAAGGAGCTGGGCGGGGACACCGACTCCTACGCCGGCTACCTCTCCGCCCTGCAGGACCGGCGCCGCTATTTCATCGAGAACGGCGCGGTGTCCGCCGACCACGGGCACTTCGACGCCGGAACCGAGCCCCTCGCCGAGGCCGACGCGGTACGGATCTACCGCTCGGCGCTGGCCGGCACGGTCACGCCGGCCGAGGCGACCGCGTTCCGCCGGCACATGACCTTCGAGATGGCCCGGATGTCCTGCGACGACGGCCTGGTGATGACCCTGCACCCGGGGATCTGGCGCAACCACCACCCGGCGACCGCGGCCCGCTTCGGCCCGGACACCGGCCACGACATCCCGGTCGCGGTCGAGTACACCCGGGCCCTGCGGCCGCTGCTCGAACGGTTCGGTACCCACCTCGGCTTCCACCTGGTGCTGTTCACCGTCGACCCCACCGTCTACAGCCGCGAGATCGCCCCGCTGGCCGGCTTCTACCCGTCGGTGTACGCGGGCGCGCCGTGGTGGTTCCTCGACAATCCCGCCGAGATCCGGAACTACCAGCGGGCGGTCACCGAGATCGCCGGGTTCGGCAAGCTGTCCGGCTTCATCGACGACACCCGGGCGTTCTGCTCGATCCCGGCCCGGCATGACATGTCCCGCCGCCTCGACGCCGGATTCCTGGCTTCGCTCGTGGCCGAGCACCGGCTCGACGAGGATGAGGCGATGGACACGCTGACCTCCCTGGTCGTGAGCCAGCCGCGGGCGGTGTTCAAGCTGTGAGGGCGGTGCGGATCGTGCATCTGGGCCTGGGCGGCTTCTTCCGGGCCCACCAGGCCTGGTACACCGGCGCCGCACCGGGCGACTGGGGGATCGCGGCGTTCACCGGCCGCTCGGCGGCGCTGGCCGAGGCCCTGAACCGGCAGCAGGGGCGCTACACGCTGGTCGTGCGCGGGCCCTCGGCCGACGAGACATCGGTGCAGAGCGCCGTCACCTCGGCCTTCGCCGGCTCCGACCTGGCGGCGTGGCGCGACCATCTGGCCCGGCCGGCGGTTGCCGTCGTCACCCTGACGGTCACCGAGGCGGGCTACCGGCGCGGCCGGGACGGCGGTCTCGATCTGGCCGACCCGGAGGTGAACGCCGACGTGTCGGCACTGCGGTCGTCGTCCGGCCGGCCGTCGACCGTGCCCGGCCGGCTCGTGGCCGGTCTCGCGGCCCGACGCGACGCCGGTGCCGGTCCGGTGGCGGTGGTCTCCTGCGACAACCTGCCCGGCAACGGCGAGGCGACCGCCCGGGTGGTCCGCGAACTGGCCGCCCTCGCCGACCCCGGGCTGGCCGGCTGGATCGACGCGAACGTCACGTTCCCCAGCACGATGGTCGACCGGATCACCCCCCGGACCACGCCCGACGACGTACGCGCGGTGGCCGCGCTCGGCTGGGACGACGCCGTCCCGGTGGTGACCGAACCCTTCACCGAATGGGTCCTCAGCGGTGACTTCCCGGCCGGCCGGCCGGCCTGGGAGGCGGCCGGCGCCCGCTTCGTGGCCGACGTGACCCCGCACGAGACCCGCAAACTCCTCCTGCTCAACGGCGGACATTCCCTTCTGGCGTACGCCGGGAGCGCGCGCGGGCACACCACGGTCGCCGAGGCGGTGGCCGACCCGTCGTGCCGCCGCCGGCTGGACGAGTGGTGGGACGAGGCCGCCCGGCACGTCCCGCTGCCCGCGGCCGAACTCGTGGACTACCGGGCGGCGCTGCTGGTCCGCTTCGCCAACCCGCGGATCCGGCACACCCTCGCCCAGATCGCCGCCGACGGCTCCCAGAAACTGCCGATCCGGGTGCTCCCGGTTCTGCGCGGCGAGCGGGCCGCGGGCCGCCTGCCGGCCGGCGCGATCCGCATCCTGACCGCCTGGATCGACCACCTGCGCGGCGTGGGCGCCCCGGTCTCGGACGCGGGCGCGGCGCCCTACCAGGAGCGGGCCGGCTCACCACGGGACGTGCTGGCGCTGCTGGCCCCCGACCTGGCCGACGACACCGACCTGGTCAAAGCCCTCGGCTGACCGGCCCACGACCAGGCCGGCCGCGGCCGCCGCGGCGATCGCGTCGTGCAGGACGAGCCGCTCCGGCCGGCCGGAGCGGCGGGCCAGTTCGGCGATGTCCTCGAACTCGGGCATGACCTGCAGCAGCACACCGTCGCGGTGGGCGATCTTCACCGCGACGGTGTCGTCGCCCACCGGCACCCGGACGAAGGCCCGCTCCAGCGCGACCCGGCCGCGCGGGCTGTGCCGGATGCCGAGGGTGCTGGTGTCCCGGAAGATCCGATCCCGCAGCGCGGGCCCGAGGCCGGGCCGGCCGAGCACGCTCAGGGTGTGCGCGGGCCGCCCCTTCTTCATCAGGATCGGCGTCAGCCAGGCATCGGCCGCGCCGAGCTCGAGCAGGCCGGCCAGCACGCCGGGCCAGAGCCGGGGATCGAGATCGTCGACATTGCACTCCAGGAGCAGCAGCTCCTCGTCCGGCTCCCGGCTCGGCTCCCGGCTCGGCTCGCCGAGGAAGACGCGGACCACGTTCGCGCGGTCCGCCGGGTCGCGGGTCCCGGCGCCCACCCCGACCGCGTCGAGGGTCATCGGCGGCAGCGGCTCGCAGGTGCCGGCCAGCGACCGCACGAGCGCCATCCCGGTCGGGGTCGCCAGTTCACCATCACCGCCGGCCGAGGCCTGCCAGCCCCGGGCGAGCTCGGCGACCGCGGGCACCGGCACCGGCAGGCGGCCGTGGTGGGCGCGGACACTGCCCGAGCCGAGCGCCACCGGACCGGCCGAGACGACGGTGACCCCCAGGTCGGCCAGGGCCGCGCAGCAGCCGACCACGTCGGCGATCGCGTCGAGGGCGCCGACCTCGTGGAAGTGCACCTCGTCGGGGGAGATGCCGTGCACCCGCGCCTCCGCCTCGGCCAGCCGCCGGAACGTCGCCACGGCGGCCGCCCGGACCGGGTCGGGCAGGCCGGCGGCCGCCAGCAGTGCGTGCACATCGCGCCAGGTGCGTTCGGGGGAGTCGATCTCGGCCATGGTGACCTCGGCCTTGAGCGCGCGAAGCCCGGCCCGGCTCACCTCGTGCGTCCCGATCTCCACCGCCCCGCCGGCCACCGTGGCCACCGCGGCCCGCACCGCGTCGAGGCTCGCGCCCGCGTCCAGGAGCGCGCCGAGCAGCATGTCCCCGGCCACGCCTGCGGACGCGTCGATCCACAGCCGCCGGCCGGTCACGGCGCGGCGATCTGGGCGGCCAGGTGACCGGCCCCGTAGCCGTTGTCGATGTTGACCACGGCCACCCCCGGTGCGCAGGCGTTCAGCATGGTGAGCAACGCGGCCAGACCCTCGAACGCGGCGCCGTAGCCCACCGACGTCGGCACCGCCACCACCGGTGCGGCGATCAGGCCGGCCACCACGCCGGGCAGGGCGCCGTCCATCCCGGCCACCACCACAACCACCCGGGCGCGGCGCAGCATCTCCAGGTGGGACACGATCCGGTGCAGGCCGGCCACGCCCACGTCGACCACCAGCCGGGTCTCGCGGCCCAGATATCGGGCCGTCAGCATCGACTCGCGGGCGACCGGTAGGTCGGACGTGCCGGCCGCTACGACCACCACGAGCCCGCCGCGCGGGGCGGGGACCGGCGCCGGCCAGGCCAGCAGGCCCGCCGCCGGGTCGTGGAAGGCGTCCGGCAGGGCCCCGAGCACCGCCTCCGCGTGCGCCGGCGACGCCCGGGTGAAGAGCGTGACCACGTCCGGCCGGGACCGCACCGCGGCGGCGATCCCGGCCACCTGCTCGAGTGTCTTGCCGGCGCAGTAGACCGCCTCCGGGTAGCCGCGCCGCTCCGAGCGGCCCAGATCCAGGTCGGCGTAGGACTCGAGGTCGGTCACGAGGCATCCCGGGTGAACGCGCCGGACTGGATGCCGGCCAGATCCAGGGCAACGAACCGGAAACCGGCCGCGAGCACCGCCGCCCGCACCTCGGAGCGCAACGGATCACCGGCCGCCCGCACCAGGTCGTCGACCGGGAGTTCGAGGCGGGCGACGGGGCCGTGATGGCGTACGCGTAAGTCGGCGAATCCCAGCCGGCGCAGCGCCGCCTCCGCGCGTTCCACCTGGCTCAGCTTTTCCGGGCTGACCGTCGAGAAATGCGGGATCCGGGAGGCCAGGCAGGGCGCGGCCGGTTTGTCGGCGCTGGCCAGACCGAACGCCCGGGCCACCGCCCGCACGTCCGCCTTCGTCAACCCGGCGGTCGCCAGCGGCGTCAGCACCCGGTGCTCGGCCGCTGCCCGCGCCCCCGGCCGGTCGGTCCGGCGCACGTCGTCGGCGTTCTCCCCGTACGCGATCGCGTCCAGCCCGTGCGCCACCGCGACCGCCGCGTCGATCCGGGTGAACAGCTCGTCCTTGCAGTGGAAGCACCGGTCCGGACCGTTCGCCCGGTACGCCGCGCGGGCACCCTCGTGCGTCTCGACCTCGGCCAGCGGCACCCCCACCTGCCGGGCCACGTCGTGCGCCGCGGCCCGTTCGTCGGCGGCCAGGCTCGGCGACACCCCGAGGATGGCGACCACCCGGTCGGCGCCCAGCGCCCGCGCGGCCAGCGCCAGCAGCACCGACGAGTCGACCCCGCCGGAGAAGGCAACGCCGAGACGGCCGACCCCGGCCAGTTGATGGGCGATATGGCTGGTGGCCCGGGAGGCCAGATCGTGGTCCATGTCCGTCATTCCACGCCGGAGATGCCGTCCGGCGGCAAGCAGTTGCCAGAAGTTGCGCCATCAGGGCGGAACCGGTCGGCGAGAGGCTATTTTTCTCGGATGAGTCTTCTTGATGATGTGGCGAAGCGGGACGCCTGGCGATGCTGGGTGTGCGACGAGCCGGTCGACGCCGACATGTCGGTGAACGATCCGCGTGGCCCGAGCGTCGACAGCCGCACCGCCGACAAGAAGGCCAAGGTGGCCGAGCGGCTCGCGCACCGCGCCTGCAACACCCGCAAGGGCGCGGTCAAGGTGGTCATCGCCTGGCCGGACCGCCTGCACGTGGTGGAGCCGGCCCCGCTCATCGCGGTCGCCGACCGCCTCGAACGCAAGGGCGGCCGCGAGCTGGTGGCCCGGTGCCCGAGCAAGAAGGACGCTCAGGAGGCGGCCGACTGGCTGGTCGACCGGTTCTCCCGGCTGGTGCCCGGCCTGCCGGTGACGGCGAGCGTCGACGCGGGCGGCGGACAGTTCCTGGTCGCGCTGACCGCGGGCCGCCGCTGAAGGGCCCGGCCGCGGTCAGGTGAGCACCGGAAGTTCCCGGGCCAGCGGCGCGGCTTCGATCTGCGCGGCGTCGGGGCGCACCCGGCCGGTGCCGAGCAGCGCCACCGTCGCATCCGTCCAGTCCGCCGGGAAGGCGCCGCCGACCAGGGCCTCCACGGTCAGCCGGGCGAGCCGCAGCGCCGCCGGGACCGGCGGGTCGTCGTCCCGGAGCAGGTCGAGGTGGTGGACGGCCAGCTCGACGGCCCAGGTCGCCAGGAAGTCGCCGGTGGTGAGCACCTGACCCTGGAACCGGACCCGGCCGGGCCGCAGGGCGGTCGTCGCGGAGCGGACCCCGGCCACCGTGGGCAGCAGATGCGTGACCGCCCCGGACGGCCGGCGGTAGGCCGCGCCGAGCCGCTGCACGAACCGCAGGCCGTCGAGGTCGTCATCATCGCCCGGGGTGGGCGCCTGCCAGTACCGGGCCGCGTCCGAGTCGGCCGCCGCGTCGGTCGGGCTGACCAGGCCGAGCAGCATCTCCTGCAGGGCCAGGTGCACGTGGACGATCAGGTCACCCACCGTCCAGCCGAGACAGCGGCTGGGGGCCAGGAGCTGCCGCGAGCCCAGGTCGCGGACCGCAACCTCGAACGCGGACAGCTGGGCCAGGAACGTGTCCCGGGCCTCGTCGTGGCCGACGTGCATCAGCCGGTCACCTTCCCGTCGGCGACCTCGAGATGCCGGTCGGTCTCGACCGCGTCGAGCATCCGCCGGTCGTGGGTGACCAGCAGCAGGGTGCCGGTGTAGGAGGACAGGGCCGACTCGAGCTGTTCGATGGCGGCCAGGTCGAGGTGGTTGGTGGGTTCGTCGAGGACCAGCAGGTTGACCCCGCGGGCCTGCAGCAGCGCGAGCGCGGCCCGGGTGCGCTCGCCCGGGGAGAGGGAGGCGGCCGGGCGGGGCACGTGCGCCGCCCGCAACCCGAACTTGGCCAGCAGCGTCCGCACGTCCGCGTCGGGCATCTCCGGGACCTCCGCCCCGAACGCCGTCATCAGCGACTGGTCACCGAGGAACAGTCCGCGCGCCTGGTCGATCTCGCCGACCACCACGCCCGGCCCGAGACTCGCCGTCCCGCTGTCGAGGGGAAGGCGCCCGAGCATCGCCGCCAGCAGCGTCGACTTCCCGGACCCGTTCGCCCCGGTGATCGCGACCCGGTCGGCCCAGTCGATCTGCAGGGTGACCGGCCCGAGGGTGAAGTCGCCGCGGCGCACCACCGCCTCGCGCAGCGTCGCCACCACCGCACCGGCTCGCGGCGCGGCGGCGATCTCCATCCGCAGTTCCCACTCCTTGCGGGGTTCCTCGACCACGTCGAGCCGCTCGATCAGCCGTTCCGTCTGGCGGGCCTTGGCGGCCTGTTTCTCGCTGCTCTCGCCGCGGAGGTGCTTGCCGATCTTGTCGTTGTCCGGGACCTTGCGGCGCGCGTTGCGGACCCCCTTCTCCATCCAGGCGCGCTGCATGCGGGCCCGTTCGAGGAGGTCCTCCTTCTTCCCGGCGTACTCGTCGAACTGCTCCCGCGCGTGCCGCCGGGCCCGCTCGCGTTCCTCCAGGTAGGCGCCGTAGCCGCCGCCGAACAGGTTGACCTGCTGCTGCGCAAGATCCAATTCAAGGACCTCGGTCACCGTACGGGTGAGGAACTCGCGATCGTGGCTGACCAGCACGGTGCCGGCCCGCAGCCCACGAACGAACTCCTCGAGCCGGCCCAGCCCGTCCAGGTCGAGGTCGTTGGTCGGCTCGTCGAGCAGGAAGATGTCGTACCGGCTGAGCAGCAACGACGCCATGCCGGCCCGGGCCGCCTGGCCACCGGAAAGCGCCGTCATCGGATGGTCGAGGGCCACGGTCAGCCCGAGTTCCCCGGCCACCTGCACGGCGCGTTCGTCCAGGTCGGCGCCGCCGAGGTCGAGCCACCGCTCGAGGGCCACCGCGTACTCGTCGTCGGCGCCGGCCGCCTCGGTGGCCAGCCGTTCCGCGGCCGCGTCCATGGCCTCCTGGGCCGGACCGACCCCGGTGCGGCGGGCGAGGAAGTCGCGCACACTCTCGCCGGCGCGTCGCTCCCGCTCCTGCGGGAGATAGCCGACATTGGCGGTGGGCGGGCTCAGCGTGACGGTGCCGCCTTCGGGGGGTACGAGTCCGGCCAGCGTGCGCAGCAGCGTCGTCTTGCCGGCCCCGTTCACCCCGACGAGGCCGATCACGTCGCCCGGGGCGACCACCAGATCGAGCCCCGAGAAGAGAACGCGGTCGCCGTGGCCTGCGGCAAGTTCCCGGCCGATCATCGTGGCGCTCATATCGCCCAGAATGATATGGCCCCGGCCGGGTCAGCCGGTGATGGGGACCGCGGTTCCGCTGACCCGCACGCCGGGCTCGCCCGCCACCAGCTGCACGGTGATCCGGCTGGGGCGGCCCATGTCGTCGCCCTGGCGCAGCAGCACGGTGTCGTCGTCCGCGGCGATCCACAGTTCGCGCAGGTAGGCGCCGAACGCGGCGGCGGCCGCGCCGGTGGCCGGGTCCTCGTAGACGCCGCCGATCGGGAACGGGTCGCGCACGTCGAACGTGTCGTCGGTCGCGCGGAACACCAGCTGCACCGTCGTCCAGCCGCGGTCCGTCATCAATGCCTTCAACGCCGGCTCGTCGTAGTCCAGGTCGGCGAGGCGCTGCCGGCTGCCGACGGCGAGGATCGGGTGGTACGCGCCGGCGTAGGCGACCCGGGGCGGCAGCGACTCGTCGAGGTCGAAGTCGTTCCAGCGCAGCGCGGCCAGCAGGGCGGTGAGGTCGTCGCCGGGCAGGTCGGCGACGGTGGCCGGCACACTGGTCAGGGTGGCCCGGCCGGCGTCGTCGACGCTCACCGGCACCTCGCCGGCGTTGGTGACGAAGACGTGCTCGCCCGGCCCCAGCGCGACCGCGGTGGCCACGGTCGCGTGCCCGCAGAACGGAATCTCGGCCAGTGGCGCGAAGTAGCGGACCCGGTGTCGGTCGCCATCGGCCGAGACCCGGAACGCGGTCTCCGAATAGCCGACCTCGGCCGCGATGGCGAGCATCTCGTCGTCACCGAGACCCGTCGCGTCGAGCACGACGCCGGCCGGGTTTCCGCCCTTCGGGTCGTCGGTGAACGCCGCGTATCGCAAGATTTCCGCCATACGCTCAGCCTGCCCGTATCGGCGACGCTCGCGCCAGTCGGACATCGGTCACAGCGGGATTGGCGGGATTCCGCCGGTCGCCCGCGCGGGACGGGCGGGTGGTCGGGCGGCGCGCGGGACTGGCGGGCGGCACGCGCGGAGCGGCGGTCGCTCGCGCGAGACGCGCGGCACGCGCGGGACTGGCAGGTTGCTCGCGCTGCTCGGCGGGACCGTGGATGCCCGTACTTATGAAATGCGCGGCAATGGCGGTCAGCCTTCGCGGCCGCGGGTTTATTCCCGAAATGGGTGCCACGTTGATCTCATTGAAGTGTCCGTTCGGCGGAGTAGCGTTCCTGCCGTGACAGACGCTGTTATCGCGATCACGCCCGTGCCGCCCGCTGACCTGCCCCGCACGGTGGGGGAGCTGCGCGCCGCGGGGCATGAATACCGGACGGTCAAGGAAGAGCTGCGGGCCAATCTGCTGGAGCGGCTGCGGGCGGGGGCGCCGCGGTTCCCGGGCATCGTCGGTTATGACGACACGGTGCTTCCGGAGGTCGAGCGGGCGCTGCTGGCCGGGCACGACATGGTGTTGCTGGGGGAGCGGGGGCAGGGCAAGACCCGGCTCATCCGCGGGCTGATCGACCTGCTCGACGAGTGGACCCCGTTCATCACCGGCTCCGAGCTGCACGAGCACCCCTATGCGCCGATCACGCCGGCCTCCCGGCGGCTGGCCTCGGAGACCGGCGATCTGCTGCCGGTGTCGTGGCTGCACCGCTCGGAGCGTTACGGGGAGAAGCTCGCCACCCCCGACACCAGCGTGGGTGACCTGATCGGTGACGTCGACCCGATCAAGGTGGCCGAGGGGCGGGCCCTCGGCGACCCGGAGACCATCCACTTCGGTCTGGTGCCGCGCACCAACCGGGGCATCTTCGCGGTCAACGAGCTTCCCGACCTGGCCGAGCGCATCCAGGTGTCGCTGCTCAACGTGCTGGAGGAGCGCGACATCCAGGTGCGCGGCTACCAGCTGCGGCTGCCGCTGGACCTGCTGCTGGTGGCGTCGGCCAACCCGGAGGACTATACGAACCGCGGGCGGATCATCACCCCGCTCAAGGACCGGTTCGGCGCCGAGATCCGCACCCACTACCCGGTCGATCTCGCGCTCGAGACGGCGCTGATCCGGCAGGAGGCGGGGCTGGTCGCGGCCGTTCCCGACCACCTGGTCGACGTGCTGGCGCGCTACACGCGGGCGGTGCGGGAGTCGCCGTCGGTCGACTCGCGGTCGGGCATCTCGGCGCGGTTCGCGATCGCGGCCGCCGAGACCGTGGCCGCCTCCGCGCTGCGCCGGGCCGGGCTGCGCGGCGAGCGCGAAGCGGTGGCCCGGGTCTGCGACACCGCCTCGGTCACCTCCACCCTGCGGGGCAAGGTCGAGTTCGAGAGCGGTGAGGAGGGGCGGGAGACCGAGGTCCTCGCTCACCTGCTGCGGGTCGCCACGGCCGAGACGTTCCGCGACCGGCTGGGCGGGCTCGACCTGTCCGGGTTCACCGACCTGGTCGCCGAGGGGGCCATCGTCGAGACCGGCGACCTCGTCTCGGCCGAGGAGCTGCTGGGGCAGATCGGCACGGTTCCGGGGCTGGCCAAGGTGCTCGACCGGCTCGGTCTCGGCGACGCGCCGAGCCCGGGGCAGGCGGCGTCGGGCATCGAGTTCGTGCTGGAGGGGCTGCACCTGACCCGGCGGCTCGCCAAGGAACTCACCGACGACGGACGCACTCTCTACGGGAGCTGACAGCGTGGCGGGGAATCGTTTTCGGTACGGTGCGTGGCGCGACGGGCCCGATCCGCTCGCGCCGCCCTACGACGTGCGCGCGGCCGTCGACGAGGTGGGTGAACGGGTGCTCGCCGGCGACAGCCTGCGCGACGTGCTCCGCGAACTGGTCCGGCGCGGGCCGCAGGACGGGCGCGGGCTCGACGAGCTGCGCGACCGGGCCCGCCGGATGCGGCGGCAGGCCATGCGGCGGGGCAATCTCGACGGGGCGGTGACCCGGGCGCAGCAGCTTCTCGACCAGGCGCTCGCGGCCGAGCGGGACGCACTGCGGGCCTCGGCGGACGACGACGCGCGGTTCGCCGAGGCGGTGCTGGACAACCTGCCCCGGTCGACGTCGCGGGCCGTCGAGGAATTGTCAGAATATAATTGGACTTCTGACGAAGCGCGTGGCCTCTACCAGCAGATTCTCGACGGCTTGAAGCGCGAGGTCGTCGAGCAGCGGTTCGCCGGGATGAAGCAGGCCCTGGAGAACGGCAATTTCGACGGTGTCTCGGAAATGGTCGAGGACCTCAACAACCTCCTGCGGCGACACGCCCGGGGCGAGGACACCAGCGACGCTTTTCAGCAGTTCATGTCCAAGCACGGCCAGTTCTTCCCGGAAAATCCGGCCAACGTCGAGGAGCTGATCGACTCGCTCGCCCGGCGGGCGGCGGCGGCCGAGCGGCTGATGCGGTCGCTCTCGCCGCAGCAGCAGGAGGAACTCTCCCGGCTGATGGACCAGGCACTCGGCGACGGGCCGCTGCGCGGTCAGCTCGCCGAGATGACCGACAACCTGCGTGCGCTGCGACCCCAGCTCAACTGGGGGCGCGGGGAGCGCGTGCGCGGCCCGAACGACCTCGGCTACGGTGACGCGGCCGCGGCCCTCGGCGAGATCGGCGACCTGGACGAGCTGCTGGAGCAGCTGAACCAGGAGCATCCGGGGGCGACCCTGGACGACATCGACGTGGAGATGGTGGAGCGGCAGCTCGGCCGGGGCGCCGCCGACGACGTGCGGCGGCTGCGCGACCTCGAACGGGAGCTCTCCCGGCAGGGCTGGGTGAGCCGCGACGAGGAGGGGCTCACGCTGTCGCCCAAGGCGCTGCGCCGGCTCGGCCGCACCGCCCTGGCCAAGGTCTTCGACGAGCTGTCCGGCAAGCGGCAGGGCCAGCACGACCTGCGCGACGCCGGCGCGGCGGGCGACCTGATCGGCTCGTCCCGGCGCTGGGAGTACGGCGACGAGCAACCGCTCGACGTGGTCCGCACCATCGGCAACGCGGTCCGCCGGCGAGCGTCGTCGGGCGGCACCGCGACCCTGCCGGTGCGGCTGACGCCCGACGATTTCGAGGTGGCCGAGACCGAGCACCGGGCGTCGGCCGTGGTCGCGCTGTGCGTCGACCTGTCCTACTCGATGTTCGCGGACGGCCGCTGGGGCCCGATGAAACAGACCGCGCTCGCCCTGTCGCACCTGGTCGCGACCCAGTTCCCGCAGGACTCGCTGCAGATCATCGGGTTCGGCAAGTACGCCTCGGTGCTGTCCCAGGGGCAGCTCGCGGCGATCGACCCCACCGCCGAGAAGGGCACCAACCTCCAGCACGCGCTCAACCTGGCCGGCCGGCACCTGCGCCGGCACCCGGGGGCCGAGCCGGTGGTGATGGTGGTGACCGACGGCGAGCCGACCGCGCACCTGGAGGACGGCGAGTCGTACTTCTGGTGGCCCCCGCTGCCGGAGACCATCCGCGCGACGATCCACGAGGTCGATCATCTGACCCGGTACGGCGCCACGCTCAACTTCTTCATGCTGGGTGAAGATCCGGGCCTGCAACGGTTCGTGGGCCGGGTGGCCGAGCGCAACGGCGGCCGGGTGTTCAGTCCGGACGCCGAGGAGTTGGGCCGCTACGTGGTGGACGACTACGTGCGCGCACGCCGGGGACGCCGATGAACTAGGTTCCTAGGACGGCGGACACGCTGTGCGGCACGCGACGGGTGACGGGCCGCAGGGTGAAGGCTGGTTATAGTGGCTCGGCGAGTGACCGTGAACCGGTCGGGGGCAAGCTTGCCCGGAGCCCAGGCCTGCGCCGGCTCCGGAGGGGGAGAGGAAGTCGCGATGTCGCAGCAGCCTGCGCCGTCCATCACCGCCTCCAACCGGATCTGGACGATCCCCAATGTGATCAGCTTCATCCGGTTGCTGGGTGTGCCGCTCTTCCTCTATCTGCTGCTCGGCCCGCAGCACGACGTGGCCGCCCTGATCGTGCTGGCCGTCGGCGGCACCACCGACTGGGTCGACGGCTTCGTCGCCCGCCGGATGAACTCGGTGAGCCGCCTCGGCGAGCTGCTCGACCCGTTCGCCGACCGGCTCTACATCCTGGCCACGCTGATCGGCTTCACCATCCGCGGCGTCGTCCCCTGGTGGCTGACCGGCGCGCTGCTGCTGCGCGAGGTGGTCATGGGAGTCGCGCTGCTGGTGCTGCGCCGGCACGGCCACTCCGGCGCGCTGCCCGTGCACTACGTCGGCAAGACCGGCACGTTCGTGCTGCTCGGCGCGTTCCCGATCCTGCTGCTCGCGCACGCGGTCGACGCCACGTCGTCGTGGGCCACCCCGATCGGCTGGGGTCTCGCGTGGTGGGCGCTCGGCCTGTACTGGGCGGCCGCCGCCCTCTACCTGACCCAGATCGCCCAGTTGCTGCGCGCCGACCGGGTCCAGCCCACGGCGGCCACCGGATGACGTCCCCGACGCCCGACGAGACCCCGCCGAAGCGCGTCTTCACCCCCGACTTCCTCACCGAGCTGTTCCGCAACCCGCTCGACCCCGGTTACGCCGCCGCCGCGGCCCGCAAGGCCGTCGAAGGCAGCCCCACCGGCCCCCGCAAGCATCTGACCACCGGGTTCCTGGCTGTCACGCTGGTCGCCCTGGGCTTCCTGCTGGTCGTCGCCTACCAGCAGACCATCGCCGACGAGCCGGCCCGCACCAAGGCCCGCGCCACCCTGATCGACCAGGTGCAGAAGCGCCGCGAAGAGACGGTCCAGCTCCAGGAGAAGGCCGACGGGCTCAGCGACGAGGTCAACGAGCTGCGCGAACGCGAACTGGGCGGGGCCACCGTCGCGAAACTGCGCGACCTCGAGGCGGCCACCGGTCTCGCCGCCGTCAAGGGCTCGGGCGCCAAGGTCACCCTGGTCGACGGCCCCACCCCGATCAACGCGGTGACCGGCGAGCGCAACACCGTGGCCCGGGTCAAGGACACCGACCTGCAACTGGCCACCAACGCGCTCTGGTCGCTGGGCGCCGAGGCGATCACGATCAACGGCCAGCGCCTCACCGCGACCTCCACGATCCGGCAGGCGGGCGAGGCGATCCTGGTCGACTTCCGGCCGGTGAGCTCGCCGTACGAGGTGATCGCGATCGGCCCCGACGACCTCGGCAAGGACTTCGAGGACGGCTACGCGGGGCACTTCTTCAAGCAGCTGGTGGCCAAGTACGGCATGTCCTACTCGGCCCGCACGGCCAAGGACGTCACGCTGGCCGCGGCCACCGAACTGAAACTGCGGGTGGCCGTGCCGTCCACCCCTCCGCCCGCTCCCTCGGGCTCCTCGTTCCCCTCGGGCTCGGTGTCGGCCGGCCCGGAAGCATCGGAAGGCGGCCGATGATCGCCGTACTCGCCCTCGTCGCCGGTGTCGTCCTGGGCATCGTTTTCCACCCGAGCGTGCCGGCTCCCCTGTTGCCCTATCTGCCCATCGCCGTGGTCGCGGCGCTCGACGCGGTGTTCGGCGGGGTGCGCGCCAAACTCGACGGGATCTTCGACGACAAACAGTTCGTCGTCTCGTTCATCTCGAACGTGCTGGTCGCCGCCCTGATCGTCTATCTCGGCGATCAACTCGGCGTGGGCGGCCAGCTCTCCACCGGCGTCGTCGTGGTCCTTGGCGTGCGCATCTTCGGCAACGTCGCCGCCATCCGCCGCCACCTCTTCCGGGCCTGATCATGACCGAAGATCAAAACCAGGCCCGCGACCTGCCCACCGCCGGGCGGCGGCCTCCGCACGCCGAAAATCCCGATCCGGGTACGGGCGACGCCGCCCCCGAAAGCAACAGCCCCTCCGCAGAGGCGAACCGGGTGCAAAGCACCCCGTCCCGTGATGAGGCGACGGTCCCGACGACGAGACCGCCGTTCACGGCCCCCGACGACGAGGTGACCGCCCCGCTGGCCCGGCCACCCGCGCCGGCCCCGGCCGACGACCGGCCACCCGCGCCGGCCCCGGCCGACGACCGGCCATCCGCGCCGGCCCCGGCCGACGACCGGCCGGCCGGCGGCGAGCCCGCGACCTCGCCGGAATCCGGGCGTGATCTCGACGGGCCGACCCGGCGGATCCCGATGTCACTCGAACCGGTGACGGTGGAGACGGAAGCGCCCGCGCCGAGTGCCACGGGGCCGGGTGCGGAGCCCGTACCGGAAGCGGTTGATCCGGCCGTACCGGAGGAGGAAGCGCAGGCGGAGGCCGCGCCGGAAGCACCGGCGGCCGCGAAAGCGGCAGCGCCGCGCCGGCTCACCTCGGCCGGCACGCTGATCCTGGTGCTGCTGGCGCTGTTCGGCTTCACGCTCGTCGTGCAGTTGCGCAGCAACGACGGTGACCAGGGGCTGGCCACCATGCGCCAGGAGGACCTGGTGCGGATCCTGTCCGACCTCGACGCCAGCGACAGCCGGTTGCAGAGCCAGATCAGTGCCCTGGAGACCAGCCAGCGGCAACTGAGCTCGGGCGTGGCCGGCCGGCAGGCGGCACTCGCCGAGGCCGAGAAGCGCGCCGACGAGCTGGGCCTGCTGGCCGGCACCCTGCCCGGGCGCGGGCCGGGCCTGGTGATCACCATGGACAAGGTGAAGGCATCGGCGATCCTCAACGCGGTGCAGGAGCTGCGCGGGGCCGGCGGCGAGGTGCTGCAACTGGGCGGATCCAACGGTCAGAGCGTCCGGATCGTCGCGTCCAGCTACTTCGTCGACGCGGAGGGTGGCGGGATCATCGCGGACAACGCGCGGCTCAGCGCCCCCTACACCCTGTCGGTGATCGGATCGCCCCAGACTATGCAGACCGCGCTGCAGATCCCGGGCGGGGTGGTCGCGTCGGTGAACAGCAACGGCGGTAGCGTGACGATGGAACAGCAAGCCGAGGTCGAGGTGACCGCGGTGCGCCAGGCCAAGACTTTGCAGTACGCGCGGCCCGCCTCATGAGGGCCGGCCGGTTCGGTGAGACTACGGGAGAGATGCGTGATTCCTGAGGACCTGCGGTACACGGCGGAACACGAGTGGGTGTCCGGTGACGGCAGCGGGCCCGTGCGGGTGGGCATCACCCACTACGCGCAGGACGCGCTCGGTGACATCGTCTTCGTGCAGTTGCCCGAGGAGGGCACGGCGGTCGCGGCCGGCGATTCGCTCGGCGAGATCGAGTCGACCAAGAGCGTCTCCGAGATCTACGCGCCGATCGCCGGCACCGTCGTGTCGAAGAACGCCTCGCTGGCCGACGAGCCCGAGCTGATCAACGCGGAGCCGTACGCCGCGGGCTGGCTCGTCGAGATCGCACCGGACGATCCGGCGTCGATCGGGCAGTTGCTGGACGCGGCCGCTTATCAATCTTTGACGGACAGCTAGCCGCGCGTCCGGTTGCCCGCTGATATTGGCGCTGACTAGGCTCGCATTTGCATTTCTGGAAAGCCATGAAATTGAAGACCGATAGTCGTGCGTCCGGGCCTGACGGCTGCGGCGGGGGATCTTTGCCCGTGCCGCCTGGCGACGACCAACTGATCCGTGAGGTGGTCCGATGACGCGCCCAGACGACGAGTTTCCCCCACTCGACGTCACGTCCACGCTGAACCTCGGTGCGCTCGATGAGGTGCTGGAGGGTCCCGACACCGACGTGGTGCCGAGCCGGATGTCCGGTTCGCTCCCGCCGGGGATGGCGCTGCTGGTCGTGCGCCGGGGCCCCAACGCGGGCGCCCGGTTCCTGCTGGACCACGACGTGACCACCAGCGGCCGGCACCCCGACAGCGACATCTTCCTGGACGACGTGACGGTTTCCCGCAGGCACGCCGAATTCCACCGCGACGGCGGCACCTTCACGGTGCGCGACGTCGGCTCGCTCAACGGCACTTATGTGAACCGTGAGCGGGTCGAGGCGGCGACCCTGAGCAATGGGGACGAGGTGCAGATCGGCAAGTTCCGCCTGGTGTTCATCGCCGGCCCGCGGCCGGAGGGCGAGGGTAGCTGATCGTGAACGCGTCGGGGGCGGCCGCACGCGACCCAGGGCCACGCTCTGCGGGTCAGCGCGAGGCTGCGCTGATGAGCATCGGGGAGGTGCTGGCCCATCTGCGCACCGAGTTCCCGGACACGACGATCTCGAAATTGCGGTTCCTGGAGGCGGAAGGGCTGGTCGATCCCGAGCGCACCGCCTCCGGCTACCGCAAGTACTCGTGGAACGACGTGGCGCGGCTGCGCTTCGTGCTGACCGCGCAGCGGGACCAGTACCTCCCGCTGCGGGTGATCCGCGAGCAGCTCGACCGGATGGACGAGGAGCCGAGCGCCCCGGCGCGACCGGCGCTGGTCGCGGTGGGCAGCGAGAAAGCGGCCGATCCGTCCGACGCCCGGGTCCCCCGGGAGGATGTGATCGAACGCACTGGGGTCTCCCCGGCGCTGCTCGACGAACTCGAGCAGATCGGTCTCGTGACGGCGAAACCGCCGGGATGGTACGACGGTGACGCCGTGCTGATCGTCGAGGCCGTCGTCGGGCTGACCCACTACGGTCTGGAGGCGCGCCACCTGCGGGCGTTCCGGGCCGCGGCCGACCGCGAGGTTGGCCTGTTCACACAGCTTCTGGCGCCGCTGGTGCGGCAGAGCGACCCGGCCGCGAAGGCCCGGGCCGGCGAGACCGCACGCGACCTGCAGGCGTTGTCGCAGAAGCTGCACGCGGCGCTGGTGCGCGCCGGACTACGCGGGGAACTCGGCCGCTGAGCCGTTCCGGCGGGCGCCTGGAAGGCGTGTACCGTGCAGGATATGGGGGGCCGTGCGATGGCGGCGACGGGTAAAACAACGACACACGGAGGCGGGCGGTGCGCGAGCTGAGCGTGGTCGGGGTTCGGGTGGAGCTGCCGAGCAACCAGCCGATCGTCCTGCTGCGGGAGGTCGACGGTGATCGGTATCTTCCGATCTGGATCGGCGCCGTGGAGGCGACGGCCATCGCGTACGAGCAGCAGGGCGTGAAACCGGCCCGGCCACTCACCCACGATCTCCTCCGGGACATCCTCGCGGCCCTGCAGGCACCCCTGCGGGCCGTGGAGATCACCGAGCTGAAGGACAACGTCTTCTACGCCGATCTGCTGATCGGGGAGGACCTGCGGGTGTCCGCCCGGCCGAGCGACTCGATCGCCCTGGCGCTGCGCGTCGGCGCGCCGATCCGCTGCGCCGACCAGGTGCTGACCGAGGCCGGTATCGTCATCCCCGACGAGCAGGAGGACGAGGTCGAGAAGTTCCGCGAGTTCCTCGACCAGGTCCGCCCCGAAGACTTCGCCGGCTGATCACTTCCTCCGTACGCGGCGTGTCGCCGCATTACCTGACTGTTTCGGCGACCGCTGAGATATACGCTCGTGAAGTCCAGGTGAAGCGGCACCGCGCAGCGGGGAGGTAGTCGCGTGCACGAGCAGCCGGAAGAGGGCCCACTCGTCGGCGAGGACGGAACGGTTGGCTATCGAGGCGTGACGGCCTGCCAGGCGGTGGGCATCAGCTACCGCCAGCTCGACTACTGGGCACGCACCACGCTGGTCGTCCCGAGCGTGCGGGACGCGTCCGGCTCCGGCACCCAGCGCCTCTACTCGTTCCGCGACCTGGTCGTTCTCAAGGTCGTCAAGCGCCTGCTCGACGCCGGCGTCTCCCTGCAGAACATCCGCCGCGCCATCGAGACCCTGCGCTCGCGCGGCGTCGAAGACCTCGCCGGCATCACGCTCATCTCCGACGGCACCACGGTCTACGAGTGCCGTTCGCCGGAGGAGGTCGTCGATCTGCTGCAGGGCGGTCAGGGCGTGTTCGGCATCGCCATCGGCGGCGCCTTCAAGGAGATCCAGGGTTCCCTGTCGCACCTGCCGGCCGAGCCGGCCGCCGGCCCCACCCCGGTGGGCACCGGTGCGTCGGCCCAGGAGCCGGCGGCGGGCGACGAGCTCGCGGCCCGCCGGGCCCGCCGCCGCGCCGGTTAGGCGGTTGTCGGCGCTTTCCGTCGCAGTTTGACGGTGCTGTCGGTGCGTTCGATCATGTCGCCGTCCGGGCCTTTCTGCTGCCGCGGGTGAATCACCGCGGTCAGCACCTCCCACCCGTCACCCAGGTCGAGCGCCGTGATCAGCTCGTCGGGCGTGGGAAAGTGGATCTCCTGGTGGCCCTCCCCGCCGTCATGCCGGAACGGCCCGTGATCCATGTGCCCTTCGATCAGCAGCACCCCGCCCGGGCTCACCGCCGCCGCGGCCCGGCGCAGGATCTTCTCCCGGTCGAACTCCGCCCAGAAGTGCAGGAACTGCGCCGACACCAGGTCGAACTCGCCGTCCGGGAACGTCTCCGCCAGGTTGTGCCGCCGAAAATCAACCGTCACACCCGCCGCGGCGGCGTGCTCGGCGGCCCGCCGCAGCGCCACGCCCGAGATGTCGACCGCGGTGACCCGCCAGCCGTTGCCGGCCAGCCAGACCGCGTCGGCGCCCTCACCGCAGCCCAGATCGAGCGCCCGCCCCGGCGGCAGATCGCCGATCTCGGACACCAGCTGCACGTTCGGGTTGCCGCTCCAGATCCGGTTTTCCTCGCGGTAGCGGGCGTCCCAAGCTTCCTCGTCACTCATGCCTCCAGGATGCGGGGCGTTTCCACGGGCGCCGAGTTTCCTTGCCAGAACGGCAAACCGCCGCTCCCGTGGATCACGGTCTTGTAGCGTCGGCCCTGTGATCCCGCAGAACTACCCGCTCTACATCACGGAGCCCGGCAACCAGACCTGGCTGGTGATCGGCTGGATGCCCGACCGCGACTCGGGCCTGCCCCGCCAGCCGGTGGTCCTGCTCTGCGGCGCCGAGACCGAGCAGCCCCGAGTCCTGGAGCAGACAGTCCCGTTCCGCGTGGTCGGCACGGGCGCCCAGCCCTTCTAGGCACTCCCGCGTCCCGAATCGTCCGCCGCCCTCGGCCCGCCGTCCGCGGCCCCGCCCGCCCGCCGACCCGCGATCTTGTGGAATTCGCGTCGGCTCCGAACGGCAACTCTCCAAGATCGCGGGTCGCCCCGGCAGATTTCTAGCCTTGCTCTCGGTCGGGCGTGGGCTTGCGGCCCGCGTACTGGCCGGTCGGGCGGAAGCGGCTCGGCTTGTCCGCGTACTCCTCCAAGGCGTGGGCCAGCCATCCTGCCGTGCGGCCGACCGCGAAGATTGTCTCGCCGGCGTCGGCCGGCATGTTGTGGGTGAGGGTCAGAGTGGCCAGCGCGAAGTCGATGTTCGGGTGGATGCCGGCCCGGGTGCGCATCGCGTCGATCATGCGCTCGGCCGTGTCACGCACCGGGCCGTCGGCGATCATCCGCAGGAGGGCGGTCGCGCGTGGGTCGCCGTCAGGGTAGAGCGGGTGGCCGAAACCCGGGACCGGGGTGCCCGAGCGCTGCCGGCCGGTGATCGTGCCGACCGGGTCCTTCGACGCGATCGCATCGGCCACCATCGCGTGGGCCAGGCCGCTCGCAGCGCCGTGCAGCGGGCCGTCGAGGGCGGCCAGGCCGGCGCTGACCACGGCGTAGGGGTGGGCCCGCGTCGACGCGGCCACCCGCGCGGCCAGGGTGGAGGCGGCGATGTCGTGATCGGCCAGCAGGACCAGGGCGGCGTTGAGCAGGTGGTACCCGGTGCTGCCGGGCGTCTCCGGGGTCAGCCGATGCCACAGGAGTTCGGCGATGCTCGGCTCCGGAGAGTCCGCCCCGGCCCCGGCCCCGGCATCGCGGAGGGTGCGGCAGTCGGTGGGGTTCGCGGCGAGGGGGAGGGCCGCGACCATCGTCGCCAGCATGGTGCGGCCGGTTGTCATCACGGCCGTGGGGCTGGTGTCGAAGCGGAGTGGATCGGCCGCGGCGGCCGCCGCGACGACCACCCGGAGCCGGTCGGTGGTGCGGGCCGCCGCGGGCAGCTGCATCGTCACCCGCGCGGCCAGATCGCGCAGCTCCGCGTTGGGCACGAACTCGGTGCGTTCGAGATCGCCGGCCCAGAGCAGGGCGGCGACCGCTTCGAAGCTCGCCGTGCGGGCCAGCACACAGGCGTCGTGGCCGCGGTAGTAGAGATTTCCGTCCCGGATGAGCGTGATGCCGGTCTGGATGCCGGGCGTCGTCGGGCGTTTGCGGCTCGCCACGAACGCGTCGACATCCGGTTTTTCGAAGAGGCTGCCCTTGCCGTCGGCGTTGCGCCGGCTCCTGAGCAGGCCCCGGCTGACGTAGGCATAAACGGACGCGGGCTTGATGCCGAGACGGTCGGCGACCTGCTCGGTGGTCATCAGGTGGGGCTCGGAGGGCATGTGGAGATGCTCTCATATTGATTGAATCAATGTTGACATCAATATGTACGCGGAACATGTTGATGTCATGTTGACTGTCAACCCAGGACTGGCCGGTGTCGTCGCGTTCGACACCGAGATCGCGGAACCGGACCGCGACGGCGGCGCACTGCGATACCGCGGCGTGGACGTCCGTGAGCTCGCCGGAAAGATCACCTTCGCCGAGGTGTGGGGTTTGCTCGCCGATGGCGACCTGACCCAGGGCCTGCTGCCCGCCGAGCCGTTCCCGATCCCCGTGCACTCCGGCGACACCCGCGTCGACGTGCAGGCGGCGGTGTCCCTGCTCGCCCCGTACTGGGGCATGCGCCCCCTCATCGACATCGACCACGCGCAGGCCCGCGACGACCTGGCCCGGGTTTCGGTGATGACCCTGTCGTACGTGGCCCAGTCGGCCCGCGGCACCCACCGGCCGGCCGTGCCGCAGCGCATCGTCGACGGCGGCCGTAACGCGACCGAGCGGTTCATGCTCCGCTGGCAGGGCGACCCCGACCCGCGGCACGTGGCCGCGATCGACCGCTACTGGGTCTGTGCCGCCGAGCACGGCATGAACGCGTCGACCTTCACCGCCCGGGTCGTGGCCAGCACCGGCGCGGACGTACCGGCGTGCATGTCCGCCGCGGTGGCGGCGTTGTCCGGCCCGCTGCACGGCGGCGCGCCGGCCCGGGCGCTCAGCATGATCGAGGACGTGGAGCGCGGCGCCGACCCGAGGGCCTACGTGAAGAGCATCCTGGACGGCGGCAAACGCCTGATGGGTTTCGGTCATGCGGTCTACCGGGCGGAGGACCCGCGCGCCGCGATCCTGCGCGCCGCGGCGAAGGAGTTGGGCGCCCCGCGCTACGAGGTGGCTCTGGAGCTGGAGAAGGCCGCGCTGGCCGAGCTGCGCGAACGCAAGCCCGACCGGGTCCTGGAGACCAACGTGGAGTACTGGGCGGCGGTCGTGCTCGATTTCGCCCAGGTTCCGTCGGACATGTTCGCGTCCATGTTCACCTGCGCGCGGACGGCCGGCTGGAGCGCCCACATCCTCGAACAGAAGCGCCTCGGCAAACTCATCCGCCCGTCCGCCGACTACGTGGGCCCGCCCGCGCGCCCGGCCGCCGAGGTCACCGGCTGGGACGCGACCGTCAAGAAGTACGCCTGACCGAAGAGGCCGGCCGCTACACGCCGGCCGGGTCCTTGAACGGGTTGTGCTCGCTGATCAGTTTGTCGATGCGGGCCTGGTCGACCCGGCGCACGACGGTGCCGACCTCCTGCGAGTCGCGGACGCACTTGGCCAGCGTGAAGCTCGATGTGACGACGTAGAGCAGGCCGACCGCCAGGAAGGCGCGGATCCAGCCGCCGACCGGCAGATAGAAGATGCCCGCCGCGAGGGCGAACAGCGAAATGACGAACGAGGCGGCCGCCTGGGCGTAGAACGCGGTCGTGACTTTCGGCTGCGGATTGATGTCCATGGCGGTCATCCTTGCGGGCCGCTCACGCCGGCGAATGAGTGCGAATACTCAATGTAGGCCGTCGTGGTTCAGATAGAGGACGATGCGCAGGTTGTCGCCGTCGTCGTGCAGCAGGAACGACGAGGCCAGCGGGAGCGGGTCGCCGCCGGCCGGGCGCAGCGCCGACCATTCGGTGCGGACCAGCACGTAGTGGTCGTCGAGGCGGGTCTCGGTCAGCGCGGTGAGCACCGTCGGGCCGTAACCGGCGTCGGCGAACACGGCGGCCCGGCGGGGGAGGGCGCGCAGGAAGGCCTCGCGGGTCACCGAGCGGGGGCCGTCGGCGTCGGCGGACAGGAACTGGTCGGCGAAGCAGGCGCCGAGTTGCTCGGGCTGGAGACTGGCGCAGCCGAAGGCGTGAAGGAACGCGCGAACCCGCGCGGAGGAATCCGACATGCCGGCAAAGATAATGCGGCACTGTCCACAATATACCACAAAAAGCGGATTTAATCTAGGATTGAACGGATCCGATCGGCCACCACTTCGGCCCCCTTACCGAGCAGGATCGTGTAGTGGTTGACGTCCGGAACGATCTCGGCCCCGGCCGCCTCGAGCACCGCCGAAGGGTACATCCCGCCCTCCTCGTCCTGCAGCCCACGAGGCGCCCCGAGCAGCGGAAACCCGGCCGGGGCCGGCGCGGTCAGCATGTCGCGGGCATCCGCCCGGACGGCGTCGAGCACGCACGACGAGCCGGTCCCGGTGAAGTCCCGCCGGACATATTCGGATACGTCGGCAGACCAGTACTTCCCGAGCGCCGGATTGGCCCGGAAAAAGTCGAGATACTCGTCCGCCGACCCGAAGGTCATCGACAGCCGCCGCATGGCCGGCCCGATCGTCGCGTGCAGCGCGGTGTCGACGTCGATCCCCGGCGGCACCGGCAACGGCAGCCCGCCGTCGACGAGCAGCCCCGACGAGACCCGCGCCGGATACCGCTGAGCGGTCTCGGTCACCACGAACCCGCCCATGGAATGCCCGGCCAGCGCCACCCGCTCGAGCCCGAGATGATCCGCCACCGCGATCAGATCGGCCGCATGCGCGGCCATCCCGAACGGCCCGGCGATTCCCGCACTGCCGGCGCGCCCCCGAAGATCAGGAGCAATCAGCCGTACGCCTCCGTCCAGCGCCCGGGCCACCGCCGCCCACGACAGCGCGTTGGCGGTGATCCCGTGCGCCGCGATGACCGTCGGCCCGTCCCCGGGCCAGGCCACGACCCGCAGGTTGCCGCCGGTCACCGCAACATCGAATTCCTCCACCCCGCCACCCTATGAACAATTCCGGTCCGCACCTATGGCCCTCATCCACATACCGGCGAGCGTCAACGCTGATCCTGAGCCAGACGATGCAGGCGCAGGGCCAGTTGCAGGTCCAGGGCGCGGGCCGGGGACTGCCAGTCGGGGCCTAGGAGGTTGGCGATCCGGTCCAGGCGCTGGGTCACCGTGTTGACGTGCACGTGCAGGGTCTCGGCGGCGCGGGCCAGGCTGCCGCCGGCGCCGAAGTAGGCCTCCAGGGTCTTCAGCAGGGCGGTTCCGCGGCGGGTGTCGTAGTCCACGACCGGGCCGATCGCCGAGCGCAGGAACGCGGGCACGTCGCGGCGGTCGCCCAGCAGCAGGCCGACGTAGCCGAGCTCGGTGTTGCTCGCGCCGTCGCCGACCCGGCCCAGGGCGATCAGCGCCGTCGCGCAGGCGTCCGCCTCGCGGTAGGCGGGGGCGATCGCGGCGGGGGCGGCGGCCGGGCCGGCCGCACCGGCGGTCACCGGGCGGCCCAGCGCCCGGGACAGTTCCTTCGCCACCGTACGGGCCGCGGCGGCCGGGTCGGTGCCGGGCAGGATCAGGGCCACCCGGCCGTCCTTGCCGACCGCCAGGCCGGAGCGGGCGGCGGCGAACGTGCGCGCCCAGGACACCGCCCGCTGCCGCAGGCCGCCCTCGGCCCGGTCGGCGGCAGCCACCACCACGTGCGGGGTGTCCAGGTCGACGCCCAGGCGGCGGGCCCGGGAGCGCAGCGCCTGTTCGTCGCGGATCGGGCGGCCGATCAGATCGTCCAGGAGTTCACCGCGGACCTGGCCCTCGGCCTCGGCGACGGTGCGGCGGAACAGCAGCAGCAGCGCGGTGATCTGCGCGGCCCGTTCGAGGATGCGCTGGTCGGCGCCGGCCAGCGGCTCGGCGGGGTGGAAGACCAGGGCGCCCAGGTTGTCGGCGCCGGCCACCACCGCCGCCACGTAGGCGTCGCCGCGCTGGACGCTGCGGCCGGCACCCCGGGACGCCGCGACCGCCTCGGCCATGTCGGTGGCGTCCAGCTCGGGCAGGCCGCCGGACCAGGTCGGGGACTTCGCCACGGCCAGTTCGCGGCCGGCCGCGTCCAGCACCAGCAGGGCGCCGCCGAGCACGTCGACCAGGTCGGCGGCCACGTCCTCGACGCCGCCGCCGCGCAGCACCAGGGCGGTCATCCGGTCGTGGGCGGCGGCGGCCCGCTCCACCGACGCGCTGTGCGCCTGGATCACCGTGTTCGCGGCGGACAGTTCGGCCAGGGCGGCCTGGGTCTCGGTGAGCAGGCGGGCGGTGTCGATGGCCACCGCCGCGTGCGCGGCCAGCGAACCGAGCAGGGCCACCTCCTCGCGGGCGAACGGCCGCTCGGTGCGGTCGGCCGCGAACAGCACGCCGATCACGGCGGACCCCAGTCTCAGGGGTACGCCGAGGATGGCGACGAGACCTTCGTCCCGTACGCCCGAATCGATTTCCGTCGTGTGCCGGAAGCGCGGGTCCTGGCCGTAGTTCGCGGTCGCGTAGGGGGTCCCGGACACCGCGACCAGGCCGCCCAGCCCGGCCCCGGCCGGCAGCCGCAGGGTCTGGAAGCTGGCCGCCACCGAGCCGTCGGTGATCCGCATGTAGGTGTCGCCGCGCCCCGGGTCGTCCAGGGTCAGGTAGGAGACGTCCGCGCCGAGCAGGGTGCGCGCCCGGTGCACGATGGCCCGCAGCACCGCGTCCAGATCGCGCAGCCCGGCGAGGTCGCCCGCGGTGTCGTACAGCGCGGAGAGCTCCTCCTCGCGGCGCCGGCGCCGCGCCAGCAGCGCCCGCACCCGCAGCGCGGCGAGTTTGATCTCCTCCAGTTCGGCGAGATCGTCGGCGGCGGCACCGGCCTGCCGGGCGGCCAGCAGCGGGCGCTCGAACTCGACCGGCGCGGCCTCGCGGGCCAGCAGGTCGAGGTATTCGAGCGGGCTGAGCACGATCGCCAAACTAGTGCGCCGTCCAGCCGCCGTCGATGGTGATCGAGGAACCGGTGATCAGCGCGGCGGGTGGGGTGCAGAGGTAGGCGAGCAGCTCGGCGACCTCGGCCGGCTCGATGAGGCGCTTGATGGCCGCCCGTTCCAGCAGGATCTTCTCCACGACCTCGGACTCCTCGATGCCGTGGATCGCGGCCTGGTCGGCGATCTGCTTGTCGACCAGGGGCGTGCGCACGAACGCGGGGCAGATGCAGTTGGAGGTGACCCCGTGCGGCGCGCCTTCGAGAGCCGTCACCTTCGACAGACCCTCCAGCCCATGCTTTGCCGTGACATAAGCAGATTTGTACGGCGAGGCGATCAGGCCGTGCACCGACGAGATGTTGATGATCCGGCCCCAGCCGCTGGCGTACATGTGCGGCAGGACGTGCTTCACCAGTCGGTAGGGCGCCTCGACCATCACCTTCTGGATCAGCGCGAACCGGTCGTCGGGGAACTCGGTCAGCGGCGACACGACCTGCAACCCCGCGTTGTTGACCAGCACGTCCACCTCGGCGGGCAGGCCGGCGATCGCCGACAGGTCGCTCAGATCGGTCACGATGGTGTTCTCACCGGGCCGGAGGTCCACCACGACGACCTTCGCCCCGGCGTCGGCCAGGCGCCGCGCGCAGGCCTGGCCGATGCCGCTGCCGCCCCCGGTGACCAGGGCGGTCTTTCCGGACAGGTCGAGGTCGACCACATGTGCCGTCGTCATATCGCTGAACTTACGAGCCTTCGCGACCCACCGCACATGTGCGCGCCCCACATACCGGCCGCGTTGCCGGTGTGCGGTACCTTTCGGGCCGCGATGAGAGCCCTTACCCTCACCCGCCGTGGTGTCCTCGGAGCCGCGTTCGCGGCCGCCGTCGCCGGGTGCGGCCCGGTCGCCGACCCGCTGACCGGTGGCGCGAGCGCGTCCACCCCGCTCAACATCGGGGTGATCCGGTCCCGCAAGGGTGTCTTCACCGCCGAGGGCGGCCGCTTCGAGCAGGCGCTGCGGGCCAGCCTGCTGTACTCGACGAACTACACCGGCCTGATCGGCTCGCGCACCATCATGGTCACCTGGATGGACGACCGGAGCGACCCGGACAGGGCGGCGGCCGCGGCCGAGGAGCTCAACCGCCGGGGCATCCGGCTGATCGCCGGCGGCACCACCTCGGCGTCGGCGTTGCGGATCGCCGCGGTCGCCGAACGCAACCGGGCCGTCTTCCTGGCCAACGCGCCCGACGACCGGCTGACCGGCCTCAACCGTTACACGTTCCGCACCGGCCGGCAGACCTACCAGGACCTCGCCGCGGCCCGCACGCTCATCCCGGCCGGCGCCCGGGTCGTCGTCTACGGGCCGGACAACACGGCCGCGCGGGTGCTCGGCGCGGCCGGCACCGTGCGCGACCCGGCCTGGATCGCCCGCACCCGGCCGGACGTGCTGTTCCTGGACTGGCCGGTGCCGAACCGCAGGCTGATGCGCGGCGTCCCGGCCGGGCTGCCGATCGTCGCCGTGCTCGGGGCGCGCAGCACCTGGCCGGCCTTCCCGCCGAGCCTGGTCGGCTCGATGCGGTTCGCCACCGGCTACGTCGACCGGGCGGTCGGCGGCGCCCTCTACAACGTGCTGCGCAACCGGGTCTGGGCGGGGCGCACCGACACCGGTCACGTCGAGGGCTTCACCGCCGGCCAGCTGATGGTCGAGGCGATGCAGATCGCGCCGGACGATCCGGACGCGATGGTCACCTTCCTGGAGGGGCTGCGGTTCGGCGGGATCAAGGGCGAGCTGGAGATCCGGGCCACCGACCACGCCCTGCTCCAGTCGATGTACCAGGCGTCGCTGACCTGGACCGGCGCGTCCGGCGCGCTCACCGCGGTCACCACCGCGACCCTGACCCCGGACCGCACCGCCCCGCCGTAAGCTCGGCGGATGGCGGACCGCGCGAGGGTCGAGGACGTGCACGAGCTGGCCCAGGCGATGCCGCACGTCACGGTGGAGTACGGCGGCGACGAGAACCCGATCTACCAGGTCGGCCGCAAGTCGTTCGTGTTCTTCCGGACGCCGCGGCCGGACGCGGTCGACCCGGACACCGGCGAGCGGTACACGGACGTGATCGTCTTCTGGGTGGAGTCCGAAAACGATAAGCAGGCCCTGGTCCAGGACCCGGCCACGCCGTTCTTCACCACCCCGCATTTCGACGGCCACCCGTCGGTGCTGCTGCGCGCCGCCCGGATCGGCGAGCTGAGCCGGGCCGAGCTCGCCGAGATCGTCCAGGACGCCTGGCTCTCCCGGGCGTCGAAACGCCGGGCCGCCGACTGGCTCGCGTCCCGCTGAGGGGTCGCGCAAAGTCACCGCGGTAAATACGATCGGTCACGTGACGGCCGAGAGTGTGCGAACCCCGCTGGTGCGTGGGCTTCCCGTGCTGGGCAATGCCCTGCGGATGGCGAGGAATCCGGCCCGGTTCTTCGTGGACTGCTATCGCGAGCACGGCGCGGTGTTCCGGGTGCGGATGCTCGGGCGCGAGCACGCGGTTCTCGCCGGCGCCGAGGCGGCCGAATTCCTGGGCACCAAGGAGGGCCGCGACAGCCTGCGTTCGAAGGAGTTCTTCCGCGGTCTGGTCGACGAATACGGCGCCACCCGCACGCTGCCCGGTGAGGACGGGGCGAGCCACAAGGAACTGCGCGACATCATGCGCCGCGGCTATTCGCGGGAGGCGATCGCCGACCGGCTCGACGAGGTCGTCGCGATCACCGATCGCAACATCGAACGGTCCTGGCCGGCCGGCGGAAGCGTTCCGGTGCTGCGGTCGATGCAATATCTGGTCACCGATCAGCTCGGCGAGTTGCTCACCGGGGCGTCCCGGCCGGAATACGTCAACGACATCCGGATCGCCACCATGTACCTGCTCAATGTGCTGGTCACCCGGTCCCGGCCGCGGGTCCTGCTGCGCGATCCGCGTTATCGGCGGGCGAAGACCCGGGTTCTCGAGCTCAGCCGGAAAATGATCGACGATCGGTCGCGGGCCGGAGCCGGTGCGAAGCCGGCGGTGCTCATCGACGACCTCTTGCGGGCCCACCGGGAACGACCGGAGGCAATGCCCGACTCCGATCTGATGATCAGCGTGACCGGCCCCTACGTGGCCGGCCTGGACACCGTCGCGAACACCATGTCGGCCTTCGTCTACGCCGTTCTCAAGCACCCTGACGTGCTGGAACGGGTGCGGGCCGAGGCCGACGAACTGTTCGCGAAAGGCAGCATCACCGAGAAGGACCTGCGCGGCATCCCGGCCATTCGCGGCGCCCTCATGGAGACCATGCGGCTCTATCCGATCGCCGTGGTGCAGATGCGCACGGCCACCCGCGACTTCACCTTCCAGGGCCACCGGATCGCCGCCGGCGAGACCCTCTACATCGGCACCACCGTGCCGCATTTCCTCGACGAGTTCTTCCCCGACCCGGAACGCTTCGACATCGACCGCTACGAAAAGCCGCGCGCCGAGCACCTGCGGGCCGGCGCCTATTCGCCCTACGGCCGCGGCCAGCACGTCTGCCTCGGCAAAACCCTCGCCGACGTGCAGATGCTGGTCACCACGGCCCGCCTGTTCCACCGGCTCGACCTGCGCCTCGACCCGCCCGGTTACGACCTCAAGATGAAAACCACGCCGACCCCGGGCCCATCGCTCAACTTCCGCGTCCGGGTGGCCGGGCACCGCTAAAAGTACGGGCATGGAAAGTCCCGTGGTTCTCCGGGCGAGCTGAGCGTTCGGTTGCGGCCGCCAGGCCGCTCTCGCGTGAGGTGTTGCCGCGCCCCACGCGATGGCGGCGCTACGGCGCCGGCCACCCGCTCAGCTCGCCGGGAGAACCGCGGGACTTTCCATGCCCGTACGTTTCAAAGGAGGTGGAGTCGCCGGGCCGCGACGCCGACGCGCAGCTTCTGCCCCCAGGAAAGCTCGATGGCGTCGTTCTCCAGGCCGTCGGCGAAAATCACCAGCCGTTCCGATTCGCTGGTTATCTCCAATTCCTCGTCGCCTTTCAGTAGGCCGGCGTCGCAGGTCACGCCGGTGGCGGGGGAGGGCCAGGCCTCCCGGACGAACCAGCACAGAACGGGTTCGGCCGGGGACGGGGCCGGGGGAGCGGCGGCGCGTTCCCGCGCGATCGAGGCGCACCAGCCGGTGGCGCCGGTGCCGGTGCCGGCGATCAGCCCGGAGGAGGACTGGCGTTCGGTGGCACCCTGCGGGGTGCGGATCACATAGCGGGCCGACTGATGGCTCGCGTGTCCGACATAGATCTCGTTGAGGCCGTAGAGCTCCTGGCCGTCGTCGAGTCGTGCGACGACCATCGTGCGGGCCTGCGCCTCCCGGGTGCGGCGCAGCAGTTGCGGCACGTCGGCCGCGCGGTGCCGGACCAGCACCCCGGCGTTGCGGCCCGGCTCGGGGTCGACGCCGATGACCGGCTGACCGTCCAGATATTTCGCGACATTGGCCACCAGGCCGTCCGGGCCGATCGCGATCACCACGTCCTCCGGGGCGAAGAGGAAGCGCGGCAGGTCGGCGCGTTCGACGTGGCCGCGCCGCCACTCGGCCGGGACGGCCGCACTCACCTCGGTCATCGCCCGCCGCAGCGCCTCGTGCCGGGCGGTCACCTCGTCGAGATCGCGGCCGCGCTGACGCAGGAAGTAGGCCGCGGCGCCGCGGGTGCCGTGCCGGGCGAGCAGCTCCTCGAGCTCGCTGCGGCGCGTCACCACGACCACCCGCGGGGTCAGCGTGCTCATCCGAGCCGCCCTACCAGCTTGCTGAGCAGGTCGGGAGTGACCGTGACCTCGCCGATCTGCGGCAGCTGACCGGCCAGCTCCTTGAGCGCGAGGGCCTGCAGGACGGCCGGCGGCAGGTCCCGGTAGGCGGCCAGCCGGGCGGCTTCGGCCTCGGCCTCGGCCAGGCCCACCACGCGGGCACCGGCCGCGCGGGCGTCGTCGCGGGCCCGGGTCGCGTCGGCCTCGGCCGCCGCCGTCGTGCGCGCCTGCTCGGCCTGGCCCTTCGCCGCGACCAGCTGCGACTCGGCGTCGAGTTCGGCGCGGCGGCGAGCGTTCGCACCGCGCTGCTCGACCAGGTTCTGCTCGCGCTTGGCCAGCTCGATCTTGCTCTGCAGCTCGTTCTCGGCGATCGCCCGTTCCTGCTGCACGGCGTCGGCCCGGCGGGCGTAGGTCGCCCGGTCGGCCTCGCGCTGCACCTGCTCGCGGGTCGGCGTCTGCAGGGCCCGCTCCAGGTCGGGCTCGGGCCGCAGCGCCACCACCCGGGCGCTGACCACGGTCACGCCGGTCTCGGTCAGGCGCGGGTCGGCGGCCAGGGCGTCGGTGACCCCGGCGCGGACCGCGGCGATGCCGGTGGTCAGCGCCTCGGCCAGGGGAACCCGGGCGAGCAGGTCGAGGGCCGGCTGCTGGGCCAGCTCGGCGAGCAGCGTCGCCACCTGGTCGAGCGGCTGCCCCTGCCAGCGGCCCCGGTACGGGTCGATGGAGAAGTCGAGCCGGGTCGCGGCGGCGGCCGGGTCGCTGAACCGGTAGGTGACGGTGGCCTGCACGGTCACGTCGGCGAAGTCCTCGGTGCGGGCGTGGAACAGCAGCGGCAGCTCCCGGTCGTCGACCGGCACCTCGGACAGGACCGCGGTGAGCGGCCGGTACCAGAACGAGAGGCCGGTGCCCTGCCGGCGCAGCCGGCCGCCCCGGGTGTGACTGACCCAGCTGGTGGGGGCCGCCCGCAGGTGCCGCATGTTCAGGCGCCGTGTCACGTCAGCCATCGTGGCCGTCCTTCCATCGTTGTCGTCACACTGACGATAAAGGGTCTCGGCTATTATCGTCAACATGACGTCAATGGTCGCCGTCGACCTGGTCCTGCTCACCATCCGGCAGCAGGCGCTGCAGGTGCTGCTGATCCGGCGGGGCATACCGCCGTTCCTCGGCCGGTGGGCCCTGCCCGGCGGGTTCGTGCTGCCGGCGGAAGACCTGTTCGCCGCGGCCGAGCGCGAGCTGCGCGAGGAGACCGGCCTCTCCGCCGCGGCCGGGCATCTGGAACAGCTGGCCACCTACGGCGACCCGGCCCGCGACCCGCGCGGCCGGGTGGTCGCCGTCGCCTATCTGGCCCTGCTGCCCGACCTGCCGGTGCCGGTGGCCGGCAGTGACGCCGCCTCGGCCTCCTGGCGGCCGGTCCCGGCCGAGGGGCTGGCCTTCGACCACGACCGGATCCTGGCCGACGGCATCGAGCGGGCCCGCTCGAAACTGGAGTACACGCCGCTGGCCACCGCGTTCTGCCCGCCCTCGTTCACCATCGCCGAGCTGCGCGAGGTCTACGAGACGGTGTGGCGCACCCGGCTCGACCCGCGCAACTTCCACCGCAAGGTGACCTCGGCCGAGGGCTTCGTCGAGCCCACCGGGGAGACCGTCATCCGGGACCGGGGGCGGCCGGCCCAGCTGTTCCGGCGCGGATCGGCAACCCTGCTGCACCCGGCTCTGCTACGGCCGGCGAGTTCTGCTTAACTGCCTCCGACGGTTACCGATAGCTTTCAGCATGTCGCAGAGCGTGAAGTCACCGGTTGAGGATTTACGCCTTCAGACGCTGCGGGACACCGGTCTGCTGGATGCGGTATCGGTGCCGTCGCTCGACCGCCTGACCGCGCTTGCCGCCCGTCTCCTCGGTGCCCACGCGTCGGTGACGCTGATCGGCGCCGACCAGCGGTACGTGGTGAGCTGCTCCGGCGCGGGCGACTTCCCGCGGACCGGGAACCGTGCGGACACCTATTGCAGTTTCGTGGTCCAGGACGAGGCGCCGGTGATCGTCGTGGACGCGCGCGTCGATCCGCGACTGCGCGACATCGCCGACCCCGGCGCCCTCGGGTACGCGGGTTTCCCCCTGCGCGCGCCCAACGGCTCCGTGCTCGGCGCGCTGTGCGCCGTCGACAGTGAACCGCGCGACTGGTCCGCGGACGACCTCGCCTGCCTCGGCGATCTCGCCGAGATCGCCGCGACCGAGGTCACCCTGCGGCTCACCTGCGCCCGGGAGACAGCCGCCAACCAGCGCGTCGAAGCCGTCCTGCGCGGCACCCACGATGCCTTCATCACCACCGACCGGTCCGGCCGGGTGCTCAGCTGGAACGCGGCCGCCGAGCGGATGTTCGGCCACAGTGCACGCGACGCGGCCGGCCGCATGCTGGCGGAACTGATCGTGCCGGAACAGTTCCGGAATCTGCCCTGTGTCCGGGACCAGCCGATTCGCGTCACCCTGGCCGGCAGCACCGGCCAGGAGTTCCCGGCCGAGATGACGCTCCAGGACCACGACGACGTGCTGTACTACGCGTTCGCACCGGACACCGCGTTCCTGCAGGCGCTGCTGGACAGCCTCGACACCGGTGTCGCCGCCTGCGACAGCGAGGGCCGGCTGACCTTCTTCAACCGCAGCCTCCGCCAGATGCTCGGCGGCGACGCCGACCCCACCCTGCCGATGGACGAGTGGTCGCAGCACTACAAGGTCTACAAGCCGGACGGCCGGACCGTCATGGACCTGGGGCCGCTGGCCCGCGCGCAGGCCGGCGAGGTCGTCCGGGGCGAGCAGGTCCTGGTCTGGCGCGACGACGAATGGCGCCGGCTCGTCTCCAACGCCCGGCCGATCGACGCCCCCGACGGGCGCCGGCTGGGCGCCGTCGCGGTCACCCGGGACATCACCGAGGCGCACCGGGCCGAGGAACTGCGCCGGGCCCGGCACGCGGTCGCCCAGGTCCTCTCCGACGCCACCAACGCGCGCGACGCCAGCATCCAGGCGGTCGCCGCCATCACCGACGAGCTGGGCTGGCTCTGCGGCGAGTACTGGCAGGTCACCGACGACCGCAAGCGGATCGTCCGGCACAGCTCGCACGCCCCCGGCGACCGGGACCTGTCCGCCTTCACCAACGAGCAGCCGCTCGACTTCGTGATCGGGGAAGGGCTGCCCGGCCTGGTCTGGTCGCGCAACGGCGAGGTGTGGTGGAACACCGGCATCATGCCGGAGGACATGGTCTCCTACGGGCGGCGCGAGCTGCAGCTGGTCGGTATCCGGGTGGCCGTCGGTGTACCGGTCCGCTCCGGCCGCCGGGTGCTCGGCGTGCTCGCCTTCTACACCGACGCCGACCTGCCCTACGACTCGGACACCGCCGGTATGCTCGACGCCGTCGGCGCCCACCTCGGGCAGTTCCTCGAGCGCCGCTGGGCCGAGGACATGTCCCTGGCCCTGGCCGCCGCGCGGCGCAGCTTCAACCGCGTGGTCGAGCAGGTCAACGACTACGTGTGGACCGTCGAGGTGGACAACGACGGCCCGCCGAGGCTGCACTACGGCAGCCCCAACGCCTACGGTGTGTTCGGTCCCGTCCCGGACGGCGTGCAGCCGACCCTCACCGACCGGCTGCACCCCGACGATGCCGAACTGCTGACCGCTTTCCAGGCCGAGCTGCTCGACGGCACCCAGGCCGAGCTCGAATGCCGCATCATCGGCTACGACGGCCAGACCCGCTGGATCTGGACCCGGGCGATGGCCCGCTGGGAGAACGACGCGTTCCTCGTCGACGGCCTCAGCACCGACGTGACCGAGCGCCGGGAACTGGCCAACAAGCGCGAGGAGCTCCTCGAACAGGAGCGCCTGCAGGTCGAGCAGCTACGCACCCTGGACCGGATGAAGGACGAACTCGCCGCCATGGTCATCCACGAGCTGCGCAACCCGGTCGGGGTGATCCGCGCGTACACCGAGGAACTGATCGACAGCGTCTCGCTGGCCGACGCCGACCGGCGGCACGCCGGCGTCATCGAGCGCACCACCCTGCACCTGCAGGGACTCGTCGACGACCTGCTCGATCTGGCTCGGCTGGCGGCCGGGCACATCAGCATCGACCCCCGCCCGATCGGCGGCGGCCGCCTGGTGCGCGACGTGATCGAGAACCACACGCCGAGCGCGGCCGCCAAACGGCTGACCGTCGTCGATGCGGTGCAGCCCGAGTTCACCGTGCACGCCGACGGGCAGCGGCTCCGGCAGGCGCTGGACAACCTCCTCTCCAACGCGATCAAGTACACCCCCGACGGCGGCACCGTCACCGTGGCGGCGTCCGTGCGGGACGACGAGGTCGTCATCGAGATCAGCGACAACGGCATCGGCATCCCGGCCGAGCAGTACCCGCACCTGTTCAGCCGCTTCTTCCGGGCCAGCAACGCCACCCGGGCCGGGATCAAGGGCACCGGTCTCGGCCTGGCCGTCACCAAGGCGATCGTCGAGGCGCACGGCGGCACGATCGCGGCCGGGCCGGCCCCGGACGGGGGAACCAGGTTCACCATCGTGCTGCCGGCGTGACTTCGGGTCTGACAGAACCGGGGTTGATCAGGTTGGATGTGCGCCGTGGGTGCACAAGATCTGGCCGGCGCACTACCCGACGTCGCAACGCTGCGGCGCCGGTGCCGCGCCCTCGCGATGCTCGACGCGATCCTCAGCCCCGACGAGGCGGAGCGCTACTACGGTTACAACACGTCGTGGGGGCCGGGCGAGGAGATCGCCGAGATGAACAACGGCTCCGGCGACGAGTACCACATCGTGTTCGGGGCGGCCGGGGTGTTCGTGCGCGGCTACGACCACGAGTCGGTGATGAGCCCGGCCGCCAACGACGAGGAGTTGTGGCCCGGCCTGATCGACTCGCTGCCGCCGGCGTTCGCGGCGCAGTTGGACGAGCCGGCGTTCGGCTGGGGCGCCCAGTTCTACGCGACCGTGTGCGTGTGGCGCGAGACCGGCGACGACCGCTGGCGGGCCGGTGACATCGTCTACCCGCCGGGCGACGACCCGGACGGCGCCGGCCACCTGTTCGCGGTCCTGCTCGACGAGACCCCGGCGAGCTACCGGGCCTTCGCCGAGGACTACTACGGGGTGCCGGTCGACCCGGACGTGGTCAACGAGATCTTCGCGCTGACCCCACTCACCGACGCCCTGGTCCGGCGCCTCAACCCAGCCCTCACCGTCGAGAAACTGACGGCCGACATCGAGGCGATCGGTTACCCCGCATGATGCGGCACCTGTGGGACGTCGGCCTCCCCGTCCTCATGGTGCTCATCGGCGTCGGCGCCCTGGTGTCGGCGATCCGTAGCAGGGACGGACTCGGCCGGATGTCCTGGCCGTCCCGCCTCCTCTACGCCTTCCTGTGGCTGACGCTCGCCGGCGAATCCCTCCTGGGCGAGGACCGCTCGCGGGCCGAACGGCAATGGAAGGGCGCGGTGGCGATCTTGCTCGGCCTGGCGGTCGCCGTCCACCTGTGGAAGCTCTACCGCCGGCGCGGCACCGTCACGGTCCCGCCGCCGGTGTACGTCCCCGTCCCGTTCGAGGAGCGCGACGGTCTCGTCGCGGTCAGATGGCCGGCGCTGGCGGACCCGCCGCCCGACGCGACCGTGGTGCGGTGGTTGAAGCGGACCGGGGACCGGGTCGAGGCGGGGGAGCCGTTGCTCGAGGTCGCCACCGACAAGGTCGACACCGAGATCCCGGCGGACGTCTCCGGGGTGCTGTGGCGGATCGATGCGGCCGAAGGGATGACCGTGCCGGCCGGGGCGGTGCTCGCGGTGCTCGAGGTTCATCCGTCGAGCCCGGATGATCTACTGGGCGGGTGACTGATCTGCGGGGGCTCGTCGTCCGGTGGCAGCGTGGCTGGGGTGTGGCGCGAAGGGTTCCGCTCGCCGAGGACGTCGGCGGTGGCCTGCGGGTGCACTGCCGGCAGAACGGGCGCGAGGTCGAGTATTTCGCGTCCGACGAGGCCGATCTGGAACGCCTGGCGAAGCTGGTGCTCCAGGAGGAGGCCGTCACCTGGCTGACCGTGGTGGCCGCCGACCCGTCGCGAGCCGCGGCCACGCTCGAAGCCGCCGGGCTGGTCCTGCTCAAGCGGGCGGAACAGCTGATGACCGTCGACCTGCGGGCGCAGCCGCGGCGCGAGCCGCCCGCCCCCTACCGGGTCGAGATCCGGGTGGAGGACGGCGTGATCACCGCCGAGGTCGTCGACGAGTCGGGCGCGGTGGGTGCGAGCGGCGCGATGGGCCTGGCCGGCACCGACGCGATCGCCGACAAGATCGGCACCGTGCCCGAGCACCGGCGCCGCGGACTCGGGAGCGTGATCATGTCCGCACTGGCCGGAGCCGCGATCACCGAGGGTGCCGAGACGGGCATCCTGATCGCCAGCGAGGAGGGTCAGCGCCTGTACGCGACCCTGGGCTGGCGACCGATGGGCGAGGTGATGATCGCGGCCCCACCGGGAACCGTCTATCCGACCTGAGGGTGAGGGTCCGTCCCGGGCACGTCTCAGGCCCGCACCTGGGCGAGCAGCGGCCGGACGACCTTGTTGAACTCCTCGGGGCGCTCGATCTGGGGCATGTGCCCGGTGCCGGGGAACAGGTGCCAGGTCGCGTCCGGGAAGGCCGCGCGGGCGGCCGTCAGGTGAGTGGCGGGCAGGATGCGGTCACGGTCGCCCCAGACGATCAGGGTCGGCTTGGCGTGCGTCGCGACGCGGGGCAGCAACGCGTCCCGCCAGTGCGCCGCGATTCCCCGGAAGCCGCCGAGCGCCTTGGCGATCTCCAGGTAGACCGGCGCGAAGTCCGGCTGCCGGGCCACCTTGATCGCCATCGCCACCCGTTCCGGCGTCACCATGGCGCGCTCGGCGAACAGGTTGCGTTCCACCCGCGGCGCCGTCATGTTGTCGATCCGGCTCAGCAGGCGGCGGCCGAGGCCGGGGATCGCCAGCATGCGCAGCGCGAACGTGACCTCCTTGCCGAAGCCCGCGCTGTTCACCAGGGTCAGGGTGGACACCCGGGCGGGGTCGTCGACCAGCATCTGCATGGACACGGCCCCGCCCAGGCTGTTGCCCATCAGGTGCACCGGCCGTTTCTCCCCCAGGGCGTCCAGCGTCGCCCACACCCCGTCCGATAGGGATCCCAGGTTGACCGGCGCGGGAAGCCGCTGGCTCAGGCCGAAGCCGGGCAGGTCGATGCTGATCACCCGGTGGTCGGGGTCGAGCAGGGGATGCTGGGCGTCCCAGTCCTCCAGGCTGCGCCCGATGCCGTGCAGCAGCACCACCGGTGGCGCGGACGGGTCGCCGGACTCGTGGTAGCGGATGCGCGCGGTGCGCACGTCCACGTAGTTCATCGGGCCACCCCCTGCGGTGCGCGGGCGCGGGACACCGACGCCGACGTGGCGGCCCGGACGATGCGCTCGTGCGCCACCGGCAGCAGCCGGGCCAGCAGGTCGGGAACCTTCGCCGAGGAGGCGATCAGCAGCCGGGCCTTGCGCTTGCCGACCGCGTCGAGGATCTGCCGGGCGGCCCGGTCGGCCGGGAAGGTCAGCAGCTTGGCGAACACCTTCTGGTTGGGTTCGACCTCCTCGGCCGGCACGCCGGTGCCGACCAGCGCGCTTTCGGCGATGCGGGTGCGGATGCCGCCGGGGTGCACCGTGGTGACGCCGATGCCGTCGTCGGCGAGTTCGCTGTGCAGGGCCTGGCTCAGGCCGCGCAGCGCGAACTTGCTGGCGCTGTAGGCGGACTGCCCGGCCGGTGCGATCAGCCCGAACAGGCTGGACACGTTGACCAGGTGAGCGCCGGGGGCGGCCTTCAGGGCGGGCAGCAATGCATGGGTGAGCAGCATCGGGGCCCGGAAGTTCACGTTCATCACGGTCTCGAACTCGTCCACGGTGACCTGGTCGAACCGCCCGCCCAGAGCGATCCCGGCGTTGTTGATCAGAAGACCGAGCGAGGGGTACGACGTCAGCACGCGCGAGGCGACACCGTCCACCGCCGAGCGATCGGACAGGTCGGCGACGATCGTCTCGACGGCGACGTGCGGGTGGACCTGGCCGAGGCGCTGGGCGACCGTGGCGAGGCGTTCGCCGTCCACGTCGACCAGGACGAGGTTGCTGCCCCGGCCGGCCAGACCGTAGGCGAGTTGCTCGCCGATGCCGCTGGCCGCGCCGGTCAGGACGGCGGTGCGACCGCGGAACACGTAGGGCGTCATACGGCGATCTCCTTCAAGGGGACGGGGTGACGGGAGAAGGTCATGTCGCGGGTGACGTCGGCGCGCGGGGTGGTCAGCACGTCGCGCAGGTAGTTCTGCCGGACCAGCCACGGGTCGCGGTTGCCCTGGCGGGGGAACTTGTCGAGCGCGCGTTGCACGTACCCGGAGGAGAGATCGAGCAACGGACGGCCCTGCTCCTCGGGGTTGTCCGGAACGGCCACGGCGTAGCCGTGCCGGTCCATGTGGGTGAGCAGGCGCATCACGTAGCGGTGGACCAGGTCGGCGCGCAGCGTCCAGGACGCGTTGACGTAACCGATGCAGTAGGCGAGGTTGGGCACGCCGCTGAGCATGATGCCGCGGTAGGCGGCGTGCTGACCGATCTCGATCGGCGTGCCGTCGATCGAGGCCTGGATGCCGCCCATCGGGATGAGCGACAGCCCGGTGGCGGTGACGACCACGTCGGCCTCGAGCAGCCGCCCGGACTTCAGGCGGATGCCGGCCGGTTCGAAGGACGTGATGTGGTCGGTCACCACCGACGCCTTCCCGGATCTGATCACCTGGTAGAGGTCACCGTCGGGAATCACGCAGAGTCGCTGGTCCCACGGCTCGTAGGTGGGCTTGAAATGCTCGTCCACGTAGGCCGCGTCCTTGAGCGCGTGCACCGCGAAGGCCCGCAGGATCTGCCGCACCCGCTTCGGCCGCCGCCGCGCCAGCTGGTAGAAGCCCTGCGTGACCAGGAGGTTCTTGGCCCGGGCGACCCGGTTCGCGGCCTTGGCCGGCAGCACCCGCCGGGCCAGGTCGGCCACGATGTCGCGCGGCGGAAGGACGGTCAGGTAGGTGGGGGACCGCTGCAGCATGGTCACGTGCGCCGCGTCGGGGGCCATGGCGGGTACGAGCGTGACGGCGGTCGCGCCGCTGCCGATGACGACGACCTTCTTGTCCTGGTACGACAGGTCCTCCGGCCAGAACTGCGGGTGCACCACCTGCCCGGAAAAGTCCGACAAGCCTGGGAAATCGGGCTGATAGCCGGACTCGTAGGAGTAATAGCCGGCGCACGCGTACACGAAATTGCAGGTCATCGTGGCGCCGCCGGCCAACCGCAGGGTCCACCGGCTCAACAGCGAGGACCAGTCGGCCGCCACCACCCGGGTGCCGAAGCGGATGTGCGGCAGGATGCCGCCCTCGGCCGCCGTCTCCTCGATGTAGTGCCGGATCTTGTCGCCGGGCGCGATCGACTCGGCCCCGCGCCACGGCCGGAACGGGTAGCTGAGCGTGAACATGTCCGAGTCCGACCGCACCCCGGGGTAACGGAACAGATCCCACGTTCCGCCGATCGCGTCGCGCGCCTCGAGGATCGCGTACGTCTTGCCGGGCAGCTGTTCCTGCAGCCGCCACGCCGCGCCGATCCCGGACAGGCCGGCGCCGATGATGACAACGTCGAAATGTTCGGCCATGTCGCCAGTCTCGCCATCTTTCCCCGCGAGTGACTTGCCTGAGCGCGACACTCATTTATCCTTTCGCGACATGGGATCGATGGTCAGAGCCGCCGGGCTGCGTGGACTCCCCAGCCTCATCGACGAGCTCGGAGGTGACGGCCCGGCCCTGATGGCCCGGTTCGGCGTGGACGCGGCGGCCCTCGACACCGACGACGCGGTGATCCCGACGCTCGCCGCCGGCCGCGCCCTGGAGACCGCCGCGGCCTCGCTGAACTGCCCCGACCTGGGGTTGCGGCTCGCCGCCCGGCAGGACATCGCGGTTCTCGGGCCGCTCGCCATCGCGATCGAGAACTCGGCGACGCTGGGGGAGGCGCTCGACTGCGCCACCCGGTTCCTGTTCGTGCACTCGCCGGCGCTCACCGTCGCCCAGGTCCCCGACCCGGCCGGCCGGGCCGGCGTGGTCGGCCTGCGGTACGCCAGCACCGAGCTCGACCCGCTGCCGCCGCAGATCTGCGACAACGGCCTCGGCCTGCTGCACCGGATCATCGTGTTGCTGGCCGGCGGCCGTTACGGGCTGCGATCCGTGCACCTCACCCATCGCCCGCTCGCGCCGGTGGCCCGTTACACCGAGTTCTTCGGTGCGGATGTGCGCTTCGCACAGGACGCGGCGGTGCTGCGGGTGCCGGCCACGATGGCCGACGCGACGGTGGCGGGCGGCAACCGGGTGCTGCGCGAGGTCGCGCTCGACTACATGCGCACCCATTTCCCGGCGCCCGAACAGACCCTCGAGGAGCGGGTGCGGCAGCTGCTTACCCAATCGCTCGGCTCGGCGCCGGCCGACATCGCCGCCGTCGGCCGGCGGCTGCAGACCCACCCGCGCACCCTCCAGCGCCGTCTGTCGGCGGCGGGCACGACCTTCGACAAGATCCTCGACGACGTACGCCGTGAGCGCGCACACCGCCTCATCACCACCACGGATCTGCCGTTCACCCAGGTCACCGCCATAGTCGGGCTGACCGAGCAGTCCGCCCTGAGCCGAGCCGTGCGCCGCTGGTTCGGCACCTCCCCGCGCGACCTGCGCCGCCCGCCCGGTCACTGAAACCACGGCGGCGTTCCCGCGCCGGACAGTCGCACGCCGCCCCACGGGTCGGGTTCGCTGAGCCGGACCTTCAGCCGCGCCGAGCCGGGGATCGTGAGCAGCCCCTCGCGCAGCCCGCCGGCGACCCGCTCGCGCAGCGTCGCGTCCGGGTTGGTGCGCCCGGCCCACCGGAAGCGGCCCTCGATCGGCTCGAACCGGGCCGACACCCGGATCTCCACGGCCAGGTCGTCGTCACCGATCCGGAGCGTGGCCGGCCCTCGGTACTCCTCGTCGGGCAGGTTCCCGACCTCGTACTCGTCAGTTTCCGGCACCGTGCACCTCCTCCTGGTGGGCGGACAGGCCGCCGGGGATGTCGGCGGCCTGGCGGATGCCGGCCACCCCGGTCCAGAGGAACGTCGTGAGGTAGTCGCCGAGTGCCTCCCGGCTGATCGGCTGCTGCTGGCGCAGCCACCAGTCGCCGACCGACTGCACGTAGCCGACCACGCCGTAGGCCCACGGCAGCGCGGCACCGGAGTCGAGGCCGCGGGCCCGCAGCCGGTCGCCGAGGATGCGGGCCAGGCCGCTCGCGACGGTGTCGACCACGTCGGCGACCACGTCCCGGCCGCGCGGGATATCGGGCTGGTGCACGACGAACTGGTAGAGATTCGTGTCGGCCGCGATGTGCGCCAGGTAGGCGTCGATGGCCGCGGCGATGACGTCGCGCTCCTCGCGGACCTGGGCGACCGCCGGCACGATCGCGTCGAGCACCATGCCCGCGGCCTCCTGCCCGACCGCCAGCCACAGCTCCGACTTGTCGGCGAAGTAGCGGTAGAGCACCGGCTTGCTCACCCCGGCCCGCGCGGCGATCGCGTCCATGCCCACCTCGGGGCCGAACTCGCGGATCGCCTCGATGGCGGCCGCGGTCAACTCGGATCGGCGCTGCTCACGATGGCCGGCCCAGCGACCTTTACGACCATCGGTATTGACCGGCTCTTGTTCACGGGGCATGGTACTAGAAGTAACTGTTACTTCGGGTAACGTCAAGTGCATCACACTCATCGGCCGTTCCGAGGAGGCGTCCCCCATGACCACCGAGACTCCCCCCGACCGCGATCGCACCGCCGCCCGTCTGCTGCGCTCGTCCGCCGAGCATTCGTACGATCCCGAGGTCGAGATCGACTGGGACGCGCCGTTCGTGCCGGACCTCTACTTCGTCCCGCCGGAGCGGTGCAGCCTCTACGGCACCGAGCTGTGGGACGGACTGTCCGAAGAGCAGCGGATCACGCTCACCCGGCACGAGGTGGCCAGCATCGCCGGCCTCGGCATCTGGTTCGAGACGATCCTCATGCAGCTGCTCCTGCGCGGTTACTACAAGCAGGACCCGACCGCCGCGCACGCGCAGTACGCGCTCACCGAGGTCGCCGACGAGTGCCGGCACTCGGTCATGTTCGGCCGGATGATCGACCGCCTGGGCACCCCGGTCTACCGGCCCGAGGGCGTCAACGAGTTCCTCGGCAAGTGGATCGCCGCCACCGGCACCGGGCCGCGCATGTTCGCCGCCATCCTGATCTGCGAGGAAATCCTCGACACGCTGCAGCGCGAGGCCATGTCGCACGAGCGGGTGCAGCCCCTGGTCCGGATGGTGTCGCGCATCCACGTGGTCGAGGAGGCCCGGCACGTCCGCTACGCCCGGGAGGAGCTGGCCCGGCAGGTGCGCACCGCGGGCAAGGGGCGGCTGCTCTTCGACAAGCTGGTGATCGGCCGGGCCGCGTACCTGTGCGGCCGCCGCCTGATCCACCCGGACGTCTACAAGTCGGTGGGCATCCGGCCGTCCGACGGATACCGGGCGGCGATGGCCAACCCGCACTTCCGGGAGACGCTGCGCTGGTCGGGCGAGCGCGTGGTGGCGTACCTCGATGATCTTGATTTGGTCGCCGGCCCGGGCCGGCCTCTCTGGCGCCGTTCCGGCCTCCTGGCGGCCTGACAGCCCGGGGGACAGCGGTCACACCGATTCGGCTGAATGTGGGGTTGACCTCGTACTTGAGGATTTCGGACCGCCCGATCGGCCGGTGGGCGATGCCCCCCGACCGTGACAGATTTGCTCCCGATACGCACCTCGGGAGGCTGGCATGGACGACGCACTGGTGGCCTACGGCTCCGGGCACGCCGACGGCATGGCCGGCCTGCACGACGGTGACCGGGCCGGCGATCCGGTGACCGGTGCCGACTACCTGGTCGGCATCGTCGACGGGCAGCTGGCCGCGTTCGAGGACGCTCTCGTCACGGCGATCCGTAAAGCCCTCGATGACAAGAAGAGCGATGGACCAGGAGTTTGAGGCGTACGCGGCGGGCCGTGCCGACGGCCTGGCCGCGCACCGGGACACCGGCCGGGCGACCGACCCGAAGTTCGGCCGGGACTACCGCATCGGTTTCCTGGACGGCCGGCTCGAGGTGTTCCGGCTGCTGGCCGGGGTCCGCAAGATCGTTGAGGACGACTGAGGCTCACAACCGTGGTCACCCGGTTGTGAAAGCGCGTTGACCTGGCCGAAACCCCATAACGCTCTGGTGGAAACCACATGTCGGAACGCTTGCGGAATGACTGACGGCGGCGTGTTGACCGGCTTCACCGTCGCGGTGACCGCCGAGCGGCGCCGTGACGAGATGACCGCGCTGCTGCAACGGCGCGGCGCCCGGGTGGTCACCGCGTCCGCGATCAGCATCGTCCCGCTCGCCGACGACGATGCCCTGCACGCGGCCACCGCGGCCTGCATCGGGCTCGCCCCCGACCTGGTCATCGCGACCACCGGCTTCGGCTTCCGCGGCTGGCTCGAGGCCGCCGAGGGCTGGGGCCTGGGCGAGAAACTGCGCGAGGTGCTCGGCCGGGCCCGGATCATCGCCCGAGGCCCGAAACCGTGCGGCGCCGTGCGGGCGGCCGGCCTCAGCGAGGAATGGGCGGCCAAGACCGAGGCGTCCGAGGAGGTCCTCGAACGGCTGCTCGCCGACGGTGTCTCCGGCCGGCGGATCACCGTGCAGGAGCACGGCGAGCCGCAGACCGAGTTCGTGGCCGCCCTCCGCGCGGCCGGCGCCGCCGTGGTCGAGGTGCCCGTCTACCGGTGGGTGCCACCGCCGGACACCACGCCGGTGCGGCGCCTGGTCGACCAGGTCATGGCCGGGCAGATCGACGCGGTCACGTTCACCAGCGCGCCCGCGGTCAAGTCCTTCCTGCAGCTGGCCGGCGACGACGTTCCGGGCGTGCTCGACCGGTTCCGGTCCGGCACCCTGGCCGCCTGCGTCGGCCCGGTCACCGCCGCCCCGCTCGTCGAACGGGACGTGCCGGTGGTGATGCCGGAACGCTTCCGGCTCGGCGCGCTGATCAAGACGGTGGCCGACGAACTGCCGCAGCGGTCGCTCAAGCTGCGGGTGGCGGGCGGCACCCTGGAGGTCCGCGGCCACGCCGTCCTCATCGACGGCGAGCCCCGCGCGCTCGCCCCCGCCGCCATGTCGATCCTCGCCTCGCTGGCCGCCCGCCCCGGCGCGGTGGTGTCGAAGGATCAGCTGATCGCGTCGCTGCCGCGGGGCAACGACGGGCACGCGGTCGACGTGGCGGTGGCCCGGCTGCGCACCGCGCTCGGCTCCGGCCGGCACATCGAGACGGTCATCAAGCGCGGCTACCGCCTGCGTCTCGACGAAACGCTGTAACCGGCACCGTCGCCGGCTCCCCCTGAGTACTTTCGGAGGAACCGCCATGCCTACTCTGCTCGCGGTCGCCCACGGAACCCGCTCGGCCACCGGCCAGAAGCAGATCCGTGACCTGGTCGCCGCGGTCGCCCGCAGCCGGCCGTCGCTGGACATCCGGCTGTCGTACGCCGATGTGCAGCAGCCCCGGATCGGCTCGGTCGTGCCGTCCGTCCGGGACGCCGTGGTCGTGCCGCTGCTGCTGTCGGCCGGCTACCACGTGCGGGTGGACATCGCTGAAGCCGTTGCCGGTACCGGGATTCCGGTCACCGCGCCGCTCGGCCCGGACCCCGTACTCACCGAAAGCCTGACCAGGCGCCTGCCGGCGGCCGACGCGGTGGTTCTCGCCGCCGCCGGATCCTCGGATCCGGCGTGGCGGTCCTCGGTCCACGCGCTCGCCGCACAGATGGGCGCGCACGTCGGGTTCGTCTCCGGCAGCGAGCCGACGGTCGCCGACGTCGTCGCCGGGCTGCGCCGGCAGGGCGCGCGCCGGGTCGCGATCGCCGCCTACCTGCTCGCCGAGGGACTGTTCTACCGCACCCTGCACCGGGCCGGCGCCGACTCGGTCACCCCGCCGCTCGCGCTCGACCCGGCCGTCGTGTCGCTTGTGGTGCGCCGCTACGAATCGGCTCTTCTCACAACCGTCCCGGCCCGCATGTAGGGTTTTCCGAACGTTCGCGCAACCGCGCCGGTCACGCCGCAAAACAATGTCCCGGAATCATTCGGGTGTGACGGCGACCGATACGCATTCGGCTAATAACGCCGTCGTCCCTGCTCACCGGAGGGTTCGACAGGTGCATTCGACACCGCGTTTTCTGCAGGGCGTCTTTCCCTTCGAGGGTAAGGGCCTGGATCGGCCGGCCCCGCTCGGCCCCGAACTGTCCTACGTGGTGCCCGACGGGTCCTCCGCGCAGGCTGTCTACTTCCGCGGCGGCAACGCGGCCGCCGAACTCGTCTGCGCGGTCCTGACCCGCGACGGGCACCCGATGCGCTACTTCCCGATCGGCGCCAAGAGCGACGTGCACGTGTCCCTGCGCGTCGTCGAGGACCTGCCGGCCGGCACGAACGTCGAACTGTGGCTGGCCGCACCGGCCGGCGTCACCGGAACGGTGATCGTCGACCTGGGACTGGTGGAGGTCTGATGCGACAACGACTCGTGGTCATCGGCAACGGGATGGCCGGCGCCCGCACCGTCGAGGAGATCCTCGCCCGCGGCGGCGACTTCGACATCACGATGTTCGGCGACGAACCCTACGGCAACTACAACCGGATCATGCTGTCCAACGTGCTCGCGGGCATCGAGGACGAGGCCGGGATCTTTCTCAACGACCTTTCCTGGTACGCCGAGAACGACATCACCCTGCACACCGGCGTACGGATCGAGCGCATCGACCGCTACGCCCGGATGGTGTACGGGTCGGACGGCAGCACGACCGGCTACGACAAGCTGATCATCGCCACCGGCAGCTCCGCGTTCGTCCCGCCGATCAAGGGCGCGCACGTGCCCGGCCGCGGCTACCACCAGGGCGTCTTCGTCTTCCGCACGCTCGACGACACCCGCGCCATGATCCGCTATGCGAAGGAGCACGAGCGCGCGGTCGTCATCGGCGGCGGCCTGCTCGGTCTCGAGGCCGCCCGTGGCCTGCAGAACCACCTCGGCCACGTGACCCTCGTGCACGCCGCCGGCCACCTGATGAACACCCAGCTCAACTTCCAGGCCGGCAAGACGCTGCAGGCCACGATCGAGCAGAAGCTCGGCATCGACGTGGTGGTCGACGGCATGACCACCGAGATCCTCGGCAAGCACGCGGTGGCCGGGGTCAAGCTCGCGGACGGCACGGTGATCGACTGCGACGTCGTGGTGGTGGCCGCCGGCATCCGGCCGAACACCGAGGTGGCCGCGGTGAGCGGGCTCGTCGTCGAGCGGGGGATCGTCGTGGACGACCACATGCGCGCGATGGACGAAGAGGACATCTACGTGGTGGGGGAGTGCGCCCAGCACCGTGGTCAGGTGTATGGCCTGGTGGCACCGCTGTGGGAGCAGGCAAAGGTGCTGGCAACGAACGTTTGCGCCACCAACGTTAGTGCCCCTAACGTTGGCGCCCCTAACGTTAGTGGAACGAACGTTAGTGCGACGAACGTTGGTGGGACGAACGTTGGTGGGACGAACGTTAGTGCGACTTACCACGGGTCGCAGGTGTCCACCAAGCTCAAGGTGGCGGGTGTCGACGTCGCCTCGATGGGTTTGTCGCAGCCGGAGCGGGACGACGACGAACTGCTCGAGTTCGCCGAGCCCAAGCGCGGCGTCTACAAGAACGTCATCATTCGTGACGGACGGCTCGTCGGCGCCACCCTGGTCGGCGACAACAGCAAGGCGATGGCGCTGATAAAGGCGTTCGAGAAGGGTCTGCCGCTGCCCGACAACCGGGCCGAGCTGCTGTTCGACCTGGGCGGGCCGGCCGCCGAGGAGAGCGTCGACGACATGCCCGACGACGAGCAGGTCTGCAACTGCAACGGCGTCACCAAGGGTGCCCTGAAGGCGTGTGTCGACGGCGGCTGCAAGACGGTCAGCGGCTGCATGGACGCCACCCGGGCCGGCAAGGGCTGCGGCACCTGCAAGCCTCTTGTGCAGCGGATCGTCGAGTGGGCCAACGGCGGCTCGGTCGAGGAGGACCCGGCGGCGTCGTACTACGTGCCGGGTGTGCCGATGCCCAAGTCCGAGCTGATGGCGGCGATCCGGCGGCACGAGTTGAAGTCGGTGTCGTCGGTGTTCGCCACGCTCGGCGGGGACGAGGACGCCAAGAGCAAGATGGGCCTCGCGTCGCTGCTGAAGATGATGTGGGCCGGCGAGTATGTCGACGAGCGGGACGCCCGCTTCATCAACGACCGGGTGCACGCGAACATCCAGCGCGACGGCACGTTCTCGGTGGTGCCGCAGATGAAGGGCGGGGTCACCACCCCGGCCGACCTCAAGCGGATCGCCGAGGTGGCCGAGCGGCACGGCGTGCCGATGGTGAAGCTCACCGGCGGGCAGAGGATCGACCTGCTCGGCATTCCCAAGGAGAAGCTGCCGCAGGTCTGGGCCGACCTGGACATGCCCAGCGGATACGCCTACGGCAAGAGCTTCCGTACCGTGAAAACCTGCGTCGGATCGGACTTCTGCCGGTTCGGGGTCGGCGATTCCACCGCGCTCGGGATCGCGCTGGAGGAGCGTTATCAGGGCATCGAAGGGCCGGGCAAGATGAAATTGGCGGTCACCGGCTGCCCGCGTAACTGCGCCGAGGCGTACGTCAAAGATCTTGGTGTTGTTGCTATTGACGGTGGTAAATGGGAGATCTATGTCGGCGGTGCGGCCGGCGCGCACGTCCGCAAGGGCGATCTGCTCGCCACGGTCTCCTCACCCGAGGAAGTGATCGTGCTGACCGGGCGGTTCCTGCAGTACTACCGGGAGAGCGGGAACTGGCTCGAGCGCACCTATGCGTGGGTGCCGCGGGTCGGCATCGAGAAGATCCGGGCGGTCGTGGTGGACGACGCCGAGGGCATCGCCGCCGCGCTCGACGCCGCGATGGATGCCGCGGTCGGCGCCTACCGGGACCCCTGGAAGGAGCGGGCCGAGCCGGCCACGCCCGGCCAGTTCCGCACCTCGCTGCCGCTGACCGTGCTGCCCCAGGTTCCGGTGCGCGCATGAAGCCCATCGGATCGGTTCACGACATTCCGCTCGGCGAGGGCCGGACCTTCGCCGTCGACGGCCGGATGATCGCCGTCTTCCGCCTGCGCGACGGCTCGGTCCGCGCACTGTCCGCCGTCTGCCCGCACCGGGGCGGCCCGCTGGCCGACGGTCAGATCGACCTCAAGCAGGTCGTCTGCCCGCTTCACCTGTACGCCTGGGACCTGGCCACCGGCTGCTCACTGAGCGGCCAGGACCCGGTCACCTCCTATCCGGTCCGCGTCGACGACGACCAGCTCTTTGTAGAGGTGTGAGATGACTGCCACTCTTGACCGCCCACTGATTTCGGTACGCGGACATTGGATCGACGACTGGCGCCCGGAGGATCCGGCGTTCTGGGCGACGACGGGGGCGCCGATCGCCCGGCGAAACCTGATCTTCTCCATCCTGTCGGAACACATCGGCTTCTCGGTCTGGTCACTCTGGTCGGTGCTCGTTCTTTTTCTGGGCCCGGCGTACGGCATCGACCCGGCCGGAAAATTCCTCCTCACCGCGGTGCCGACGCTCGTCGGGGCGGCGCTGCGCATCCCGTACAGCTTCGCGGTGGCCCGGTTCGGCGGCCGTAACTGGACGATCTTCAGTGCCTCGCTGCTGCTGATCCCGGCGGTGCTGGCCGCCTTCCTGATCAAGCCGGGGGTGTCCTACTCGACGCTGCTCGTCCTCGCGGCGGTCGCCGGCGTCGGCGGTGGCAACTTCGCCTCGTCGATGACCAACATCAACGCGTTCTACCCGAACCGGCTCAAGGGCTGGGCGCTCGGTATCAACGCTGGTGGCGGCAACTTAGGGGTCGCCGCTGTCCAGCTGGTCGGTCTGTTTGTTCTGGCGGTTTTCGGCGCCGGGCATCCCGGGATCGTGGCCGGGATCTACATCCCGCTGATCGTCGTGGCGGCGTTGTGCTCGGCGCTCTACATGGACAACCTGACCCAGGCCCGCAGCGAGAAGCGGGCCATGCGGGACGCGACCCGCGAACCGCACACCTGGATCATGTCGCTGCTGTACATCGGCACGTTCGGCTCGTTCATCGGCTTCGGGTTCGCGTTCGGCCAGGTGCTGCAGGTGCAGTTCCACACCGAGTTCTCCACCCCGGTGAAGGCCGCCTACCTGACGTTCCTCGGCCCGCTGCTGGGTTCGCTGGTGCGCCCGCTCGGCGGTGCGCTCGCCGACCGGCTCGGCGGTGCCCGCGTGACGTTCCTGAACTTCATCGCGATGGCCGTCGGCGCCGGCGTCGTGCTGCTGGCCGCCCAGCAGAAGTCGTTGCCGCTGTACATCGTCGGTTTCGTCGCCCTGTTCATCCTCAGCGGCGTCGGGAACGGCTCGACCTACAAGATGATCCCGGCGATCTTCAAGTCCAAGCACCCGTCGGACGAACCGACCGCCCGCCGCCTGTCCGGCGCGGTCATCGGCATCGCGGGTGCGATCGGCGCTCTCGGCGGCGTACTGGTGAACCTCGCCTTCCGCCAGTCCTTCCTGGAGACCAAGAGCGCGGACGCCGCCTACATCGGGTTCATCGCGTTCTACATCCTGTGCGTGCTGGTCACCTGGGCCGTCTACCTGCGACCCGGCGCCCGCACCGCCGGCGCCGTCTGATCATTGCGGGCACCCGGAGGAAGACACGCTTCGATATCGTGGGAGCGTGTCCTCCTCCGAGCTGAACACCGGCCTCCCGCACTCCGCCCGCATCTACGACCACCTGCTGGGCGGCAAGGACAACTTCGAGGCCGACCGGGACGCCGCGGCCTTCATCACCGCCGACTGGCCGCACCTGGCCATCTCGATGCGGGCCAACCGCAACTACATGGCCCGGCAGGCCCGGTTCATCGCGGCCGAGCTGGGCATCCGGCAGTTCCTGGACATCGGGGCGGGCCTGCCGACCGCGCCCAACCTGCACGAGGTCGTGCAGGACGTGGACCCGTCGTCGCGGGTGATGTATGTCGACAATGATCCGATCGTCCTGGTGCACGCCCGCGCGCTGCTCACCGGCGCCGCCGAGGGCCGCACCGCCTACCTCGACGCCGACCTGCACGACCCGTCCACGATCATCGGCTCCACGGAGTTCCGGCAGACGTTCGACCTGTCCCGCCCGGTGGCCCTGAGCCTGATCGCGATCCTGCAGTTCATCGTCGACGACGACCGCGTGCACCACATCATCGACACCCTGATGGAGCCGTTGCCGCCGGGCAGCGTCCTGGCCCTGTCGACGGTCACCGCGGACAGCGCGCCGGACGAGGTCAACAAGGGCGTGGCGGCCTACCTGGCCCGGGGCATCAACGAGAAGGCCCGCGACCTCGCCGAGTGCCAGGACCTCTTCCGCGGCCTCGATCTGATCGATCCGGGCGTGGTCCTGGTCAACCACTGGCGCCCGGACGAGGCCGCCCGCGCGGTCCCCGACGAACACGTCCACATGTACGGCGGGGTCGCCGTCAAACGGTGAGCTCAGGCCACGGCCCGGTGCTCCCGGGTCGGGCGGGCGAGGATCGCGGCGATCGCGATCAGCGCGAAACCGTACAGCGGCAGCTGCTGGAGGTCGCTCGGCGTCAGATACCAGCCCTCGCCGAGGTCGAGCGCCCGGAGCAGGTCGATCGTGGGGCCGAAGGCGAAGCCGTGGGCGTGCACCAGCTCGCCGGTGCCCAGCGGGTCGGCGATGGTCAGGTAGCGCACCAGCGAGGCCAGGAAGCCGACGGCCGACGGGATCACCAGGATCAGGCCGGTCGCGGTCAGCAGCGCGCTGAGCCGCGGCCGGCGGGCGGCCTGGATGCGGTGTGACAACGCGACCCCGATCAGCCAGCCGGCCAGCAGGCCCAGCAGGGCTCCGGCGACGGTCAGCGGAACATACGACGCCGGGCGTCTCGGCCAGCCGGCGATGCTGATCGCCGGCGCGCCGCCGGCGTCCGGGTAGGCGTAGACATCCAGCCGGACGTCCGCGTTCTCCGCGGCGAAATGCACATTCTTCAGTACGCCGTCCGTACCGTCGCCGGCCGTGATCGGGCCGGTCGTCCAGCCCTCGGCGGCCAGCCGGTGGCTCGTCAGCTCCACTTCCGTCTGGACGTCGGTGCCGGCCGGGATCGTGCCGTCGGCGTAGAGATAGTGATCGGTCGCCGACATCACGCCCGGCTGGGTGAGGGCCGAGCTGACGTCGGGCAGCTCGGCGTAGCCCCAGGTGCCTGCCCAGGAGCCGGCGGCGGCGCCGAACGCCCCGCCGATCAGCAGGGCCAGGACGGCCGCGGCCACGGCGAGCGGGCGGCGCGTCGGCGGGCGGAACCGCTCGCGGACGCCGTCGAGCACGAGTTGCCGCTTCTCGGCGCGGGTCGCGCGGCCGCCGGGGCCGGCCATCTCCGCCATGGTCTCGAGCAGCTCGGCGCCGTGCTTGCGGCGCAGCCGGGCCGGATAGGCCGCCAGTAGCGCCCTCACGCGCCACCGCCCGAGAAGCCGGGCCGCAGGCGGAGCTGTTTCTCGGCCACGTTCGCCCGGCGGCGCAGGTGCTCGACCTGCTCGGCCAGGGCGGTCGTGCCGCTGTCGCTGAGGCGGTAGTAGCGGCGGAGCCGGCCGTCGACCGGCTCCTCCCGGTCGAGGGCGATCAGGCCCTGCTGGTCGAGGCGGTCGAGTGCGCCGTAGAGGGTGCCCGGGCGCAGCCGCACCTCCCCGTCGGAGAGTTGGGCAACGGCTTGGACGATGCCGTAACCGTGCAGCGGCTGGGCCGCCAGCGCGGTCAGGATCAGGAAGGTGGGTTCTTGCACGGCGCCGATAGTACGGAGACGAAGGTATAACGTCAACAACGCTATGGCGGGGGTTTTTGACCGCGATGAACGGGAAATCCCGTACCTGACGGACCACGATCAGGGAGGCGGAGATGCCCGCAGGTTCCAGCCCGAAGAGGGAACGGCAGTACGAGCACATCAAGGACAGCGTCAAGGATCGCGGCGGCTCGGAGAAGCGGGCCAAGGAGATCGCCGCGCGCACGGTGAACAAGGAGCGGGCCCGCGCCGGGGAGTCGAAGACCGCCAGCCGGTCGTCGATCAAGGACGTGTCGTCCGGGCATCGCGGTGGCAAGCGCTCGCACACCGGCGCGCAGGGGCGCACCAAGGAGCAGCTCTACAACGAGGCGAAGAAGCGCAACATCGCCGGCCGCTCCTCGATGAGCAAGTCCGAGCTGGAGAAGGCGCTCGCCCGCTGAAACCGCCGGCCTTCAGCCGGCAACGGCCTGGGTGATCTGGCGGGTGGTCTGCGCGGCGACGCGAGCATCAATTGCGGCGTACGAGACGTAGGCGTTGAGCCCGCCCGCCAGCGCCCACCCGCGCCCGCGCGCCCAGGTGGCGTCGTCCACGGCCAGGGCCTCCCGAAACGTCGCGCGCGGGGCCGGCCCCAGGAGCGTGAACGCCATCATCATGTCCTTGGCGGGGTCGCCGGCACCCAGACCGCCGAAGTCGATGACCGTGCTGACCCGGCCGCCCTCGGCGAGCAGGTTGCCGGTGTGGAAGTCGCCGTGGAACCAGACCGGCGGCCGCCCCCACGGCGGCGCACTCAAAGCCGCCTCCCACACCCGGGTCAGCGCGGCCGCGTCGAACACCGACGCCACCTCAGCGATGGCCGCCCGTGTCGACGCATCGCGCGCAGCGAGGAGATCCGACGCAGCCGAGAGGTCCGACGAGGCCGGGATGTTCTGCAGGGCGGTAAGGAAGCCGGCCAGTTGCAGCGCCGTCTCGGTGGACTCGCCGAAGCGGGCGACCGTGACCGTCTCGCCGGGCAGCCAGCGGGACACCGCCCACGGCCACGGATAACCCTCCGCCGGGCGGCCTACCGCTACCGGCACCGGGATCGCCAGCGGCAGGTGCGGGGCGAGGCGGGGCAGCCAGTCGTACTCCTTCTCGGCCTGGCCGATCGCGCCCTCGTGCCGGGGCAGCCGGACCGCGAGCTCGTTGCCGAGGCGGTGGATCACGTGGTCCGAGCCGGCCTGTTCGATCCGGCGCAGCGGTAGGCCGGCCCACTGCGGGAACTGGGCGTCCACCAGCGTGCGAACCAGCGCCGTATCGATCATGCGGCTGATTCCATCATGTCATTGGGACTCGCGGTGGACGGTGATGCCGTTGAAGTACCGGGTGCCGGACGGGGCGAACACGTCATCGCGGTAGCCGCCGATGTCGGCGGCGGCGTCGGCTCTGATCAGGGCCGGGCGGATCAGGTAGTCGTCGGTCGCGCCGGAGCCCCCGGTGGCCGGTCCGATGCCGACGGTCAGGGTGCCGGTCTCCGGGCGCAGGCGGTAGAGGTAGTCCGAGGTCGTGTGGTGAGCGGGCTGGACGACGACGTACCAGACCCAGCCGGACACTGTGACCGGCGACGCCGAGATCGACAGCGTCGCCCTGGTCTGCTGGGTGGTGAGACCGTCGGCCGGCGCGGTGATGCTCGCTCGCGCCGAGGCCGTGGTGGCCACCGTGACCGGCGGCGTCGAGGTTCCGGTCTTCACCGTGCCGCCCTGTTTTCCCGGCCCGCCGCCGCTCCCGGTGCCGCCGCCCGAGTTGCCACTTCCGGAACCCCCGGTCCCGTTGCCGGATGCGGACGGCCCGGACGACGGCGGCCCGGTCGGTCCGGATGACGGTGGGCCGGACGGCGGCCCCGATGGTGGCCCCGATGCCGGAGCGCTGACCGGCGAGGACGAGCCCGGGCCGGTCGTGGGCGTGACCGTGCCGTGTTTGCGCAGGTAGTCCATGGCGTCCACCACGCTCACCCCGAAGACCTGGGAGACGTCCGCGAAGACCCCGATGACCGCGACCACCCCCGCGACGGTCAGCCACTTGACCACCCTGGCCCGCTTGCCGGACGCGGGCTTCTGTTCCTCGACCGGATTCGTCATTCCACGCTCCCCAGACCGGCCGCCCCCGACGGCCGGCCGGAGAGTCATACGGACGGTGATGTCGGACAGACGTAGGCGTTCGTCTATTTAGTACTGTCCGATCATCCGACTCGGAGGAGGCTGCCCGGATGGCTGATCCACTGGACGACGCGGCCGTGGCCGGTGACGCGCTGATGCGGGTGGCGTCGGCGGCGGGCGGCTACCTCGATTCGCTGGCCGGGCGGCCGGTCCTGGATCACGACGCGCTGGGGATGCTGGCCGGGCTGGGCGGAGCGCTTCCGGACGCCGGGGCGGGGACGGCCGGGACGGTGGACCGGCTGATCGACATCGGGACGGCCGCGGGGACCGCCTCGTCCGGCCCGCGCTTCTACCACCTGGTCATCGGCGGGGTCACCCCGGCGGCGCTGGCCGCCGACTGGCTGGCCTCGCTGCTCGATCAGAACGCCTACGGGCGGGTGTCGTCACCGTTCGCGACGGAGGTCGAGACGGTGGCGCTCGGCTGGCTGCGGGAGCTGTTCGGGCTGCCCGAGGGCTGGGGTGGTGCACTGGTCGCGTCGGCGACGTTCGCCAACTTCACCGGGCTCGGCTGCGCCACCCAGTGGTGGGGCGAGCGGCTCGGGGCCGACACCGTCGGTGACGGCCTGGCCGGGCTGCCGCGCATGCCGGTGCTGTCCGGCGGTTACCTGCACGCCAGTGCGCGCAAGGCGCTGCAGATGCTCGGGCACGGGCGGAACGCCGCCGAGACGTTCCCGGCCGACGCGACCGGGCGGGTGGATCTCGCGTCGATGCGGCGCCGGCTCGACGAACTGGGCGGCCGGCCGGCGGTGATCATCGGGAACGCGGGGGAGGTCAACACCGGGGATTTCGACCCGATCGCGGCGCTGGCCGACCTGGCCGCCGAGTACGGCTGCTGGCTGCACGTCGACGGCGCGTTCGGGCTTTTCGCCGCGCTGTCGCCGCGAACGGAGCACCTGGTCGAGGGCATCGAGCGGGCCGACTCGATCGCCGCCGACGCGCACAAGTGGCTCAATGTCCCGTACGAGTCGGGCTTTGCCCTGATCAAAGATCCGGCGCGGCTCGGCCGGGCGTTCGGCATGCCGGGCGCGCCCTACCTGCCGGCGCCGGACGATCCGGCCGGTGGGCACGCGCCGTTCGGGCCGGAATCGTCGCGCCGGGCCCGGGCGCTGCCGATCTGGGCGACGCTCGCCGCCTACGGCCGGGACGGCTACCGGGCCATGGTCGAGCGCCACCTGGACCTCGCCCAACGACTGAAGCGGCACGTGGACGAGTCGCCGGAGCTGGAAAGGCTCGCCGAGGTGCCGCTGTGCATCGTGTGTTTCCGGGCGCGGCCGGAGGGCGTACCGGAAGAGGGTCTTGATGATTTCAACCGGCGCCTCGGCGCCGCGATCGTGGCGGACGGCCGCTTCCTGGCCGGGACGACCGTCCATGCGGGGAAGGTGGCCCTGCGCCCGGCCATCGTGAACTGGCGCACCACGGACCGGGACGTCGACCTCTTCGCGGCAACGGTGAAGGAACTGGTCGACAACATGATCAACAAGTAGTTCATCTGTTTGAAACCGTCGCGGGGCCCGCAGTAGGTATGGTTCCGCCATCCTCGACGACATCGATCCGTTCATCGGCTCCGCAGCGACCGACCTGCCCCGCGCGCATGGTCTGGCCGCCACCTGGTGGTGGCCGAAACCGCAGGTGGGCAACACTCACCCGGGGGCCACCTCGCCGTTCGGCATGGTTTCGGCGTGCGCCTACTCCGGTGCCTACCCGACCGGTTACGGGCGGTACGCGAAGAACACCGAGGGCGTGCCGGAGGAGATGTTCGACCGGCACCAGGCGTCCGGGTTCACCCACTTCCAGCAGTCCGGCACCGGCGCGATCCGCAAGTACTACAACTACGTCCGGGTGACCCCGATGGTGCAGCCGCTCGACGCGCTGGGGGAGTCCTGGGAGCTGCACGACGAGGTCGCCGAGGCCGGCTACTACGCGGCCACCCTCGACACCGGCGTGCGCAGCGAGATCACCGTCGGCGCCAAGGTCGCCGTGCACCGCTACACGTTCCCGGAGCACCGCTCCGCGCGGGTCGTGATCGACCTGTCCTGCGGCGGGCTCGCCATCGACCTCGGCCGCACCGTGCCGCTGCGGGCCCAGGTCGAGAGCATGGGGTACGGGCAGGCCCAGGGCACCGTGGTGATGGAGGGCGTGCCGCTGTCGGTCTACATCGAGGCGGACACCCCCGGCTGGCGGCAGATGCTCTGGTACGACCGGCGGCTCATCGACGGCGGCACCCGGCTCGACTTCGACAGCATCCGGCACACCACGCTGCGGCCGTTCGGCATGCTCTTCATGGGCTCGGTCCGGGCCGGCCAGACCGTCGAGATCCGGATGGGCTTCTCGCTGCGCGGCCACGAGCAGGCCCGGCGCAACCTCGAACGGGAGTGCGGCCGGGACAGCGAGCCCGCCTTCAACGTGGTCCGCACCCGCACCCGGGCCCGCTGGCGCGAACACGTCGGCAAGGTCCAGGTCGAGGGCGGCACCACCGCCCGGCGCACGGTCTTCGGCACCGCGCTGTACCACTCGCTGATCAAACCCTGCGTGGCCGACGACGAGAGCCCGTTCTGGCCGAACTCCGGGCCGTACGCGTTCGACGTCTGCACGATGTGGGACATCTACAAGACCCAGCTGCCGCTGCTGGCCGCGATCGCGCCGGAGCGGCACACCGACATCCTCGAATCACTGATCCGGGTGTGCGAGGAGGAGGGCAACTTCCCGATCGGCTACCGGATGGCCCGCGGCGCCGACCGGTTCTTCCGGCAGGCCAGCGCCCTCGCGCACACCGCCCTGGCCGACGCGCACGCGCTCGGCCGGGCCGGCATCGACTGGTCCTGGGCGCTCGTGCACATGGTCGACGACCTGCGCCGGATGTACGGCGAGGACTTCTTCGAGCACGGCGTCGTGCACCCGATCACGCACACCCTCGACCTCGCGTACGCCCATCACTGCACCGCCCGGGTCGCCCGCTCGCTCAACGACCGCCGCCTCGCCGACGACCTGGAACGCCGGGGCCGGCAGTGGGTCAACGCGTTCGACCCGGCCACCGGCCTGCTGCGGGACTCCGAGTTCTACGAGGGCGGCAAGTGGAACTACTCGTTCCGGCTGGTGCACGACATGGCCGCCCGGATCGCGCTGGCCGGCGGCGACGACGCGTTCATCGGCATGCTCGACCGGTTCTTCGGCTACGGCGCCGACCCGGTCAAGCAGCCCGGGCAGACCCCGCAGCCGGCCGAGATGGCGGCCGGTTACGCCCTGCACCGCTTCGAGGGCCTCAACAACGAGCCGGACATGGAGGCGCCCTGGTCGTACCACTGGGCCGGCCGCCCCGACAAGACCGCCGAGATCGTCCAGGCCGCGCTGACCTGGCAGTTCGGCACCGGACCGGGCGGGCTGCCGGGCAACGACGACTCCGGCGGCCTCAGCTCCTGGTATGTGTGGGCGTCCCTGGGCCTGTTCCCGGTGGCCGGCCAGAACCTGTTCCTGATCAACGCCCCCGCCTTCGGCCGTTCCGTGCTGCAGGCCGGTGACAGCGAGTTCGTGATCGAGACCTCCGGACACCGGGAGACCCCGATCGGCGTGGACGGCCTCGACCGTGATCCGCCCGTGCAGTACGTGCAGTCCGCCACCCTCAACGGCGAACCCCTGCACACCACCCACCTGTCCGCCGCCGACGTACACCGGGGCGGCCGGCTGCACCTGAAGCTGGGACCCGAACCCAGCACCTGGGGCCATCAGCTCCGACCCCCGTCCCTCTCTTGACACCCGCCAAGGACCCCCATGAGCCACCCCAGCCGCCGCCTTGTCATCGTGGTCCGGGCCGACCCGGTGATCTGCGGCCACTCCGGTGAAGCCCGAAACCTGGCCGAGGTCGCGCTCACCCGCGGCTTCGACGACGTCCGGCTGCTGACCTGGCCCATTCCGACCCTGGAAGCGGCCGGTCTGCCGCTCAAGCCGCTGGACCGGCTGCTGCCGTACAGCCCGGGCATCACCGTCGAACGGCCCGAGCCGGTCGGCGACTACCGGGTGCCCGACGGCCGCCACCTGGCCGGGCTCACCGGCCGGCTGGTCGAGCTGCTCAGCGAGCCGGTGCCCACCGTCTGCCTGTCGATGTACCTGGTGCCGCACACCACCGTGGTCGTCGACGCGGTCACCGCGGCCCGGGCCGCCGGGTTCGCGCCGCAGGTGCACACCATCGCCAAGGCGGTCGGCTCGGACGTCACCAACGTGATCCGGTCCTGCCTGCGGGAGGGCCGCTTCGGCGCGGCCACCGTGCTGTTCACGACGTTCCTGGCCAACGACGAGCTGGTCGCGGTCTCCGAGTACACACGCGACGAGATCATCGCCTCGGCCGAGGAGGTCGACGCGCACTCCGGCACCACGTTCGCCGAGCAGTGCCGCCGCCGGGTCACGGTCAGCTACCCGCCGATCGACTCGACCGCGTTCGTCGATCCGGAACCGGCCGAGGTCGACGCCGCCCTGGCCCGCCGCGGCCTCGAGCGCGACGGCTACATCCTCTTCCTGTCCCGGGTGGCCCGGGCCAAGGGGATCTACGACCTGGTCATCGCGTACGGGCAGATGCGGTGCCGGGACGACGTGAAACTGGTGATCGCGGGCACCGGGCCGGCCCTGGAGCACGTGCGGGCGATGGCCAAGGAGGACGACCGGATCGTCTTCCTGGCCGACGTCGACGACGAGGAGAAGACGCTGCTCATGCGCGGTTGTGCCGCATACGCGCTGCCGACCAAGCCGGAGCCGGACTTCGTGGAGACGTTCGGCATCGCCCTCGCCGAGAAGATGCTGGCCGGCGGCGGACCGGTGGTCACCACCCTGACCGGCGGCACCGGCGAGGCGGTCGGCGACGCGGCGGTCATCGTCGAGCCGGGCGACATCAACGGGCTCGCCGAGGCCCTCGACCGGGTGATCCTGGAGATGACCCCGCAGGAGAAGGCCGAGCTGGCCCGCCGGGCCCGGGCGAAGGCGATGGAGTTCGACCGGGGTGCCGTTTTCGACAGCCTGTTCCCGCGCACGACCGCCGCCGCCTAGTCTCGTCGGATGCCGCACTATCGCACCTGGTTGAGGCTCGGCCGGCTGTACCCGTTCGTGGTGCTGTCCGTGCTGAGTCTGGCCGGGTGTGTGCTGGCCATCTTCTCGCCGTGGTTCCTGCTGTTTCTGGTGCCGCTGGCGGTCTTCGGCTACATCACCGTGATCCTGCTGGGCAGCGCCTACCGCCTCGGTCCCGGTGGGGCGCAGTGGCGCATCCACGAGACGATCGCCCGCCGCGCGGGCAGCGGGCGGGTGCTGGACGTCGGCTGCGGCAGCGGCAGCCTGTCCATCAAGATCGCCAAGGCGTGGGCCGACGCGACCGTGACCGGCGTCGACTCGTGGGGCCCGAGCTGGCAGTACTCGCGGCAGCTGTGTGAGGACAACGCCCGCGCCGAGGGGGTGAAGGTGACGTTCGTGAAGCAGGACGGCGCCGCCCTCGACTTCCCGGATCACAGCTTCGACGTCGTGGTCAGCTGCATGACCCTGCACGAGATATCCGGCGGGGCGCTCGGCGAGGCGCTGCGGGTGCTGCGACCCGGCGGCCGGTTCGTGTTCGTCGACCCCTTCGCCGACCGCTCGTACTACCCGTCGTTCGCGCCGCCGCCCGGGACCGAGGAGTTCACCCCGCTCGCCGAGCAGGTCACGCTGCCGTTCCCGCTGCGGCACCCCAGGGTCCTCGGCCGCACCATGCTTCTCAGCGGGACAAAACCGGCCTGAGTGACGTCCGCCGCTGACCTGTGTCACCGGCCGGTTCGGCGCCTACGGTGGGCTCATGCTGGAGTTGCTCGGTGCGGTGGACCGGTTCGGCTACGCCGGCATATCCACCATCGTCTTCATCGAGAGCTTCGGCATCCCGGCGCCGGGCGAGACCGCGATCATCGCGGGCGCGGCCTACGCCGGCCGCGGCCACCTCAACATCTTCGTGGTCGCGGTGACGGCCTTCCTCGCCGCCGCCGTCGGCGACAGCGTCGGTTACTGGATCGGGCGGCGCGGCGGCCGGCCGTTGCTCCTGCGCTTCGGACGGTACGTTCGCCTGACGCCGCCCCGGCTCGACCGCGTCGAGTCGTTCATGTCCCGGCACGGCCCCAAGATGGTGGTGGTCGCCCGGTTCGTGGAGGGGCTGCGGCAGTTCAACGGCGTGGTCGCGGGCTCGACCCAGATGCCGTTCGGCCGGTTCGTGGTCTGGAACGTCCTGGGCGCGGCGGTCTGGGTGGGCTGCTGGTCCACCGCCGGCTACTTCGCCGGCGACCACCTGGAGGAGATCGCCGCGACGGTCAGCCGCTACCTCGTGGTCGCGATCGCTCTGGCGGCGACGGTGCTCCTCGCGTACCTCTGGCGCAAGCGACGCAGCCGGCGGCGGACCGCCGGGAGCTAGAGATCTTTTCGGGTTCCCGCCATTCCAGAAAGAACGGGACCCCGGCCCGGCCTGCCTCGAAGCGGAGGGCGGGACGCTTTCGCGCGGAAGATCAAACCTTTGCCGTACGCGCCGAAGCACTCCCGTGGCACGCGGTCCCGGCCGGTGCAACTAACCCTCCGCGCGCCCGCTGCGGGCGGGCCCGGCCCAAGCTCGCAACCCCGGCCCGCCCCCACCGGCCAGGACGAACAGTCGCGGGCGACAAGCCGTGCTTCCCGGTGCTGTCGACGAGATCCCAGCGGTCATCGTGCTCCCGCAGGGTGGTTGTTGCTCTCGGATACTGAGTTGTCGTCCCGCATTCCGGGCCGGTCCCGCCTGATTGGCAGCGCTTCCACACCGTGGGCCGCCCGCGGTCAGAAGAACACGACATACCGCTTATGTCCGACCACGACGGCCCGGCCAGGCGCGACCTAGTGGACTTAGCGTGCGGACAGAGCAGCAACTTCACAAGATCTGCGATGCCGGGGCGCCACGACGGGGCATTGACCCGTCACGACGGGCCGAATATGTATAAAACGCCATCCGAGCAGAGCGGCGCGGCGTATGGGTGAGCAGCGCAGGGTGTCGCCGCGCGGGAGCTGGTTGCGTGTGTCGTTGCGCGAGAGTCGCGGCACGTGCTGGTGTGGCACGGTGCTTGCGGGGTGGCGGCGGTCGGGGGATGTTGCGGTTGGCGACGGTGTCTTCCGTACCGGAAAGTGGGTTTGATTCTCGCGACCCTGACCACAAAGGTGTCCAGCGACGCAGCCGGCGGCGGACCGCCGGGAGCTAGCGACGCCGGGCGGCGATCTTCGCCCGGACCCGGGCCATCCGGATCGCCTCCTTGAGGGTGTGCACGTCGTAGGCGCCGTAGTGGCGCTGCCCGTTGATGAAGAAGGTCGGGGTGCCGGAGACGCCGCTGAGGTCGGCCGACTCCACGTCCTCGACGATCCGGCCGGAGTCGCCGGCCGCCATCATGTCGGTGTGGAAGCGGTCCTCGTCGAGGCCCAGCTGCCGGGCGTAACCGAGCAGGTCCATGATCCGGAGCCGGTCCTGGTGGGCCAGGAGGAGGTCGTGCATCTCCCAGAACTTGTCCTGGCAGGCGGCGGCCTCGGCGGCCTGGGCGGCCATCTGGGCCTGCGGGTGCACGTCGGTCAGGGGCAGGTTGCGCCACACGAACCGCAGGTCGTCGTCGGTCAGCACCTCGCGGACGATCGGTTCGGCCCGGCCGCAGTACGGGCACTGGAAGTCGCCGTACTCGACCAGCGTCACCGACGCGTCGGCCGGGCCGCGCACGTGGTCGCGTTCCTCGTCGACCTCGGGGATCAGGTCGGTCAGCTGGTCGGCGTCGCCGAGCAGGGCGACCGCCCGTTTCGCCTTCGGCAGCATGAACGTGATCCGGAACTCGGTCCAGGTCAGCACGCTGGCGACGGCGGCCGCGGCGAGCACGCCGAGCTTCGCCTCGGCCAGCAGCGGCCCCTCGAACGCGAGCGCCGCGATCAGGAACGACACGGTGAAGCCGATCCCCGCGATGGTGCCGGTGCCCAGCACCGACGCCCAGCCCACGGCGGGCCGGATCCGGCCCCGGCTCAGCCAGGTGATCAGGGCGGAGACCCCGGTGACGGCGATCGGCTTGCCCAGCACGTACGCGAGGAAGATGCCGATCGTCACCGGGGAGGTGATCGCCCGGCGCAGGAAGTGCGCGTCGATGGCGATGCCCGCGTTGGCGATGCCGAACAGCGGCACGATCAGGTAGCTGCTCCACCCCTGGTAGGTGCGCTGCAACCGGTCGTTGGGGGAGAGGGTCTGGACCAGGCTGACCCGGGCGAACCGGGCCAGTTCGGCGGTGGGCTGTTCGCGGAACGAGCGGAACACGTCGCTGGCCTGCTCGAGATCGCCACGGGCCGGGGTGTAGGCGGCCGCGGTCAGGCCGAGCGCGAGGCCGGAGACGACCGGGTCGATGCCGCTGGCCAGCATCGCACCCCAGATGGCGATGCCGAACGGAACGTACGCGTAGCCGGTGCGCACCTTGAGCCGGGCCATCACCAGGGTGGCCGCGAACAGCACGATCGCCACGACCAGGGGCATCGGCTTGATCTCGTCGGTGTAGGCCACCGCGATCACGATCAGCGCCACCAGGTCGTCGACCACCGACACGGTGACCAGGAAAAGCCGCGCCTGGTCCGGGACCCGCTTGCCGACCAGGGCGAGCAGGCCGAGGGCCAGGGCGGTGTCGGTGGACATCGCCACACCCCAGCCGGCCGAGCCGGCACCGCCGTGGTTGACCGCCAGGAAGATGGAGACCGGCAGGATCATGCCGGTGATGCCGGCCGCCGCCGGGAGGATGAACCGGCGCCGGTCGCGCAGATCGCCCAGGTCGAACTCGCGGCGCGCCTCCAGGCCGACGACCAGGAAGAACAGGGTCATCAGGCCGCTGTTGATCCACTCCCGGAGGGTGAGCTCGACGCTCATGTCGCCGAGGTGGATCGACAGGTCGGTGTGCCAGAACCTCTCGTACGAGCCGTCGGCCACGTTCGCCCAGACCATCGCGACGACGATGGCGGCCAGCAGCACCCCGGCACTGCCGGCCTCGGTGCGCAGAAAGGCGCGCAGCGGGGTGGCTACGCGGCGGGTCCAGGCGGTACTGCCTTGCAGGGTGTCGCTCACGGCGTACACCCAAGCACGTGAACGTTAAAGCTTGCGCCTCCCCCCGGCGTGACTTTGTCTGGGAGCGCTCCCAAAATCTTGCTCAGATATATGGACGTCACTGTAGTGGCCGTCGTAGCCTACGGACCTCAACCCGTTTCCAGGAGGTTTCGTCATGCGCCGTGCCGTGCTCGTGCTGATGGTCGGCGGTGCGCTGAGCACCATGGCGGCCTGTGGCACCGCCGCCGGGCAAACCCCCGGTGGGGCGCAGGCCGCGTCCGCGCCCGGTGGTGCCGCGCTGCCGTCCGCGCTCGCCGAGACGAAGGAATCCTGCGAGGCGCTGGGTCAGGCGTACACCAAGAATGTCGGTCCTTTCGCCGAGTCGCTCAGCAAGATGGTGGCGGGTCCGGCCACCGCCACCCAGAAGGACGCCCAGCAGAAGCTGGGTGCGCTCGCCACCGCCGTGCGCACCGCCACCGCGGACAGCACCGACGCGCAGATCAAGGCGGACGGCAAGCAGACCGCCGACAGCCTGCAGAAGAAGGCGTCCGACGCCGCGTTCTTCCGGGGCATCAAGACCACCGACGACGTCAACAAGGTCCTCGGCCCCACGCTCAAGGAATGGCTGTCGCCGGTCACCCACCACTGTTCGTGAGCACGGCGACGGCCGGTTCGTGCAGGCTGCCGAGCCAGACCTGACCGGCGTGCTCCCGCACGCCGGTCACCATGTGGAAACGCTCGGTCGCCAGGCTGAGGTCCCTTTTCACCAGACCATCATTTCCGTACGCCTGGACGCGCACCGTACGTTTCGGGGCCGGCTGCAGTTTCGCCGGAATGCGGGTCACCTGCCGGCGTAACCAGAGCGGTCCGCGCTGCAGCCACTCGACCACCGGATCACGCGGGCTGGCGACGGTCACCCAGATGAGCCCGTCGCTGCCGGTGGAGATGTTGTCCGGGTAACCCGGCAGATCGTCCTGGAAGATCTCGGTGGTGCCGGTGCCCACCCGGTACCGCATCAGCCGGCGGGCGGCGGTCTCGGCCACCACCACGAACGACTCGTCCGCGGCCAGCGCCACCCCGTTGGCGAACGCGAGCCCGTCCACGAGCACCGTCACCTCGCCGTCCGGCGTGCGGCGCAGCAGCCGCCCGGTGCGGGTCAGCTCCACCACCTCGGCCTTCCAGCGGTCGATCGGATGAACCGTCGACGAGTCCGAGAAATAGATCGTGCCATCCCGCGCCACCGCCGCGTTGTTGCAGAACCGCATGCGGTGCCCGCCGACCGTGTCGACCAGCGTCTCGACCTCACCGCCCGGCCCGACGGCGAGCAGCCCGAGACGGGCGTCGCAGACGAGCAGCCGCCCGTCCGGCATAAGCTCCAGCCCGAGCGGCCGCCCACCGGTGCCCGCCACCTTGCCGATCCCCGAACTCACCGGGTCGATCCACCAGATGGTGCCGTCCTCGGTGCCGGTGAGGACACGACCCTCGTACGGCCCGCCGGTGGCCACGACGACGTCCTCGGCACCGTAACTGGGCAGCGGAATGACTCGCAGGTCCATCCGGTATTCATACCCGCCCATGTTGAGTACGGCGACTCACGCAGCGGCCGTCGGCCGATTCATAGGTTGATGCCCATGACCTCGACGATGAATCTCGACCGTCCGATCACGACCCCCGACGCCCGCGGCCGGCACCGCCGCCGGCGGCGGTGGCTGGTCGGCCTGACCGCCACGGCAGCGGCCGCGGCCACCACGGCGGCGACCTTCGGGGCGTACGTGCTGAGCCACGCCGGCAACGAACCCCTTCCCGCGGGCGCGCACGCGGTGCAGGTCTACACCGTCGACGACGCGATCAGCACGGTCGTCCCGGCCACCGACCGTCCCGGCACGATCGGCCGCTTCATCGGCATGTGCGACGCCGACAGCTACTACATCGAGGTGAACGGCACCGGCCTGTGCGCGGTGCTGAACGGTTCGCTGGGCACCGTCCAGGCCACCGGCACCGCCGCCGGCGTCGAACTGAACGCCACCGAGGCGGCCAAGGTCCGCGACCTGGTAAAACGCGCGGACGGCGACGGCCCGGACCCGGCCACCCGCGTCCTGCTCGGCTACGACGACGGCTGGGCCGGCCTGGTCCAGGTAGCCGACCTGTACGGCACCACCCCGGTAACCGGCACCGCCGTCGGCTGATTTTGCTCGGCTAGTGATCATGGCGTCTAGGGTTTCCGTCATGGCGGCGAGCGGTGATGTGGCAGAGATCGAAGCTTTGGCAGGTCACAAACTGGTCCGGATGAGGGTGGCGGCTGCGGCGCATCCGAACGCCGGCACCGCTGTGCTGGCCGGATTGGCCGCGGATTCCTCGAAGAACGTCCGCCGCACTGTGGCGGCTCGGCCCGATACCCCACCGGAGGCGTTGCAAGCGCTGGCGGCCGACTCCGACCGCGCCACCCGCGAGGCAATCGCCGGTAACGTTGCCACACCCCCGGATGTCCTGATCGCGTTACTGACTGACAGCACGTTCGAGGTCCGCTGGGCGGCGACCATGAACCCCGCCGCCGACCAGCGCGTGCAGCGTGCGGTGTGCGCATCGGCTGGCCAGGACCATCGTTTCGTGCTTGCGCAGAAGGAGGGCTTGCCCGCCGAGATCACCCTGCTGCTGGCCCGGGATCCGGCCAAACAGGTTCGCGGGATCCTGGCCGAACGGATCGGCGATCCCGCCGTGCTGCGAACCCTGCTCGATGACCCGGAGCCCGATGTGCGGGCGGCGGCGGCTCAAAACGCAGGTACCACCGCCGAGCAACGCCGGCAGTTGGTTCACGATCCGGCCCAACGGGTGCGAGCTGCCGTCGTTCACGCCATGGCCGATCACGGCTGGGATCTCCCGGAGGAAGACCTGCTCCTGCTCGCACGGGACCGCTCGGTCAACGTCCGCTACTGGGTGGCCACGCTGCCCGGATCCACCCGGCCGGTATACGAGATCCTGGCCCAGGATCCCGACGACATGACCGCCGCGGCCGCCCGGCAGTGGCTGATGGTTGCCGACCAACTCACCCACCCGGAAAACAGCGCTGCTCAGATACTTCGCGACATAGCCGTCCAGGGCCACTTCGCCAACCCCGCACAGCTCGGCCGGCCCACCCCGAAACTCGATGAGGCCGGCCTGCAAGAACTCACGGACCGCATGCGCAACCCATCCGGGCCTTCGCGGAGCGGTCCGCCCTGCTGACTCAAACCTGCCTGGCCGATGCTTCGAGCCGGACACTTGGTTACCGTGACCTGATGCGGCGCGACGCCACGACGACCTTCGCCGGGCTGACCTATGACGAAGTGGGCGCCACCCGGGCCGAGTCGTTGCCCGCCGGTTACGGCCACGTACTCCGTGATGTCAGCCTCGGAGCCGGGCCGGAACTCTTCGAACGGGCCGTTGCCGCGCTGTTCGACTGGCGCATGCACCAGGAGGCCGGGCTCACCGTCCTCACCGCCGGCGGCAAACCGGCACCGGGGATCGACGTAGTGCTCCGCGCGGGCTGGCGATGGGCGCACCTCACCATTCCGTGCCGAGTCGTCTACACCGTCGACGAGCCCGATCGCCGCGGATTCGCCTACGGAACCCTGCCCGGCCACCCGGAGCAGGGCGAGGAAGCCTTCATGATCGTGAAGACCGGCACCGGCGATGTGCGATTCCAGATCCGTGCGTTCAGCCGCCCCGCAGCGCTGCTCGCACGGGCCGGCGGACCGTTCAGCCGCATGATCCAGCAGTACGCCACCGACTGCTACGTCAGGGCTGTTCGGCGACTCGCCCGGAGTTCCGATCCCACGACAGCAACTCCGTAACGCGCCGCCGCATCATCCTGACCTTGATCATCTCGTGCGACGCCCGGTCGCGCCGTGCCGGCGCTCAGTGCAGCTACCGCACCGGCGAAGAGCCGCACCTGATCACCTACTCTTTGATCATGGACGTGGTGGGCCAAGGCGATCTTCGGGCCGGGCTTCGCAGCGCTTTTGCCTGGCGGGGAGACCAAGGCGATCAGTACGCCGATCTCACCGGCTGGTGGCGTGACGCCAGGCTTTTGCGCCGACTCGGACCGGCATTGGCCCAGCTGTTCCCAGAAGCCGCCCCGACCGTAGTGCTCGGCCCGGACTCGCGAGGCTCTCTCATCGGCCCCCTGGTCGCCCTGCATCTCGGGGTCGGCTTCGTGGAGGTACGGAAGGATCGGACGCCGGCGAACCGTCCGGGCGATGGTCGACAGCATCGGTGCCACCTGGACCGGGTTCGCCTGCATCGTGGACGCGCTCGACAACTCACAGATGCGGCGAGAGCTGCGTCTACGCTCTCTGCTCCATCTCAGAGACCTATAACCCACAGAATGCAGTCGTGCCTGGAGCTCCTGGGCTGACGCCCGCACGGTGACTTGCGGGCTGTGTCGTTCTGGCTTGTCGCCTAGACAGCGGTGTTGGCGTGCTGTTCCTTCGGGAAGTGCGGGCGCAGGTCGGCGGCGAGGACGCGGTCGAGCACCCGGTCGGAGAGGATGCGGGCCAGGCGGGTGAGGACCGCCGCGTCGCGGCCGATGGTGTAGCGGGTGCGCGGCCGATGAGTCGTCGCGGCATCGGCGATGATGCGGCCGGCCGCCTCGGCGGAAACTCCCGACGCGGTGAACGAGGTGGCGTGGTTGATGATCGCCTGCAGCAGCGGGCCGTATCGGGCGCGGGCGGCCGGCGACAGCGCGGCGAGGGTTTCGGTGGCTCGTTCGACGCCCTGGCCGGTCATCTCGGTGCGCACGCCGCCGGGCTCGACGACCACCACCTGCACGCCGTGCGGGGCGAGCTCGCGTCGGAGGGCGTCGCTCATCGCTTCCATGGCGAACTTCGCTCCCGCGTACGCTCCGTAGGTCGGCATCGCGATCCGGCCGCCGACGGAGCTGATGTTCACCACCCGGCCGGAGCTGGCGTGCAGTGCGGGCAGGACGGCCTTGGTGACCGCGACGTGCCCGAAGAAGTTGACCTCGAACTGGTGCCGCCACTCCGCCATCGCGAGCAGCTCGACCGGGGCGTTGATGGCGATGCCGGCGTTGTTGATCACGGCCCGCAACGGCCGCCCGGCCGGGTCACCGGCTATGCGGGCGGCGACCGCCTCGATCTGGGCCGGGTCGGTGATGTCGAGGATGACCGGCTCCAGGTTGGTGGCGCGCAGCGCGTCGGCGTCGGATTCGCGCCGGACACCGGCGAGCACGTGGTAGCCGCGCCGGGCCAGCTCGCGGGCGGTGGCGGCGCCCATGCCGGTGGAGGCTCCGCTGATCAGGACCAGTTCTTCATGTGACGTTGTCATATGAAGTACGTTAGCGACTCGTGTGACAATGTCAAGTGAGTCGGCTGACATTGTCAGGTAGATTGTCGGTGTGGTCAGCAGAATGGAAAGTGCGGCGGCGACTCGCCGCACGGTGCTCGACGCCGCGGCCGAGCTGCTCGCCGAGGGCGGCCCCGACGCGGTGACCCTGCGTGCGGTGAGCGCCCGTGCCGGGGTGTCCCGCGGCGCGCCGTACGGGCATTTCCCGGACAAGGAGCACCTGCTCGCCGCGGTCGCGGCGGAGAGCTGGGTGACGTTGGGCGACCAGCTCGACGACCTGATCGCCGACGAGCGCCCGTCCCCGGCCGAGCGCCTCGAGCGGGCCCTGTCCGTACTCCTGGAGGTCGGCCGGCGGCGCCCGCACACGTACGCGTTGATGTTCTCCGCACCGAACGACGAGCACCCGGGCGCGCTGGCCGCGGTGTCGCGCACGAACGATCAGTTCCTCGCCATCGTCGCGGACGTCATCGGCGACCCGCAGCGGGCCAGGCCGATCGGCGCGCTGCTGATGTCCAGCGTGCACGGCATCGTCGCGATGGAGAACAGCGGTCAGCTCACCGTCGAGAAGTGGCAGGTGACCGGCGATGAACTGCTCAAAATGCTGATCGACCGGATCGCCTAGATCCACAATCGATCCCGGTCGGAACCGAGCGGTCCGCACACCCGTCAGAGCGCTATGCGATGGAGATCATGGTTGCCGCTTGCCGCGTCGGTAGTGACAGCCGCTGCCGGGGCCGGACTGACGTGGGAAAGCAATCCGTTGGGTGGCGAGCGCAGCGGGCTGCTCGTGATGTTCGGCGATCGAGCCTCGGCGCTACCCGTCCTGATCCTCGTCGGCGCGCTGCTGCTGACGATCGCCGCTGTCGTGGCCACCATGAGGTTCCCCCGGAGAAAGTACGCGCGGGCGGCGATCCTCGGCGCTCTGACCACGCTGGGCATGGTCGGTTGGTACGGCATCCGGATTACCGGCGAGCGGGTACGCGCCATCGGCATGGACAGCGCCGGAAACCTGATCGAGCCGGAGGCGGCCAGCCACCTTGGCATCGGCTGGTACCTGACCGCTACCGCGCTCCTGACAACGGTGGTGCTCGCGATCGGCCTCACCCGCACCCACTCCTTCCGCGTCCGTGGCGACACCTGACGACGGTCCTCGCGCGGTGCGTTTCCTTGGCCGGTCTTCCGTCACTTCCTCGACGCCGTTTCTGCCAACGGCGACATCGTCGAGGAACAGGTCTATCGCCGTACTACGCACCCACGCCGGAGCCGATGATCACGAAGGTGGCGCCGGTCCGGTCGCTGCGGGCCTCGCCCGCCGACGGCAGGCGCAACATGGTGAGCGCGACCTCGCGTGGCCACCACCGGGTCGGCTCCCGCCAGGTGCACTCGACGATCGTGGCCTCGGGGTTGTCGGCGCAGTCGCCGACCTGCTCCCAGTGATCGAGCTGGGTAGCGACGACCTTTTGTGCCTGCATCCAAGGCGAGCCGGGTGGCATCGCATAGCTGCGCACCGTCGCCCTTCCGCGATCGTTGCGCAGCCGGCGGGCGATGATGGCGGCGCGGTCGCCGACATCCCGTTCGTACTTCGGGGTGCGGAAGGACGGCGCGGTTGCTCCCGCGGGCGGAGAGATCGAATGCGCGACGCCGGCGGCTTTCCATCGCAGTAGAGCTATCGCCGCCAGGGCGATGACGACAACCAGCACAAGCCCCGCCACAGCAAAGCCCAGACGCCGTCGACCGATCCGCACAGCCGGAGTCTAGGCAGCACACGCCATCCCCCGCGCCGGCCGGGTCCCGGCGTTCAATCACGGCCGCGATGAGTGGAACGGCCGAGGAGGTGCCACACCAGCAGCGCGAGCACGGCCAGGACGACTCCGCCGCAACAACTGGCGGCCGCTAAGGGATTGAGCCAGCTAATGACTCCGTCGTAGCGAGCCGTGAAAGCCGCGAACCCGAACCAGCCGAGATCGCCCCGGCCGCCCAGGGCAGAGGACGCTCCCGTTCAGCAGGCGCCCGCGAAGAACGAGACGGTGACCCGGGTCGGTGGCTTGCCGGGCTCGGTCACGGTCAGCGGCACGCAGCGGCGGCCGGGCACGTGGAAGCCGCCGATGTAGGCGGTGTCGGCGTCGGCGCAGGCGTGGAAGGTCACGGCCGGGGCCGGCGAATAGCCCCAGCCCTGCCCGTACCTGAGAATGGCCTCGCCGTCCGCGGCGGACACCGTGACCACCTTTCCCGCCCGGACCACCGGGCCGATCTTGTGGTTGCCGTCCGGGCTTGCCGGGTCGGTGCTCGCCCAGGTCAGCAGGCCCGGCCAGCTGATCGATCCGATCGTCAGGTCGTCCGCGCCGGGGGCGAAGGTGGTCAGCACGTGCGCCTCGCCCTGGGTGCATTCGATGTCGCGCGCCGGCCCGATGGAGGCGGCCGATGCCGTACCGGCCGGCGTCGGCGTGTCCTTCTCGCCGCCGGACGAGCACGCCGCCAACGAAGCACCCGTCATGATCAGGAAGAGGCAGAGGCGAGCCGGCATCCGGTGATCGTCGCACGGGTGCCGTGGGCCGCGCCGTTCACGTAGGTTCGCCGCATGGCCGATCATGTGTTTCCGCGGGTTGACGTCGAGACCCGGCGGCTTCGTCTGCGGTCGTTCGCGGCGTCGGATGCCGGCGACGTGCACGCGGCTTGGCAGGATGAGCAGTTCATGCGTACCGCCCCGGTCGGCTATCCCTATGCCGGCGCCGACCTGGCGACCGCAGCCGAGTGGTGTAACGGCACGGAGAAGCGGCGCCAGGACGGCCTCGGCGCGGAGCTGGCGGTGGAGCCGCGCGGCGGTGGGCGCCTGCTGGGCCATGTGGCGCTGTTCAGTGTCCGGTGGTCGTTGCGGATCGCCGAGATCCACTACTGGACGGCACCGTGGGCGCGCGGCCACGGCTACGCCGGGGAGGCGGCCCGGGCGGTCGCCGAGTGGGCCCTGCGGGACGTGGCCTTCGAGCGGATCAGTTTGCAGGCCGACGTGCACAACACCGCGTCGCGCCGGGTGGCCGACGCGGCCGGCTTTCACTTCGAGGGGGTGCAGCGCAGCGTCGTCCCGGCCCGCGACGGCAGCCGCATGGACCTGGCCGTCTACAGCCTGATCCGGGCGGATCTCCGGCCTTCGCCGGTCTGAGCGCGGCGCGGGCGGATCGCCTAAAGAGCGATTGCCGCGATTGCCGCCAGCTTGCGGTCGGGGCGGTCGGTGTCGCGCTGGGTTCGCTGCACCTCGGTGAAACCGGCGGTGGCCAGCTGCCGGGACATCTCGTCGACCGGCCAGCGGTAGGCGGTGACGACCCGGTGGTCGAACGGTTCGACCCGGTCGCCGTCGAAGAAACCGATGACCAGGGCTCCGCCCGGTGCCAGGGCCCGCCGGAACTCGGCCAGCACGCCGCCCAGATCGGCCGGTGGCCGGTGGATCAGCGAATACCAGGCCAGGATGCCGGTGACCGAGTGGTCGGGGACGCCGAGGTCGTCCATCGAGCCCAGCCGGAAGGAAATGCCGGGGTGGTTCGCCTCGGCGTGTGCGATGAACTCGGGAACCATGTCGATGCCGCTCGCGTCGACGCCGCGCGACCGGAGGTAACCGGTGTAGTGGCCCGGCCCGCAGCCCGCGTCGAGAACCGTGCCGGACAGGTGCCGGTCGATGATGTCCATGTCGTCGGGATGGCCCTGCCAGTCCCGGTACAGGTCGATGTACAGCGTCGAGGCGGACGAATACGCGTCCCGCACGTGTTCCGAACTCACCGCGTGACTGTAGACAACGCCGGGCCCGGGGTGTGCCGGGCCCGGCGGGGGAGCGTCTATCTCCAGGTGTCGCTCACCGACGTGGTGCAGGACGAGCCGGTGGTCAGCGTGCGGTTCGCGCCGGACTCCCACGTCACCGCGGAACCGTTCTTCTTGACGTACTTGTATTCGATCGTGGTGTTGGGTGGCAGGTTCACCGTGCCGGTCCAGACGGGGTAGGAGGCCGACGACAGGGCCACCCCGCCGGACGTGTTCCAGTTGCCGAGGGCGGCCTGGTTGCCGAGCACGTAGACGTTCTCGCCCCACACCGTGGTGGCGTTGACGCCGAAGGAGACGGCGACCGTCGTGCACGCGCCGGGGGAGGTGGTGGCGCCGCCGGCGGTGCGGGCGTTGATGTGCAGGGCCAGCATGCTGTTCGCGGCCACCGTCGCGGTGAAGGTGCCCGACGAGCCGACCGTGTAGCTGGTTCCGCTGCACGTCCCGTTGCTGAAGTCGCCGTTCGCGACGTCGCAGTAGGTGCCGGCTGGCAGCGACGTCTGGAACGTACGGTTCAGCGAAGCGCCCCGGTTGAAGACCGCGTAGGCGTTCGAGCCCCGGCCGAACGCGGCCTGGTTGCCGCCGTTGGACCACCAGTTGGTCAGCGACGTCCCGGCGGCCGCGTTGTGGAACGCGACCATGTTGGCGGTGGTGCGCCAGCGGTGCTCGCAGGCCCAGCCGGACGAGCAGTTGACCGCGCTGGTGGTGCCGTTGGACGCGGTCGGCGGGCCGGCGTCGGCGTCGGAGAACGTGAACGACGACATCACCGCGGGCGTGCCGTACGGATAGGCCAGCATGAACGCCTCGGCCAGCGCGTAGGTCGTACCGTCCTTGTAGGTCAGCTTGGCCCGCCCGTTGCGCTGGGTGTCGTGGTTGTCGATGAAGGCGACGCCGTCGCCGGAGGCGACGAGCATCTGGCTTCCCACCGAGGACAGCCCGGACAGGTTGCCGTCGCGGAAGGCGTTGCCGACCACGTCGCCGTAGCGGAATTCGGTCACGTCGCCGAGCCCGGTGTACTCGGTCGGGCTGACCTCACCCGACCCGCCCTCGATCGTCTCCTGGTAGATGTACGGCGTACCGCTGAGTGCGCCGTAGATCGCGGAGAGGTCGGACGCGGGGATGTGCTTGGCCGCGTCGACCCGGAAGCCGTCGACCCCGAGCGAGATCAGGTCGTTGAGGAACCCGACGATCTTGCTGCGCACGTAGGACGACTCGGTGGCCAGGTCGGACAGGTCGACCAACTCGCAGTTCTGCACCTCCCACCGGTCGGCCCAGTTGACGATGTCGTCGTTGCCGTTCTTGCCGCAGTGGTGGAAGTCGTTGTTGCCGTATGCGACCGCCGGGTACGAGTAGTGACTGTAGGTGTTCCCGTTGGTGCCGGTGCCGTTCGAGGCTCCGCCCGCCATGTGGTTGATGACCGCGTCGACGTAGATTTTCACGCCGGCCGCGTGGCAGGTGGAGACCATCGACGCGAAGGCCGCCCGGTCACCGCGCCGGGAGACCAGCTGATAGCTGACCGGCTGGTAGTCCTGCCACCACGGGTAACCGGAGGACGGCAACACGACGTGTTCCTGCGGCGGCGACACCTGTACCCCGCCGAACCCCTTCGGCCCGAGCACGTTGGTGCACTCGGAGGCGATCGACGCCCACGGCCATTCGAACAGGTGTACGATGACGTCTCGGGCGCCCGGATTGGCGTCGGCCTTCGCGTCGGCGTTATGCGGCCGCCCGATCGCGACCAGTGCGGTAGCCAGCATCAGCAACATCACGCCAGGTATGACCCAGCGCCGGGTGGTTCGTGTCATCGGGCACCTCCGTGGGGACCGCCGGTCGGGGACCGGATAGGGGACGGGACAGTCGCGGGACCGGCGGCGCGGACGCCGCCAGACCTGCGATGGGGGAGAAAGGACGATAGGCGGGTGGCTGCGGAAGAACAAAGGTCAACGGCAACGGACGAGGAGCCGGGCGTACGGGCGGGAGCTCAGCGAAGGTACGGCCCATCGGTGCCCACCTTCCCGGGCGCCGGGTTGCCGGGCAGGGCGAGCACGTACACCCGCATGTCGCCCTTGACGCTGACCGATGCGGTCAGCGTCCCGTTCGTGACGGTCTTGACGTCACCGGATACGGCGTCGGTGTACGTGCCGTTCGGAATCTTGCTGAAGGTGGCACTGGTGGACACCGTGACGAGCGCGAAGCTGTCCACCGACCCGGACGTGTAGCGGCGCTTGTAGGCGATGTTCCCGCCGACGCCCTCGGTCGAATACTGCCCCATCTGCAGGGCGGGGATGGCCCGGCGGATCTGGTTGAGCCGCTGCAGGTGCTTGACCAGCGGCTGGGCCAGCGTGGTGGCGACCGCCCCGCTAGCGCTCGACACCACGCCGTAGTCGGCGGCGGCGACCGTGCCGTCGACCCTGTCGCCGTAGTAGGCGCGGCCGGTCGTGGCGAGCGGGCAGGAGGCCCCGCAGTCGATCTGCTTGCCGGCCTGGAACTCGATCTCCGACCCGTAGTAGAGGGTCGGGATGCCGCGGAACGTCCACATCATCGACATGTTCTCGGCCCACGCGTCGGTGCCGCCGGAGTAGCGGAACGACGACTTGTTCGGCCCGTAGTCGTGCGAGTCGACATACACCGCGTTGTAGGTCGCGTCGTTCACCGAGTCGTCCGAGTCCTTGCCGTTGTAGAAGGCGTTGGACGCGTCCGAGAAATTCATGTGCATCCGCATGTCGATGATGTTCATGCCGGAGAACTGGCTGTGGTCGGGTGCGTGGTAGGTGTTGCCGTTCAGGAACGCGTTGCTGCTGGTCGGCTGATTGCCCGTACCCAAATTGTTCTCGTAGTCGAATTGTTCGAGGGCGGCCGTGGCGTCGTCGTCGGAGTAGGTCTTCCGCTCCTTCCAGGTGAAGAACTGCGACGAGTGGTTGACCGACCCGCGGTTCCACTTGTCGTTGACGAACGCGGCGACCTCACCGAAGACGTAGAAGTCCTGGGCCTTCGTGGCGCCGTACTTCTGGATCAGATGTTGTTGCATGGCCGGCAGGAAGCGCCGGTTCCAGGTGACCCGCGGGATGTGCACGGCGGTGTCGATCCGGAATCCGTCGACGCCCATGTCGATGTACTTGTTGTACGCGTCGATCAGGTATTTCTGGACCACCGGGTTCTCGGTGTTGAAGTCGGCGAGGTCCTCGTGCAGCCAGCACGATCGCGCGTCCTCACCTTCCCAGTTGCCGATCCAGCACTGGTGGTAGAGCGTCGACGGGAACATCCCCGAGGTCGGCGACGGCCATTGGCAGTTGTGAATGGCGTACCCCTGCGGGTTGTACTGCCCGGTGAGCGTGCCCCAGTTGCGGCAGGTGTTGCCGGCCGGTTCGGTGGTGCTCCACAGGTCGCCGTTGTAGGCACGGCCCTGGGCCATCTGATTCTGCGCGGCGGTCACCGTCGGATCAGTGCCGTGGAACTCGGCCATCGGGTCATAGGACCGACCGTCGGCCTTGGTCGAATACATCCAGTCCCACGGTCCGTCCTTGGCGCCCCACGCCTTTGGCACGAACAGCCCGTTCGCACCCCACCGGGAACTGTGGTTGTAGACCACGTCCTGGAAGATTTTCAGGCCCTTGGCGTGCGCCTTTTCGATCAGATCCGGATAGGTCGAGCCCGGCGATTCGAGCCGGGTGTCGACGCGGTAGAAATCCCAGCCGTGGTAACCGTGGTAGTCGTAATCCGACCGGTTCAGCACGACCGGGGTGATCCACAGCGCCGAGAAGCCGAGCCCCTTGATGTAGTCGAGCTTGTCGATCAGGCCCTTGAAATCGCCGCGGAACATCGGGTCGTGGCCGGCCGCGTTCCCGCTCGTGAGGTCCTGGCTGCCACCCCGGTCGTTGGAGGTGTCGCCGTCGTAGAACCGGGCGGTCATCGCGAAATAGATGCTTTCCTTGCGCGGGTCCCCGCCGAGCATGGACCCGCCGGCCGCCTGCGGCGGCGCGTCCCCGGTGGTGACGGAGACGGTCGCGCTGGGCGCGGAAAGGTTCCCGGCGGCATCAACGGCCCGGACAACATAGGTGTACGCCGTCCGCGCGGCGAGCGAGCCGTCGATGTACGAGGCATAGCCGCTGGTCAGAACCGTGCTCCCGGAACGGGTGATCTGGTAGCCGGTGACCCCGCGGTCATCGGTGGAGGCGGTCCAGCCGAGCGTCACGGTGACATGGTCGACGGTGGCGGTCAGCGCGCCCGGCGCGGTCGGCGCGGTGGTGTCGGCCGGCACCGCGGTGCACGGGTCGGTGGCATCGGCGGTGACCACGCCGCCGGCCACCCTGGAGGTGCCCGCGGTGAGGCCGTAGTTGCGCCCGGAGTTGTTGTCCCAGGTGCCGCTGCCGTTGTTGAACGTGGCCGCGAGCGTCGTCGCCGCACCCAGCACGACGGTCCTCTTCACCCAGCCGGTGCAGGCGGCCTCGTTCATGGCGACCCCCGGCACGGTCGTCCAGGCCTCACCGGTCGGCGCGTAGTGCAGATAGGTGCTGTTCCACGCGGACGACGGCTGGTAGAAGACGGTGGCCGTGTTGTCCCCGGCCGGCTGGTCGACCACGGTGCCGGAGCACGGGTCGGTCGCGGTGACCACGCCACCGGTGATCGTGACGATCCCGGTGCCGACGCTGTAGTTGCGCCCCGAGTTGTTGTCCCAGGTGCCGGAGCCGTCGGTGAAGGCGGCCTGCATGCCGCCGGCGGTGCCGAGGTCTTTCGTGTACCAGCCGGCGCACGATGCGGCGCTCATGGCCACGCCGGGCACGGCGGTCCACGATCCGCCGCTCGGCGCGTAGTGGATGTTGACGCTGCTCCAGGCCGACGACGGCCGGTAGAAGACCTGCACGGTGTTGGCCGAGGCCGCGAAGGCCGGCGCGACCAGCAGGGGAACGGCGACCAGCGCCGCGACGAGCCACCAGGGACGCTTTGTGGACACGGGGACTCCTCCAACGACCTCAGGGGGCGTTTCGATCGAAGGATTGACGCGGGGCCGAAGAGCGCGAGACTCGTGCCACCACGCGTCGGAGCCGGTGACACGGGCGTAACCCCACGTTCATATTGACGAGGACCGTAGCAACACCTTGCATGCTTTGGAAGAGATTTCAGAAATGTTGCAAGGCTGCGCTTAGAAGTCCATCGATCGGCCGGGGATGCGGAACGTGAGCGCCTCGCGCACCTCTGGTTGCTCGCCGGGTCGCGGCGCGCTGTACACAACTGCGGCCGGGCGTCCCGGCCTCGGGCG
>NZ_BOQN01000086.1 GCF_018332695.1 Paractinoplanes toevensis
CGGCGACGCGCGGCTCGAGCATCAGTACTGCAACGGCACTTGTAGTTGATGGTGCGTGCCCGACTGGCGCTGATGAGCGTTAGTCGGGCGTGGTCTATGTCGACGTTGAGAGCTGGCAGGCTGAGTTGGATGGCCTGCTTGATCTGGTGGGTCCGCGTTTCGGCAGGTCGGAGCCGCGGGAACGGGCGGGCCGGTATGTGGGTGGACTGGTTGCCGGGCTGGAACGCAAGAACGGCTGGACCCTGGCCGAGCACGCCGGCGAGGTGAGCCCGGATGGGATGCAGCGGCTGTTACGGCGGGCGGACTGGGACATTGATGGGGTCCGTGACGACATCCGCGATTATGTGATCGATCGGTTGGGGCACACGGGAGCGGTGCTGGTCGCCGACGACACCGGGTTCGTGAAGTCGTCGGCAGGTTCACGGATCTTGGCACGGTCCAGCGCGTCGGCGATGGCAGCGAACTCGCTTAGCGCAGCTTCCAGTTCTTCGGCGATCTCGCGGGCAATCACTTAGGCGGGAGTAGTGCATCGGCGTCGTCCAGGCTGGGATCTTTCAGCTAGATGATGTCCAGGTTGACCTTGTCGCGGGCCAGCAGTTGCTCGTAGGTGAACGGGCGGAACCGTTCGGTTTCCTCACGCGCGGCTCGTGGTTGCCCGGGTCGGTAGCAGCCGACGAAGTCGTCCAAGTGGTGACGCTGTAGGCGGTTCTGCTTCAGTGTGAAGTGTTGGCCGGTGCGGAAGTCGTGTACCACAGCTTCGAGGCCCAGGCAGCCTCGGGCCGGGCCGGCTTCTTGTCGAAGAAGAGCACGTTGGCCTTGACGCCACCGGCGTAGAAAATGCCAGTCGGCAGGCGCAGCAGGGTGTGGACGTCGAACTGCTTGAGTAGCCGCCGCCGGACCGTCTCCCCCGCGCCGCCCTCGAACAGCACGTTGTCCGGTACGACAACGGCGGCGCGGCCGGGTACCCCGAGCATCGAGGCGATGTACCTCGCCGGGAAGATCGCCTGCCCGCATATGCGGCAGTAATACATCGGCACCGCCGCTACCGGCCGCAACGAGCGGTATCTCTACTACATCTGTCGGAAGCGCAACCGTTACGGCGGGAAACAGAGATCCAGTCGGACAGTAGCGTAGTCCCGCGCTTCCGAATCCCGACCGCCATCAACGACGAAGGGCTGACCCTAGAGTCAACCCTTGATCAATAACCGGCTGACAGCGCGGTTCGCGCACTGCGAACTTTGGTGGCGATACTGGGATCGAACCAGTGACCTCTCCGGTGTGAACGGAAGAGTTCAGGAGGACCCCGCTGACGCTGTAGCGGGCATCCATCGGAGATTGCAGATCATGGTTCGGGCAGCCTAGATCTTGCCGAACCGAGGCTGCGCCGCGACCACGGGAACTTTGAAAACAGTGGGTTTCGGTGGGTTGTCTTGATCCAACGAAAACGGTGACCTGCGTTTCCGCAGGTCACCGGCCTTATTTTGTCGGGCTGACAGGATTTGAACCTGCGACCCCTTGACCCCCAGGACATGAAAGGCTCAGCGACGTGCTCAACAACGTTTTACCAGGTCACCGAAAAGCCTACCAGGGCGAGTAAAGGTGTCGCTACCAACCACCTCCCGGTGAATCCATCATAACGCTCCTACCAGCGGTTTCGCTGCCCAGGTTCCCTCAAAGGTGTCCTCGCGGACGTTTGCCAGTGCTTTATCGGTCCGCCAGCTGGCTGACTGATACCAACGAGCGGCGTGCTAAGCCGTCGGCGAATCGACCCCTTGACTCGGCAGCAGACTCCCCCGCGACTAATCCTTCTTCGGAGGAGACTCCGTCCGCGATTTCCATCGCGACATAATCGCTTTGTATACCATTCCTCAGGAACCTCTCCTACTCGAATTCCGTTAGCACTCAACTCGGCCGGGGCAGTGCCACCGACCACATGGGGGCGAGTCTCGGATTCGGTCCTTGCCGCGCCTGGTGTCGCTTGCACCCGGATACACGCGTTCGCGCCTCAGGCGGGGCGCAACTCCGCACATATACCCGACTCGGGAAGAAGACTCGTGGTGCAGCCTGCCCAGTTCCGCAGCACCCTTGGCTGGATCTCGGGCGCTGTCATCAATTCGGCGATCCGGTCCGTGGCCTGCAAACGCCTGCCCACGCTGACCCGGGCGTAGTAGCGCATGAGCGTGGCCGGATCATGGCCGAGCCGCTCCGTGACCTCGTGGACGCCGTAACCGGCGTCGAGAAGGGTCGACGCGATCAGATGCCGGATCTGGTGCGGGCCGATCGGCCGGACCTTCGCCGCCAACAGGCCGGCCAGGATTACGGCTGCGGTGACGGCCGAGGCCGCCTTGGTCATCATCATGAGTTCGAAGCCAGGGAGGCGCGGCCGGCCTGTAGCCCCTCGCCAGAGGGAGTAACGGGGGTCATTCCGCGAGCGCGCGTGCGTTGTCACGCGTGACGTCGTTGGCCGGGAAGAAGCATTCGATGCGCAGCTCCTGCACCGTGATGTCCTGGGCCGTGCCGAGCGTCGTCACCGTCGAGAAGTAGTCGAACCGGCGGCCGTCGCGGGCGTACTGGATGGGCACGACCGGCGTCGTGGGCACGGTGGCGTCCAGCGACCGCAGCGAGGGCGGCACGCCCGGGTAGGCCAACACCTCCCGCAGGACGGTCTGTGCCCGCTCGTCGGTGATGCCGCCGATGGCCTCGCGGCGCGCCCGGCGCACCAGTGCCTGGCACACCTCCGGCCAGTTTGTCACGTAGCGCCGGACGCCGTCCGGGTGGAACATCCGGCGGAGGACGTTCGGCGGCCCTGGGACTGCCGCGTCGTGCCCGGCCTGCAGAAAGCGGAAGAAGCGGGCAGCCGCGCCGTTGGCCTGCCGGATGTTCCAGTCCCGATCGATGACCAGGGCCGGGTAAGGCTCCTGCTGGGCCAGGATTGCGTCCAGGGCGTCGCGGACCCCGGCCAGAGCCGGCACGTCGAGCGCCGACTCCGGGTAGACCGGCGCGAAGCCCGCGGCCAGCAGCAGGCTGTTGCGTTCGCGCAACGGCACATCGAGCACCTCGGCCAGCTTGAGCACCATCGCCCGGGACGGCGCCGACCGGCCCGTCTCGATGAACGACAGGTGCCGCAGCGAGACCACCGAGCCGGCGGCCAGCGCGAGCTGGCTGAGCCCACGAGCGTTGCGCCAACGCCTGATCAGCGGGCCGACCTCGGACATCGTGCCAGTATGCGTCATTTCCGGTGCCCCCCGGCTTCAGTGTTTCGGCTCCCAGGCGTGCTCGCGCAGCGGGTCCTCGAGCGGAGGGTCGGCGACGTTGGCCGCATAGTTGGTCATCGTCGAGATCGCCACGCCGGTGACGACCTCGAGGACCTGGTCCCAGTCGAAGCCGGCGGCGCGGAACCCCGCCAGGTCGGCCTCGTCGAGTCGGCCTCGCCGCTCGATGAGCGCCCGGCTGAGCGCTGACAAGGCGGCGAACCGCGGGTCGGCCGGAAGCTCGCGCCGCCGGATCGCGTCGACCTCGGCCGGCGGCACACCGTCGGCGAGGGCCTCCAGCGTGTGGAACGCGACCGCCCAGGCACAGTTGTTGGTCACCGCGTTCGACAGCAGCACCACCTGCCGCTCGGCCCCGGTGAAGGTTCCCTCGCCCCGGAAGTGGCCGAAGGCCGAGAAGAACGAGCTCATCAGGGGCGCCGAGTTCGCGATGACGCCGGCTGCGCCCGGGATGAAGCCGAAAGCCTCGTGCAGGGACGCCAACGGTTGCTTGGCGTGGCCCGGCGCCGTGTCGATCGTGTGGATCGGAAAGTCGGTCATGCCGGCAACTCTGCGCCGGCGGCCGCCGCCCAACAATTCCCTCGGAGGTAAAACCCGGGCGTCATCCGACGAGGGCGGCGCCGGCGTACATGGCCGCATCCGCAGCGGTGGAACGCAGCCTCGGCTCGTCGTCGGAGTGCCACTGCGGAGTCGGCACGATGCCGGGCGGAATCAGGCTCGTCCCCTCGAAGAACCGCGCGATCTCGGTCCGGCTGCGCAACCGGCTGGGCACCCCGCTGCGCAGGCCGGCCTCCTCCACCGCGGCGGCCGTCTCCGGGGACATGAAGTCGGCCGTGGCGTGGCTGACGACCAGCCAGCTGCCGGCCGGCAGAGCTGAGACCAGGTCCCGCACCACCCGGTACGGCTGGTCGGCGTCGCTCAGGAAATGCAGCACGGCCAGCAACGTCAGGCCTACCGGCCGGCGCAGGTCGAGCGTGGCCCGAAGCCTCGGATCGGTCAAGATCCGTTCCGGGTCGCGCAGGTCCGCCTCGAGATAGGCGACGGTGCCCGCGCTGCCGTCGGCCAGCGTCCGGCCGTACGCTCCGACGATCGGGTCGTTGTCCACGCAGACCACCCGGGAGTCCGGCGCGATCGCCCGGGCCACCTCATGCGTGTTGCCGGCGCCGGGGATCCCGGCGCCGATGTCGAGGAACTGCCGGATGCCTCGGTCCCGAGCCAGGTGGGTGACCGCGCGGCGCAGGAATCGGCGGTTCTCCACGGCGGCCGTGCGGATCGCCGGAAGCAGGGCCGCGATCTGGTCACCGGACTGGCGGTCGGCGGCGAAGTTGTCGTCTCCGCCGAGCCAGTAGTTGTAGCGCCGGGCGGGATGAGCGACCGTGGTGTCGATCCGTGAGTCTTTGCTTCTCATGCCGGCGAAGTTAGGCGGGCGTCGCGGTCGATCGGTGGCCAATGACCATGCCGGTCACGTTTTATACACCTAAGAACAGTGACTCCATCGATTACTCTCTTATCCCGGAAAGAGAGCAGGCTTCCATACGGGGGGATAGCCGTGAAGCACGTTCGAGTCGCCGTAGCCGCCAGTGGTCCCATCAACGAAGCGGGAATTGTCAGCCATTTGACATCGCGGCCCGACCTCCAGGTGCTGCCGAACGAGACCAGCCACGACGCCGACGTCCTGGTGATCGAAACCGAGCAGCTTTCCGCCGACATCACCGCCACGCTACGGCGCTGGGCGGCCGACACCGGCGTGCCGGTCGTCCTGGTGATCGGCGACATCGACGATGGCGAGCTGCTGACCGTAACGCGGTACGGCGTGCTGGCCATCCTGCCCAAACGAGCACTCACCGCCGAACAGCTGACGCAAAGTGTCCGTACGGTCGCCCAAGGTGGCGGGATGATGCCGCCCAGCCTGGTCGGCGGCCTGGTCCGGCACCTGGAGAAGTTTCAGCGGGAGGTGCTGGCGCCCAGCGGGCTGCACGCTGCCGGCTTCCTCCAGCGCGAGGTGGACGTGCTGCGGCTCATGGCCGACGGGTTCGACACGAATGAGATCGCGAGCAAGTTGTATTGCTCCGAGCGCACAGTGAAGAACATCTTCTCCCGGATGTCGCAGCGCCTGAACCTGCGTAGTCGTTCGCACGCCGTGGCGTACGCGCTGCGCACGGGCGTCATTTAGCGGTCATCGTCCCTCGTGCGGGGGACTTCAGCGGGCCGGCCCGTTCCTAGCATCGATCTCATGACCCTCGATTCCGGCGTGCTCGGCCGGCTCCAGACGTTGCCGGCCGGATACCGGGACGTAGCGATGGCCGCGGTGGTGGCGATCCTGTCGTTCACGCCGGGCCTCGCCGACAACGGCACGGTGCTGGGGCTGGCCGACCGTGCACCAGTCGTTCGACCTGGTGGCGGCCGTTCTGGTCGGGGCGCACGCGCTGCCGCTCGCGGTGCGCAGCCGGGCTCCGAGGTGGTGCCTGGCGCTGCAGAGCGCGACGTCGATGCAGGTCTCCGAGCGTGCGGTCAAATACGTGCTCTGGGGCCTGATGCGACGGTTCGCCCGCGTGGAGTCAGCCGGCCAGACCCTTCTCCTCCGGCACGAAACCCACTTTGATGCCGAGTTCGTAGCTCGGACCAGCATGGGACCGAACTTTGCCGGCGGCCAGAATCCCGGCGTCGCGCCCGAGGTTCACCACCTCTTGTACTTAAGGGCGTGTGTATGGGCCATGAGGTCAGCTTGCAGCCGTTGCGCCCGCAAAGGGCGTTCACTGGCCCGATGCGATCTGCGGTCCGGTTGTCGGCGGCGACGGCGTTCGGCGCGTTCCGCCGCGACGCGCTCGGGCTGTTCGCGGAGGTCGCCCGCGCGCCCGACGGGGTGGCCGTCACCGGTCTGTGGGGTCGTGAGCTGGTGTTCATCACCCACCCCGACCACGTCGCCCACGTAACGCGGGACAACCATCGCAACTACACCAAGGACGCGCCGGTGTACCGGGCCGCCCGCCCGTTTCTCGGCTCGGGGCTGACCGTGTCCCCGGGTGGTGAGGACTGGCTGCGCCGCCGCCGGCTGGTCCAGCCCGCGTTCAGCCGGGAGTCCCTCGCGAACGCCGCGCGCATTGCCGAGGAGTGCGTCGGCGACCTCGCCGGTCGGTGGGCGACCGAGGCCGGCGCCATCGTCGACGCGGCGAGCGAGATGACCGCTCTCTCCATGCGCCTGGCCTGCCGCACGCTGTTCGGCGCGGAGATGACCGCGGCGACCGTCGCCGTCGCAGCCGACCTGCGGGTGGTGTGCGACTTCGTGGTGCAGTACCTGGCGCGGCCGTTCCCGCCGTTGTTTGTGCCGACCAGGGCCAACCGGCGCTTCCACGCCGCCATGCGGCGGGTCCGCGCCACGATCGCGGGTCTGGTAGCTCAGCGCAACACTGACCTGATCGCCCGGCTCGTCGCCGACCGCGAATCCGGCAGCTCCACACCGGACCAGGTGGCCGACGAGCTGCTCGGCATGTTCTTCGCCGGGCACGAGACCCTCGGGCACACGCTCGCCTGGTGCTGGCACCTGCTGGCCGGGCATCCGGAAGCGGCGGAGACGTTGCGCGGCGAGCTCGACACCGTCCTGGCCGGACGCCCGCCCACCACGGCGGATCTGCCGGCCCTGGAGTTCACCCGCTGGATCATCGAGGAGACGATGCGGCTATATCCGGCCGTGTGGATCACCATGCGCCGGGCCGTGGCGGCCGACACCATCGGCGGATATCCGATCGCGTCCGGATCGTGGCTGGCGTGGAGCCCGTACGTCGGAAACCGGCACCCGGACGTCTGGGAGCGGCCGGATGACTTCTGGCCGCAGCGCCACGACGGCGAGCATGGCCGGGGCGCCGCTCATCGCCGCCATTCGCTGGCCCCGTTCGGGCTGGGGCCACGCTCCTGCCCGGGATCGAGCCTGGCGATGATTCAGGCCGGCCTGACCGTCGCCACCGTCGCCCAGCGATGCCGGGTGGCGCCCGGGAGTGACGCCTCGGCACGGCCCGATCCGTCCATCACTCTACGTCCCTCCGGTGCGCTGCCGGTGCGGCTGGCCGTCCGGTGAGCAGATACCTCACCGGCGCCTTCGCCCCCCTGAAGCGCGAGCACACCGAACACGCTTTATCCGTCGAGGGCCGACTCCCGTCCGGCCTGGACGGTCTGTTCACCCAGATCGGCCCGGCCCCCGCGGGCCAGCCACGGAGGGCGTTCGACGGCTCCTACCCGTGGTTCATGCAGGACGGCCTAGTCTGCGGGGTGCGGCTCAGAGACGGCCGGGCGGCATGGTTCCGCAACCGTTGGATACGCTCGCGCCGGGTCGCCCGGGCCCTGGGCGAGACGCCGGCACCCGGACCGCGGCACTTTCCGATCGACACGGTCAACACCAACCTGATCGCCCACCACGGGGTCCTGCTCGCGCTCGTCGAGTCGGGCTGCCTGCCGGTGCAGTTGTCCGAGACGCTGGAGTCGATCCGGTACACCGACCTGAACGGCCAGCTCCCGCGCGGTTTCGCGGCGCACCCCAAGGTCGACCCGGCCACCGGGGAACTGCACGCGCTGGCGTACTCGCCGCTGCGCCGGTGGGCCGAACACGTGGTGGTGGCCGCCGACGGCCACGTCAACCTGGCCGGCCGGGTCGACCTCGGTGGCCGGCCGCTGCTGCACGACATCGGACTGACGGACCGCTCCGTGGTCTTCTTCGACCTGCCGGTCCGCTTCGACGTACGCCGGGCGGCCGCGCACGCCTTTCCCTACCGGTGGCACGGACGGCATCGGTCTCGCATCGGCCTGCTGCCCCGCGCGGGCGGCCCGGTTCGCTGGCTCGCGATCGAGCCGTGCTTCGTGTACCACATCGTCGGCGCCGAGGAGGCGCCCGACGGCGGCCTCACCGTGCACGCTCTGCGGTACGCGAGCCTGTTCGACGACGGCACGGACCCGCTCGCCCGTCCGGCCACTCTGTGGGAGTGGCACGCGGAGCCGGGCGCGGACTACGCCGTCGCCCGTCCACTTGACGACCTTCCGCACGAGCTGCCCCGGACCGACCCTCGCCGGGAGTGCCGGCCGAGGCGCCTCCATTACGGCATCACCCATGACTCCTCCCGCGAGCAGTCGGGACTTCTGCGATTCGACCGCCGCTCCGGCCGCGGCGAGGTACGTCAGCTCGGCCCCGGTGTTCTGGCCGGCGAGGCGGTTTTCGTTCCCCGGGCGCCCGACGGGGCGGAGTCCGACGGCTGGCTGCTGTATTTCCGGACCGACCTGGCGGCGGGCGTGACGGCGCTCGTCGTCCTGGATGCCGCGGATCTGACCGGCGCGCCGGTGGCGACCGTCCGGCTGCCGGTCCGCGTCCCGATCGGCGCGCACAGCAGCTGGATCCGGTCCGATGAGTGGAAAGCCATGGCATGAGCACATTCAGCACGTTCGTACGCCTCACCCACGGCGTCTATCGGCGCCGGCTCAGCCTGGCCGCACACGGGTACGTCCACGGCGACCTGGACGCACGGCTGCATCTGGCCGCCTGGCACGATGATCCCTACCCTTTGTACGAGCAACTCCGGCAGAGGGGACGGCTGTCTCGGGCCCGGTCCGGCCTGTGGGTCAGCGTCGATCATGAGGTTTGCCGGGCGGTGCTGCGGGATCGGCGGTTCGGCGCCCGGCCCGATCGACTCACCGTCGACGAGTCGTTGCGCGACGACTTCGAGACCTCGTTGCTGGGCATGGATCCGCCCGACCACACCCGGCTCCGGCGGGCGATCCGGTCCGATCTCGGGCCACAGGCCGCCGTCGCTTATCGGCCGCTGGTCGAACGTACCGTCGATGAGCTGCTGGACCGGGCCGAACAGAGCGGACGCTTCGACGTCATGGGCGCCCTCGCCCGGCAGCTGCCACTGGCCGTCATGGGCGCGATCCTGGGTATCCCGGCCGAGCGGCAGGAGGCGTTCGCTCGGCACGCCGGCGTGCTCGGCGGCGCTATCGATGGGATCGGTTCCATGACCCAGGCGGCGCGGCTCCGGACCGCGAGCCGGGCACTGGACCGCCTCCTCGCCGACTTGATCGAGCTCCGACGTGGTTCCCCGGGCGACGACCTGATCAGCCGCCTGATCGGGGAGGCCGACCGGGACGTGCGGGGCCACGAGCTGCTGCCGTTGTGCACCACACTGCTGGTCGCCGGGTACGAGACGACGACCAACCTGATCGGCAACGCGGTGTACGCCTGCCTGCGGCGCCCCGAGGCCTGGACGGCGTTAGTGGCGGAGCCCGAAATCTGGGCCGAGAAGGTGGTGGCCGAGACTCTGCGGTTCGATCCTCCGGTCCAGCGAGCCGGGCGAGAGGCGCGGGAGGACGTCGAGATTGCCGGTCATCTGATCGAGACCGGTCAGTACGTCGTCACCCTCCTCGGAGGCGCCAACCGCGACCCGGCCGCTTTCGGCGATCCGGGCCGCTTCGATCCCACGCGCACCGCCAGGCCCGCGGACCTCGCCTTCGGCGGCGGCATCCACTACTGCGCGGGTTACCCGCTCGCGCGCCTGGAAGCCACGGCCGCGATCGCCGGGCTCGCCCAGCGATTCCCGGACCTGCGGCTCGACGGCCGGATCAGCCGCCGCACGTCCGGCATGATCCGGGGCTTGGCCGGCCTGCCGGTGCGAACGGGCGGCGCCCGGCGCCGCTGATCGCGAGCCGGTCAGCGCGTCAGCTGCGGGTGATGCCGAGCCGGTCGGCGATTTCGCGCAGGGTCGCGCCCGCCCAGCCGCGCTCGCTGAAGACCTCCATCGCCGCCGCCCGGATGCGGTCACGCGTGTCGGTGCGGCGGCCGTCGGTAGTAATGATGCTGCGCTCGCCCATGCTGGCTACTGTCGCGATTGACTTACGCGACAGTCAGGAGCCATCGATGAGGTATCGCATGCTCGGAGGCTCCGCCGGTTTACGCGTGAAAGTGGCTCGCGCCGCGACCCTGGCCGAGCTGCGCGGCTGGGCGCCGCCGGCGGCGATCACCATCGAATACGGCGCGAGCGAACGCGAAGCCGAACGCGAGCTGCTGCTGGCGGCCGAAGCCCCGGCAGCTCGCCCGGATCGACGCCGCCGGCGCTCCTCCACTGAGCGAGCCCCACGTGCACGACATCGGCAGCGACCCGCTCCAGGAGGGCGGCGCCTTCCACCGGCCGATCGTCCGGGTTCCCTGATCCGGGCCATGAGCAGGGGAGGGCCGGACCGCTGATCCGCCAAGACTTCCACCTGATGTTCGCGAATGCGCTGACCGGCGTGCGGGCGCTGCTGCTCGTGCTGCGCTGGCCGGTGCTCGTGGCCCGGCACCAGGCCCTGCGGCCGCGGTTCGATGCGCTCGTCGCCCGCCAGAGGCGGCTGGACACCATCGCCCTGGGCCCGGCCGAGCGCGGTTCGCAGCCGGCGATCCGTCCGGTGCCCTGGCTGCTCTGCCAGGCTGTCCTGGGGCCCGGGGTACTCGCGCTCAGCTCGGTGATGTGGGCGTTCGCGCTCGTCACGGTGAGTACACCGCTGTGGTGGCGGCTGGTATCGGAGAATCCCCTGCCGGGTGTTGTCGTGATGGTCGGCAGCACCAACAACGCTTTCGTCGTCACGCTGCTCGGCTTTGTCGTCACGCTGATCGCGGCGGCGTGCAGTCATGGGCTGCCGCGCTGGCACGCCGGGGTCAACCTTCTGCTGGCCGGCGGACTGCGCCGCAGCCGCCTCACCCGGCGGATCGCCGTGCTGACCGAGTCGCGCGCCGGAGCGCTGGAGGTGCAGGCCGCCGAGTTGCGCCGAATCGAGCGGGATCTGCACGACGGTGTGCAGGCTCGTCTGGTGTCGCTCAGCATGGTGCTCGGTCTGCTCGACTTCAAGCTGCACGAAGTACCGGCGGATACCCGGCAGCTCGTGGCGCACGCGCGCGACCAGGTCGGCGAAGCGCTGCGGGAACTGCGAGACCTGGTGCGCGGCGTCTATCCGCCGATCCTGGCCGACCGCGGCCTGACCGGTGGCATCGAATCGCTGGCCGAACACGCCGGCTCAGGCTTGCGCGGGATCGCCGTCACGGTCGACGTCGCCGACCGTCTGGCCGTGGCGCTGGAGTCCGCCGTGTACTTCGTGGTGGCCGAGGCGCTGACCAACGTGGTGAAGCACAGCGACGCCGACCAGGCCGAGGTCACCGTGCGCAGCGACGGTCACCGCGTCCGCATCAACGTCATGGACGACGGCCGCGGCGGCGCCGACGAACAAGCCGGCACCGGGCTGGCCGGCTTGCGACGCCGGGTCGCCGCCTTCGACGGGGAACTGTCGCTGAGCAGCCCGGTGGGCGGCCCGACCGTACTGCATGTGGAGATGCCATGCGCGTAGTGATCGCCGAAGACCTGCTGTTGTTGCGGGAAGGGCTGAAACGGCTGCTGACGGAGCTCGGCTGCACGGTGGTCGCGGCCGTCGACAACCCCGAGGCGCTGCTGGAGGCGCTCGAGCGGGAGCGTCCCGACCTGGCGATCGTCGACATCCGGTTGCCGCCGACCTATCGGGACGAGGGCCTGCGAGCAGCCATCGAAGCACGTCGGCGCCGGCCCGGCACGCCGATCCTCATCCTGTCGCAGTACATCGAGCAAGCCTACGTCCGCGAACTACTGGCCGATGCGGCTGGCGGCGTCGGCTACCTGCTCAAGGACCGGGTCGGCGACGTGTCGGAGCTCTTGACCGCGTTGCGCACCGTCGCGGCCGGCGGCACGGTGCTGGACCCCGAGGTGACCAGCGGCCTGCTCAACCGGCTCGGACGGACCGCCGCGTTGGCCGGGCTGACCCCGCGGGAGCGCGAGGTGCTCGGCCTGATGGCACGCGGCCGGTCCAACTCCGCCATCGCCGCCGACCTGGTCGTCACCGAACGCGCCATCAACAAGTACATCAACCGGATCTTCAGCAAGCTCAGCCTGGCGCCGGCCGACAGCGACCACCGGCGGGTGATCGCCGTCCTGCGCTACCTCGACGCCGGCGGCCGGAGCGAACCGAGTTGACATGTCTGTGTGATCGATCGGGCCGCCGTCCGCCCGTAGCGTTTCTGGCATGTCGTCGTCCCACGCGCCAGCCGCTTGCGAGGCTCAGGTCCGCCGAGGGCGACCGATCGTGGTATCGGTTCTCGCCGGCGAGCAGCTCCGGGAGACCGGCATCGTGAAGCTCCTGGAGAAGCTGCCCGGCCTGTCCGTTCACCCGTTCTCCACCGGCACGCGCAGCGACGTGGTGGTGGCCGACCTGACCGGGCGGAGCGGGCAGACGATGCGGCCGCTGATCGAGTCACACGAAACCTACGGGTCGGCGGTCGTCGTCATCGCCGACGAGAGCGTGGAGGCCGAATTGACGGCGCTTGCCGCCGCCGGGGTCACCAGCATCCTGCACGTTGCCGACGCGACGTGGAGCAACCTGCTCGCCGCGATCCGCCGTACCCTGGGTGGCGAGGAAGCGGCACCCCCGCGTGTCCGCGCCGATCTGGACGATCAATTGCGGTCGGTACGTGTCGGCAGAACGGCCGCGGCCATACGACTCGGCCTCTCCGAGCGCGAGATCGCCGTCCTGCGGCACTTGTCCGAAGGCCTCGACACCAGCGAGATCACGAAGGCGATGAAAATCTCGGAACGCACGGTCAAGTACATCCTGTGGGGAGTCATGCGTCGCTTCTCGCTACGCAACCGGGTGCACGCCGTGGCGTTCGCCATCCGGGCCGGCGTTCTCTGAGACCGTCACCGGAAGCTCCACGAGTCCGTGCATCAGCACACTCGGCCGCCACCGCGGCACGAACCCGTCCGCCAGCTCGAGCCCAGGACAACGCGTCAGCAGCGACGCGAAGACCGTACGGGCCTCCAGCCGGGCCAGCGGTGCGCCCAGGCAATGGTGGATGCCGTGGCCGAACGCGAGGTGGGACAGGTCCTGCCGGCTCAGATCCACAGTGTTCGGCTCGGCGTGGCGCCGACGGTCGCGGTTCGCCGAGAGAATGGAGATGAGGACTGTCGATCCGGCCGGAATCACCTGCCCGCCATACGTGACGTCCTGGGCGACAACCCGGTGAGTGGTCAGCTGGACCGGGCTGTCGTAGCGGAGCAGCTCCTCGATGGCGGCCGGCAGCAGCTCCGGCCGGGTCAGTAGGAGGTTCCAGCGCGCACGGTCCTCGAGCATGCGGTACAGGCCGTTGCCGATCAGCCCGGCGGTGGTGTCGTGCCCGGCCAGGAGAAGCAGATAGACGGTGGAGACGATCTCGTTCTCGGTCAGCCCGTCCTCCTCACGGCCGACGCCGGCCAGCATGGAGACGAGGTCGGCTCCGGGTTGCCGACGCTTGGCTTCCAGAAGCGTACGGATGTAGGCGACCAGGTTGGCCTGCGCCTCGGGCAGTTCCTCGCGCCGGGCCGCACCGGCGACCATGACGTGCGACCACTCGGCGAACGTCTCACGATCCGCCTCGGGCACACCGAGCATCTCCGCGATGACGGCGATCGGGATCGGGAAGGCGAGCTCCGCGAGCACATCATGTTTCCCGGGCGCGAGGAACCGGTCGACGAGGCGGTCGGTGATCGACTGGATTGCGGGCGCCAGCGCCTTCATGGCCCCGGCCGTGAAGGCGGGCTGAACGGCGCGACGCAGACGACCGTGTTCCGGCGGATTGACCACGAGCATGTGATGCCGCGTCGCCTCGTCGACATCGGACGCCACCGCCGGCTGGTAGCCGACCGGCGACAGCAGGCCGTCCTTGACCAGACGGCGATCGACCAGGGCCTGGCGTACGTCGTCGTGGCGGGTCAGGAGCCACCCGATCCGGCCGTCCAGCAGAGTCAGGGGAGCGACCGGTTGTTGCTCGCGGAAGCTCGAGAGGACGTCGTGGACATCCCCTTCGTAAAACCCCGTGAAGGGCCTGAACGCAGCACCTGTCATAGGCCGAACCTAGGTCGGGCACGCTCCCGTGACTTCCGATCTGAGCTGTGGTGTCACGGACCTGCCTTTTCGGACGAATTGTGGCGTCGCGATGCGGGCCGCGGGCACCATGAGTGGGTGGTGACGTACGTCGAACAGGCGAGGGCCGCGTTCCGCGGCGGGCACACCGAGCTGCTCGAAGCGTTGAGCCGGGCCGAGATCGTCCGCGCCCGGGCGGCCGGCGACGTACCGGGCGAACTGGCCGCGGTGTGCATGCTGGCCCGAGCCTGCATCCGCCGACACGACTTCGCCGCCGCCGAGCAGCTGGCACGCCGGGGCCGGCGACTGGCAGAGTCCCGGCCGGATCGCAACCTGCTGCAGACGCCGCTGCACATCCAGGCCGCAGTGGCCCGGATGTCCGGCGACCTCACCAGCGCCCGGGCCCTGTACCGGGAGAGCATCCAACTCAACGAGTCCATCGGTGAGCCGCGGATGGCCATCATGGAACGACACAACCTCGGCTACGTCGAGCTGCATCTCGGTGACGTCGCCGCCGCGCACGACCTGTTCACCGCCGCCCGGACGCAGGCGCTGAGGCTCGGCTACACCGACCAGCTGGCCGAGATGGCCCTCGGCGCGGCAGTGGTCAGCTGCGCCGGCGGCGATCCGGAGCGGGCGGCCAGCCTCCTCGGCGCCTCCGACAAGGACTACGACAATCACGGCCGGATTCCCGATCCGGACGACGCCGCGGAACGCCGGCGACTCGTCAACGCGATCAGGCGCGTGATGAGCCGCGAGGCGTTCGACGCGGCGTACGCGATGGGCGCAACGGTCAGCCTGCCGAAGGCGCTCCGAGACTGGCCCCGTTAGGCCGCCGGAATCGGCTCACCGAACATCGTGCAGGCGGCGGTGAGCGATGCGGTTCCCACGGCCGCCGCCATCGCCTCCTTGATCGGGTTCGAGCCGGGCGACTGGGCATTGAGCTCGGTGTCGGTCGTAGTGTCGATGACCATCGTGCGACGCCCGTCCGCCGAGCCGAACATGTAGCTGTCGTGCCCGAATGTGCTGCCGGTGTGTCCCCAGACCGTCCCACAAGGGGTGTCCGTACGCATGATGCCCAGGCCGTAGTCGATGCCGGTGCCGGCGCCCGCCGAGACGGCGGTCTTCATCGCGGCCAACTGCGCGGGTGGCACCAACCCGCCGCCGAGGAGCGCTGACAAGAAGCGGCTCAGCTCGGGCGCCGTGGAGATCACCGCGCCCGCCGTGCCGGCGAAGCTGCCCAGCGCCCACGTCGACACATCGGTGTAGTGCAGCGCCGGCTGCGTCGACGGCCCGGTGAAGGTGCCCATGTAGCCGTGCGCGTAACCAGGGCCGGTGTCAGGTTCAACGCCGGTGAGCAGGTAGGTGTGCCGCAGGCCGAGCGGGCGCGCGATCCGGTCGCGGATCAGCTCGGCCGGTGTCCGGCCGGTGACCCGGCGCAGAATCATTCCGACCACGATGTAGTCGGTGTCGGAGTAGGCCCAGCCCGTGCCCGGCGCGAACGTCAGCGGGTGCCGCAGCGCGGCGGCGACCAGTTGCTCCGGCCGGTATCTCGCGTCGGGGTGGGCGATCACACCGGTCATGAAGGCCGGGTCGGTGTAGCTGTACAGGCCGCTGGTGTGCTGCAGAAGCATGCGCAGCGTGATCGCGTTGCCGCCGGTTCCCGGCAGGACTTTACCCACCGGGTCGTCGAGACGGAGCCGGCCCTCGGCGACCAGTTGCAGTGCGATGGTCGCGATCATCGTCTTCGTGTTGCTGCCGATCTCAAAGCGGTCGTCGTCGCGTAGGAACCGCCCGGTGACCCGGTCCGCCCGGCCGGACGCGGCCCGAACGATCCGGAGGCCGTCGTCGACCCGGGAAAGCTGTCCGACGGCGCCCGCCTCGACCACCGCGTCGGCTGCCTTCTGCAACGCCGAACTCGAAGCCGGATCGACGGCGGCGGGTGTGGCGGTCGCCTCGCCCGGCCGTACCGCGGCGGCGCCGGTCAGCCCGAGCGCGACGGCGACAGAAGCGAAAAGCGCCACCATCGCCCGGCGGCGTGGCGTGTAAACAACTGCGTCAGAAGTCATGGCCGAAGTCTGCTGGGGAAAGCGCCGCCGGTCAGTCCTGCCAGCATCCCAATCGTGGGGTAGCTGGCTGTACCCGTCAGGCAAAGTACGCCTTGGTCGTCCATCGTCTGGGTGGTTGGCGTGCCGGCGGAGTGCCGGAGCCACTCAAACGGAGACGACCGCGGATCGAACGGCGCCTTTCCCAACGGCGGTGGGCGATGGGCGAGCAGCGCGGTGTGGGTCAGCGCGCAGTCACGCACATGCCGGGCGACGTCGTGCACCGACCAGGCGGCGCATCGCGAGGGACGCTCCCATTCCGCCTCGGAGAGCTGAGCGAGGAGATCGATGAAGCGTGCCCGGAGCAGCGCCATGGCCTGCTGGAGGACTTCCGGACCGCGGTCGAGCCCGGTGCGTTCGCGCACCGACTGAACATCAGAATCCAAGTTCGGCAAGTCTCTCCTCGGTCAGCGCGTATACCCGGTCGATGACCGGCTTCTCGCGCGATCGCCTCGAGGACGTGCGCCGGGCGCCTCGCGCATAGAACGCTCCGGTACGGCGGGCATTGCCGGGGGCCACGGCCAGCATCACGCTGCGGCGTGCGGCTCGTTCCGGGCTCGCGATCAGCAGGGGTGCGACGGGACGCAGCAGGCGATTCATCCGTCCGGCGGAGCCGCCGGCCTTCCGGCCGAAGTCGGTGAAGACCGCGCCGGGGTCGGCGGCGCTGACGGTGACTTCGTTCTCGTCGATTCGTCGCGCGAGGCCGTACGTGTAGGCCAATGCCATGAGCTTCGCGTTGGAATAGGCGCGTACCTGGCCGTAGCCCGTCGCATAGCTCCAATCGGTGACCGGCCGCCCGAACCGCTCGTTGATCGATGTCACGTTGATCACCTGGGACGGTGCCCCGGCCGTGGCGGCGCCCTTCCGCAGATGGCCGATGAGAAGGCGGGACAAGGCCGCAGCCGCCACATGGACGACGGCAGTCGTCATCTCGAGCCCATCGACGGTCAGGCGTCGTTCACTGAACTGGGCGCCCGCATTGTTGATCAACACATGCAGGCCGTCCGGGGTCAATTCGCGTACGTTCGACGCAAGATCACGCAGCTCGCTGCCGGAACTCAACTCGGCGTACACCGGGATGTACCGGCCCGCCTGGCTGTGCGGCATCTCCGCCAGACGCTGCACCGCCCGCTCGGCCTTGAGCTGCGTGCGGCCATGAACCAGGACGGTGGCCGCCGCGCGACCGAGCTCCGCGGCGGTCGCGAAGCCGAGACCGTCCGCAGCCCCGGTCACCAGCGCGACGCGGCCGCTCAGGCTTGCGGTTCCATTCACTCCGGTCACCAGGTCACCGGCATTGATTTCATACCGCGGAGAATCAAGCCCTCTTTCCACAGCTCCTGGTCATCGCCGACCGCGAGCCGCAGGTTCGGCAGACGGGTGAGCAGCGTCTCGAGCGACACCTGTAACTCCATGCGAGCCAGCCGCGCGCCGATGCAGTGGTGGGCGCCGTGGCCGAAGCCGAAGTGCGGATTGGCGGCGCGCGTCACATCCAGGCGATCGGGGTCGGTGAACACCGAAGGATCCCGGTTGGCCGAGGTCAACGACGGGACGACCGGATCGCCGGCCCGCACGAGAGTGCCGCCGACCCGTACGTCCTCAGTGGCGTAACGCGCGAACGTGGACGAGGCGAACAGGGGCACGAATCGCAGAAGCTCCTCGACCGCCGACGGGATCAGCGACGGGTCGCCCGTCATCTTCTCCCTCTCGGCCTGGTGCCGCATCAGCACGTACATGAAGTTGGAAATCTGCAGGACCGTGGTCTCGTGGCCCGCCGCGAGCAGGCCGGCCGCCAGTTCCACCATTTCCTGCTCGGTGATTTCCTCGCGATCGTCGTGCGCCTGCACTATCGCGGTGAGCAGATCGTCGGACGGCGTGACTCGTCGCTGCGCGATCAGGCCGGAAATGTAGGCGTACAGATTTCCGATGTATTCCTGGATCTTCTCCGGGCTGAAAGAGGTCGACGAGATGAAGGCCTCCGACCAGGTCCGGAACAGATCCTGGTCACCCACCGGAACGCCGAGCAGACCGCAGATCACTCGCACCGGCAGCGGGGTCGCGAAGTGTTCGACCAGGTCCACCGGTGGACCTGGTCGACTCCATGCGATCAATGAGCTCGTTGGCGGTCGCCACCGTCGCGGGGCGTAGCAGCTCCACCCGCCTGGCGGTGAAGGCCCTGAGGACCGGCCGGCGCAGACGGGTGTGGTCGGGCGGGTCCATCGACAGAATTCCGGTGCCCAGCTGCTGCTGAGTGACGCGTGGTTCGTCCCGTCCAACGGTGGCAGCTCGGCTGAACCGCGGATCGCCGAGGACGGCCTTGACATCCGGGTACCGGGTGGCGAGCCAGGCATCCTCACCGAACGGCAGACGCACTCGCGCCATCGTCTCCTGTTGACGAAGCGCTCCGTACGCGTCGTCCACCTCCAGCCGATCCGCACAGCCGAACGGGTACGGGAGGGCCGGATCGCTCGTGCCGTTCTGCGTCATTCCGGCCTCCGCTTGAATGCTCAATGTCCATGCAACAACTCAAGAATCGTGCCGGATGCCGCCGGCAGTCACCGACTCCGCGACCGGAGAGGCAAGGATCGGTGCACGATCAGCGGAAATCGTCCGCGTGGTCGCGGCGGCGACCTGGGGGCCGTCGGTGATGTCCAGCGAACTGGTCAACGTCTGCGGGCCGCCGCGTTCGCCACGGCGGTGAAATCCCGGCCGGCGACGATCACCGTGGTGCCCCGGCCCGCCAGCTCGACGGCCGCCTCCCAGCCGAGACCGCGTCCGGCGCCGGTGATCAGGCATACCGGTGAGGTGGTCCAGGGCCACTCCGACGACATCAGCCACACCCTTCCGAAAACGAACTGGACCGTTCCGTCACATCGGTGGTACCACCGGCGATCTGCCCAGCAGGCTCAACGAGGTCCTTCTACGCGAGCCATCGCCGCTCACCACGGGGCAGCGGGGCAGCGGGGCAGCGGGAGACCATCGCCGCGTACGTGTCGCGCGGCAACGAAATGCGCCTTCTGCGCCGAGACACACGGCGCCGTGGCGCGGCGACTGGCCGGCGACGCCGAGCCGGACGCGCTGCTGACGGCGTTGCTGGCCATCGCCGAGAAGGTGCGCGTCGACGGCCGCACGGTGACCGCCGACGACGTGGCGCGGGCCCGCGAGGCCGGGGCCGATGACCAGGCCATCCACGACACCGTCCTGATCGCCGCGGCCTTCTGCATGTTCAACTGGTACGTCGACGGCCTGGGCACGCTCATCCCGGAGGACCCCGCTACATGCGAGCAACGCGTCCGGCATCTGGCCGAGCACGGCTACCGGTGAGGCCTGCCAGACCTCGATTCAAGCCTGGCAGGCCGCGGTGCTATGGGTGGAACACCTTGTAATAGTCGGCCGAGGGCTTGTTCAGCCAGGTGTGTGTGACTCCGGTCCAGCCGATGCGGGAGAAGTCGGCCTTGCCGTCGCCGTCCATGTCGGCGAACTGGATGTCGGCCGGTGGCAGTCCGCTGTCACCGGCGATCCGGCCGATGTCGCGGAACGTGCCGCTCGCCCCCCGCGGGCCCTCGTTGATCCAGGCTCGCGCGCCGCCCTTGGCGGTGATGAGGAGGTTCTGTTGCGTTCACGCGTCGGAAGATCCAGGCGGAGGCTTGGCCGGTGAAGCACGCTGCTCGATCGCACCCTTGGACTCCTCCCAGATCCGCTTTCGCCGGATTCCGCTTCCCTACCGAGGTGATCGTCGTGGCCGTGCGCTGGTACCTGCGCTACGGCCTGTCCTATCGCGACGTCGAGGAACTGCTCACCGAACGCGGGATCGAGGTCGATCACGTCACCGTCTACCGGTGGATGCAGCGGTACACGCCGCTGCTGGCCGACGCGGCCAGGTTCGCGCGGCACACGCCGTGCGACCGGTGGTTCGTCGACGCAACGTACGTCAGAGTCAACGGCGTATGGCGCAATCTCTACCGGGCGATTGACCAGCACGACCAAGTCGTCGACGCGCTGGTCTCCGTCCGACGCGATGCCGCCGCGGCCCGCCGGTTCTTCACCCGCGCCCTGCGCACGCTTAAGGTCGCACCGACTGAGGTGCTCACCGACGCATCACCGGTCTACCCCGCTGTGCTCGAAGAACTGGTGCCGGCGGCGTGGCACCACGTCGAGCAGTACACCAACAATCCGATCGAGGCCGATCACGGTCAGCTCAACCGGCGGCTGAGACCGATGCGCGGGCTACAGACTGATCGGACAGCGCAGACGGTGATCGCCGGGCACGCCTTCGTCCAGAACCTGCCCAGCGGCCACTACGAACTCGCAGTCGACGCCCAGCCGAGCTGCGGGTCGCCGCGGCGTTCACCGAACTCGCCCAAGCGATCTAGGCACCGCGTCTCCCCGGCTACGCCTGTCCACACATCTCGCAATGCAACAGAGCCCCTGGTGGCGACCATCGCCGCAGCCGTCGTTCCGCTGCTGGCATGGCTCCGGCCGCTACTGCGCGGCACACCAGTCGTGCCGCGGGCCAGCGACGAGAAGCAAGTCGCGAACGCGAAGAGAATCCTGGCCGATCGAGTCCGGACGCAGTGGCAACAGGAAGGGAAGTGGCACCGCCTGGTCTCCGACCCTCCTCTGCGGGTGCGATGGGCAACCGACAGTCCGCGTGTCCTGGACCGGCTCGGCCGCGAGGGCACCGGCATCGTCGGAAAAATCAGGCGAACACTGGGCAAGCTATGGATGCCCGCGACCCTGACCAAGGACGAGTACGGCGACTACCTCGCCCGAATGTTCCTGGCCGCCGGTGATCGCGAGCACCCGGCGCGCGCGGTCGTCGTCGGACCTCCCGGCTGCGGCAAAAGCACGTACGCCCTCCTGCTCACGCTGGGCCTCATCGGACGTGGACGCCCCGGCGATAGGGTGCCCGTGCTCTTCTCCCTCGCCTCCTGGGATCCTCGGCGCCAGAGTGTTGAGGATCAGGAAGACCCCGACAAGAAGTGAGACTCCGGCGAAGCCGAGCAGGATGCTGTTGAAGATCGACAGGTCGGACTGCGCGTCCGCAGGCGCGGCTGTAGCGGACTATCTCGCCACGATCGGCTGATCAGGCGCTGGTTGTACGCGACGGGGCGCGAGGTACGGCAGCCGTACCTCGCGCCCCTACTTCGACGTAACGCCGGGCTACGGGTGGAAGGTGGTGAAATAGCTCGGCGCGAGCTTGTTCAGCCAGGTGTGGGTCACGGCGGTCCAGCCGATCCGGGAGAAGTCGGCCTTGCCGTCACCGTCCATGTCGGCGAACTGAATCTCCTTCGGTGGTAGACCGCTGTCCGCGGCGATCCGGCCGATGTCCCGGAACGTGCCCACCTGACCGGTGGGGCCCTCGTTGATCCACGCGCGGGCACCACCCTTGGCGGTGATGAGAATGCGGTCCGCGCGCTTGTCCCCGTTGATGTCGGCGTACCGGATCTCCCTCGGGCTGGCCAGTGGCCCGCTCAGCTTGACCGGGGCGGACCAGCCCACGCCGTTGGTGATCGGGACGGCCTGCTTGTTGAGGATGCCCAGGTTGAGCCAGGCAGTGGTGGTGTCATCGGGCTCGATCACCAGGTAGTCGGCGCGACCGCCGCCGGTGACGTCGACGAAGCGGATCCGCGAGTCCGGGTCGATGCTCAACGGCTCGCCCGGCGTGTCGAACTGCGGCCAGGGGTCGTACCCGCCCTTCTTGTAGACGTTCGAGTTCGGCGGCCCCATGGAGTTGACCGGCAGCTGGCACATGCGCTCGCCGGAGGGCGCGTCGGGATTCCACAGGCGTACGTCGACCCCACCCTTCAGGTCGATCACCATGCAGTCGGGGAACCCGTCCCCGTCGACGTCACCGAACCGCAGCGCGTTGCCGACCGCGCCCGGCTTGGGCTGATAGGAGTTCCTCCCCTCGACGAACGGCTTCCAGCCCGTACCGGAGGGGCCGCTGTTCCACCAGAACCGGAAGTGCTGGCTCGGATCGACGCTGACGAGTTCCGCCTTGCCGTCCCGGTTGATGTCGACCAACCACCGGCTCTCATCCTTCGGCAGGTCGGTGCCCTGGACCACGCCGTGGTCCTCCCAACCGGCGCCGAGGTTCCACTGACTGGCCACGCCGCCGGCTCCGTCGTCCGTCAGGCCACAGGGGTTGGCGGCGGCGTTCGGGGCCGCGTTGGGCTGCCGGATGTACCCCCGGCTCAACGCCTCACCACCCGCCCGTACGAAAGCCTGCCCGATCTTGACGTATCCCGCGTCGGTGGGGTGGATGCCGTCGGAGCCGATCTCGGACGGCTGCACCGAGGAGATGTCGGTGTAGACGACCCGGAGGCCACGCTGCGCGAGCCGATCAGCGATACCCGGGATCTGAGCGGTGAACTTCCGGCCGCGCTCGGCGATGGCCGCGTCCCGGAACGGCTGCATGCCGGCCACCAGCACGGTCGCGCCCGGGGAATCGGTGGTGATCTGCTCGATCAGGTGCTCCAGCCGCGCGGGTGCCCCGTCGGGATCGAACGGCTGGATCATGTCGTTCCCGCCGGCGATGAGAGTGACGACGTTGGGCTGGTACGCCTTGACCGCGCAGCTCGCCTTGCCGGCGATGTCGTTGAGGATGAAACCCTTCCACCCCTCGACCTCGCGGTCAGCCATCCTCCCGACCCGGACCGACCCCACCCAGTCGACGTGCGGTGCATCCGTGCCGGATCCGCTGCCCGGATCGATCAGGTCGCTGAATCCCATGCCGGCCACCGCGCGGTAACCGTTCCCGTCGGAACTGCCCTGACCGTACGTCGTGGACGACCCCAGCGCCATGATCCGCAGGTCGGTGGCGGCGTCGTCACGCGGACCGATACCCCCGTCCCGCTCGGCGACCCAGCCGCGGGCGGTCACCTCCTCGGCGCTGTCGAAGAAGGCATTGGCCATCTTGGCGTAGCCGACGTCGTTCGGATGCGTCGTGTCGGCGAGGTCGTCGACGGTGACGGCACTCATGTCGGCCAGCTCGACGTGCTTGCCGGTCTTCTGGTACTCCTCGACGATCAGCGGGACCGTGGCGTTGAACTGATCGATGCGGCTCTGCACCGCCGGATCGCGTGACGGAACCAGCGTGGACACCAGGACGGTCACGTCCGGATCCCCGTCGAAGGCATCCTCGATCACCTCCCGGAGCCGGCCCGGGGCGGTCTCCGGAGCAACATTGAAAGCCATGTCGTTGGTGCCCGCATAGAGGGCGACGAGGTTCGGCCGCCAGCTGGACAGCTGGGGACTGGTGATCTTGGTGAGGTCATCGAGGAAGTAGCCCCGATGGCCTTCGTTCTGATCGTCCAGCATGGTGCCGCCCTGCTGGGTACCGACGAAGTCGACGTCCGCGCCGGTTCCGCCCAGCTTGTCGCCCAGGCCTTTACGGAATCCGTTGCCAGACGAACTTCCTTGCCCCTGCGCGATCTCGTCACCCAGAGGCATGAGCCGGTAGAACTGGCGTTTGACCACGTTGGTGTTGCAGGCCCGGTTTCCGGTGGGGGTGATCCCGCTGGTCTGGGCGATCCAGTCGGCCACGGCGTCGGTCGACACGGCGGTCGACCTGGTGCCGAGGCTGTCGGTGTTCGACAACACCCCGCAGACCGTTCCCTTGTACATCACACCGGAGCCCGAGTCACCTTTCATGGTGAATCCTTTGAGGCTGTACATCGAGTACTGGTTGGGCGGCGTCGGATCGCCGGCCGGATCGATACCCATGCGGTGCGTGGACGTCTGCATCCACGCGGCCGGCCGATTGTCGTTGAGCTCGCCCTTCGTCCCCCAGGCACGGACGGTGACGGTCGAGCCCAAGGCGGGCTGTCCGCGCCCGTAGGAGACGACCAGCTCGGTATGCGTCGTCGGCAGCGCCAGCCGCAGAAGTGCCACGTCCGCCCCCGGATCGATCCGCGAGGACTCGATGTCGACCACCCGCAACTCGCCCTGACCAAGGCGCACGCTGCCGATCCGGACATTTGTCGGGACGTCGTGCACGCAGTGACCGGAGGTCAGGACCCAGACGGCACTGATAAGGCTGCCGGTGCAATTATATTCCGACGTTCCGTTGTTGCTGATCCAAACTTGCACCTGTCCGAACGTCCTGGTGGAGTCATCACCAAAGACAATTCCCCAGGCCGGCGACATTCCTCCGGAGATAAGATTCACCGCGGCGACCACCATCACGGTCACCATTGCCCAGCTGGCTCGTCGACGTCGCGACTCAGCCTTCGCCATACGTTTCTTCCCCCCTGTGAAGATCCCTCCACAGGGGATCATCGGCGGAGAGTCCGGTGAAGCCGATGGAACCAACGGGCACCCGGATCGGCACGTCATGGCAACGGCGGAGGCTCGCTGACGCGGAGGCCGGGACATACGCCGTGTGCGGTCGGGGCCACGACAACCGCAGGGGCAAGCCGCACCTTGCGGGACACGATTCGAGCCGCCGCCGCGAGGACCGAGATGGACGACGGCGGCCTGAGCGCCCACCGGCAGGCAATCAGCAGGCATCCGCCGCGGCCACCGGCTACGGCCGGCACCCTGGCGGGAGGACCAAGATCACCGTACGGGCGTTCGTGTCACTGAGGTGTCGTGACCATCCTGATTGGACATAGAACAAGCGCCATATTCAAGGTCGCGGCCAGCGGCTGACGGCCAGCGGCTGACGGCCGGCGAGTCACGGGAGGGAAGACCTGCTCAACGCCACTTTCGGGGATGCACGCGCCCACGTGGAGACCGGACGCCGCACTCCCCCACTGGCCGACACGAAGGACGAGATCAACGACGATCCGGTAAACCGTACGCGCGTTCGGGCAAAAATGCGTGTCGCGGAGATCGGAACGCATTCATTAGAGGAAATGAAAAAGGCCAGCTGAGCTGGCCTTTCCCCACGTCGGGCTGACAGGATTTGAACCTGCGACCCCTTGTTGTAAACCGCGACTTTGCAGGCCTTCGCATTGTATGTCAAGAGTAGGATCTGACCAGCTCAGACGCGGCCAAACACCTTCGGCGACTTGTCATTGTTTGCCATCAGCTCGCGCTGTTTTCGGTGAGTAAAACGGGGGCGGATCACGACTGCGATACGCCCAAGCTAAGGGTCAGCCTGGCCAGAAACATCGCCACCATCGGGCCGGCTGCCTTTGTTGCCGCCTCGCTGATGGCGGGACCTGAACGGCGAGCTATGCCCTATCTACCTGAGGCAGAACGGCGACACCGCCCGCTGGGCACTTCCCCCCACACAGCACCTGATCGGCGAGCACACCGAATGCTTCCCGGCGAACCGGCGGCGGCCTGCCGCGTTGCCGCGACGGCTGGCGACTGACCTACCGCCGCTACGCCCACCTGCGCAACGCGTCGCCGCTGAGCCGCCGAGAGAGCGCGCCGACTGTGGCACACCACCCTGACCTAAGCCGACTGGTATCACGTTACACCGCGGGCCGCACCTCCGCCGGGCACGCCCAGCCAAGCAGCGCCGGCACTTTGTCCAGGCTTGATGCCCGAACCGGCCGACGGAAGTACAACTACGGTGCGTGATGTCGGAACTGATAAGAAAGCATGATCGACTCACTCATTTGCCGATGACAGTGCGTTCGATCATGCTGGGAATGGTGCACCCAATCCACTGGGTCGAGCACTCGGAATTGGTCGAAGGAAACATGCCACGCCGTATATTGAGATGGGCGTGGGCGACAACCACGATCATTTGCGTTCGGTATGTCGATCATGATTTCTAAGTGAGTGTTTGAGAGTGGTGTCGCACGGCGTGTCCCTACCGAGGGTGCAGATGCCGTGAAGCTGGCGTGGTGCAGCGTGAACGGCGGTATCCCTCGGACCTGACCGACGGACAATGGGAGATCGTGGAACCGATGCTTCCGTTGATCAAGTCGCCGGGTCGTATCCCGAAACATCCTCGCCGGGCGATCGTCGACGCGATCCTGTACGT
>NZ_BOQN01000087.1 GCF_018332695.1 Paractinoplanes toevensis
ACCCGCCGATTGATCGCGGAGCGCGGGTTCGGCTTCGTCGCGGTCGAGGGGGACTGGCCGGACTGCGCGCGCGTCGACGAAGCGGTGAAGGGTGCCGTGCCGCCGAGGGAGGCACTGCTGGCTTACGACCGCTGGCCGACCTGGATGTGGGCGAACGAGGAGACCGTCGACTTCGCCGAGTGGCTGCGCGGCCACAACGCGCACGCCGGGACACACGTCGGCTTCCACGGTCTCGATGTCTACTCGCTGTGGGAGTCGATCCGGGAGATCCTGGTCTGGCTGCGCGAGCACGATCCGGACCGGGTGCCGGCCGCGCTGGCCGCCTTCGGTTGCCTGGCCGCCTACGGCGAGGACCCCAACGCGTACGCCTACGCCACCCGGTTCGCCGACGCGTCGTGCGAGGACGACGTCGTGCGGATGCTGATCGACCTGCGCGGCGGTGACTTCGGGGTGTGGCAGAACGCCGAGGTGGTGGCCGGGGCAGAGCACTACTACCGGGCGGTGATGCGCGGCGGCCCGGACTCGTGGAACGTCCGCGACCGGCACATGGACGCGACCCTGGCCCGGCTGCTCGACCACTACGGCGACGGGTCGAAGGCGGTGGTGTGGGCGCACAACACGCACGTCGGCGACGGCCGGGCCACCGACCAGTCCCGGCGCGGCGAGGTCACCCTGGGCGAGCTGGCCCGGTACCGGTTCGGCGCCGGCCGGGTGCTGCTGGTCGGCTTCGGCTCGCACCGCGGCACGGTGGTGGCCGGCCGCGACTGGGGTGCGCCGATGCGGGTCCTGCCGGTGCCGGAGGGGCGGCCCGGGTCGATCGAGGACGTGCTGCACGCCGAGGCGCCGCCGCGGTCGCTGTTCGTCTTCCCGCCGCTGGGCGAGCGGCCCGACCTGCTGGTCGACGAGATCTTCCACCGGGCGATCGGGGTGGTCTACCGCCCGGAGCGGGACCGCTGGGGCAACTATGTACCGTCCGTGCTGGGCGACCGTTACGACGCGTTCCTCTGGATCGACGAGACGCACGCTCTGCGACCGCTGCACCCGCTGCACATCGACACCCGCGAGCTCGAGACCTATCCCAGCGGCGTCTGACCGGCGAACGCCAATACTTCCGGAAAGTCCGGTGAGTAGCCGGACGTCGTGTCGACGATCAGGGTCGGCAGCGACGCCGCGATGGGCACCCATTCCCGTACGCCCAACGGCGCGCCCGGATGCGCGGCCCGGACCACCACGCGGTTTGCCGCGACCGACGGTTCCGCGACGCAGCGGATCACGAGCGTCGGCCCGAGGGAGAGCAGCGGCTGCCACGGCCCGTCCTGGAAGGCAGCCTCGGCGATCACCGTGACCCCGGCCGTGACCAGCGACGACACCGTGTCGACAAAGGTCCGGTAGGTGTGCCGGAAAGAAGGATCAGGCGTTCCGGCGTGGACGATCCCCTCCCGGATCTCGTCGCGGCTGATCACCGGGCAGCCCAGCGACCGGGCGAGCCGGTGCGCGAGCGTGCTCTTCCCGGTGCCCGGCGCGCCGCTGACGATGATCAGCATTGCGCGACGACGATCCGGACGCGGGTGGTGAAGTCGAGCGGATGGTCCAGCTCGGCGGCGAGCGCCGAGATCGCCAGGGACCGCCGGGCGACCGGAATTCGGTCCACCATCTGGCGCCCGGCGTGCGAGCCGATCCACTCGTACAGATGGGCGGCGTCGTTGAACTCGCTGCGGACCGCCACCTCGCGCACGTCGGCGGCGGCGTAGCCGGCGGCCAGGACCGCCTCCCGCAGGCTCTCCGCCGAGTCGAACATCGGGTGGTTCCGGCGTTCGGGCGGGCTGTCGGCGAACCGGGCCAGAATCTTCATGGCCTGCGGATAGCGGGGGTCGTGCTGGGCGAAGCTGCTGACGGCCAGGCGGCCGCCGGGCCGCAGAAGCCGGTGGTACGCGGTGAGCGCGGCCGGCGGATCGGGCAGGAAGAACAGCACGAGTCCCGAGGTGATCACGTCGAACGAACCGTCGGGGTAAGCCGGGTGCTGGGCGTCGCCGAGCTCCACCCGGACCTGGTCGAGGCCGGTGGCCGCGGCCCGGCTGCGCGCCACCATGCCGGGCGCGAGATCGATGCCGATGACCTGCCCGCCCGGCCCGACCGCCTCGGCGACCGGCACGAGCACCGCCCCGGCGCCGCACCCCGCGTCGAGGACCCGCTCGCCCGGCCGGGGCGCGACGGCCCGCACGAGCTGGGCGGCGATCGGCCGGAAGAACTTCACCCCGACGTTGTCGTACGTTTCGGAGGCCTGGTCGAAAACGCGGACGATCGGGGTGGGTTCCGTCATCGAACAACTATGTCAGCCGCGCGCACCCCCGGCTCGGCAGGCGCCCGCCAGGGGGCGCCGGTGGCCACCGAGTCGAGGAAGGCGGCCAGGTAGTCGGCGGTGATCCGGACGGTGGCCGGGTTGCCCAGGCGCAGGGCCCGCCGCACCGGCGCGGCCAGCCAGTACGCCGCGTAATCGGTGAAGTCGAGCGGCCCGGTGCCGGGCAGCGTGTAGGCCCACGCCGGACGACCGCCCGCCGCGATCATCCGGCGGGTCGTCTCGTCGCCGGCGGCCGGGCCGAGCAGCAGCACCGGCCGGTCCAGCCCACCCGTGGCGACCTGCCCCCGTGGCGTCCCGTCCAGGTCGGCGGCGCCCCGGCAGTGGTCGTCGGTGCGGCACGCCTCGAGGGCGGCGGCCCCGCCCGACCCGTGCCCCACGTAGATCACCCGATCCGGGTCGGCGTGCGTCCCGAGCAGCACCGCGATCCGACCGGCCACGAATCGCGCGTCGGCCGCCTGCACCGTGGCGAGCCGGTCGCCGCGCGGCCCGGTCAGGTCGGCCGGCCGCCCGGCCGCCGACCAGCGAATCGGCTTGCCACCGATCACGGTCAGGTCGGCGCTGTAGGTCGGCGTCACCCCGGCGACCAGGTAGCCCCGGCTCGCGATCCGGGCGGCGAGGGCCGCGTACTGCGGCGCGGACAGCCCGAGCCCCGGCGTCAGCACCACGATCGGGAACGTCCCCGCGGCGAGCGGCGCCTCGTCGTACGTCCCGGTGTTGATCTTCTGGAAGTCGGTCTGGCCCCAGCCGAAGCGATGCAACGCCGCCCATTCCCCGGGCGCGTAGGGCGACGGCGTGCCGCCGGCGGCGGCCGGGTACCAGAGCCACACCGACAGCACCCGCGGGTTCCCGCCGAGCGGCGCCAGTTCGTCGGTGCGCGACCGGTCGGCGACCTCGTGCACGGCCCGCCCCACCCGGTACGGCCCGTCCGGCGCGAGCGAGACCGCGTGCCGGGACCGGTGCCCGAGGAACCCGGCGTACGCCCCGCCGAGCAGCAGCACCGAGGCCGCCGCGGCCGCCAGAACCCGCTTGATCGTCACATCGATATCTTGGCCGCCTCCGCCGGGGCGGTGTGCACCGCGGCCCGCTCGACCGTGCCGCGCGCCCACTTCCCGGTCGTGGCCAGGCCCAGGACCAGCACCGCCGCGCCCAGCCCCGACATGATCCACCAGCCCGTGTGGCTGGCCTCGGCGAACCCGGCCCCGGCGCTCCCGGCCACGGCCGCACCGATCACCGCGACGCCGAGCGCCCCGCCGACCTGCCGGCTGGTCGAGGCGATCGCCGCGGCCACCCCGGCCTGCTCGCGGGGCATGCCGGACACGGCGGTGTTGGTGATCGGCGAGTTGACCATGGCGAAGCCGAACCCGAACAGCACGTAGCAGGTCATCAGCAGCCAGACCGGGGTGCCGGCGGACAGCCGGGTCAGCGGCAGCAGCCCGGCCATGAAGGCGAGGCCGGCCAGGGTGAGCGGCAGGCGGGTGCCGCGGGCCCCGACCAGCCGCCCGGAGATCGGCGAGAACAGCGCGGTGGTGGCGGCCATCGGCAGCGTCCACAGGCCGGCGTGCAGCGGGGTCAGGCCGCGCACGTCCTGCAGGTAGATCGAGTTGAGGAACAGGAACCCGGCCAGGGCGCCGAACGCGGACACCGCGATCAGTGTGGCGCCGCTGAACGGCGCGCTGCGGAAGAACCGCAGCTCCAGCAGGGGTTCGGCCTGGCGCGGCTCGTAGTACAGAAGGGCGGCCAGGGCCGCCGCGCCGACCAGGAAACACCCGACGATCAGCGGCGATCCCCAGCCCGCGGTGGGTCCCTCGATGATTCCGTACGTCACTCCGGCCAGCACCAGGAACACCAGCACCTGCCCGACCGGGTCGAGACGGCGTGGCCGGGGTGCGCGGGACTCCGGCACGAACCTCCAGGCGAGCAGGAACGCCGCCACCCCGACCGGCACGTTGACCCAGAAGATCGAGCGCCACCCGAGCGTGTCCACCAGGAACCCGCCGAGCAGCGGCCCGGCCGCCATGCTGAACCCGACCACCCCGCCCCACACGCCGATCGCCCGGGCCCGCTCGCGCGGTTCGGTGAACGTGTTCGTGATGATCGACATGGCGACCGGGTTGAGCATCGACCCGCCGATCGCCTGCACCGCCCGGAACGCGATCAGCCAGCCCAGGCTGGGCGCCACGCTGCACAGCAGCGATCCGGCGCTGAACAGGGCGAGCCCGGTCTGGAAGGTCCGGCGCCGGCCGACCCGGTCCGCGGTCGACCCGGACAGGACCAGAAGACTGGCCAGAACCAGGGTGTACGCGTCGATGGTCCACTGCAGCCCGGAGATGCTCGCCCCGAGGTCCTCGCGCAGGGCCGGCAGAGCGATGTTCATGATCGTCGCGTCCATGCCGACGATGAACAGGCTCATGCAGCAGATGGCCAGGACGAGGTAGGGGCGGGGGCGCATACCTCAAGTCTTACCCGATCGCTGCATTATGCAGCCTGTTACCCATGTCTCGCCTGAGAGTATCGGCGACGTCTTCCACTATCCGGAGTGTCGACCGCGGCGCCTGGCACGCCATGACCGGCCTGCCGCTGATCAGCCGGCTCGGTTTCGGGCCCCGCCGCCCGCTCAGCGAGGTCTTCCCGCTCGACGAGGCGCCGGCCGCGATGGTCCGCCTGGCCGCCGGCCGGATAGTCGGCAAAGCCGTCCTGATCTCATAACCAGTCCAGCACCGGCCCGGTGTGCGGGGCGTCGAGACGGGCCAGCCAGCCGGCGATGCCGGCGGTGCCCTGCATGAAACCGGCCTCCGGCGGCAGGTCCGGCGGGGTGGCCGTGTGCTCGAAGTTCGACCAGGTGACACCGGCCGGCGTGGTCAGCGTGCGGGCCAGCACGTCGTCGGCGAGGCGCCGCGACCAGGCGAGCATCTCCGGGTCGCCGGTGGCCCGGTAACGGTCGAGCAGCACCTGGCCGACGCCCGCGGTGCCGCAGCAGCGGGCCACGTTGTCCCAGTAACCCGGGTACAGCCGTTCCGGGATCCGGCTGTCCCGCAGCCCGCGCAGGCAGGCGTCGATCCCGCGCCGCCAGCGCGGATCCGGCCGCAGGGCATCGAGCAGGGCGAACGTCCGGATCGTGCCGGTCGGCCCGTGACACCAGCCGAAGTTCACGGTGGGCCGGCCCGGCTTGGGCGGGATCATCAGCGGCACCGCCCACCCGCCGCCGGGCTGATGCCCGAGCGCCAGGAGGTCGTCCGCGGCGCGGACGGCAACATCGATCAGGTCGGTCCGGCCCAGCGTTTCCCCCACCCGGGCCAGGGCGTACGCGACCCCGGCGGTCCCGTGCGAGAAACCCGGGAGCAGATGCTCGTACGCCGGGCTCGGGTCCATCCGCCAGTGCAGCCCGTCCGGCCGATCGAGCGCCACCGCGACCAGCCCGTCCGCCACCCGCCCGGCCGCGCCGGCCACCGCCGGGTCGTCGCAGCCGTCCACCAGGGCCAGCAGGATCCCGGCGTCACCGGAGATGATGTCGGTGCAGCGGCCCGGATCGCCGAGCCGGGCCGGCATCCGCGCGGCGACCCGCCCGATCACCGTCTCGGCGGCCGTCCGGGCGGTGTCGTCACCGGTCACGCCGGCCCAGGCGCGCAGCGCGACCGCGACCCCCGGCCAGCCCTCGAACAGCCCATCGTCGAGCTGGGCACCGGCGGTGACCAGATGTACGAGGCGGTCCCGGGCGGCCGGGCCCACCCGCGGTGCCAGGCCGGCCGCCACCGCCTCGGTGCAGCCGAGCAGAACGCCGGCCGTCCCCGCGTACAGTCCGTCGTCCGGCCGGCCCGCCTCGGTCCAGCCGAGCCCGCCGCCCGCATCGACCGCCACCGACTCGATCCAGGCGAAAGCCCGGCCTGCCACGTCCCCCATCACCGCGGTCACCTCCCGACGCGGCCCCATCCGGCCCCGATCAGTCGCACCCGCCCATGCTTGCACGCCCGGCACGGGGCATCGGATCGGCGCGCGTTGTTGTAATTTCGGCGCCGTGACCGACGTACCCGAGACACAGCCGCGCCCGGCGCGCTTCTGGCCGGTGGCGCTGATCGTGGCGGCCGCGTCCCTGCTGCTCGGGGTCGGCATCGGCGGCGGCGCGGTCCTGCTGGCCGGTTGGCGGCAGCCCGACCAGCGCGACTTCGTGGTGTGGATCTACCTGAAGGACGGCGTGACCGCCGAGCAGAAGGCGGCGGTGCAGACCACCCTCGACAAGATTCCGTCGGCGGGCGGCGTCACGTTCGTCAGTTCCCGGGACGCCTACGAGGCCGCCCGGACCGACCCGGCCAACAAGGACCTGGTGGCGATCCTCGGGGAGTCCGACCCGGCGAGCTGGCCGCAGCGGTTCGAGGTGGAGACGACCGGCACCGAGTTCCGCTGCGAGCAGGTCTCCGCCCTCTGGAAGGCGCCGGGCGTCCAGCAGGTCCGGGTGGCGATGGTGTACACGAAGGACCAGCCGGGCGCCGAGATCTCCTGCTGACGGGGCATCGCGCCGGCCCGGGTTGTTGTACTTTCGGCGCCGTGACCGACGCATCCGAGCCCGCCGCGCCGGGCCGCCCTGTCCGGCTGTGGCTGGTGACGCCGGCCGTGTCGGCGGTGGCCATGCTGCTCGGCGTGGCCATCGGCGGCGGCGGACTCTATCTGGCCGGCTGGCGGCAGCCCGAGGTGCGCACGTTCACCGTGTCGGTGCAGCTGAAACGCGAGGTGACGGCGGATCAGAAGGCGGCGATCCAGGCCCGTCTCGAGAGGTTGGGCGACGTCACGTTCGAAAGCTCCGAAGAGGCCTACGCGCACTTCAAGCAGCTCACCGAGAACGCTCGGATGAGCGACATGCTGGAAAGCGTCGATCCCGACGCGATGCCGGCCTCGTTCTCGGCGCGGTCGACCGGCACGTCGTTCCACTGCTCGGCCACCGACGGCCTGCGGGACATGCCCGGCGTCGAATCGGCCGCCGTCTACATGGCCGCGACCCGCAAGCACGCCGGCCAGAAACTGGCCTGCTAGCACCGCCAACCATTCGGGCCCGGTCGAGCGTCATGGATGCCGTGGAGACCACTGAGGACGAGTTCGACTCGTTCGTGCGGGCCCGGACGCATGCGCTGCTGCGGTCGGCCTACCTGCTGACCGGCGACCAGCAGCTCGCCGAGGACCTGGTGCAGTCGGCCCTGACCCGCACGCACCTGGCCTGGCGGCGGCTCGCCGACACCGGCAACGCCGAGGCGTACGCCCGCCGCACCATGTACCACCTGCAGGTCTCCTGGTGGCGCCGCCGCCGGGTCGCGGAGGTGCTGGCGGGCAGCTTGCCCGAGGCGGCCGGTGCCGACCACGCCGGCCCGGTCAGCCTGCGCCTCGCCCTGCGGGCGGCGCTGCTGCGGCTGTCGGCGAAGCAGCGGGCCGTTCTGGTTCTGCGGTTCTTCGAGGACCGGACCGAGTCCGAGGTGGCCGACCTGCTCGGGGTGAGTGTCGGCACCGTCAAGAGCCAGACCGCGCGGGCCCTGGGCCGGATGCGGGTGATCGCCCCGGAACTCGGTGCCGAGCTGACCGGTGCCCGTAGCCGGAAGGGAGTCCTGTCGTGAACAACCTCGCCGACTACCTGACCGAGATCGCCGACGAGGTGCGGCCGGCCGACCTGGGGGAGCGGGTGCGGGCGGCGTCGCGCCGGGTGCGCCGTCGCCGCCGTACAGCCGTGGCCGTGGCCGTGGCCGTCGCGGTCGTCTCGGGCATCGCCTGGGCGGGCCGGACGGCCCGGCCGGACACCCCGGCCGACCTCGTCCCGGCGCCGATCCCGAGCCTCTACTACGACGCCGGGATCCAGGTGCGGATGTTCGACGGCGGCACCGTGCGGGACCTGATGCCGGTACCGGGCCCGGTGTGCGGCCTGTCGGTGTCACCCGATCACCGCCTGGTCGCCTGGACCGAGACGGACTCGATGGGCACCCTCGCCCTGATCGTCGCCAACCCGGACGGGTCCGGCCGGCGGCGGGTCCTCAACGATGTCATCTGCGCGGGCGGCAACTCTCCGGCCTGGCTGCCGGACTCACGGCGGATGCTGGTCGCCCAGGACGTGCCGGCCCCGCGGCGGCTCCTCGACGTGTACTCGCTCGCCATGACCAGTACCCCGGTCTCCGGCGTGGTCACCTACGTCGCCTGGTCGCCGAACGGGGAGTTCGTCGCCTACGACGACGACGGGGAGATCGTCGTGGCCCGTGCGGCCGACGGCACCGTCGTGCATCGAGTCCACCACGACGACGAGTCGGGTGCCGGCGGCTTCAGCGTCCAGGGTGTCTCGGACGACGGCCGCCGCGCCGTGATCGGCCTGCCCGGCGGCCCGTCCGACCGGATCACCTCCGGCTTCCGGGTGGTGGACACCGGCACCGGCGCCGATGTCCCGCTGCCGGCCGGGATCGCCCCGGCCGACCGGCTGAACGCCGAGGTCCACCCGGCCGCCGGTGACCGGATGCTGGTCCGGGTCACCGGCGACACGGGTGTCACGCTCTACCTGCTCGACGCGTACGGCCGGATCCTCGACCGGCGTGCGGAGCCCGCCGCCCTGCGGGAGGCGACGCTGCTGGGTCAGTAGCGGCAGCGCAGCACCTGGAGGGTGTGCCCGGGCACGTCCACCTGGCTGCCGGACCGGGCGGTCTTGCGCCGCTGCGCCAGCAGCGGATCGGCGGTGTTGACCACGATCTCCCAGGTGCGCCCGAACTCGCGCGGCGGCAGCGTGAACGACACCTGGTCGCCGAGCGGGTTGAACAGCAGCAGGAACGAGTCGTCGGTGATCGCCTCGCCGAGTGCGTCCCGTTCCGGAATGCCGTGCCCGTTGAGGAAGACCGTCATGGTCATCCCGCCGGAGGTGTTCCAGTCCGGTTCGGTCATCGGCTCGCCGTCGCGGCGCAGCCAGGCGATGTCCGGCACCTTGGTGTCGCCGACGAGGTCGCCGGTGAAGAACCGGCGGCGCCGGAAGATCGGGTGCTCGGCCCGCAGCTTCGTCAGCTGCGCGGTGAAGCGGGTGAGGATGTCCTGGTTGCGGGCGTCCTCCCAGTCCACCCAGGCCAGCTCGTTGTCCTGGCAGTAGACGTTGTTGTTGCCGTGCTGGGTGCGGCCGAGCTCGTCGCCGTGCGCGATCATCGGGACGCCCTGGGACAGCAGCAGGGTGGCCAGGAAGTTGCGTTTCTGCCGTTCCCGCAGCGCCACGATCTCGGCGTCCTCGGTCGGGCCCTCGACCCCGTAGTTGAAGGACCGGTTGTGGCTCTCGCCGTCCCGGTTGTCCTCGCCGTTGGCGCCGTTGTGCTTCTCGTTGTAGGACACCAGGTCGTGCAGCGTGAACCCGTCGTGCGCGGTGACGAAGTTGATCGACGCGATGGGCCGCCGGCCGTCCACCTCGTACAGGTCGGAGCTGCCGGTGAAGCGGGAGGCGAACTCGCCGAGGCTGGCCGGTTCGCCGCGCCAGAAGTCGCGCACCGAGTCGCGGTACTTGCCGTTCCACTCGGTCCACAGCGGCGGGAACCCGCCCACCTGGTAGCCGCCGTCGCCGACGTCCCACGGTTCGGCGATCAGCTTCACCTGCGACACGATCGGGTCCTGGTTGACCAGGTCGAAGAACGCGGCCAGCCGGTCCACCGAGTGGAATTCCCGGGCCAGCGCGGCGGCCAGGTCGAAGCGGAAGCCGTCCACGTGCATCTCGGTCACCCAGTAGCGCAGCGAATCCATGATCAGCCGCAGCGACTCGTGGTGCCGAACGTTGAGGCTGTTCCCGGTGCCGGTGGTGTCGTAGTAGTACTGCTTGTCCTCGTCGACGAGCCGGTAGTAGGCGGGGTTGTCGATGCCCCGGAAGGACAGGGTCGGCCCGAGGTGGTTGCCCTCGGCGGTGTGGTTGTAGACCACGTCGAGGATCACCTCGATGCCCGCCTGGTGCAGGGCCTTGACCATCGACTTGAACTCCTGCACCTGCCCGCCGTGCCCGCCGAACGAGTGGTAGTCGTTGTGCGGCGCGAAGAAGCCGATGGTGTTGTAACCCCAGTAGTTGGTCAGGCCGCGTTCGATGAGCGTGGAGTCGTGCACGAACTGGTGCACCGGCATCAGTTCGACGGCGGTCACGCCGAGCTTCTTGAAATGCTCGATCATGCGCGGATGGGCCAGTCCGGAATAGGTGCCCCGCACGTCCTCGGGAATTCCCGGGTGCCGCATCGTGATGCCCTTGACGTGGGTCTCGTAAATGACCGTCTCCCAGAACGGGATGCGCAGCGGCCGGTCGTTGGCCCAGTCGAAGAACGGGTTCACCACCACGGATTTCTGGGCGAACGCGGCGGAGTCGGCGTCGTTGCGCGACAGCGGGTCACCGAACCGGTAGGCGAACAGCGCCTCGTTCCACTCGTTGTGCCCGTCGATCGCCTTGGCGTACGGGTCGAGGAGCAGTTTGCTGGGGTTGCAGCGCAGCCCGGCCGACGGGTCGTAGGGGCCGTGCACCCGGTACCCGTACCGCTGCCCCGGCACGATCCGCGGCAGATAGCCGTGCCAGACCAGCGCCTCGCGCTCCGGCAGATCGATGCGTGTCTCGGTGCCATCCTCGTCGAACAGGCACAACTCCACGCGCTCGGCGATTTCGGTGAAGAGCGCGAAGTTGGTGCCGCCGCCGTCGTAGGTGGCGCCCAGGGGGTACGGATTGCCCGGCCAGATCCTCATGCCCGCACTGCTTCCCACAAGTCCCCCCGCGCAATCCCGGCCCAAACCCGGAGTCAAACTCGTCACAGCCCCGAACACAAGACGAACGATCAACATCATCATGGCGTGCCTCGGTGCGGGGTACGGACCGTCGCTCCCGCCGGGGCGCGGGCGGGCCGAGCAGGGCGCGGGGCGCCCAGAGCGCCCGGCCCGCCCGCGCGACCTGCGTGAGTGGTCGCGGTCAAATCAAAACCTGATTGATGCACATCATTCTAAAAGGGCTCTTTAATTTTCGTTCAGGTCTGGACGCGCGCCACTCGAATTGGGCATCATCTAGCGCGCAGCCCTGAGGAGATCGCCAATGCGAAGCGGTGCACTGATCACCGGCGTTTTCCCGGCCACCATCGACCTGCCCGCCGGTTTCGCCCCCGAGGGCATCGCGATCGCGGATTCCGCCGCCTACCTGAGTTCCCGGGCGACCGGCTCGATCTACCGCGCCGACCTCGCCACCGGCACCGGCGAGCTGATCCACACCGGCACCGGCACCCCCGCCACCGGCCTGCGGATCGACACCAACGGCCGGGCGTTCCTGGCCGGCGGCGACATCCGGGTCGTCGCCGCGGCCACCGGCACCCTGCTCACCACCCACCGGCTCGGCCACTCGGCGTACATCAACGACGTCGTCCTCACCCGCGACGCCGCCTGGTTCACCGACTCGTTCAGCGCCACCCTCTACCGGCTGCCGACCGCCCCGCTCGACGCCTCGGTCACCGCCCTGCCGCTCACCGGCATCACGGTCACCGCCGGCACGGTCAACCTCAACGGCATCTGCGCCACCCCCGACGGCCGCGCCCTGCTGGTCGTGCAGTCCAACACCGGCCTGCTGTTCCGCGCCGACCCGGCCTCCGGCGCCACCACCCCGGTCGACCTGGGCGGTGCCACCGTCTTCAACGGCGACGGCCTGCTGCTCGACGGCCACACCCTCTACGTGGTGCAGAACCGCCTGAACACGGTCGCGGTCTTCACGCTGAACCGGCACGGCACCGCCGGCGTCCGCACCGCCACGATCACCGACCCGCGCTTCGCCGTCCCGACCGCGGCCGCCGCGTTCGGCGACCACCTCTACGTCGTCAACGCGCGGCTGACCACCCCGGTCACCCCCGACGTCCCGTACACCGTGGTCGCCGTCCGCCGGTAGGTCAGCGGAGCAGCATCGGGAGCTTGTCGAACAGCTGCTCGGTATAGGAGATCATCTCGTGCAGCATCCAGTTGCCCGAGAACAGCAGGGCCGCGCCGCACGCGGCCGCCTTCGGGACGAATGCCAGGGTGGCCTCCTGGATCTGGGTCACCGACTGGAACAGCGAGATCGCGAAGCCGACCCCGAGCGCGGTCAACAGCACCGGGGCGGCCATCTTGGCGGCGATGGTCATGGCCTGCAGACCCAGCTCAACAATCATCGTGTCGGTCATACCTGTCCGTTCGGGCGAAGTCGCGGCCGGCGGAGTGCTAATCGGGTGCAAAACGGTTCGGCCCGCCGAAATCCTCAGGTCCCGACCACCGAGAACTTCGCCGGCAGCTCGCCCCGCCCGGTGAGCGCCCGCAGCACGGTCTCCCCGTCGCCGGTGGCGGCGGCCGCCCGGGCGGCCTGCCCGGTCGCCTCGGCGACCGCCTCCGGGCTCATCCCGTGCGGTACGCCGATCGCGGCGGCCAGATCCATCGCGTGCACCACCAGCTCGAACGTCCGGGTCGACAGCCACTGGAGCATCGGCATCCCGCCCGCCGCGGTGGTCACGACGTCATCGTCCCCGGCCGAGGCGACCGCCTGGGTGGCCCGCCCGGCCATCTCCCGCACGGCATCGAGCGGGTCGTCCCCGAGCGCCGCCCCGGTGGCCCGGGCGTCCTCCCTCGAGGCGGCCACGGCGGCCGCGTAGACCTCACCCGGCACCGACCGCGCGAACGCCCAGAAACCCTCGGCGACGGCGACGGTGACCTCCTCGGCGGGCGTCCCCAGCACCTCCGGCACCTGCCGCAACGCCGAACTGACCGTGTGCCCGACCAGTTCCCGCACCGTCCAGTCGCCGATCCCCGGCTCGTCCCACCGCCCCTCCGGCACCCGGGAGACGAGGTCGACGTAGGCGACGGCGGCGGAGCGGAAGGTCCGGCGAAAGTCCATGCGGCCCATTCTCCCCACCGCCGGCCCGGGACTGCTGCCGGTCAGCTGTGGCGGGGTGGCCAGTCGCCCGGCTGCTGCGGACCGGCCGGGCCGCCGCGGGAATGCCGGCCGTCCTCCTCCGGCTCCTCCTCGGTGTCCGGCGGGGCGTCGCCGTCCGGGGCCGGGTAGGAGGACAGCCAGGCCGGCTGCCGCAGACGACTGCTGGTCTCGTAGAGGTGCGCGTTCTCGGCGTGCGTGTCCCCGCTGGGGCGCGTGTCGTGCCCGGCGTAGGAACCCTGGTTCCAGGCCTCGCCCGCCCCGGCCGGGTCGTAGGTGCCGAACCGCTCGGCCGGGTCGTAGTTGCTGTACCGGTCGGCCGAGCTGTAATCGCCGTGCCGCCCGTAGCCACCCGGCTGCGGCCCGGCATCGCTGGCCTGGTCGAGCCGGCCCGGCGCGGTGCCGTGCCGCGGAGAGGTGTCGTTGTCGTGCGGCCATCGCTCCGGCTCCGGTGGGTGCCATCCGGGTACGGGTGAACCGCCGAGGTCCTCCGCCCCGCCGGGTGCGACGTCACGCTCCGGCGCGACCCGCTCCGGCCCGGGGCCGCCCGGCGCTGAAGGCGGGCCGGCGGGGGAGCCGAGCGGAGGATGCGGATCGGGTGTCGGCGGCGGGGTCAGGCCGTGCAGCACACCGGGTGGGTTGGCGGGCGGCCCCGAGGGCGGCACCCCGGCGGGGAGCCCGGACGGCATCGGCGGCCGCGACCCCGGTGTCGGCGCGACCCACGGTGTCGGCGGAAGGGTCGGCGGGGGCAGGTTGGACAGCCCGGACAACCCCGCGGCCGGCGGGACGGTGGACTCCTCGTTGCCCGTGGCGCTGCCCAGTGGGGGCGGCGGAGCCGGGAACGGCGTCAATGGGGTCGGGGCGGCCTTCTGCGCGTACATCTCGGGGGTGAAGCCGGCGGCGAAGCGCCGGGCCCGCGCCTTTCGCTGTTGCCGCCGCATGTGCAGCACCAGCACCACCGGCACCACCACGATGCCGTAGAAGACCCGGCCCAGCGTGGGGGCGGGGTCGGCGACCGCGAGCAGCGCCGCGTACCCGAGGAAGGCGACCGCGAACAGGGCGTCGATGACCCGGGTGAAGCCGCGCTGGTCGAATCCGCGCACGGCGAGGACCGCCAGGGTCAGGCCGCTGAAGGCCAGCAGGCCGACGTAGACGTGGAACTCGCCGTCCGACATGGGCGCCTCCCGTGATCAGGCAGGACACTTCCATCCTCGGACGGCGAGGCCGCGAATGTAGGGCTAACGGTGCCATTTCTGGTTGAGCCAGCCGTTGCAGTCCCACACCTGGACTTTGGTGCCGTTGTGGGTGCCGCCCGCGATGTCCTCGTCGAGGCAGCGGCCGTCGTTGCGGCTGGTGATGGTGCCGTCGGTGTGGAAGTCCCACTGCTGGTTGAGCTGTCCGTTGCAGACCCAGAGCTGGACCTTGCTGCCGTTGCGGGTGCCGCCGGCGATGTCCTCGTCGAGGCACCGGCCGTCCCACGAGCTGCGGATCGTGCCGTCGCTGTACGACCGCCAGCTCTGGTTGCGGGGTACGTTGCCGAAGCACTGCCAGGTCTGCACCCTGGTCCCGTCGTGGGCCGGGACGGAGTTGTCGGCGTCCAGGCAGCGGCCGTCGTTGCTGCTGATCAGGGCGCCACTGGCGGCCTGTGCGGGGCTCGCCGGGACGACCAGGGCGACGCCGGCGACAACCGCGGCGGCGAACGCCTTGCTGAGTACCGCGCGCATCAGTTCCTTCTCTCGCTGTGCGGCGGGGGGCCGACTGCACTGTAGGCCGGTTGCCGCGGCCGGGAGGCCGGAACGGGGAGAGGATGATGCGATGGTGGACTTCGATCTGGAACGGTTCGTGGTGGCGCAGGAGCGCATGTACGCCGATGCGCTGGCCGAGATCCGCGCGGGCAGCAAGGAATCGCACTGGATGTGGTTCATCTTCCCGCAGGTGGCGGGCCTCGGCCGGAGCTCGAAAGCCCAGTTCTACGCGATCAGCGGGCTCGACGAGGCGCGTGCCTATCTGGCCCATCCGGTCCTCGGCCCGCGCCTGGTCGAGTGCGCCACCGCCCTCCTCGGGCACGAGAAGTCCGCCACCGAGATCCTGGGTTGGCCGGACGACCTGAAGCTGTGCTCGTCCATGACCCTGTTCGCCGAGGCGGCGGACGATCGCGCGCTGTTCGATCGGGTGATTTCGCGCTTCTGCGGTGACCCGGACGAGCGCACTCTTGATCTCCTGGGCGTACGCCGGAATTAGCCCATAAGGGCTGATAAAGTGCTACATCATGCGCTCAGGGGATTTACCACGCATGGGGCTGCCGGATGACCTCGCCACCCGGCTCAGCCTGCCGGAACAGCACGAGTACCTGACCCGGCGGGTCCGGCGCCGCACCCTGCTCGCCGCCGGAGCTGCCGGTGCCACCGCGGCCGGTGCCGCCGCCCTGGCCGCCGCGCCGGGGTTCGCGAGCCGCCGCGACCAGCTGCCCGGCGAGCTCGTCGTCCCGTTCGGCCGGCACCTGGCCTGGGGGGCCAACCCGCGCCGCCAGGTCCGGGTCGGCTGGCAGGTACCGTACCCGGTGCACCGGCCCTTCGTCCGGGTCGGCAACTCGCCGGAAGCCCTCGACGACCGGATCGACGCCGAGCTCCGGCCGCTGCGCACCGAGGTCAAGGACCTCATCCCGGCCACCGACCAGTACTACCTGCACGCCTCCATCGACGACCTGCTGCCCGGCACGAAGTACTACTACGCGGTCGGCCACCAGGGCCTGGACGCCGAACCGGCCCGGATCGACTCGTTCACCACCGCTCCCAGCCGCCGTCGCGTCTCCCCGGCCTTCACCTTCACCGCGTTCGGCGACCAGGGGGTGAGCGCGCACGCGCTGCGCACCGACGGTCAGGTCGCCGCTCAGGATCCGGTGTTCCACCTGCACGCCGGCGACCTCTGCTACGCCGACTCCAGCGGTCAGGGCCGCCTCGACGACCTGTACAACCCGCTGACCTGGGACGAGTTCGTCGTGCAGAACGAGCCGGTCGCGTCGGCGGTGCCGTGGATGGCGACCCTCGGCAACCACGACATGGAAGCCGTCTACTCGCCCGACGGCTACGGCGGCCAGCGGGCCCGCTGGGAGTTCCCCGGCAACGGGCCCGACCGGGGCGTCGGCGTCTACTCGTTCATCTACGGCAACGTCGGGGTGGTCGCGCTCGACGCCAATGACATCTCGTTCGAGGTGCAGGTCAACCGGGGCTACACCGGCGGCACCCAGACCCGGTGGCTGGACGAGCGGCTGAAGTTCCTGCGCGACCAGCCCGACGTCGACTTCATCGTCGTGTTCTTCCACTACTGCGCCTTCTCCACCACGATCTCGCACGCGTCCGACGGCGCGGTCCGCAACATGTGGGTGCCGCTGTTCGACAAGTACGCCGTCGACCTGGTCATCAACGGCCACAACCACGTGTACGAACGGGCCGACGTCATCAAGCACGGCAAGGCCCGGAAGACCCCGGTCGGCGCGACGGTCCACCCGGCCACGGACGGCACCACCTACATCACCGCCGGGGCGGGCGGGCGCGGTCTCTACGAGTTCGACAGCCACGACTCGTACGCCGGCCGCGAGAAGGACCGGGAGGAGGTCCGGTCGTACGTCTGGAACGCCGACGGCGACCGGGTGCACGAAACCGTCTCGTGGTCCCGGGTGCGCTACACCGGATATTCGTTCCTCGCGGTGGACGTGAATCCGGCGGATGACGGCGGAACCACCACGATGACGCTGCGCGCCATTACCGAGAAGGGCGTCGAAATAGACCGGGTGGTGCTTTCCAGAAAGGCGGCCGGCGGCTCCCGCCAGCAGCTCAGCGACGCGGAGGCGTGACATTCCCATTCGACGTACATCAAGACCGCGTTCGGTGACCAGGGCGTCAGCTACCACGCGCTCGGCAACGACGGCCAGGTGGCGGCCCAGGACCCGGCGTTCCACCTGCACGCCGGCGACCTCTGCTACGCCGACTCCAGCGGCCTCGGCCTGCCCGCCGACACCTACGACCCGCGCACCTGGGACCAGTTCCTGGCCCAGACCGAGCCGATCTCCGCGTCCGTCCCGTGGATGGCGTCGCTGGGCAACCACGACATGGAGGCGCTGTACTCACCGAACGGCTACGGCGGCCAGCTGGCCCGCTGGGACTTCCCGGACAACGGCCCGGTGCGGTCCGAAGGGGTGTATTCGTTCATCTACGGCAACGTCGGTGTCATCTCCCTCGACCCGAACGACGTCTCGTTCGAGATCCCCGCCAACTACGGCTACACCGGCGGCGCCCAGACGAAGTGGCTGGACAACCGGCTCAAGTGGCTGCGCGACCAGGACGACGTCGACTTCATCGTGGTCTTCTTCCACCACTGCGCCTACTCGACGACCACCGCGCACGCTTCCGAGGGCGGCGTGCGCAACCAGTGGGTCCCGCTCTTCGACAAGTACGGCGTGGACCTGGTCATCAACGGCCACAACCACATCTACGAGCGGGCCGACGTCCTCAAGGGCGGAAAGTCGACGAAGACCCCGATCGGCGCCACCGTCCACCCGGCCACCGACGGCACCACGTACGTCACGGCCGGCGCCGCGGGCCGCAGCCTGTACGCCTTCGCCGTCCCCGACTCGTACGCCGGCCACGTCAACGACGTCGACGAGGTCCCGTCGTTCGTCTGGGCGTCCGGCGCGGTGAAGGTCGCCGAGAACGTGACCTGGTCCCGGGTCCGCTACACCGGCTATTCGTTCCTGGCCGTCGATGTGAAGCCGGCGACGCCCGGCCGCACGACGACGCTCACCCTGCGCGCCGTCACCGAGGCGGGCGCCGAGATCGACCGGGTCGTCATCGCCCGTGAGGCGGGTGGCCGATCCCGTGGCCACCTCGACGACAGCGCGGCCTGAAACCCCGCCCCGGCCGAACCCGGATCAGCGTCCGGGCCGGCGCCGGTCAAAGGCGAGATGCCGGCTCCCGCCGGTCTCCCCGGCGAGGAAACCGGTGATCTCGGGCGGCAGAAACCGCAGGTCAGCCAGATCGGCCGCGGAGACCCAGCGGAAGCGGTGACCCGCCCGCCCGTCCACCGAGGCGGGCGGGACCCGGCCGGTCTCGTCATCCTCCGTTTCCGATGATCCCTTTTCCGAAGGCTGACGGCGCCGGGCTAGGGTCGGTGGCGTGGGAGCTGACGTGCTCGTGCTCGACCCGGAAGATTCGACGGCGGTGGTCCTGGTCGAGGCCGTCCGCGGCGGCGACGTCGCGGCGTTGCGGCGCCTGCTGGCCGGACAGCCCGCCCTGGCCACGGCCCGGATCGGGACGCCCGGGGGCATGTCCCGGACCTTGCTGCACGTGGTCACGGACTGGCCCGGGCACTTCCCGAACGGGGCCGGCACGGTGGCGGCGCTGGTCGAGGCGGGCGCCGACGTCAACGCCCGGTTCACCGGCCCGCACACCGAGACACCGCTGCACTGGGCGGCCAGCTGCGACGACGTCGGCGTGCTCGACGCGCTGCTCGACGCGGGCGCCGACATCGACGCGCCGGGGGCGGTGATCGGCGGTGGCACGCCGCTGGACGACGCGACCGCCTTCGCCCAGTGGCGCGCCGCGCACCGCCTGGTCGAACGCGGCGCCCGGACCACGCTGTGGCACGACGCGACCCTGGGCCGGCTCGACCAGCTCCGCGCCCACCTCACCGGCCCCGCCCGGCCGGCACCGGCCGAGGTCGGCGACGCGTTCTGGGGCGCCTGCCACGGCGGCCGGCTCGCGGCCGCGCGGCTCCTGCTCGACGAGGGCGCCGACCTGGACCGGATCCCCGGGTGGGAGAGGATGACCCCGCTGGATGCCGCCACCCGCAGCGGCGCCGCCGAGGTGATCGCCTGGCTGCGCGAGCGCGGCGCGACGACGGCGGCCGGCCGATGACGCTGCGGATCGCCACCACACAGCCGGCCGCGAGCGCGGATGCCCGGGAGAACGGCCGCACGGCCCGCGCCCTGATGCGGCGGGCGGCCGCGGCGGACGTCCGGCTGATCCAGTTCCCCGAGGGCTTCCTGTCCGGTTACGCCAAGGAGCTGATCGCCGACTGGGACGACGTGGACTGGGCCGCGGTCCGCGACGAACTGACCACGGTGGCCGCGCTGGCGGCGGAGCTGAGGATGTGGGTCGTGCTGGGCTCGGCGCACCCGCTGACCCCGCCGAACCGCCCGCACAACAGCCTCTACGTGATCTCGGACCGGGGGCGGATCGTCGCCCGTTACGACAAGCGGTTCTGCTCGAACACCGAGATCACCCGCTTCTACAGCCCCGGGTTCGACCCGGTGGTGTTCGATGTGGACGGTTACCGCTTCGGCTGCGTCATCTGCATCGAGGTCAACTTTCCGCAGCTGTTCGCCGAGTACGACCGGCTCGGCGTGGACTGCCTGCTGCTGTCGGCCTGGCCGGTCGACTCGATCTTCTTCGTCAAGACGCGGGCGCACGCCGCGATCCACAACTACTGGCTGAGCCTGTCGGTGCCCGCGCAGAGCGCCGGCCTGATGCGATCGGCGGTCATCGGTCCCGACGGCAGCCACCTGGTCTCCGCCGACGCCCCGGCGGAACCGGCCGTGGTGACCCTGGACCGGGACGCGCCCGAGTTCCACATCGCTCTGGACCTCGCCCGCCCGTGGCGCGCCGAGGCGAATCAGGGCGACATCTACCGCAGCCGCCGCGTGGACGATCCCCGCAGCACCGACCGGACGTGCGGCTAGCCCGGGACGCACAGGACATGGCCGGTGACCGCTGTGAGCGGGCCCGGCGCCGGCGGCCCTTCGACACGGCGGCCGTCCGAAACCGGGTTCCCGACCGCCGGTCCGGGTGATATCAAACGGTCATGCACGCCCTACCGGAGCCGCCGTCCTGATGGGAACAGCCTCGCCGCGAGCGACGAGGCTGTTCCGGTTCAGCTCAGTGCGCAGGCCGCGCCGTTGAGGGTGGCCTGGGTGGGTGGGGAGTTGCTGGTGCGCCAGGTGCCCAGCAGGCCGGCCGTGACGCTGCCGCCGGCCGGGATCTTCTTGTTCCAGCCGGCCGGGGTCAACGTGACCGTGGTGGTGTCCTGGGTGAAGCGCGCGTTCCAGGCCTGGGTGACCCGCTGGTCGCCGCCCAGGGTCAGGACCAGGGTCCAGCCGTCGATAGCGGTGGTGCTGGTGACGGTGACGTCGGCGACGAAGCCGGTCGACCACTGTGACGTGTTCGTGTAGGTCACCCGGCAGGTCGGGGCCGGTGGGGTGGTCGGTGGTGTGGTGACCGGGGTGGTCGGGGGTGTGGTGACGATGTTCGACGCGGCGGACAGGTTGCCGGCGGCGTCGGTGGCCCGCACGTACCAGCTGCCGAGCGACGAACCGGCCGGTGGGACGGTCAGGGCGGTGCCGGTCGTGGTGCCGACCAGGGTGGAGATGTAGAGGCCGTCGAATCGGTACACGTTGTAGCCGGTCACGCCGACGTCGTCGGTGGAGCCGGTCCAGGCCAGGGCGACGCCGCTGCCGGTTACGGCGGTGATGGTCAGGCCGGTCGGGGCGGTCGGCGGGGTGCGGTCGCTCGCGGTGTCCGAGGCCGGGGTGACCACGCCGCTGACGTAGGCACTGGCACCGCTGTGGCCGAGGGTGTCGCGGGTGGACACCGAGAACGAGTACTGCCGGGTCGGTGCGATGTTGGCGGTGATCGTGGCGGTGGTGACGGCGCCGACCTGCTGCGTCCAGTAGATGTCGTTGAACGCCTGGGTGTAGCTGATGTTGTAGCCCGCGATGGCCGCGCTGGTGGGGCTGGGCGCGGTCCAGGCCAGCGTGACCGAGGTGCTGGTGACGGCGACGACGTGCAGGTCGATGGGCGCGTTCGGCAGCGACGGTGAGGTGCCGATGGTCGGTGGGGTGGCGGTGGGCGTGGCGGTGCTCGCCGCCACGCCGGGCGGTGCCGACATGAGGACCACGGCGGCGGCTACGGTCGTGGCGGCGAGGAGCGTCGCGGCCACGAACTTGGGACGGTTCGACATGCCTCGACGGTCCGGCAGCGCTTAGATGCCTGTCAATGCGTACTGGCGGGTATGCATCAGCCGGTGTAGCGGAACGACGCGAACACCACCTCGTGGCTCGGCTCGAAGCCGAGCCGTTCGTACAGCCGCAGGGCCCGGTCGTTGTCGGACGCCGCGTGCAGGAACGGCAGCTCGCCGCGCCCGAGGATGCCGTTGGCGACCGCGAGGGTGAGCCGCGCGCCCAGCCCGCGCCCCTGGTAGTCGGGGTCGGTGCAGACGGCGCTGATCTCCGTCCAGCCGGGCAGCCGGAACCGCTCGCCGGCCATCGCCACCAGCCGCCCGTCGACCCGGATGCCCAGGTAACGCCCGAGGGCGATGGTGCGCTTGCGGAACGGGCCGGGTTTGGCCCGCTCGACCAGGTCGAGCACCTCGGGCACGTCGGTCTCGGTCAGCTCGACGGTGTCGGGGTCGGCGACGCCGGTCATGCTCTGACCGATCATCTGGATGCCCGGCACGGCGACCTCGGCCTGCCAGCCGGGGCCGGCGGTGAGCGAGGGACCGGTCAGCAGGGCCTCGTGGGTCAGCGTGGCCAGGTCGCGCCAGCCGGCCGGATCGGCCGGGTCGGCAAGCCCGGCGAACGGTGAGATGTCGGAGGAGTAGCGGGCGGCGTCACCGGACGCCTCGGCATAGCAGGCCTGCGGCCCGGAGAGGGCGGCCCACACGGGATTGGAGAGCACGTCCTCGACCCTGCCCCTCCCGGGGCGCCGCCGCTAGTGAATATCCGTCAAAACTACTCAGACGAGCTCGGGCACGCTGTTCAGGAGCTCGACGATCTCGGCCGGCCAGACCGGCTTGGCGAACAGGTAGCCCTGCGCGTACGGGCAGCCCATCCGGGCCAGGGCGGCCCGCTGGCCGGTGTCCTCGACGCCCTCGGCGATCACCTTGAGCTCCAGGTTGCGGGCCAGCGCCACGATCGAGTCGACCATGGTGTGCTGCTGGTCGCTGGTGAGGATGTCGTCGATGAACGACTTGTCGAGCTTCAGCACGTCGACCGGCATCTGCCGCAGGTAGCTCAGCGACGAGTAACCGGTGCCGAAGTCGTCGATCGCGATGCGTACGCCCAGGGCGCGCAGCACCCGCAGGTCGGCCCAGACCTGATCGGCGTCCCGCAGCACCAGGCTCTCGGTGATCTCCAGCAGCAGCCACTCGGGCCGCGCGCCGGACGTCTCGATGGCCTCCCGGACCCGCTCGACGAAGCCGGGCGTCCGGAACTGCCGGGCCGACACGTTGACGCTCACGTAGGTCAGCGACATGTCCGGGTCCTCCGCCTTCCACCGGGCGAACTGGCCGAGTGCCTCGTTCAGCACCCAATCGCCGATCGCGACGATCGCGCCGCTCTCCTCGGCGACCTCGATGAAGTGGTACGGGCCGAGCAGCCCGCGGGCCGGGTGCTCCCAGCGGACCAGGGCCTCGACGCCGGCGATCAGGCCGGTGCCCAGGTCGACGATCGGCTGGTACATGACCCGGAACTGCTCCGAGTCGATCGCCTCGTGCAGCGCGGCCCGCACCTCGAGCCGCTGGTTCATGGCCGTGTGCAGCTCCGGCTGGTACCGCTGCCAGGTGCCCTTCGCGCCGCCCTTGGCCTGGTAGAGCGCCAGGTCGGCGTGGCGCAGCAGCTCGGTGGCACTGGTCGCGTCGGTGCTGGCGGCCACGCCCACGCTGGCCGCGCCGCTGACGATGTGCGTGCCGCCGAGGCCGTCGCTGACCTCGAACGGCACCGCGAGGGCCGCCACGATCCGTTCCGCGACCTCCTCGGCCGCGGCCGCGTCCGGGCAGCCCTCGATGAGGACGGCGAACTCGTCGCCACCCATCCGGGCCGACAGGGCGTTCAGGCCGAGAATGTCGGTGATCCGCATGCCCACGGTGACCAGCAGCTCGTCGCCGACGGCGTGCCCGAGGGTGTCGTTGACCTCCTTGAAGTCGTCGAGGTCGACGAAGAGCACGCTGAGGATGCCGCCGTCCGACTCGGTGGCGACGAACGCCTGCTCGAGCCGGTTGCGGAACATCACCCGGTTGGCCAGCCCGGTCAGGCCGTCGTGGAACGCCAGGTGGGACAGGTCGTCCTCGAGGCGGCGGCGCTCGGTGACGTCGCCGAGGGTCAGCACCAGGCCGCCCACGGTCGGGTCCTCGCGCAGGTCGCGGCCGTCGACCTCGACCTTGATGAGCCGGCCGTCGGCGCGCAGCACGGTCAGGTCGGGGGCGTTGTGGGTGCCCCGGCCGCCGCGCACGCCGCTCAGGATGTGGTGCATGGTCTGGTGGTGGCTGACCGCGACCAGCGCGGACAGCGGGGTGCCGGCCAGGTCGTCGTGGCCGAGGACGCCGGCCGCGGACGGGCTGGCGTACCGGATGGTGTCGTCGTCGGTGACGATCAGGATCACGTCGGAGGAGTTCTGGATCAGCGTCCGGAACCAGGCCTCGCTGTCCCGGCGGCTGACCTCGCTGCTCAGCGAGATCCGCTCGATGACGACCTCGACCTGCGCGGTCAGCGCGGCGAACGTGTCCACCATGTCGCGCAGCAGGCCGCCGGGCGCGGCGAGGATGCCGAGGAGCTGCCGGGGCGGCGAGCCGGGCAGTCGCAGGGTGCCGATCAGGAACGTGTCGAAGCCGTCGGTGGGCACACCGGCGGGCACCTGGTCCGGGCCGACCAGCCGGACACCGCTGTTCTCCGGGGTCTCGGTGGTCTCGATGATCTGGTGCAGTTCGTACACGTTGCCGGCCGGGATGAGGGTGCCGACGGCCTCCGCGGTCGCCTGCAGCGCGTCGTCGACGGTGGCCGCCGCGAACAGCTTGTCGCCGGCCTGGCGCAGCGCCCGCTCCCGGGCCCGGGCCCGCCGCTGGTCCATGGCGAGACCGTTGACCCGCGCGATGACCAGCACGAACATCAGCGCGGCGGCGCCCGCGATGACCGGGGCGTCGACCACGCCGTCGCGGGCGTTCTCCACGTCGGCGCCGCGGATCCACTCCAGGTAGAGCGCGGCCGGTGCGATCAGGGCGGCCGAGGCCATCGGGATGATCCGGTGCGGGGTCTCGTGGCCGCTGCTGCCGGAGGGCTCGGTGAGCGTGCGCATCGACGGCATCAGGGCCACGTAGCCCATGACCGCGTAGAACACGATCCAGCCCAGGTCGACCGGGCCGCCGAGGGTCCAGGCGCTGTTGAGCTGCGACTGGCCGTACAGGATGTCGGAGATCAGCAGGCCGACCATCGCGACGGCGATCCCGGTGAGCGCCCGCGGCCGCCGGCCGGGGATGGTGAACAGGCGCAGGGTCATCGCCAGCGCCAGGACGTCGCCGAGCGGGTAGCCGACCGAGACCAGCTTCTCCAGCAGCGACAGGTCGTGCGAGCGGGTGAACGGCGCGATCCAGTAGATCCACGACAGCAGGCCGAGTCCGACCGTCGGGACCAGCGCGTCGAGCAGCGCGGCCCGGTTGGACACGCCACCCGAGCGGTACCGGACGAACATGATGAAACCCGCCGTGATCAGCGGATACACCATGAGGTACAGGACGTCGGCGATGCCCGGGAAGGACGGCACGTGGCCGAGCGCGAGGATCAGGTTGTACGCGTTGTCCCCGGTGTTGAAGGTGACCAGGGCGACCGCGACGAGATACCACGCCAGCCGGTGGTCCGGCTTGTTGAGGCGTACGCCCACCACGATCATCGCCGCGCTGGAGTAGCCGAGCGCGGCCCACGTGTAGAGATGGCTGCCCGGGAACGCGTAGTAGACGGCGGTGAGCACCACGATCCACGCCGCGAAACACGCGCGTGCGACTCGCGTCGTCATCGCTCTCCGATCAGCCCGGGGAGGGCAGAGTTGCCCTCAGGCAATTGATCGGGCGCGCCGCCACCGGCTTGAGTGCTTTGCGGTTTCACCGTCGTACGATTCGCCGGAACTTTCCGCCCGGGTGTGGCGACTGTTGTCCTGTGGAGTCCGACGGTGAAGGTGGTTGCAGGGTGCGTTTCGGGTCGCGAGTGGTCACGGTGGTTGCCGTCGCAGGGTTCGCGGTGCTGGGGCTGGCCGGCCCGGCGCTCGCGCACGTCGAGGTGAGCGCGGACAAGACGACCGCGGGCGCGGAGAACGTGACGCTGACCTTCGACGGCGAGGCGGAGAGCGACGACGCGGGCATCGCGTCGGAGCGGGTGGTCCTGCCCACCGGCATCGCCCCGTCCGCGGTGACCCTGGTCAAGGCCCCGGCCGGCTGGACGTTCACGCCGACCGCGGACGGGTTCACGGTGGGCGGCAAGGCGCTGAAGGCCGGCGTCGACGCGGTCTGGAAGGTCAAGATCGCGAAGCTGCCGGACGGCGAGACGAGGCTTTCCTTCAAGACCCTGGAGACGTACTCGGACGGCGAGGTCGCCCGCTGGATCGAGATCCAGGAGCAGGGCAAGGACGAGCCCGACAACCCGGCCCCGCTGGTCACGCTGAAGCCCGGCCCGTCGACCGCACCGGCCACATCCGCCGCACCGACCTCGGCGGCACCGTCGGTGGAGCCGTCGGCGGTCGCGACCACCACTCCGGTGTCGGCCGAGCCGGCTGACGACGATGGTGGCAGCACCTGGTGGATCTGGGTGATCGTCGTGGTGGTGCTGGCCGCCGTCGCCGGTTTCGTGCTGCTCCGCCGGGGCCGGTCGGGATCGACCGACGCCTGATCCCGGCCGCCCGGCGGAACTACTCTCAGTAGCCGGCGCCGGCGTCCACACCGAGGCCGAAGACGACGCTGGTGATGGCGATCGCGATGGCCATCGCGGCACCGACGAAGACCGCGCCCGCCAGCAGGAACAGCAGCGTGGTGCGGGCGATGCCGCCGAGACCGGTGGCGACTGTCTTGCCCAGGCTGGGCTGCTCCCAGCTGATCGGGGCATAGGTGCGGCGGGGCGCGAAGGCGGTGGGGGGTTCCGGGCGGGCGGGGACCCGCTCGGGGTGGGTGGGGACTACCTGGATCGGCCGCTGTGCGGACCGGCTGCCCTGCAACAACATGATGTCGCCTCCTCTGGCTCCAACACGTTCTGTACATGAATCATGCGTCGCCGGGGACGCTCAGTAATCGGCCGTTCGGCCTTACCTTTTTACTGGCATAAGGCGTATTTTGGCGGTGTATGCGCTAGCTGGACTCCAGCGCGAGCCGCACGGCCGCGGTGGTCCGCTCGGTGTCGCCGGTGGCCAGCAGGTCGAGCAGCGCGCCGCGCAGAACGGCGAGGACCGCGGTCCGACGGGCGGCGCCGGCTCCGGGATCCGCTTTCTCCAGTACGGCGAGCCAATCGGCCACCGTCGCCCGGGCGAAACCGGCCCAGGGACCGCCGTCGCCGTCGACCGTGCTCCGCGCGTACGCCTCGAGCCAGAGACGCAGCAGCGGACGGTGAGCCTCGTCGGAGAGCCATCCCCAGACGGCCCGGGCGGCGGCCGGTAGGCCGTCCTGTTCGCCGAGTGTCGCGAGCAGCGCCAATTCGTCGGCGCGCGCCCGCGCCAGCAGCGCTGTGACCAGGCCTTCCTTGCTGCCGAACAGGAACAGCAGCACCCGCGGGCTGGAGCCGATCGCGGCGGCGAGGGGCCGCAGGGAGAGGCCGGACAGGCCGTGCTCGCGGACGTAGGCGTAGGCGAGGTCGAGGAGTTGCGCGCGCCGCCCGTCTGCCATGCGGGCTAGTATGCCTGACTGAAACGGTCGTTTCAGTAGGGAGGTAGGGATGATCCGGGAACTGGGGGAGCCGGGGGACCTCGGCTGGGTGATCAAGGCGCACGGCGAGATCTACGCCCGGGAGTACGGCTGGGACACGAGTTTCGAGGCCATGGTGGCCCGGATCGTCGCGGACTTCGCGGCCGGCCATGATCCGGCCCGGGAGGCGGCCTGGATCGCGGAGCTCGGCGGCCGGCGGGTGGGCTCGGTGTTCTGCGTCGACGGCGGCGGCGATGTCGCCGTGCTGCGGGTGCTGATCCTCGATCCGGCGGCGCGGGGGACCGGTCTGGGCAGCCGCCTGGTCGACACCTGCCTGGCCTACGCCCGAGAGGTCGGCTACCAGTCGATGACCCTGTGGACGACCGACGCGCTCGGCGCGGCCCGGAACCTCTACCTGCGCCGCGGGTTCCGGCTGACCCGGGAGGAACCGCAGCGGCGGTTCGGGACCGACCTGGTCGGGCAGACCTACGAGCTGGCCCTGGTTGACTGAGCGCATGCCGTTTGTCTCCACCGGGGAACTGCCCTCGCCCGACCTCGTCCGGCAGGCCGTCGACGAGGCCTACGACGCCTACAAGGGCGTGACCGACGGCGTGCCGTCGACGACCTACCCGGCCCTGGCCGAGGTGCCGGCGCACCTGTTCGGCCTGTGTGCGGCCGGCGTGAGCGGCTTCCGCTACGCGGCCGGCGACGCCGAGCACGGGTTCGCGACGATGAGCGTGGCGAAGCCGTTCGTGTTCGCGCTGGTCTGCGAGGCCCTCGGCGCCGGCGTGCTGCGCGAGCGGCTCGGCGTGAACGCGACCGGCCTGCCGTTCAACTCGCTGACCGCGGTCGAGCGCGGGCCGGGCGGCCGCACCAACCCGATGGTCAACTCGGGCGCGATCGGCACGGTGAGTCTCGCTCCCGGCGCGGACGTCGAGCAGAAGTGGGAGTTCGTGCGGGCCGGCCTGTCCCGGTTCGCCGGCCGCGACCTGCCCCTGGACGCCGCGATCCACCCGTCGGTGGCGGCCACCAACCACCGCAACCGCGCCCTCGCGAACCTCCTCGCCACCTACGGCAACCTGGGCTGCGACCCGGCCGCGGCGGTGGATCTCTACACCCGGCAGAGCTGCCTGCGGGTGACCGCGACCGACCTGGCCACGATGGGCGCGGTGCTGGCCAACGGCGGCGTGCACCCGCGCACCTCCGAACGCCTGGTGGCGCCGGCGGTCTGCCACTACACCCTGGCGGTGATGGCGACGGCCGGGCTCTACGAGACCTCCGGCGACTGGCTGTACGACGTCGGGGTGCCCGGCAAGAGCGGCATCGGCGGCGGCATCGTCGTGGTGTCGCCGGGCAAGGGCGCCCTGGCCGCCTTCTCCCCGCCGCTCGACGCGTACGGCAACAGCGTGCGCGGCCAGCTCGCCGCCGGCTATCTGTCGCAGCGCCTGGGTCTGACCCTGTTCGCGTCCGAGCCGTCAGCCGGCTAGCGCGTCGACGAGGCGCCGGGCCGAGCCGGCCAGGTTCCACCGCTCGGCCAGCGCGAGCAGCGCGTCCGGGTCCTTGGGCGTGCGTGGCAGCGCCGGGTCGAACTCGGGCAGCTTCACGTCGAGCGCCACCTTGCAGACCGGCAGCGCCTTGGCCAGGTAGCCGGTGGAGGCGGCCAGCTTGGTGCGCACCCCCGGCGCGAAACCGGCGTCCGGATCGTCGAGGGCGGCCAGGATCTCCGCCACGCCGCCGTAGCGGGTGATCAACCGGGCCGCGGTCTTGTCGCCGACCCCCGGCACGCCGGGCAGGCCGTCGCTCGGGTCGCCGCGCATGGCCGCGAAGTCCGCATAGAACCGGGCGGGCACGCCGTACTTCTGCTCGACCAGGGCGTTGTCGGCGTCCTCCAGCTTGGCCACGCCGCGCCCGCAGTACAGCAGGCGGGTGCCGCGCGCGTCGTCGACCAGCTGGAACAGGTCGCGGTCGCCGGAGACCACCTCGACCGGCCCGGGCTGGGTGGCGGCCAGGGTGCCGAGGACGTCGTCCGCCTCGTAACCGTCGACGCCGAACGCCGGGATGCCGATCGCGGACAGGGCTTCGAGCAGGATGGGGATCTGCGGTTTCAGGGTCGCCGGCACCTCCTCGACGTCGCCGTGCGCGACCCGGTGCTTCTTGTACGACGGCACCAGCGCCACCCGCCAGGCCGGCCGCCAGCTCGCGTCGAGCGCACACACCAGACGGTCGGGGTGCCGGGTGCGGATCAGCTGGGCGAGCATGTCGAGGAACCCGCGGATCGCGTTGACCGGTTCCCCGGCGGAGGTCTGCGCCGCCTTCTCCGGGATCCCGTGGAAGGCGCGGAAGTAGAGGCTGGGCGCGTCGACGGCGAGCAGCGGCTGTGCGGTCACCCCGACACCCTAACGTTGCGGCATGCGCGCTGTTGTCCTCGATGCCCCCGGCCCGCCGGCGGCTCTGCAGATCCGTGACCTGCCCGTTCCCGTGCCCCGGCCCGGCTGGGTGCTGATCGAGGTGAAGGCGTTCGGGCTGAACCGGTCCGAATTGCACACCCGGCTCGGGCTGGCCGAGGGGGTGGTGTTCCCGCGCGTCCCGGGCATCGAGGCGACCGGGGTGGTCGCGGCCGCGCCGGGCGGTGAGTTCGCGGCCGGGCAGCAGGTGATGACGATGATGGGCGGCATGGGCCGGGTCTTCGACGGCGGATACGCGGAGTACACGTGCGTGCCGGCCGGCCAGGTGATCCCGTTCGCGTCTTCGCTGGACTGGGCGGTGCTCGGGGCGGTGCCGGAGATGCTGCAGACCGCCTACGGGTCACTGACCGTGGGGCTCGATTTCCAGCCCGGCGAGACGCTGCTGATCCGGGGCGGCACCTCGTCGGTCGGTATGGCCGCGGCGATACTGGCGAAACAACGCGGCCTGACCGTTCTGTCGACGACGCGAAACTCGTCCAAGGCCGGCGCGCTGCAGGCCGACCACGTCCTCATCGACGACGGCGACGTCGCCGCGCAGGTCCGCCGGATCTATCCCGACGGCGTGGACAAAGCCCTCGAACTCGTCGGCACCCCCACCCTGCCCGACACGCTGCGCTCCCTGCGCGTGCACGGCGTCGCCTGCTTCACCGGCATGCTGTCCAACGAGTGGCTGGTCCGCGACTTCTACCCGATCGGCTACCTCCCGCGCGGCGTCCGGCTGTCCGCCTACGGCGGCGAGGCCGACGACCTTCCCGCGGCCGTCCTGCAGGGCTTCCTGGACGCGGTCGCGGCCGGCTCCGCGGTGGTTCCGGTCTCCCGGGTGTACGCGCTGGAGGAGATCGCCGAGGCGCACGCCGACATGGAGGCGAACCGTGCCACCGGAAAGTTGGTGGTGTCCGTGCTCCGCCAAAACCCGAACGAACGTTAAGGTTGGAGAGTGACCGTTGACCGGATCCTGCCGACCGAAGAGGCGTACGACCTCCTCGACCTGACCCGTGAGCTGGCCACCCGCGAGCTGGACGGGAAAGCCGACGACTACGAGCGGCGCGGTGAGTTCCCCCGCGACATCCTGCGCACCCTGGGCCGTTCGGGCCTGCTCGGCCTGCCCTACCCCGAGGCCGACGGCGGTTCCGGCCAGCCCTACGAGGTCTACCTGCAGGTCCTGGAGACCCTCGCCGGCAGCTGGCTGGCCATCGCCGAGGCGGTCAGCGTGCACACCCTGGCCTGTTACCCGATCTACGCCTACGGCACCGAACGCCAGCGCAAGACGCTGCCCGACCTGCTCGGCGGCGAGTTGCTGGGTGCGTACTGCCTGTCCGAGCCGCAGGGCGGCTCGGACGCCGCCGCCCTGACCACCAGGGCGACGCGCGACGGCTGCGGCTGGTCGGTCACCGGCACCAAGGCCTGGATCACCCACGCCGGCCAGGCCGATTTCTACAACATCTTCTGCCGTACGGATGGGGACGGCGCCCGTGGCATCTCCTGCCTGCTCGCCGAGGCCGGCACGCCCGGCCTGCACCCGCAGAAACCCGAACGCACGATGGGCCTGCGCTCCTCGGCCCCCGCCCAGATCGTGCTCGAGGACATGCACGTCGACGCCGACCACCTGATCGGCGAGGAGAACGGCGGTTTCCGCATCGCCATGGAGGCCCTCGACGCGGGCCGGCTGGGCATCGCCGCCTGCGCGGTCGGCCTGGGCCAGGCCGCCGTGGACTACGCCGCGGCGTACGCGAAGGAGCGCACCCAGTTCGGCAAGCCGATCGCCGCCTTCCAGGGGTTGGGCTTCATGCTGGCCGACATGGCGACCCAGGTCTCGGCCGCCCGCGCGCTGCTGCTGTCGGCGGCCCGGCTGAAGGACGCCGGCCGCCCGTTCTCGATCGAGGCGGCCAAGGCCAAGCTGTTCGCGACCGACGTGGCCATGAAGGTCACCACCGACGCCGTCCAGGTGCTCGGCGGCTACGGCTTCGTCAGCGACCACCCGGTCGAGCGCTGGTTCCGCGAGGCCAAGGTGCTGCAGATCGTCGAGGGCACCAACCAGATCCAGCGCCTGGTGATCAGCCGCTCGCTGACCGGCTGATGCCCGGCCACATCCTCACCGGCACGCCCGGCGCGGGAAAGACGGCCATCCTGCGCGCCCTCGAACTCGAGGGCCATCCGGTCGTCGAGGAGGCGGCCAGCGACGTCATCGCGCTCGGCCAGGCCCTCGGTGATCCCGCACCGTGGCACCACTCGGGCTTCATCGACCGCGTCGCCGCCCTGCAGCGGCGCCGGCAGCTCGCGGCCCCCGACGGCGCGTTCTTCGACCGGTCGCCGGTCTGCACGCTGGCGCTGTGCCGCTACTCGGGCCGCACCCCGCCACCCGCGCTCCTCGATGAGATCGACTTCTACTCCCGGACCGTCTTCTTCGTCCGCAACCTGGGCTTCGTCGAGCCCACCGGGGCCCGCCGGATCACCTTCGCGGATGCGCTGCGGTTCGAGCGGATCCACGAACAGGCCTACCGCGAACTCGGATTCGATCTGGTCGATGTGCCGGCCGGCCCGCTCCCGGAACGGCTGGCCACCATCCGCGCCGCAAAATGATGTTGGCAGGCCAAGTAGGGTGACGCCGTGGAAGAGATCGACCGGGCGATCGTGGGCGCCCTCACCGTTGACGGCCGCTTGTCGTACACCGATCTGGCCGAACGGGTCGGCCTGAGCGTCTCCGCCGTGCACCAGCGGGTCCGCCGGCTGGAACAGCGCGGCGTGCTGGCCGGCTACACGGCGAAGGTCTCCTACGAGGCCCTGGAGCTGCCGCTGACGGCGTTCGTGGCGATCCGCCCGTTCGACCCGTCCCAGCCGGACGACGCCCCCGACCGGCTGGCCCACCTGGCCGAGATCGACTCCTGCTACTCGGTGGCGGGAGAGGACTTCTACATGCTCCTGGTCCGGGTGGCGAGCCCGGCCGACCTGGAACGCCTGCTGCAGGAGATCCGCACCGCCGCGAACGTGACAACCCGCACCACGGTCGTCCTGTCCACGCCGTACGAGAACCGCCCGCCCCGCATGCCGACAGCCGCGTCGTCTTCAGACCTAGCTTCCTAGGACGCATTAGGCGGTGTGATCACGGACGCAGGACGACCTTTCCGAGGTTCTCCCGCGACTCGATGATCCGGTGTGCTTCGGCGGCTTGTGCCAGGGGAAGTTCGGCGTGGACGGCCGGCCTCAGCCGCCCGGTGCGGGCGAGCTCCCACAACTCGTCACCGTTTTCCCGGTAGCGGTCGGGCTGCGTGGCGGCGAAGCGGGCCACGGTGAAGCCGGTGATCGTCTTGGCTCCGGCCAGGAGCTCGTGCGCAGCAACCGTGCCGCCACCCGAGTTGAAGAAGATCAACCGTCCGCCGGCCCGGACCGCCGCGAGCGCATGGGGAAGCAGCTCACCGCCGACCGCGTCGAGAACGACGTCGACCGGTTCGCCCCAGCTCCCGTCGGCGTAGCCGACCACCTCGTCCGCGCCCACACCCCGCAGGAACCCCGCCTTGTCATTCGAGCGGGCTCTCCCGGCCGCGCTTCCGGCGCGCGGGAGGCCGGGCGAGCCGGCCGCCTCCGCACCCTGCCGCGTGGCGCCGTCGGGTGTGCTCGCCGCCGCCACCACCCGGTGCACACCGCGCAGCTTGGCCAGCTGCACGAGCAGGTGTCCCACGCCGCTGGCGGATCCGGTGATCAGCACGGATTCGCCGGGCCGGGGAGCGGCTGCCGCCAGCACGCCGAGGGCGACCTGTCCACTGCGGACCAGGGCTACGGCCAGCACGTCGGATGCCCAGGAGGGGATCGGCGTGGCGAGGGCGGCGGGGACGGTGACGACCTCGGCGTAGGACCCGGTGAAGGACAGGCCGGCAATGCGGTCGCCGATCCGGATCTCCCGGCCGGCACGGTGATCACCGGCCGGCCCGATCCCGATGACCTCGCCGGCGACCTCGCCGCCGACCGGGGCGGGCAGCGCGGCCGGATCGCCCGCCCGCACCCGGCGCACCGCGGGCAGCGTCACCCCGATCGCGGCGACCCGCACCAGCAGCTCGCCGGGGCCGGGCACCGGCTCGGGGGCGTCCTCGAGCCGTAGCACCTCGGGTCCGCCGTACTCGTAGTGCCGCACGCGCCGCATCCGTCGCCTCCTGTCGTGGGGGAGTCCCCACGATAGGACGAGAAGGTTGGGTATGCCCAACGGTTTTTGGCTAGGGTGGGCGGATGGCCGATGAGGTTCCCTACGCGCCCGAGCGGATTCGCCGGCTGCCCAGCTGGCTGCTCGGCCGGGCCGCCGCCCGCGGCCACCGCCTGGTCGCCGAAGCCCTGGCCGGGGAGGGCGTCCGGATGATGCACCATGCCGTGCTGGCATCGGTCGCCGAGCTGGGCCCGGTCTCCCAGTCCACGCTGAGCCGCACCCTGCGGGTCGATCCGAAGGAGATGGTCGCCATCGTCCGTGACCTGCACGGCGATGGCCTGGTCGACCGCCAGCCCGACCCGGCCGACCGGCGCAAGCACGCGATCTCGCTGTCGCCGGCCGGCCGCGCCCTGCTCGCCCGCACCGAGCGGCTGGGCGCCGCCGCGAACGACCGGCTCACCGCGGCGCTGTCCCCGGCCGAGCGGGACCAGCTGCGCGACCTGCTCGGCCGGATCATCGCGCCGTGACGGGTCCGGCCGGCAGGTCCGCCCGGGCGCAGTCGGCCAGGTAGGGCAGGGCGAACTCCGTACGCCCGACCAGTTGCGGATGGGTCGCGGCCAGGCGCCGGACCTCGTTGAGGACGGCGGCCCGGTCCACCGGGGTCATCAGGATGATGGCGCTGCGGGAGGCGACCATGTCGATCAGGCGGTCCGGGCCGAGCGTCTCCACCCACTCGAAGGTGGCCTGCTCAATCGGCCCGAAGGGTGGGCCGATCGTGGTGGCGCGCTCGCTCTCGGAGTTGCCGATCACCTCGCCGAGGCGGCGGACCCAGTCGGTGCGTTCGTCGCGCAGGTTCCAGATCAGGCCGAGGCGGCCGCCGGGTGAGAGGATCCGGGCGATCTCCGGGACGGCGCGACCGGGGTCGATCCAGTGCCAGGCCTGGGCGACCAGGACGACGTCGGCGGCGCCGTCCGGCAGTGGGATGTCCTCGGCGGAGCCGCGCAGGGCGGGCACTCCGGGCACGGCCCCCACCAGCTCGTCGAGCATGCCCTGGGCGGGGTCGACGGCGGTGACCTCGAGGCCGCGGGCCCGGATCTGGCGGGTGAGTTTTCCGGTGCCGGCGCCCAGGTCGACGACCCGGGGGCGGCCGGGCGGGAGCAGCCAGTCGAGGGCGGCGGTGGGATAGGTGGGGCGTCCTCGTTCGTAGGTGGAGGCGGCGGGGCCGAACGAGTTCGCGTGCGCGGCGTGATCGTTCACGATGAAGATCCTATATCGCAGTATCCTAGGACGCTCTACGGGAAGTGACCTGTTTCAGGAACGAGCCCTTCGGGCACCACCTCTCCAAGCACCAAAACCATGGAGGGTTGACGCATGAGCTTCACCGACAAGGTCAAGAACGAGGCCGACGAGCTGTCCGGCAAGGCGAAGCAGGCCGTCGGCCGCGCCACCGACAACGAGAGCTTGGTGGCCAAGGGTGAGGCCCAGGAGGCCGGTGCTCAGGCCCGCAAGGCGGCCGAGCACGTCAAGGACGCCGGCAAGGACGTCAAGGACGCCTTCAGCTAGGTCATCGAAAACCGACGAGAGGGGCCCCGGGTGACCGGGGCCCCTCTCGTCATCCCCTGGGAGTTAGTCGTCGGCGACCTGCTTACGCCACCAGGCCTGCCCGGACTCGGGCAGCGTGTCGATCGGGTCGTAGTACGCGTGCTGCTTGGACAGCGCCTCGGCGTCGTCGGCCTCCAGGGAGGTGCGGTAGTTCTTGGTCCAGTACGAGATGCCGTGCTCCCGGTCGTAGTCGGTGAGCATGTGCACCCAGCGCTTGCCGACGAACGGCACGTCGCAGACGATCCGCGGGGTGGCGTAGCCGGGCAGGTAGCCCATCATGTCGTGCTGCAGCTGCTGGGCGTGCCAGACCGGGACCCGCCAGTGCTCGGCGTTGGGGATCATGTCGCACATGTAGAAGTAGTACGGCAGGATGCCGGCCTCGCCCTGTAGCCCGAAACAGAGATCCAGCAGGTCGGAAGTGGTGGCGTTGACGCCGCGCATGAGCACGCCCTGGTTGCGGACGTCGCGCACGCCCACCTCGAGCAGGGTCTGTGCGGCCTTGGCGACCAGCGGGGTCAGCGAGTTCACGTGGTTGACGTGGGTGTGCACGGCGAGGTTGACGCCCCGACGGCTGGCGGTGATGGCGACCCGCTGCATGCCCTCGACGACCTCGGGGAGTAGCCAGTGCTGGGGGAGGCCCATGAGGGCCTTGGTGGCGAGCCGGATGTCGCGCACGGTGGGCACCGACAAAAGACCCATAAGGTACGCCTCAAGCTGCTTCCAGGGCACGTTGGCAACGTCGCCGCCGGAGACGACCACATCCCGTACGCCCGGGTGGGCCTTGAGATAGGCGAGGTGGGCGTCGTACCGGTCGACGGGCTTGAGGGAAAGTCGCAGCTTGTCGACCGTCGGGGTGCTGTTGCCGACCAGGTCCATCCGGGTGCAGTGCCCGCAGTACTGCGGGCAGGTGGACAGCAGCTCGGCGAGAACCTTGGTGGGATAGCGGTGGGTGAGGCCCTCGGCGACCCACATGTCGTGCTCGTGCAGGGAGTCGCGGGTGGCGTGCGGGTGGGACGGCCACTCGAGGTGGCGGTCGGTGGCGACCGGGAGCATGTAGCGGCGGACCGGGTCGTTGTAGAACGACTCCGTGTCGGGGGTGCGGTCGGGCACCATGGTGTTGAGCATCTGCGGCGGGAGCAGCATCGACATGGTGGCCAGGCGCTGCTGGTCGGTCTCCAGGTCGACGTAGAAGCGATCGTCGAGCAGGTCGCCCATGACGGCCCGCAGCTGCTTGATGTTCTTGACGCAGTTGACCCGCTGCCACTGGGCGGACTCCCACTGGGCGGTGGTGACGTCGCGCCAGCCGGGGAAGCGGGTCCAGTCCGGCTCGACGAGCGGGCGGCGCTGGTATTCGTAGGGCTGGCCGTTCATCGATGCCTCCCGGGACGCGACAAGTGGCTTCAACGTACTGGATATTTTTTCGTCTAGAAAGCTAGTCTCCGTAGGATTTACGGTGAGAGGGCGGAAGAAGCTCCTTGATTTCTTGGTGAGGGTGGGAAACGTGTCAGCTTCTGTGGGTCTGCGGCGGGTGCTCGAACCGGCCGGTGTGCTGCCGCAGGCGGCGTGGCGGCTGGATGCGAGCCCGGAGATCGCCGCCGACGAGGTGCGCATCGCGGTCCAGCGGCTCAACCTCGACGCGGCGAGCTTCCGGCAGCTGGCCGAGAAGCACGGCGGTGACGGTGCGAAGGTCCGCGCCGAGGTCGCGGAGATCATCGAGACGCGCGGCAAGATGCACAATCCGGTCACCGGCTCGGGCGGCATGCTGATCGGCGTGGTCGAGGCGGTCGGCTCGGAGTCCCCGCTGGGCCTGAAGTCGGGCGACCGGGTCGCCACCCTGGTGTCGTTGACCTTGACCCCGCTGAAGATCACCGATGGGCTGGCGAAGTGGGACGGAAGATCCGAGCAAATTCCGACCGAGGGTACGGCGATCCTGTTCGGCCGCTCGGTGGTCGGCGTTCTCCCGGATGATCTCGAGCCCGAGCTGGCCCTCGCGGTCTACGACGTGTGCGGTGCCCCCGCACTGACCGACCGGGTGGTCCGCGAATACGACGGCAGTGTCACCGTCGCCGTCCTCGGTGGCGCGGGCAAGAGCGGTTCCCTGTCGCTGGCCGCGGCCCGGCTGGCGGGTGCCCGCACGGTTGCCGTGGTCCGGGATGAGAATGAGGCCGCAACAGTAAGAGGGCTGGCCGACGCGATTGCGATCGCCGACGCCCGCGACCCGGTCGCGGTCGCGGAAGCGGTGGGCACGCCGGTGACGATCACGGTCGTCTGCGTGGACGTGCCCGGCTGTGAGCACGGCGCGATCCTGGCCACCGAGGCCGGCGGCACGGTGATCTTCTTCTCGATGGCGACCAGCTTCCCGGCCGCCGCGCTCGGCGCCGAGGGCCTGGCCGCCGACGTGACGATGATCATCGGGAACGGTTATCTGCCCGGTCACGCCGAGTTCGCGGTCGACCTGGTGCGCCGCGTCCCGGCGGTGCGGCAACTGTTCGAGTCGCGGGTAGCGGGACACTGACGCGTATGACGCACCTCCCCTCGGTTCTGTACACCAACGGCCGCATCTATTCCGCGTCCGACCCGCGGGCCACCGCCATGCTGGTCCGCGACGGCAACATCGCCTGGCTCGGCGACCCGGATGACGCCCCGTCCGCCGACCGCCGCGTCGATCTCGGCCAGGCCCTCGTCACGCCGGCGTTCGTGGACGCGCACGTGCACGCGACCGACACCGGCCTGGCGTTCGACGGTCTCGACCTGTCCGCCGTCCGTTCGGCAGCCGAGCTGCTCGACCGGGTGGCCGCGTTCGCCGCGACCCGCCCGGCCGACGGGGTGGTGCACGGGCACGGCTGGGACGAGTCGACCTGGGCGGAGCAGACCCCACCGACCGCCGACGAGCTGGAACGGGCAGCCGGCGGCCGCCGCACCTACCTGTCGCAGGCGTCGGTGCATTCCGCCCTGGCGTCGGCGTCGCTGCTGGGCGCGGCCGAGGGCGTGCCGGGTTTCGACGCTTCCGGCTGGGTGCGGGAACAGGCCCACCATGCCGTACGCGCGGTGGCGCTCGATTCGCTCACCCCGCAGCAGCGCACGGCTTTCCAGCGCACCGCCCTGAGCCGGGCGGCGTCGCTGGGGATCGCCGCGGTGCACGAGTGCGCCGGTCCGGGCACGTCCAGCGAGGACGACCTGCGGTCGCTGCTGGCGCTGGGCGGTCAGGGCCTGCCCCGGGTGTACGGCTACTGGGGTGAGCTGGGCGGCGCCGAACGGGCCCGGGACCTGGGCGCGGTCGGCGCGGCCGGTGACCTGTACGCGGACGGCGCGCTGGGTTCCCGCACGGCGTCGCTGCGGCACGCCTACCATGACGGCGACCACGGCCTGGGCGAGGCGTTCGTGACCGCCGAGCAGGCCGCCGAGCACCTGCTGGACTGCATGCGGGTGGGCGTGCAGGGCGGTTTCCACGCCATCGGCGACGCCGCGATCGAGGCGGTCCTGGACGGTTTCGCACTGGCCGCGAAGCAGGTCGGTGTGGACGAGGTGCGGGCCGGCGGGCACCGGGTCGAGCACGTCGAGCTGATCGACAAGCCGATGATCGCGCGGATGGTGGAGTTCGGGGTGACCGCGTCGGTGCAGCCGGTCTTCGACGCCCTGTGGGGCGGCAACAACCGGATGTACGCGCAGCGCCTCGGCGTGGAACGGGCGCAGGCGAGCAACCCGATCGGCGCGATGCACGCCACCGGCGTACCCCTGGCCTTCGGTTCGGATTCCCCGGTGACGGCGCTGGACCCGTGGTCGGTGGTGGTGGCCGCGGCCGCGCCGCGCAACCCGGTGTACCGGATGACGGTGCGGGCGGCGTTCGCGGCGTCCAGCCGGGGCGGCTGGCGGGCGGCCGGCGTCGACCGCGCCGGGGTCCTCGTCCCGGGCGCGCAGGCCACGTTCGCGGTGTGGGAGACGCCGGGCGGGATCAAGGACGGCCTGCCGGCGCTGCTGGCCGACATCGACGGTGTGGTGCCGGCCCGCCCGGTGTGCCGGCGCACGGTCCTGGCCGGCGAAACGATCTTCGAAGCGTAGGGAGCAACGGTGTGGCCGGGAAGCTGAATCTGGACCCCGAGGTCGTCGCGAAGGCGCGGCGGCTGGCCGAGCGGGCGGGCGGTCCCGTCGTCGAGCTGGCTCGGTCCCACACCACGGTGTCGGTGGAACGGGCCGTGCTGCGCCTGGCCGGCGTGCACGGCGCCGACTCCGACGGCATCCCCTGGGTGAACCGCCTGGTGGACGCGGTGCGGGCGGACGTCGGGCTGGGTCACGGGGTGTCGCTGCCGGTGTTCCACGCGATGCGGACCACGGGCGTCGACGACATCACGGTGCTCGCACAGAAGGCGGCGGCCGGCGCGGTGCGGTTCGGCGTACCGGAAGGGAAAGCGGAAGCGACCGCGGCCCGGCGGGCCGCGAAAAGGGCGACCGGCGACGGCCTCAAGCTTGTCGATCGGCGCCGGGCCGAGCGGGACCGGCTGATCAAACGGTACGGCGATCCGCGGCAGCGTCCGTGGATCTACCTGATCGTCGCGACCGGCGACATCTACGAGGACATCCCGCAGGCGCAGGCCGCGGCCCGGGCGGGCGCCGACATCATCGCGGTGATCCGGTCGACCGGCCAGTCGCTGCTGGACTACGTGCCCGAGGGCGCCACCCGGGAGGGTTTCGCCGGCACCTATGCCACCCAGGAGAACTTCCGGCTGATGCGGGCCGCCCTGGACGAGACGTCGAAGGAGCTGGGCCGGTACGTGCGGCTGACGAACTACGCGTCCGGCCTGTGCATGCCGGAGATGGCCGCGATGGCCGGTCTGGAACGCCTGGACATGATGCTGAACGACTCGATGTACGGCATCCTGTTCCGCGACATCAACCCGATCCGCACCTTCGTCGACCAGCGTTTCTCGCGGCAGGTCCACGCCCGCGCCGGCATCATCATCAACACCGGCGAGGACAACTACCTGACCACCGCGGACGCCGTCGAGGCGGCCCACACGGTGACGGTGTCGCAGCTGCTCAACGAGTTCTTCGCGCACGAGGCCGGCCTGGCCGACTGGCAGCTGGGCCTGGGCCACGCCTTCGAGATCAACCCCGAGGTGCCGGAGTCGTTCCGCCTGGAGCTGGCGCATGCGCTGCTGGCGCGGGAGCTGTTCCCGGCCGCCCCGCTGAAGTGGATGCCACCGACCAAGCACATGACCGGCGACGTGTTCCGCGGCAACCTCCTCGACGGCTTCTTCAACCTGGTCGGCGCCCTGACCGGCCAGGGCATCCTGCTGGTCGGCATGATGACCGAGGCCGTCGTGACGCCGTGGCTGTCCGACCGCGACATCGCCCTGCAGAACGTCCGCTACGTCCTGACCGGCGCGGGCAACCTGCACGAGGACTTCGTCCCGGCGCCGGGCGGCTTCATCCAGCAGCGAGCGAACCAGGTCCTGTCCGAGGCGGTCGACCTGCTCGACAGGATCGCCGACGACACCCTGCTCAACGCCATCGCCGACGGCACCTTCGGCATCATGAAACGCCCCGCCGACCGAGGAAAGGGCCTCGACGGCGTAGCCAAGCACGAGGAGGACTACTACAACCCGGTGACGGAGGCCCTGGAAGCATGACGATCATCCGGCCCTACGGGGACACCACCGGTGACGGGATGGTGCAGCTGTCGTTCACGCTGCCCGTCGCGCACGACAAGCGGGCCGAAGGGGCCGCCCTGCAGCTTGCCGGGAAGATGGGGATGGACCCGGCGATGCTCGTGCACGCCAAGCAGATGGGGGACGGGTTCACCTTCTTCGTGGTCTACGGGAAGGTCAACCACCTCGTCGACACCGACAAGGTGGTGGTCGTCGAGCGGGACTTCCCGTTGCTGAGCGCCAAAGAGGTCAACGCCGTCATCAAACGGCGGCTGCGGCGGCGGCTGAACGTCGTCGGCGCGTGCATCGGTACCGACGCGCACACCGTCGGCATCGACGCCATCCTCAACCTCAAGGGGATCGCCGGGGAGAAGGGCCTGGAGTACTACCGGGAGCTCGCCGTCACCAACATGGGCGCGCAGGTCTCGGTGCCGGAGCTGGTCGAGACGGCCCGCGCGCAGAAGGCCGACGCCGTCCTGGTCTCCCAGGTGGTCACCCAGCGCGACGCCCACCTGCAGAACACCCGGGCCATGTCGGCGGCGTTCCGGGAGGCCCTGCCGGAGGGCAAGCGGCCGCTGCTGATCGTCGGCGGCCCCCGGTTCGACGAGCTCATGGCCGGTGAGCTCGGCGTCGACCGGATCTTCGGGCGGGGCACCACCCCGCGTGAGGTCGCCTCCTACCTCGTCCACGCCCTCACCGGGAGCGCCGCCAGATGATCACCGTGACCCATCGCCGTTACGTGCCGTACTCGCACGCCCACTACGCCGGCAACCTGGTCGACGGCGCCTACTCGCTGGGGCTGTTCGGCGACGTGGCCACCGAGGTGTGCATCCAGCTGGACGGCGACGAGGGCCTGTTCGCCTCCTACGACGACGTTCAGTTCAAGGCACCCGTGCAGGCCGGTGACGTCCTGGAGATCACCGCGACGGTGGTGAAGATGGGCACCCGGTCGCGACGGATCGCATTCACGTCGACCGTGGTCTGCCGGGGGACCGGCGGTTCGGCGGCGACCGTGCTGGCCGAGCCGATCGTCGCGGTCACCGCCACCGGCACGGTCGTCGTGCCCGCGAAGGGATGACCGCGGCGGTCTGCGTCGACGTCGGTTCCACGTACACCAAGGCCGCCCGGATCGATCTCGCCTCGGGCGAGATGACCGCCCGGGCCGAGGTGCCGACGACGGCCGCGACCGACGTGCTGGCCGGGCTGGATGCGGCCGTCGCCGAGGTGGGCGGCTTCGCCGATGAGGTGTACGTCTGCAGCAGTGCCGGAGGAGGTCTGCGGCTCGCCGTCGTCGGCTACGAATCGCTTGTCACCGCCGAGGCCGGGCACCGGGTCGGGTTGTCGGCCGGCGCCCAGGTCGTGCACGTGGCGGCCGGCCCGCTCGACGGGGCCGCGGTGGCCGCGCTGAAGGCCGCCCGGCCGGACGTGGTCCTGCTGGTCGGCGGCACCGACGGCGGCGATGCGGCGGTGCTGCTGCACAACGCCCGCCGCCTGGCCACCTCCCGGCTGCGGTTGCCGGTCGTGGTGGCCGGCAACGCCTTGTTCTCTTCGGACGCCGCGGTTCTGCTCGCCGATCGGGGCATCCCGGTGACCGTGACCGCCAACGTCCTGCCCAAGATCGGCGTCCTCGACCCCGGGCCGGCCCGGGCGGCGATCCGGGACGTGTTCCTGCGGCACGTGATCGGCGGCAAGCGGCTGTCGAGGGGCCGCCGCTTTGCCTCGCTGGTGCGGGCGGCCACCCCGGACGCCGTCCTGGCCGGGGTGGAGCTGCTCGCCGACCTCACCGGGGCCGGCGTGCTGGTCGTCGACGTCGGCGGGGCCACCACCGACGTCTACTCGGCGCTGCTGCCCGACGCCGAGGCCGAGAACGGCCCGCAACGCGATGTCGCCGGAACCCTGTGGAGATCCAGAACTGTGGAGGGTGACCTGGGCGTCGCGGTCGGTGCCGGCGGCACTGTGGCCGCCGCCACAGCCGAGAAATTGGCACTTTCGACCACCGAGAATCACCCGTCGGCGGAGCGTGACCGGGATCTCGCCGCGGCCGCGGCCGTGATCGCCCTGCGCCGCCACGCCCGCGGTCACTCTCCGGGACCGGGCCGGCCCCGCACCGGCGGCCGGGACCTGCGCGACGTCCGCCTCGTCGTCGGCTCCGGCGGGGTACTTCGGCAGGGTGGCGGCGCATATGTCCTGAACGCGGTCCTCACCGACACGGCCGGCGGCTGGGCCGCCCCGGCTACCGCCCGTACGGTGATCGACGAGCGGTACGTGCTCGCCGCGGCCGGCCTCCTGGCCCTTGATCATCGCCACGCCGCCATCGCCCTGTTGAACACGCTGTAACCCGAACGGGTACGGGACATGACACGCCGAACAACGCGACACGCCCGAGGGCGGGGACGGCGGTTGACAGGCGGGCGGGGGCCGGACGTACCGTCTTCAGGTCCTAGGCACGGCGAGCGATCGATGTCTAATCTGTTCCTCCTCCCACTGGCCGCAGTCCTCGCAGGGGTCGCGCGTTCAGCCAGGTCCAGGGGGTGGGGGTCGACGGAGCGGCAGCGGACCGATCGCAGCGTCGGTGGGGCAGGGGGTTGTACCGGCACCAGTAGACAACGGCTCGGCGGGGACAGCCAGTCCGCGGCGGGTCGGTCCGAAGGCGTACGGGACCACCCGCTGGCCCACCGGCTGTGCCCGGGAGCGAGAGAAGCACACGAGGCGCGGCCTACCCGGCCGCGCCTTCTCCGTTCCCGCAGTTCCGCCCGCGTTTTTCGCCCGGTAGCCTTCCGCGGGTGGAAATGACGCTGCAGCCGCCGGCCGCACCCCAGGTCAGCGGGCCCGCCGGCCGGCCCGAGCCGCTGCGGCTGAAGTTCGCGCTGCCGCTCGCCCTGCTCGCCGGGGCCGCCCTGTTGCTGGCCCTCCCGCCGTACGACCTGTGGTGGCTGTCCCCGGCCGGGGTCGCCCTGCTCGGCGTGGCCAGTCACCGGCGCCGGCTGCGGGCCGGGTTCGGCCTGGGCCTGCTCACCGGCATCGTGCTGTTCTTCCCGCTGCTCAACTGGACCAGCTTCGCGGCCGGCTGGCTGCCCTGGGCGCTGCTGTCCAGCGCCGAGGCGGTCTTCGTCGGGCTGACCGGCCTGGCCACCGCCTGGCTGTCGCCGATGCTCGACCGGTGGCGGGCGCTGTGGCCGGTGCTGCTCGGCCTGCTCTGGGTCACCCAGGAGGCGGCCCGCGACCGGGCTCCCTTCGGTGGCTTCCCGTGGGGGCGGCTCGCGTTCAGCCAGGGCGACGCCCCGTCGCTGCACCTCGCCGCGTACGGCGGTGCCCCGCTCGTCACGTTCGCCGTGGCCGCCGCGGGCGGTTGCGTGGCCGCACTGGTGTGGCAGCGGCCCGGTCGAGCCTCCCTGGGGTATCTGGTGGCGCTGGCCGCCCTGATCGTGGCGCCCGCCGCCCTGCCGATCGGCGGCAGCGCCGACAGCAGCCGGGTGGTCGCCGTCGTCCAGGGCAACGTGCCGCGGCTCGGCCTCGACTTCAACGCCCAGCGGCGGGCCGTGCTCGACAATCACGCGAGCGCCACGTTAAAACTTGCCGAAGACGTGAAGAACGGAAAACAGCGCCAGCCCGACCTGGTGGTGTGGCCGGAGAACTCCAGCGACATCGATCCGTTGCGCAACGCCGACGCGGCGACCGAGATCTCGGCCGCCGCCGACGCCATCGGCGCGCCCATCCTCGTCGGCGCGGTGCTGCGCACCGACAACCCGGCCGACATCAAGAACGCCGGCATCCTCTGGAACCCGAACACCGGGCCGGACCTGACCCAGCAGTACGTCAAGCAGCACCCCGTGCCGTTCGCCGAGTACATGCCGCTGCGGTCGGTCGCCCGGCTCGTCACCGACAAGGTCGACCTGGTCAAGAACATGCTGGCCGGTGATCACACCGGCATCATCCGCACGTCGGCGCTGACCCTCGGCGACGTGATCTGCTTCGAGGTCGCCTACGACGGCATCGTCCGCGACACCGTCACCGGCGGCGCCCAGATCCTCGCCGTGCAGACCAACAACGCCACCTTCAACGCCGCCGAAGCGCGCCAGCAACTGGCCATGGTCCGGCTGCGCGCGGTCGAGCACGGCCGGGAATCACTCATGGCGTCGACGGTGGGTGTGTCGGCGTTTGTCGGCACCGACGGGGCGGTACACGACGAGAGCGGCTTCAACGAAGCAGCGGTCATGGTGCGCGACATGAAACTGGACGGGTCGCGTACGCTGGCGACTCGCTTGGGCATCTGGCCCGAGATGGCGGGCGTCGCGTTGGCGGCCGTCGCTGTCATCGGCGCGTTCCCGCTGCGGCGCACTCGGCGTACCAGCGGAAACAACGGGGAAGACAAGACGGAGGAACGGTGAGCGAGGCGGAAGGCTACCCGGGAGTTGGACGGGTCCTCGTGGTCATCCCGACTTACAACGAGGCGGACAACATCCGCAAGATCACCGGCCGGGTCCGCAGCGCGGTGCCCGAAGTCGACATCCTCGTTGCGGACGACAATTCCCCCGACGGCACCGGTGCCATCGCCGACGAGCTCGCCGTCGCCGACGACCACATCTTCGTGCTGCACCGGGCGGGCAAGGAAGGCCTCGGCGCCGCCTACAAGGCCGGCTTCGCCTGGGCCAAGGACAAGGGGTACGACGCGGTCGTCGAGATGGACGCCGACGGTTCGCACGCCCCCGAGGAGCTGCACAAGCTTCTCGACGCGCTGCGCGACACCGACGCCGTGCTCGGCACCCGCTACATCCCCGGCGGCAGCGTGCACAACTGGCCGCTGCAGCGGCTGCTGCTCTCCCGCGGCGGCAACATCTACATCCGCATGGTGCTGGGCCTGCCGTTCCGCGACGCCACCGGCGGCTACCGCGCCTACCGGATGCCCGTCCTCGACGCGATCAACGTCGACACCGTCGCCTCCACCGGCTACTCGTTCCAGGTCGAGCTGGCCTGGCGCAGCTACAAGAGCGGCTTCCGGATGGCTGAGGTGCCCATCACGTTCACCGAACGCGAACACGGCGTCAGCAAGATGAGCGGCAACATTTTCAAGGAACAGCTGCTCAGGGTCACCGTGTGGGGGGTGCAGGCCCGCAAGGCTGCACTGCTGAGCCGCCTCGGCCGCCGGTCCAGGCAGGGTTCCACCTGGCCGTGACCGGGCGCGGGCGTGTCATGCTGGATCGAGAACGCATGACCCCCGGAGGACACCATGCAGCGTCGAGGATTAGCCCTGTTGCCGCTGGGCCTGGCCGTGCTCGCGATCGCCGAGATCACGGTGTTCATCAGCGTGGCCCACGTGATCGGCGCGGGCTGGGCGCTGCTGCTGCTCGCCGGGTGTGAGATCGGCGGCATGCTGCTGCTGCGCCGGGAGGGCATCAACGGCTGGCGTGGCTTCCAGGCCGCGGCCGCCGAGGGCCGCCCGCCCGGCGCCCAGGTCGCCAACTCCCTGGCCGGTCTGGCCGGCGCGCTGCTGCTCGCCGTCCCCGGCTTCCTCACCTCGATCGCCGGGCTGCTGCTGCTGATCGGGCGGCCGGTCGCCCGGCGCTGGATCGAGCGCTACACCGAGCGCCAGGTGGGCGCGGCCGTCGCCGGTGACCTGTTCGGCCCGCGCCGGGTCAAGGTCCGCCGCGGCGAGCCGGTCGTGGTCGCCGAGCACGACGACACCCCCGTGCACACCCCGCCGGCCGCGGCCATCGAGGGCGAGGTCGTCGAGGGCGAAGTGGTCCGGTAGCCGTACCCCGAAAAGCATGAAGGCCGACCCGGTGGGGTCGGCCTTCATTGTTCGTGCGGCGTGGATCAGCGGCCCCTGCGGGTGCGAACCTCCTGAAGCCGCTCGTTGAGAATGTCCTCGAGTTCCGAGATCGATCGCCGCTCCAGGAGCATGTCCCAGTGCGTACGCGGCGGTTTTGCCTTCTTCTGCTCGGGCTCGTTGCCGTCCACCAGACGGGCGACGCTGCCGTCGAACTTGCACTCCCAGGTGACCGGCACCTCGGCGTCGACGGCGAACGGCACCTCGAACTGGTGACCCTTGACGCACAGGTACTCTCGGGTCTGACGGGGAGCCAGCTCGGTGTTGCGGTCGGACTCGTAGCTGACTGCGCCAAGACGGCTGCCGCGCAGCATGCGTTCGCCCATGATCGGCTTTCCCCTCGCTCGTGGTGCTGCTCTCGTTGGTGTAACGAAAGGGGCGGCCGCGGGATTCCACGGTCGCCAAGGCTTCGGCCCACCGTTGTGACGGTGGTGTTAACGATACGAGCGTAACCGGCGACAGCCCTTACCGGTCACCACCCGTCCCCAGGGAAGTGGACCTTGGTCCACTTTACGGGGTTATGCGTGTTCTGCAGGTGATGCGATCTCGGTCACTCGACCGATTACCCGACAAACCTTCGCCTCGTTTCACCTTACGCCCGGAAAGATTCGTCCAGTGGTCGCCGAAACTGAGCACAGTTCGGCGAAGCTTCACTTCCACGCCCGAAGCCGCCACGATTGTCCACCATCCCGGCCGGAAAGTGCCGCCGGAGATCCGACAGCATCGATCCGGCGGCTTCCTGAGTAAATGCTGTATACCCCGCCCCATCGGCCGAAACGTCGCCGCCCAGCAGCGAACTCCGCCGGCGCCCGGCGCCGATGCTGGGCCGCGGCACCCGCCCGGGCCGCCGCCGCCGACCGATCGATGCCCGGCCCCACAGCCGATGACCAGGTGATCGACGCCGTGACCGCCCCGGGGCCCGGCCACGTCGGTGCAGTGAGAATCCGCACTCCGTCCCACCCGGAGGAGGGACGATCTCGGCCTGCCGCCGATCACGAGGTGGTGGACCGTGGAACGGCCCTTCGTAATCTGCCGGGCGGACCGCGGTGGCAGTCAGCTGGTGGCCGGGGTGGGCTCGGCGGCGCGGGTGGGCTGGGACGGGGTGGGGGCCGGGCGGGTGCCCAGGGAGGCCAGGGCCGATGCCAGGTCGCTCACCTGGGTGGACAGCTGGGCCGCGCGGGACTGGGCGGCCTCGGCCTCGGCGCGGGCGGCGGCCAGGCGGCGTTCCAGGTCGGTGGCGTCCTGGACGGCCCGGTCGGCGGTGCGTTGCAGGTCGTCGCGGGCGCGGGTGGCGGCGTCCCGGTCGGTCATCGCCGCTGCCAGGTCCTGGCGGGCCCGGGCCAGCTCGGCGTCGGCTGTGGTGCGGGCTGTGGCGGCGTCTCGGCGTACCTCGTCGATTGTCTTGTTCGCGGCCGTGAGCTGCGCGGTCAGCTCGCGCGCGGCGGTTTTCAGGTCCTCGGTGGCCTGCTGGAGTTCGTCGGCGCGGGCGGTGGCGTTCTGCGCCTCGCGGACGCTCGATGCCAGGTCGCGTTCGATCTCGTCGCGTTCGTGGCGGGTTCGCTCCAGCTCGGTGCGGGTGGCGGCCAGTTCCTCGCGCGCGGCCTCGCGGGCCGCGGTGAGCTCGTCGCGGGCGGCGTCGCGTTCGGTCTCGGCGCGTTCGCGCAGGGCGGCCGCCGCGGTGGCCTGCCGGCGGGCCTCGTCGCGCTGGGCGTTTGCCTCCTCGGTGGCCTGGGCGGCGGCGGTGGCCTTGCGTTCCTCGTCCTCGGCGCGGTGGCGGGCCTCGTCGCGTTCGGCCGCGGCCGCCGCGGTCAGCTGCTGGGCGGTGGCTACCGCGGTGTCGGCGCGTTCGGCGTCGCGGCGGGCGTCGTCGCGTTCGGTGTGGGCGGCGGCCAGCTGGCTGGAGGTCTCCGCGCGCAGCTCGGCCAGCTGCCGTTCCACGCCGGCCGGGGACAGCTCCGAGTGCAGGGCGTCGGTCAGCGTCTCGACCAGTTGGTCGAGGCGGTCGACGACCTCCCAGGTGCGGGCCACCTGGCCGGCGAGGCCGGGGGAGGAGCGGTGCCGCATCCGGTTGTTGCGGGAGGCCCGCTGGCACTCGCCGTCGTTGTCCCGGCAGTAGCGGAACGGCCGCCCGGCCGAGGCGCGCTGCAGGACGGGACGTCCACAGTGGGCGCAGGGACGGGTCTCCGAGGTGAGGTCGTTGTCGCTCATCGCCTGGTGAGCCTAGGCGCGCCAGGCGCACAGGCCGAGCCACCACACCGGCGCGTCTTCCGCCGACACCATCATCCTAGGACGCTCTACACGGTGTGCGCGCCGCCACCCGCACACGCTCCAACCGGAGATCAAAAACTAAAAGGAATCAACGACCTACCGCCTTTTGAACTTCCGAGAGCCGGGCGAGCCCAAAAGCGGCTCGGATCTCTAGCGTCGCCGGGTGACGATTCGTATCGAGGTCCGCTTCACCGTCGATGACCGGCAGCTGAGTGGGCTGCACGCCCGAGCCTTCGGGGGTGATCCGGCGGAGGTGCGGCCGTGGTCCCGGCAGCTGGCCCGCTCTGCGCTCACCTGGGTCGGTGCGTTCGAGGCCGGGGAACTGGTGGGGTTCGTGCAGGTCTGCTGGGACGGCGGGAGCCACGCGTTTCTGCTGGACACGGTGGTCGACCCGGACCGGCAGCACCGTGGCATCGGCACCCGGCTCGTCGAGGCGGCGGCCGGGGAGGTCCGTGCCGCCGGCTGTGAGTGGCTGCACGTCGACTTCGAGCCGCACCTGGAGCAGTTCTACCTGGACGGCTGCGGTTTCCGGGCAACGCCGGCCGGAGTGATGCGGCTGATCGGGTGAGGGCGGCCAGTACTCGCGTAGTGGTCAGTCGGACAGGATCTCGTCGGCCCAGGTGGTTATCGCGGTCAGGACGGGGGCTCGGCCGGCGAAGGTGGCTTCCAGGGTGCGCCGGTCGTAGGCGGCCGTCGCCGGGGTGGGAGCGGCGGCAGTCATCAGCATGCGCGGGGCGAGCCAGAAGTACTTGGCGGCGCCGGTGGTCTTGACGGCTCGGCGGACCGTGGCCGGGTCGACGGCGGGGGCCATGCCTTTCTCGTAGGCGGCCGTGACGGTGGTGAGGACCTCGTCGAGGTGTCCGATGTCGATGAGGCCATCGAGGAAGGTGTCGAGGGCGAGGTTGGCGGCGTCCTCGCCGATGGCGCCGGGGCCGACGAAGGCCCAGTCGATCAGGGTGGGGCCACGGTCGGTGAGGATGAGGTTCATCGGCCACACGTCGTGGTGGCAGAGGGTGCGCGGGAGGTGGTCGGCGAGGGCGAGCAGGTCGTGGCGGTGGGTCCACAGTCGGTGCAGGCCCTGGCGTAGTGACGGGGGCCAGGTGGCTAGGGCGACGGGGTGGTTCCAGTCGAGGTCGTCGGGGACGGGCAGGGCCAGGGTGTAGTCGCGGAGCCAGTCGCGGGCGAGCCACTCGTGGGTGGGGATGTCGTGCAGGTAGCGGGCCTGGGCGGTGCCGAGGCGGTGGGCGAGGTCGGCCAGGTCGGGTGGGGTGCTGTGGCGGCCGGGGGTGCCGGCTACGTCTTCGAGCCAGAGGGCGGCGGCGTTGTCGAGCGGCACGATGTCGAGCAGGCGCGGGGCGTTGATGCGGGGGAATGCGGTGGTGGGCAGGCCGGCGGCGTACGCGCGGAGCTCTCTTTTCCAGTAGTTGAAGTGGCCGGGGTCGGTGCCGGCGGCGAGGTGGGGTGCGGCGCCGGGGCGTCGTGCGGCGGCGATCTTGAGGATGGCGGTGTCGTGGTCGCGGTGGATGCGCCAGACACCGGCGGTTACTTCGTTGGCGTGGCTGTGGGTGAGGGGTTCTGCGCGCCAGCCGGGGCGCAGGAGGTGGTCGATCTCGGTCACGTGGGTGAGCCTAACCTCTGGACAAATTTTATTGTCGGTGGTTTGGTGGTGGGCATGCACGACGTCGCCGTCATCGAGGATCCGGCCGCGGCCGAGGTCAGTCTCGATCCCATCCGCAGCCGGCTGCTGGCCGAGCTGGTCACGCCGGGGTCGGCCACCATGCTGGCCGGCCGGGTCGGGCTGCCCCGGCAGAAGGTCAACTACCACCTGCGGCAGCTCGAGCTGCACGGGCTGATCGAGCTGGTCGAGGAGCGCCGCAAGGGCAATGTGACCGAGCGGATGCTGCAGGCGACCGCGGCGTCCTACGTGATCTCGCCGGCCGCGATGGCCGCGGTCGCGCCGGATCCGGGGCGGGCGCCGGACCGGTTGTCGGCGCGGTGGCTGCTGGCGCTGGCGGCGCGGCTGGTGCGCGACGTCGGGTCGCTGATCACCGGGAGCGCGCAGGCCAAGCAGCGGGTGGCGACGTTCGCGCTGGACGGGGAGGTGCGGTTCGCGTCGCCGGCCGAGCGGGCGGCGTTCGCGGAGGAGCTCACCGCGGCGGTCACCCACCTGTTGTCGAAATATCACAGCGCGGACGGGCGTAAGCATCGCCTGGTCGTCGCGGTGCACCCGGCGCTGGATTCGCGGGAGGGGACCGATCGTGGGTAAGGAGTTCGAGACGCGGCACGAGGCGGTCGTGGACGCCACGCCGGAGCAGGTGTGGGCGGCGATCGCCACCGGGCCGGGCATCACGTCCTGGTTCGTCGGGCGCACCGAGGTCGACGGGGACGCGGTGCGCACCGATTTCGGGGACGGCTGGATTCCGGCGGGCACGGTGACGGGCCGGTCCGAGCCGCACCGTTTCGCGTACGGGAGTGCGCCGGACGCCGAGGGCCGGTTCGTGGCGTACGAGTATCTGGTGGAGGGCCGGGACCGCTCGGCGACCGTGCTGCGCTCGGTGACCAGCGGGTTCGTGCCGGGTGACGACTGGGCCGGCGAGTACGAGGCGATGCGGCTCGGGACGGCCATGTTCTTCGCGACCCTGGTGGAGTATCTGCGGTGGTTCCCGGGGCGGGTGGCGCGACCGGTCACCGTGTTCGGGCCGCCGGTCACGGACTGGCCGGGCACCTGGGCGGCGCTGCACACGAAACTGGGGCTCGGGTCCGAGCCGAAGATCGGTGATCCGGTGCGGGGTGGGGGCGAGGTCTACTTCGTCAATGCGCACACGCTCGGTGTCCGTGCCCAGGAAGGGCTTTTCCGTTTCTTGCGGGGTTTCCACGGGGCGCTGGTGGCGGACCACGAGTTGTTCGCCGGTGACCCGACCGACTGGACCCTGTTCCTCAACGATCTTTAAGGATTGTCGTCATGCCTACTGTCATTTCCGCCGACGGCACCACGATCGGCTATTCGGCCGCCGGGTCCGGGCCGGCGCTGATCCTGGTCGACGGGGCGATGTGTTACCGCGATTCCGGGCCTTCGCAGGGGTTCGCGGCGGCGCTGTCGGACAGTTTCACGGTCTATTCGTACGATCGCCGGGGCCGCGGCGAGAGCGGGGACACGCCGCCGTGGTCGCTGGAGCGGGAGGTCGAGGATTTGGCCGCGGTGCTGGCGGCGGCCGGTGGTGCGGCGGCGGTGTTCGGCACGTCGTCGGGGGCGGTCCTGGCGGCCGACGCGGCGAGCCGGCTGCCCGGCATCACCCGGCTCGCGCTGTACGAGCCGCCGTTCATCGTCGACGGCACCCGGGAGCCGCGGGCGGCGACGTTCACCGAGGACACCGAGGCGCTGATCGCGCGGGGTGACCGGTCCGGGGCGGTGAAGAAGTTCATGCTCCACGTCGGGGTTCCGAAGATCATCGTGCAGATCATGCCGGTCATGCCGCCGTGGAAGAAGATCAAGGGGGTGGCGCACACCCTGCCGTACGATCTGCGGATCCTCGGGGACACCGGGCGTGGGGTGCCGCTGGACGCGGCGCGCTGGTCGGCGGTGGCCGCGCCGGCGCTGGTGATGGACGGCGGGAAGAGCCCGGAGTACATGCGGAACGGGACGAGGGCGTTCAGCGAGGCGCTGCCGCAGGCGACCTATCGCACGCTGCCCGGGCAGACCCACATCGTGAAACCGGCGGTGGTGGCGGCCGCGGTGAAGGAGTTCCTGGCCAGCACGGCGTCCGCGTGACCACACCGGCGGCGCGGGCCGCCGACCAGTACGCCGGCACCACCGGCAACCTGACCGCGCGGATGGCGCTGCACGAGTTCGGCACGAACCCGCGGGACTGGTACTCGTGGCTGGCGTCGCGGCTGCCCCGCGCCGGGCGGGTGCTGGAGGTGGGTGCGGGCACCGGGGAGCTGTGGCGGCGCCTGGGCCACGACGGCCTCGATCTGACCGTGACGGACTTCTCGCCGGCGATGTGCGCGCGGCTGGCCGATCTGCCCGGGGTGCCGGTGCGGCGCTGTGACGCCGGGGCGTTGCCGTTCCGGGACGGCGGTTTCGACGCGGTGATCGCCAACCACATGCTCTACCACGTCGATGATCCGGCGGCGGTGCTGCGGGAACTGGCCCGCGTCTCGCGGCCTGGCGGCCGCCTTGCGGTGGCCACCAACGGTCCCGGTCACATGGCGGAGATCGCCGATCTGGGTACGGCGATCGGCCGGCCGGACATCATGGCGCGCCGCGGGCAGAGCGACTTCTCCGCGGAGAGCGGGCCGGCCCTGGTGGCGGAGGCGTTCCGGGACGTACGGGTGGAGCGGTACCCGGGGGATCTGGCCGTCCCCGGTGTCGCGCCGGTCGTCGACTACCTGCGGAGCATGACCCGGGAGCCGCTGACCGCGGATCAGGTGGCGGCGGTGGGTGAGATCGTGTCGGCGCGGATCGCGGCCGAGGGTGTGCTCCGGGTGCGCAAGCACGTCGTGCTGATCACCGCGGTCCGCTGAGCGGAGGCTCGCTCTCGGCGAGCCTCCGCGGGCGGGTACTCGCTTCCGGCGAGCCTCCGCGGACGGCTCAGGCGACGGGGACGGCCTCACGGGCCGGTTCCCGGACCGGGCGGGTGGCCAGGGCGGCGAAGCCGAGGCCGAGCGCCGACCACATGACGGCCTGGGTGCCGAGCGAGGCGATCCGGAAGTTCCACAGCAGCGTGGCCGGGAACGTGCCGGGCACCTCGTCGACCGTCGGCAGCAGCAGGTAGCCGACGGCGACGACCACCAGGAAACCCGCCACCCCGGCGAGGGCCTGGCGCCACTCGACCGGCTGGGTGCGGGCGGCGACGACACCGGCCCACACGGCGACCAGTCCGATCACCACGATCGCCAGGTAGCTGATGGTGCGCTGGTTGATCGTGTCGGGGTTGCCGACGGCGGGCGGGTTGGGCGGATATTTCAGGTACGGCACCAGGACCACGCCGAGCAGGGCCGCCCCGGCGAGGCCGAGGGCGGCGCGGGTGTCGTTCGAGGTGCGCAGGCGGCGGCGCAGCACGGTGTACGCCGTGGCGAGCAGGCCGCCCATCGCCGCGCCGTACAGGCCGGTGGCCAGGAACAGGCCGCCCTTCTGACCGTCGCGGCCGACCAACTCCTCGTGGTGGCCGTCGTCGCCGGCGGCGTGCGCGTTGGCCTCCTCGATGGCGATCGCCGCGTCGACCTTGGGTTCACCCACGGTGTAGGCGAACACCCCGGCCAGCAAGCCGGCGATCAGACCGGCGAGCAGGCCCCGGATCAGCAGCGCCCCGAAGCTCTGGGCGGGGCCGGTCAGTGGCACGGGACACCGAGCAGGTGCCGGCCGTCGTGCATGAGCTCGTGAAGGTACATCCCGCTGCGGGACACCGCGCCCTGGTCGAAGGCGACCAGGTAGGTGATGAGCAGCATCAGGGCGACGACGGCGAGGGACGTCCAGAGAAGCCGCGGCGAGACCGCCGGGGTGGTCAGCGGGTGAGCCGCTTGAGCCTTGGGCATGGTGCGAGAACCTCCTTGCGGGATGACGCGTCCCGTTGTGCAGGCTGCGACGCGTGAGCGTCCTGACTCACGGGAGCGGGCTCCCGTTCACAGTGGCGCGACCGCACCGGACTCTCACCGGTTTCCCTCACGACGCCGCAGATTGGTTCCCACAACCTAACCGGGGGCCGTCATCGCGCACAACCGGGCTGTGCCGGTGTTGTCGCACCCTGTCGGTACCATCCACCCGGATCGTTGAACGGGGGTGACGGCGATGGTGCGGCGTGGACTGGCGGCCGCGGCCGGGGTGCTCGTGCTGCTCGTGCTGCCGGCACCGGCGGCCCGGGCCGACAACGTGTGCGACGCGCCGCCGAAGCAAGCGGCGGTGTTCAAGGGCGTCCCCCTCGAAGATCAGGTCTACACCCCGACACGCCTCGCCTCCCTGGCCACCGGTGCGGGAGTGCGGGTGGCGGTGATCGACTCCGGTGTGGACGCCGGGCATCCGCAGCTCACCGGCCGGGTCGACGACGGCCGTGATTTCCTGCACGGCGACCCCGACGGGCGGCAGGACTGTGTCGGGCACGGCACCGCGGTGGCCAGCATCATCGCCGCCGCCCCGTCGCCGGCGACCGGTTTCCAGGGCCTGGCGCCCGGCGCGACGATCGTGCCGGTGCGCATCACCGAGCAGGAGGAGATCGACGGCAAGGCCGTCGGCGACCGGGGTACGCCCGCGCAGTTCGCGCAGGCCATCAACTGGGCCGTCGACGAGGGCGACGCCCAGGTGATCAATCTCTCGCTGGTGATGACCGACCGCAACGACGAGGTGGACGCCGCCATCAAGCACGCCCACGACGCCGGGGTGGTGGTGGTCGCCGCGGTCGGTAACCACGCCACCGACGGCAACCCGGCCCCGTTCCCGGCGGCCGACGACGGGGTGATCGGGGTCGGCGCGGTCACCTCCGGCGGGGTGCGGGCCGATTTCTCCCAGCGCGGTGACTACGTCGACCTGGTCGCGTTCGGAGCGCCGGTGACGGTGGCCGCCCGCGGCGCCGGCCACCAGAACGTGCAGGGCACCAGCTTCTCCGCCCCGTTCGTGTCGGCCGCCGCGGCCCTGCTGCTGCAACGGAACCCGGGCCTCACCCCCGACCAGGTGCTGCAGCGGTTGCAGGCCACCGCCGACCCGGCCCCCGGCGGGGAACGCAGCCCGGAGTACGGCGCCGGCCTGCTCAACCCCTACCGGGCCCTGACCGAGGAGCTCGGCCCCAACCAGCACGCCCCCGTGGCACCGGTGGTGATGCGCCCCAACGACCCCGAGGCCGAAGCCCTCGCCGCCCGCCGCGCCCACTCCCAGGACTCGGCCATGCTGTTCGCCGGGATCGGCGCCGGCGTCGTCCTGCTGCTCGCCGCCGCCGCGATCGTCGTGCGGGCCGGCCGCCGCCGCGGCTGGCAGGCCGCCGGCCCAGAACAACCCTGACCGCCGGCCCCGCCGAATCCGCCAGCCGCCCGCCGACGCAGGCCGCGCGGAACCAACCAGTCCTGCCCCGCCGGGCGCGGCTGGTGGGCCGGCCCACCAGCCGCGCCCGGCGGAGGAGGTTGCCATCGTCGAGTTACTCCGGGCGGATCTCCAGGAAGGCGATGCCGGGGTTCGGTAGGTCGAGCACTACCTCCTCGCCGGGCTCGAGGCGGCGGGACGGCTCGGCCTCCGGCAACACGTCCGCCTCCTTCAACACCGCCCACTGCTCGGCGGTGGGCCAATCGCCGCCCGTCCAGTGAGCGGCGATGTTGCCGTGGCCGGTGTCGACCCGCCACAGGCGCACGGTGTGCGGGCCGGTCAAACCCGGGTCGAGGTGGACGCGGCGGTCCAGCTCGCCAGCAGGCGGGCGGCCCGTCCCGATGGGGTCGCCAGCGGTCGGGTCGCCGGGCCGGGTGCGGTTGGCGGCGGACGGGTCGCCGGGCCGGGTGGGGTCGTCGGCGCGGCTGTGGTCGAGGGTGCTGTTCCAGAGCAGGACGCCTACGCCGCCGTCGGGGTAGCGCGACGCCCACGCCTGCACCAGGCTGTCGGCGCCGTCGCCGGTCAGCGTCACCGGTAGTTGCACGTCGCCGAGGCGCTGGGCCAGCCACAGGGCCCAGAACTTCGGTTTTGCCAGGTTGCCTACGGTCAGCAGGCCGAAACCGCCGTGGAACAGCCGTTGCGGGCGGCCCAGCTCCTCGAAATGGTCGGATGCCACCCAGGGGGCCAGCGCCTGCATCCGGCCCGCCGCCGAGTGCATGCCGCGCAGCAGGAACGCGGCCGCGAACACCGAATCGTTGATCCGGCTGCCGTGGGTGGCGGTCACCCCCCACTCGGTCCACAGGATCGGGCGGCCGTCCGCCCACGGGCGCAGGTCCAGGGGCACGGTGCCGTAGACGTGGGTGGACAGGAAGTCGACCGGGGCGTCCACCCGCAGCTGGTCGTCGATCCAGCCGACGGCGGCGGTGGCCGGGCCGCCCACCTGCAGGCCGGGGTCCACCGATTTCACGGCCCGGGCGGCTTCGGTGTAGAGCCGCCAGTATTCGGCGGGGGTGCCGGACCAGAAGACCGACAGGTTCGGCTCGTTCCACACCTCGAAGCGCCACCGCTCCCGCAGTTCGGCCAGGCCGTACCGGTCGGCCAGGTGGGCGGTGAACGCGCGGACCAGGTCGGCCCACCGTGACCAGTCGGCCGGCGGGGAGATGATGCCTTGATAGGCGAAGACCGTGCGGGACGGGTCCGCGGCCAGGGCGGCCGGCATGTAGCCGAGCTCGACCACGGGCACCATGCCCAGGTCGCGGACGATGTCGTACACCTCGTCGACCCGGCTGAAGTCGTAGCCGGACTCACCGCAGACGCCCAGGTCGTCGCCGAGGATGTGGTGCGCCCGCACCGACCGCACGCCCAGGTCGTCGTGTACCCGGCGCAGCGCCTCCCGCAGTTCCGCCCCGATCGGCCGGCCGCCGGTCGTGCCGGACTCCAGCAGGTGGCTGAGGTGTTCCGAGCCGACCACCTCCTGCCACACCCGGTGCAGCGGACTACCCGGGCCGCCGACCGTCACGATCACCGCGGGCGTGCCGGCCGAGCGGGGGGCGGGGGTGCGGCGCGGCCCGCTGGGCGCGTGCCGGGAACCCAGCGCCGCGACCTCAACGTCCGGATCGGCGTGCGGGCCGACGCCGGGATCAACGCGCGCGCCGATGCCAGGGTCGACTGCCGGGCCGACGCCGGGATCAACCCGCGGGCCGATACCAGGATCAACCCGCGGGCCGACGCCCGGATCGGTGTGCCGGGCGGCCTCCGGCGGGGGCGGGGCGGCGGCATTCAGGTGGCGGGTGCCCAGGGCTGTGCCCTCCACGTCCTGGGCCGGGTGGGCGGAAACCGGCTCGGACAGTGGGCCGATCGCGTTGACCGTCTGCAGGGCGGCCACCGCGTACCAGCCGCCGCGGCCGGTGGTGGTGTCCGCGTACGGGCCGTGCGGGACGGCCAGGACGTCGCCGCCGCCGTGGTCGACGACGGTGAACGGGCCGGACGGGGTTTCGGCCCGGTGGATCGCGTAGCCGATGGCGCCGGCGACCGGATCCCAGGCGATGGTCACGTGGCCGCGGCCCTGCACCGCGGTCACGCCGGTGGGTGCGGGCAGGTCGGCCGCGACGGGGGCGCCGGAGCTGCGGTCCTGGGCCCCGCCGCCGCCCATCAACGCCGCCCACTGGGTGCGGGCCTGCTCCTCGATCGTCACCGGTGACCACCGCCCAGCTGCGGCAGCCGCTGGCCGGCCGGGACGTTGAACGTCTCCTGGGCCAGCAGCGGGCGGACCGCCCGTTCGAACTGCGGGGTCACGAACGCCCGGCGCAGCACGTCGTGGGCGAGGGTGTTACCGAGCGCTCCCATGATCATCGCCTGGTCGAGGGACAGGTACCGTTCGGCGATCGTGCCGGAGCGGACGGCCACCGCGTCGTAGAAGCCTCCCGGCCCGTACGCGTGAAGGTCGTTCTTGATCTTGGCGAGGTTGGCGGTGGCGGCCTTCTTCGCGTACGGCAGGGCGAGGAACACCGCGTGCGGGGTGACGACGCCGTCGCCGTAGACGGCGGCCGGGCCGGGCGGGCGGCAGGTGCCGAAGCCGGCGTCGTTTTTTCCGCCCTGTACGTCGGAGGGGTAGCCGTCGGTGTCCATGCCCATCGCGTCGACGCCGTAGGCCGCGTACCCGCCGAACGGGTTGGACGCGGGGGAGAACCCCCAGTAGCCGTACCGGGCGTCGTTGAGGCCGTGCTCGATCTGCGCGGCCACCGTCGCGGGATGGTTGCGGCCCCAGCTGTTCGGCCCCCACGTCTCCTCGGGGACGAACAGGTCGGGCATGAGGGCCTCGAACATGTCGCCGCCCCAGCTCGGCACGAACGTGATGCCGCGGTACCGGTAGGAGCCCTCGTACACGGTGCGGCCCAGGTGGGAGGTCGTGAAGCCGTGCGGCTGCATCTCCTGCCAGGCGTAGTCGCAACTGTCGGGCAGGGTGCGCATCGTGTCGAAGTAGGCGGTGGCCGGGATCTGGCCGGCGCCGATGCCCAGGTAGGTGGCGATCCGCGGTTCGGTGACGGTGATGTCGTAGTGGTTGCAGGTGAACCAGACGCCCTGTGCCGGGACCGAGCAACCCGGGGGTGCGGTGTCCCAGAAGCCGCCGCGGATCAGGCCGCGGGTGCCGATCGGGGTGGTGGCGGCCGGGTCGAAGAAGAACCCGAAGTTCATCGCGGACAGGATCCGGCCGGCCTTGGCCCGCAGCGACGGTTCGGCGCCGGCGACGACCCGCAGGGCGGCGGCGAGCCAGCCGTTGTCCACCGACGACAGGAACGGTGTGACCGTCGAGCCGTCCTCGGGCCAGGTCAGCACGACCGCGCCGGTGCGCGGGTCGTACCAGTTGTAGAACATGCCCGATCGGTCGTGGTGTTTCAGGGTGCCGAGGGTGTCGAGGGTCCGGGAGATCCGGGCGGTGGCCTCGCGGGACGAGATGATCCCCAGTTCGCGGGCCACGACGGCCGACCACAGGTAGCCGCCGATGTTGGTGGGGGAGGTGTAGGTGGAGGGGATCGACAGATCGCCGGGGATGTTGTCGGCGACCAGGCCGGTGGCCGGGGTGGTCATCGCCACCAGGGAACGCCACGTGTCGCGGGCGTAGCCGCGCAACGGGTCGGGGGAGGCCGCCGCGGTGGAGCCGGCGACCAGGAGGAGAAGAACCAGCAGACGTCTCATCGGAAACTGCCTCACTTCAATCCGGTGGTCGCGATGCCGCGCAGGAAATGCTTCTGCAGCACCAGGAAGACGATCAGGACCGGCAGCACCACCACGACCGCACCGGCGAGCAGCAGCCCGAAGTAGATGCGGTTCTGCCCGATGCTGTAGAGGGCGAGCGCGACCGGCAGCGTGTACTTGTCGTCGGTGGTGGCCACCACGAGCGGCCAGAGGAAGTTGTTCCACGAGGCCAGGAACGTCAGGATGCCGAGGGTGGCCAGGGCCGGCCGGCACAGCGGCAGCACGATCCGCCAGAAGATCCGCCACTCCCCGGCGCCGTCGACCCGGGCCGCCTCGATCAGGTCGTCCGGAATAGCCAGCAGGAACTGCCGCATCAGGAAAACCCCGAACGGCCCGGCCAGGAACGGCAACACCAGACCGGCGTACGAGTTGGCCAGCCCCATGTTGCTGATGAGGACGAACTGCGGCACGAACGTCACCATGCCGGGCACCATCAGCATGCCCAGCACGGTCAGGAACAGCGCCTTACGCCCCGGGAAGTCCAGCTTGGCCAGGGCGTACCCGATCAGCGAGCAGAACAGCAGGTTCCCGGCCGTGACCAGCACCGCGACGATCGCCGAATTGGCGAAGTACTGCGGGAAGTCGAGACGGGAGAACAGGTCGCGGTAGTTGGTGAACGTCCAGTGCGACGGCCATCCGGTGGGCGCCGACCGGATCTCCCCCTCGGTCTTGAACGACGACAGGAGCATCCACAGGAACGGCCCGACCACCACGACCAGGCCGGCCAGCAGAATGGCGTAGAGGGAGATTTTGGCGGCGAGGTCACGACGACGCATCGCGCGCCCCCAACAGCCGGAACTGCAACGCCGACAGCGCCACGATGGCCACGAACAGCACGTACGACGCCGCGGCCGCGTACCCGTAATTGCCGAAACCGAACTGGTTGTAGATGTGGTACGACACCGACAGCGTCGACGACAGCGGCCCGCCCTGGGTCATGACCAGCGGTTCCTCGAACAGCTGCAGGTAGCCGATGCCGGTGATGACCGCCCCGAACAACAGCGCCGGCCGCATCAACGGCAGGGTGATCCGGCGGAACTGCTGCCACCGGCCCGCGCCGTCGAGCGTCGCCGCCTCGTACAGGTCGACCGGAATGCCCTGCAGCGCGGCCAGGAAGATCACCATGAGCGACCCGAAGTTCCGCCACGCCGCCATCACGGTGATCGACGCCAGTGACGTCCGGGAGTCCTGCAACCAGGCCGGGCCGTCGATGCCGACCGCGGCGAGCAGGCTGTTGACGATCCCGGCCTCCGGGTCGAGCAGGAACCGCCACACCACCGCGATCGCGACGATGCTGGTCACCACCGGCAGGTAGAAACCCACCCGGAACAGCCCGCGCAACCGGATCAGCCCCGAGTTCAGGCCGTTCGCGGCGGCCAGCGCCAGAACCATGGTCAGCGGCACCCCGATCACCACGAAAACTCCGGTGTTGACGGCCGCCCGCCGGAACAGGGCGTCCTCGAACAGCCTCGTGTAGTTCTGCAGGCCGACGAAGTTCACCGCGAGGGGATGCCGCAGGTCGGTGGCGCGCAGGTCGGTCACGCTCATCACCAGCGACGCCAGCACCGGCAGCAGCGCGAACACCAGGAACAGCACGGTGAACGGCGCCGCGAACGACCAGCCGGTCACCGCCCGCCGCCACCGTGGCACCGCGGTCCCGGAAGCCGCCACGTCAGGCCCCGGTCCCGATGGCGTCGGCCTGCTGCTGCACGCTCTTGAGCGCGGTCGCCGGGTCCTCCCCGCCGACGCACACCTTCTCCACCTCGGTGTCGAACACGGCCGACACCTGCTCCCAGGTCGGGAACGGCGGCGGTGCCTTCGCCGACTTCAGCTGCGTACCGAAAACCTGCAGGATCTTGTCGCCGGACAGTGCCGGATCGTCCCAGGCCTTCTGCACCGCCGGCAGGTCGGTGGCGGTCTGATACCACTTGACCTGCACGTCCGGTTTCGACAGCCAGGCCAGGAACTTCCACGCCGCGTCCCGGTTCTTCGCGTCCTTGAACACCGCGATGTTGCTGCCACCGATGAACGACGTCGACGACTTCCCGGCCGGCATGCCGACCACCGAGTACTTCGACGCGAAATCCTTGCCGCCGGCCTCGTTCAGGATGCCCACGTGCCAGGGCCCGGACATGAACGCGCCGATCTCCCCCTTCACGAACGCCGGCTCCAGGGCGCCCTGCGGCAGGTTGTCCGGCGCGAGTTTCTTGCTGAAGAACGACTGGTAGTACGCGAGCGCTGACGCCATCTCCGGGGTGTCGAACGTGTACTTGCCGTCCGCGCTGATCTCCGCGCCGTTCGACCAGGCGAACGGCAGCACCGACTGCCAGCTGCCCGTCTTGCCCGGCTGGATGTTCAGGCCCCACTTGGCGCCGGCCTTCGACTGCATCGCCGCCGCCATCGCGGTCAGGTCGTCCCACGTCTTCGGCCCGTCCGGGAAACCCGCCGTCGCCGCCAAATCCTTTCGGTAGTAGATGCCGCGGGTCTCCACGTACCAGGGCACCCCGAACGACGTGCCGTCGACCACCGTGGTGTCCCAGGCGCCCGGGAAGAACGCGTCGGAGGCGAACAGGTCGGTGGGGGTCGGGTCGAGGGCGCCGGTCTTCGCGAACTCGCCCTGCATCGTGGTGCCGATCATCGACACGTCCGGGGTCTGCTTCGCCGCGATCGCGCTGGCGATCTTCTGGTGGGCCGCGTCCCACGGCACCGCCGTGACGTTCACCTTCGCGTCCGGGTTCTCGGCGGTGAACGCCTTCGCGAACTCGGCGAGCTTCTCCCCCTCCGTACCCATCGCCCAGACGGTGATCTCCCCGCTGGCCTTGCCGTCGCTGACCGCCTTGGCGGTCTCGTTGTCTCCGCTCGAGTCACGGCCGCAGCCGGCCGCGACGCTCAGCGCCATCGCCGCGGCAGCGGCGGCGGCGACGATCGATCGATGCCTCATCGGTGAACCTCCGGGGAGTGGATGCCGCAGCTGCGCCGGACGACCAGCCGCGTGGGAAGGACCCGCCGCCGCGGGGCGGCGGGATGCTCGGTGTCTTCGGTGATGCGCCGGTTCAGCCAGCGGGCCGCGGTCGCGCCGAGTTCCCGCATCGGCTGGCGCACCGTGGTCAACCCGGCGAAGCGGGCCGCGAGCAGGTCGTCCCAGCCGGTCACGGCCAGATCCTCGGGAACCCGCAACCCCGCCTTCTCGGCGGCCAGCAGCACGCCGAGGGCGATCTCGTCGTTCGCGCACACCACGGCCCGGCCCGGCTGCAACGGCGCCCGTTCACCGGCTTCAAGGTCAAAACCCTGGGTGCGTACGAGGTGGGGAGGTTCCGCTTTCGACAGGGCCTGGCGTACGCCGTCCCAGCGGCCCCGCACGTCCGGGGCCACGTCCGGGTCACCGACGAACGTGAACCGCCGGTGCCCGTGCCCGAGCAGGTGCTCGACGAGCTGTTTCGCGGTCCCGGCGTTACGGGCGCGGACCGTGTCGACCCCCGGCACCGGGTCGCGGGCCAGCAGCACCACCGGTACCGCCAGGGACGTGATCACCTCGTCCGGGACGGTCTGCCCCATCACGGTCAGCCCGTCCACCCGCCCGGCCAGCTCCCGCACCGCCGCCTCGGCGTCGTCGCGGCCGCTGGTGGCCAGGATCAGCACACTCGAACCGAACCCGGCCGCCGCCGCCTCGTAGCCGAGGATCACCTCGGCGTAGTACGGGCCGACCAGATCCGGGAAGACGATGCCGTTCGCGGCGTGCCGGCCCTCGGCGAGGGAGCGGCCCAGCCGGCTCGGTGTGAACCGCAACTGCCGGGCGGCCGCCCACACCCGCTCCCGGGTCTGCTGGGTGACCAGGTCGGAGTCGCGCATGGCCCGCGACACGGTAGCGATGGAGACGCCCGCCAACTGCGCGACCTGGTAGATCGTCGCCTTTGAAAGCGCTTTCATCGCCATTGCCGGAACGTAACCCCGGCGTAACACCGGCGAAACTTGGGGAATTCACGGATTCACGATGAGCGATTTCCGCCAAAACGCTTCCAAGACAAGAAAGCGGGGCGGGCCGCCTTCCGGCGACCCGCCCCGCGTGTGCGGTCCTTCAGCGGTCCCAGTTCTCCGGCGGCTTCACCGCGACCCGGCCCTCGTCCATGCGCAGCAGCAACAGCGGCAGGCCGGTCTGCTCCAGCCACTCGTCCACGGCCCGCTTCGCGCCGTCCCACCAGCCGTAGTCGTCCAGCAGCAGCACGCCGCCCGGCACCAGGCGCGGCCACAGGTGCTCCAGCTCGTGCCTGGTCGACTCGTACCAGTCGGTGTCCAGCCGCAGGATGCTGATCTTCTCCGGCACGTTCGCCGGGATCGTCTCCTCGACCTTGCCCTTGTAGTAGTGGATCTTCTCTTCCGGGTAGCCGGACAGACCCATCGTCTCCTGCACGTCCTCCAGGGACGCGTACGCCCACACCCCGGACGTGATGTCGCTGGCCGCCAGCATCTCCGCCGCCGACTTGCCGTCGTGCCGCTTGTCGTGCTCGCTGGGCTCGCTCATCCCCTCGAACGTGTCGTACAGGTGCAGGTCGCGGCTGGTGTCGCCGCCCTCCTGCAGCACCTTCGCGATGGCCAGCATGCTGCCGCCACGCCACACCCCGCACTCCACCACATCACCCGGGATGTTGTTCTTCGCCACGTAGCGGGTCGCGGCGATCAGGGCGTGCAGCTTCCCCGGGGAGGTCATCGTCCGCGGCTTCACCGCACGGATGATCGCCCGCGCGCCCTCGTCGTAGTCCGCCGGGAACTTGATCTCGGGAGCCTCGGCCGGCTTCGGCACCGGTGTCGGCTCGGGCTTCGGTTCCGGCTTGGCCACCGGCGGCTTCGGCTGCGCCACCCGCGCACGGCGGATTTCGTAGCCGGTCAGGCTTTTCAGCACGCGGTTGGCGCTTTTGCGAACGGTCACGGCGCGTAATGTACTGAGATTCACAGCACATGAACAAGGGGAACACGGGAAGTTGATGGGAAGGTGCCGAATGCCCTATTGGTGACGGCCCGCCCGGTCCAGCGCCGCGAGCGCGCCGGCGACCAGCTCACCCACCAGATCCTCGGCCGCCGCGAGGCCGCCGATCAGGTCGACACCCTCCCCGGCCCAGACCGGAAGCGGCGGGATCACCCCGCTCGCGACGTCCCGCTGATACTGCCCCCGATCGGTCGACCCGCTCGCCAGATAAGGGTGACCGAGCGTACGCGCCGTGTAACGATCCGGCCACGCCGACCCGCGGGCGACGTCCAGCCGCCGGCTGCGCTCGGTGTCGTCGCCCCGCCCGGCCAGGATCGCGGCCGTGATGACCGGATCGACCAGCGCCTCGGCGGTCGCCTGGAACCGGGTGCCCAGCAGCGCCCCCGCCGCACCCAGCGCCAGCACCGCCGCCACCCCGCGCCCGTCCGCGATGCCACCGGCGGCCAGCACCGGCACGTCCCCGGCCAGATCCACCACCACCGGCACGAACGGCAGGGTGGACCGCCCCTTGCCGGCCCCGTGCCCACCCGCCTCGGTGCCCTGAGCGACCAGCACGTCAGCACCCGCGTCGAGCGCCCGCTTCGCCTCGTCGAGGTCAGTGACCTGCGTGATCAACCGCGCGCCGGCCGCTTTGACCGCCCCCGCGAACGGTGCCGGATCGCCGAACGACAGCATCACCGTCCGGGCGCCGTGCTCGAGCACCCGGTGCACCGCGTTCACATCGATCGCCCAGGTCAGCAGGCCCACACCCCACGGCCGGCCGCAGCCGGCCAGCACCGGCAGCTCCCGGTCCAGCCACGCCGGATCGCCGTCACCGGAGCCGAGCAGGCCCAGCCCGCCGCCCCGCGACACCGCCGCGGCCAGCGCCCCACCGGCCGACCCGCCCATCGGCGCCAGCACGATCGGATGCTGCACCCCGAACATCCGGGTGAACCGTGTCGACAAGCCCATTCCCCGTGCCCTCCTTTGTGGACGGTTAGCATCGTCGGCGTGAGTAGTGACTTCGCCTTCTGGAAAGTGTGCCGGGGCGACCCGGGGGAGATCTTCGACGAGCTGGCCGAAGGGCTCACAGCGGCGCTCCAGGCCAGTTCCGACGTGTCCGGGTTTCGCGGCGAGTTACTGTCGCGGTGGCCCGATCTGGTGGACGTGCTCGAACCGGCGGCCGAAGACCTGCTCGAAGCGCCCGGGGACGCCGCGAAATACGTGCTGCTCACCCTGCCGGTCGGCATGCTCGACCGGCTCGACGACATCCTCGGCCTGGCCCGGCGGTACGAGTTGAGCGGCTACAGCGGTGTGGCCGATCAGGTGCTCTGACCGTGGCGACGACCGTCGGGCGACATCGACCCGATCCTCGCGGCGCGCATCGAGACCATGCTGGACCTGCGGTAGCCGGGAGGGCTCTTCGCGCCGGGCCCGCCCGGCGGTGGCGCGCGGAGCGTTCGTCGCACCCGGCGGGACCGGGGTGGCGGGACTCTCGATGCCCGTACCTCTGGATGTTGTTTATGGGATCTGCTTGAGGGCGTTCGTCGTTGACTCCGTCGACGCCGGCAGCAGGGGCAGGCGGACCGCCGGGGTGGGGATCAGACCCTGGGCGTGCAGGACGGCCTTGATCACCGTGGGGTTGGGCTCGGCGAACAACGCGGCCGACAGCGTCGACAGGCGGTGGCCCAGCGGGCGGGCCGCGGTGGCGTCGCCCTGCCGCCATGCCTCGATCAGGGTGGCGAAATCGGACGTCGCCAGGTGGGCCGACGCGAGGATGGCGCCGTGGGCGCCCAGCGCCAGCAGCGGGGAGACGACGACGTCGTCGCCGCCCAGAATGGCGAAATCGGGCGGCGGGGCGGACATCAGGGTGATCACGTCGGGGTCGATGGCTCCCGTGGCCAGCTTGATGCCGCGCACGCCCTCGATGGCGGCTATCCGGGTCAGGGCCTGCGCCGACAACGGCTGGGCGGTGCGGTAGGGCACGTGGTAGACGATCAGCGGGACCGGGCTCGCCGCGGCCAGTGCCGTCAGGTGCGCGATCACACCGTCCTCGCCGGGGCGCAGGAACGCGGGCACCAGGCTCAGCGCGGCCGCCACGGCCGGGCGGTCGGCGAGGACACGCAGGTCGTCGGGGGTGTTCGCGCCCACCGTCAGCGGGGCCTCGTGCTCCCGGCAGACCGCGGCCAGCAGATCGAGCACGTCGCGGCGCTCCTGGGCGGTCAGGGCGCCGGGTTCGCCGGTCGTGCCCAGCGCGACCAGGCCCGCGGCGCCGTCGGTCAGCACCTTTCTCGCGAGAAGCTCCAGCGCGGGCAGCGCGACCGCGCCGGACTCGCCGAACGGGGTGATCATCGGGACGTGCAGGCCGGTCAGCAGCATGCCTCCTACCGTGCCGGGCCGAACGGGTTAGGTCCAGTTAATTCGGCTGACGGATGTTTAAGCGCGACTTACGAATGGCCCGCCCGCGCGGCCTCGCCGAACGCCTGGGTGCCGAGGACGACCGCCAGGGCCAGCCGCTCCGCGTCCGCGGTGCCCGGCTCCGCCGTGTAGACGGTGATCCGCAGGTCGTCGGTGGCCACGATCAGCGTGTCGCAGTCCAGGCTGATCCGGCCGACCGCCGGATGGTCGACGACCTTGTGCTTCGCCGGCTCGGCCGGCATCGGCAGGGCCGGCGCCTCCCACAACTCGGCGAACCGCGGGACGGCGCCGAGCTCCCCGATCAGCCTCTTCAGCTCCCGGTCGGCCGGATAGCGCGACGCGGTCATCCGCAGATCGGCGACCAGCAGCGCCTCATGGTCGGCCTGCTCCCGCGCGGTGTGCACGACCCGGTTACGCAACCCGGTCAGGTTGCGCCAGATCGTGTTGCGTTCCAGGCCGCGCCAGCCCGACGTGTCACCCATCAGCGCGTCGTACGGCGCGTTCGCCATCACCAGCGTCCAGGTCGCGTCGTAGACCACCACCGGGGTGTGCGACAGCCGGTCCAGCAGCCGCTGCACGCTCGGCGTCACCTGCGACTTCACCACGTCGAGCCCCGGCGCGGCGTGCCCGGCCAGCCGGTACAGCAGATCCCGCTCGGAACCGGCCAGCCGCAACGCCCGGGCCAGGGCCTCGACCACCTGCGCCGACGGTGCCGTCGCCCGGCCCTGCTCCAGCCGGGTCAGATAGTCGGCCGAGATCCCGGCCAGACCGGCCAGCTCCTCCCGGCGCAACCCGGCCGCCCGCCGCCGCCGGCCCACCGGCACCCCGACCGCGTCCGGCGCGACCCGATCCCGCCAGCGCCGCACCGTCCGGCCGAACTCCCACGTCTCCACGACGTCCAGTCTGCGGGTTCGCGGTGGTGCTGTCCTGGCCCTGATGGTCCTAGGAGACGCGCAGGCCCAGACTGAGTTGCCAGCTCCGCCAGCCGGCCACCAGGGCCAGCGGAATCAGCGCCACCCCGCACACCACGGCGCCGCCCACCGCCGACGTGACGACCTGCCAGGTCACCACGACCAGGACCGCCACCTGGGCGAGCACCGGCGGAAGGTACATGAGCCGGGCCCAGAGCGGCGTATCCGGCCGCGGTGGGGAGGCTCGCCGGCCCGTGTCGGAACCGGGCCCCGAAGGCGATCATGAACGGGACCACGACCAGCAGCAAGGTCGCGACGGCGCCGCGGTCCGGCCCGCCCGCCACCAGCACGACCACCGCGGCGACGACCGTGGCCAGCACGATCCCCACCACCGGCACCAACGACCGACGTGTCACACCGCCATCGATACCTGATCCCCACCACCAGCTGTCAAGGTCTGGTGGTCGTCGCGTACGGTCCGGTCCCGGCCGGTCGCCTTCGCGCGGTACAGGGCGCGGTCGGCGCGGCTCACCAACTCGTCGGCGGTCTCGGCCCCGTCGAACACCGCGAGGCCGGCGGAGAAGGTCTGCCCGCGCGGGCACACGGCGCGCAGTCGCTCGACGATCGCGGTCGCCTCGTCGCCGCCGCGGCCGGCCAGGACGATGCCGAACTCCTCGCCGCCGTAGCGGGCCAGCAGGTCCTCGTCGCGCAGCTGCCCGGTCCAGGCCGCGGCCGCCTCCTTCAGCAGCAGGTCACCGGCCGGGTGCCCGTACTCGTCGTTGAATTTCTTGAAGAAGTCGAGGTCGATCATGCCGACGACGAGGGAGTGGCCGCCGCGGCGGGCCTTCGCCAGTTCCCGGTTCAGGCGGTCGTCCCAGGCCCGGCGGTTCGGCACCCCGGTCAGGCCGTCGTTGTGGGCCAGGCTCTCCATCTGCCGGGCCAGCCGGTGCATCTGGCCGAGCAGAAGTTTCATCCGGGCCACCACCAGCAGGAAGAGGACGGCACTGCCGACCGCCACCGCGGACCAGTCCACCCGGCCGTGCTGGAACACCCCCTGCGCGGCGAGGATGGCGGGCGCCAGCAGGGAGGCCACGGTGAGCAGGGTGAGCCGCGGCATCGTCAGCGTGACCTCGTCGCTGGTCGCCGGCTTGCCCACGTCGGCCATCCGGGGATGCAGCGCGGCGGCCGCGGTGAGCAGGTAGGTCAGCAGCCAGCCACTGTCCAGGTAACTGATCTCGACGCCGGCCAGCTGCGCGATGCTGTAGGTGACGTCCGGCAGCAGCCGGGCGATCTGGGCGAGGATGAGCAGCCGGTTCGGGCGCAGCCCGAGCGCGCCGGGGGTGGTCGCCGACCGCACCGTGAGCGTGATGAGCAGTACGTCGAGGACCGGGTAGGCGAGCGACACGAGCTGGTCGGCCAGGCCGGCGTGATCGCCCAGGCTGATCGGCCGCACCCAGAACGACCATGCCGGCAGCGCGAGCGCGGTGGACAGGATCAACGCGTCGATCATCCCGACCCGGTCCCGGCCGCCCGTGCGGCGCAAAATCATCATTCCCAGGCCGGCGATCGACAGAGGGTAGGACGGCAGGTAGAACAGGTCGGCCCAGCCCGGGTACGGATCGACGTGCGCGACGTTCTCCAGGTAGTCGTAAACGGCGTCGCCGGTCACCGACAGGGCCATGCCGGCCAGCAGCAGGCACCACATCAGCGGCCGCTCCGGCCGGCGCCGCCGGATGCCCACCAGCATGATCACGCAGGACGCGACGCCGATGCCCTCGAAGCAGAGCGAGGCCGGCGGCGTGCCGTAGGGCAGCCAGGGGTAGCTCAGGGCGATCGGTACGCCGACGACCAGCATCCACACCCATGCCGGAGTGTCGCCCAACCTCTTCACACGGTGGCTATCGGCCGACCGGCAACCCGGCTTGAGCCCTCGTATCGACAATCTCCGCGCGTCAGAATTATCGGATTGCTATTAACGGCAATCTGATAATCGAGAAACGGACATAACCGGCGGTACACCATAGTGACTGTTATGGGCGCTCGGGCTGCTCGAGAACCTCGAAGACACCCGTCGGAGATACGACGGTCTTCGTCGTCCCGGGCGCGATCCGAATCTCGTGCCCGTCGATCCGGATGGTGACCAAACCGCGAAACTGGACCGTGCGGCGCGCCGCTCCTCGGGGCCTCGGTAGCGCGCGGCGCGCCCAGCTCGCGAGCCGGGCGCGTTCGAGGCACATCGAGCAGCTCCGGGTGGGACGCCCTGCCGACGAGACGAACGCTCCGCTCTCCCTTTCCAGGTGGCAGCGGGGACACCGTCGTGATTCCGATTCGAACATATGTACAAAGTAGGCGGGGGTCTGACAACCCGGCCCGGTGGGCACATGGTCGAGGACGGACACCCGGGCGCTATCGTGCCGGCAAGCTCAATGCGCGGGAGCGGTTCGTGGCCTCCGGGCCGCTGCGGATTTGGACCGAGCGGGTCGGTGATCCCCGGCTTCCCGCCGTTCTGCTGGTCATGGGGTCGTCCGCGCAGGGGGTCCTGTGCCCCGACGCGCTGGTCGGCCGGCTCGTCGAGCGCGGGGTCCAGGTGATCCGGTTCGACCATCGGGACACCGGCCGGTCCAGCGTCGTCGACTTCGACGCCCACCCGTACACGATCGGCGACCTGGCCCGCGACTGTCTCGCGGTGCTGGACGGATACGACCTGGACCGCGCCCACGTGGCCGGCGCCTCGCTGGGCGGCATGATCGTGCAGTGGCTGGGCGTGCACGCGCCGCACCGGGTCCGGTCGTTGACGGTGATCTCCAGCTCGCCGATGGGGCACGACCCGGCGCCGTTGTGGGCCCGGGCGCGGGCCGGGGAGCCGCCCGACCCGCAGGATCTGCCGCCGCCGGCACCGGCGTTCCTGGCGCATCTGGCCGCCGGGCTGCCGCCGGGTGTGGAGTCCGACGTGGCCCTGTTCCGGGTCTTCAACGGGCCGGTCCGGCCGTTCGACGAGCCGGCCGCCCGGGCCATGCTCGAGCTGGCGCTGTCGCGGGCCACCGACTCGGCGGCCGCGGCCAATCACAACCGGGCCGTCTGGATGCCCGACCCTGGCCTGCTCGCCCCGCTGTCGTCGATCACCGCGCCGACCTCGATCGTGCACGGCGACCAGGATCCGCTCTATCCGCTCGGGCACGGCGAGGCCCTGGCCGCCGCCATCCCGGGCGCGGTGCTGCACGTCGTGCCGGGGATGGGCCACATCATGACCTCGCCCGGTCTGCCCGAGGAGGTCGCCGACCTGATCCGGTTGTGACCCGCCCGGCAAACCTGCCGAAGTGGCCCCCGGCAGCGGCGAACTGGGTTTTCATGGAACTCGTGCCGATCGAACACACCGGTATTGCCGCGCCGGTGCCGGCGGGGCCGACTGTCGTCGAGCTGTCCCGGCGGGCGCGGCTGGCCGTCACCGATGCTGCGCTGCTGGTCGAGGCGGCCATCGCGGCCGGCTGGGAGAACCCGGACGGTTTCGACCCCGGGGACCCGCACGCCGCCGTGGACGCCGCGCTCTGGCTGTGGACGCGCAACACGTCCACGCTGCCGGGTGTCGCGGTGCTGTCCGACGGCGGCGAGGCCGGCTTCGCCCCGGTGTCTCCGTAGCGCGAGCCCCCGTAGCGCGAGCCGGCCCCGGGCCGATCAGTTGAGGCGCTGCCGCACCAGGCCGTGCGGGTCGATGACGTACTTCCTGGCCGCGCCGGAGTCGAAGTCCTGGTAGCCCTGCGGGGCCTGGTCCAGGGGAATCGCGGTCGCGTTGACGTTCTTGGCGATCTGCACCCGGTCGTGCAGGATCGCCATCATCAGGTTGCGGTTGTACTTCATCACCGGGCACTGGCCGGTGACGAAGGAATGCGACTTCGCCCAGCCCAGGCCGAGCCGCAGCGACAGCGAGCCGACCTTGGCCGCCTCGTCGACGCCGCCGGGGTCGCCGGTCACGTACAGACCGGGGATGCCGATGGCGCCGCCGGCCCGGGTGACCTCCATCAGCGAGTTGAGCACGGTGGCCGGCATCTCGGTCTGCGCGTTCGCGCCGTGCCCGCGGGCCTCGAAGCCGACCGCGTCGACCGCCGCGTCGACCAGCGGCTGGCCGATCGCGGGGGCGTCCTTGCCGAGGATCTGCTGCACCTGTTCGGCCGGGTCACCGTCGGCGACGTTCACGGTTTCGCAGCCGAAGCTGCGGGCCTGCGCGAGGCGTTCGGCGTTGAGGTCGCCGACGATGACGACGGCCGCGCCGAGCAGCCACGCCGAGGTGGCCGCGGCCAGGCCGACCGGGCCGGCGCCGGCGATGTAGACGGTGGAGCCGGTGGTCACCCCGGCGCTGACGCAGCCGTGGTAGCCGGTGGGGAAGATGTCGGTGAGCATGGCCAGGTCGAGGATCTTCTCCAGGGCCTGGTCGCGGTCGGGGAATTTGAGCAGGTTCCAGTCGGCGTACGGGACCAGCACGTACTCGGCCTGCCCGCCGACCCAGCCGCCCATGTCGACGTACCCGTACGCCGATCCTGGCCGGTCGGGGTTGACGTTGAGGCAGACGCCGGTCTTGCCTTCCTTGCAGTTGCGGCAGCGGCCGCAGGCGATGTTGAACGGGACCGAGCAGATGTCGCCGGTCTTGATGTACTCGACGTCCGGCCCGACGTCGATGACCTCGCCGGTGATCTCGTGGCCGAGCACGAGACCTTCCGGTGCGGTGGTGCGGCCGCGGACCATGTGCTGGTCGCTGCCGCAGATGTTGGTGGTCACCGTCCGCAGGATCACCCCGTGCGGGGTGCGCCGGCCGATGTTGGCCTTGTTGACGCCGGGGCCGTCCTTCATTTCGTAGGTCGGATAGGGGATGTCGGCGATCTCGACCTGGCCGGGGCCCTGGTAGACCACTGCGCGATTGGCTGGCATCGTTGCCTCCCATCGTCATGACGGCGACGGAAAGTCACGTCGCCATTACGGCCATGTTTCGCCGGTGGCGCCGGAAACAGAACCGTCGATTGTGACAAGAGCTGCCGATTCGGGCATGCCGTCACGTCCGGCCGCGCTTGCTCGTCCCTGGAGAAAATCAACATCAAGGGAGAGCTTGTGTACGTCGTGATCACGCTCATCGCCGTGTTGTTCACCGGCAGTGCCGCCGCCTTCTACCTGGTCGGTCACGAGTACCCGAAGACGCAGGCCGACATGAAGGGCATCCCGCGCCGGTTCGTGCCGGTGCTCGGGGCGCTGCTGACCGCGGGCACGCTCGGCCTGCTGGCCGGTTTCGCCGTACCGTGGCTGGGCGTCGCCGCCGCCACCGGTCTCGTCCTGTACTTCGTCGGCGCCCTGGTCGCGCACCTGCGGGTGGGTTCGCGCGCGCTGGCCGGGCCGGCCGTGTTCCTGGTGACGGAGGTGGCCGCGCTGGTGGTCGGCCTGGCGCGCTGAACGAGCGTTGTGTACGTTCGTACGTATCTTGTAAATGCCGAAGTAAGGAAACACCCGTGGATCTCGCCACGTCTCGTCGCCGGCTGGCTCTGTTCGGGCTGTTCCTCATTCCCGGGCTGGCCCTGTCGTCGTGGGTGACCCGCACCCCCGACATCCGCGACCTGCTCGGCGCCTCCACCGCGGAGATGGGCCTGGTCCTGTTCGGCCTGTCGGCCGGCTCGATGATCGGCATCCTGTTCTCCGGCAAGCTGGTCACCCGGTTCGGCACCCGGCCGGTGATCGCCGCCGCCAGCCTCACGATCGTTTCGTGCACGCCGGTCGTCGGGCTCGGCGCGGCCCTGTCGCAGAGCATCGTGGTGGCCGCCGGGCTGTTCCTGCTCGGCCTCGGCTTCGGCTGCGGCGAGGTCGCCATGAACGTCGACGGCGCCGACGTGGAACGGATCATCGGCCGGCCGGTGCTGCCGTCCATGCACGGCTGCTTCAGCCTGGGCACGGTGATCGGCGCGATCCTCGGCATGGTCTTCACCGCCGTGGAGGTCCCGGTCCTGTGGCACCTGGTCGGCATGGCCGCGGTGACCCTGCCGCTGTGCGTGGCGGCGATCCGGTTCGTGCCCGGCGGCACCGGCCGGGAGCAGCACGAACGCAAGACCCGGGGCCCGGCCGTGTGGCGCGACCGGCGGCTGCTGCTGATCGGCGTGATCGTGCTGGGCATGGCCCTGGCCGAGGGCGCCGCCAACGACTGGCTTCCGCTGATCATGGTGGACGGGCACGGCCTCGACCCGGCGCTGAGCTCCGGGGTGTACGTGGTGTTCGTCGCGGCCATGACGATCGGCCGGTTCACCGGCGGTTTCTTCCTCGACCGGTTCGGCCGGGCGGTCGTGCTGTTCGCGAGCGCGGTCATCGGCGCGGCCGGCCTGCTGGTGGTGATCGCCGTCGACAGCCAGATCGCGGCGGGCGCGGCGGTGCTGCTGTGGGGTCTCGGGTCGGCGCTGGGTTTCCCGGTCGCGCTGTCCGCGGCCGGCGACTCGGGCGCCGACCCGACCGCCCGGGTGTCGCTGGTCGCCACGGTCGGCTATCTCGCGTTCCTGGTCGGCCCGCCCTCGCTGGGTTTCCTCGGCGAGCATTTCGGGTTGCGCGGCGCGATGCTGGTGGTGCTGCTGTTCCTGGTGTTCGCGGCGCTGGCCGCACCCGCGCTGGGCGGGCGCAGCGAGCAGCACCGGGAGCCGGTCGCGATACCGTGAGCCGATGCGGCTCTACGTGGGATGTGCGATGTGGTCGCACCAGGCCTGGCCGGTTCCCAAAGATCAACGGCCACTTCAGGCGTACGCCGGTCAGTGCACCGCCGTGGAAGGCAACACGACGTTCTACGCCACCCCGTCCCCGGCGACGGTGGCGTCCTGGGCCGAGCAGACCCCCGGCGACTTCCGTTTCGTCCTCAAGCTCCCGAAGGCCGTCACGCACGAGCGCCGGCTGATCGGCGCTGCCCCTGAGGTGGCCGCGTTCCTGCAGGTCACTGCTCCGCTGCGGGGCCGGGTGCAGGCCTACTGGATTCAGCTGCCCGGCTCGTTCGGCCCGGACGAGCTGCCGGTGCTGGCCCGGTTCCTGCACGATTTACCCGGCGGCCACCGGTACGCGGTGGAGGTGCGCCACCCCGGTTTCTTCACCGAACCCGGCCCGCTGGAGGAGGTTCTGCACGACACCGGGACGGAGTGGGTGCCGTTCGACACGACCGCGTTCTTCGCGAAGGCGCCCACCAGTGCCGCCGAACGGGAGGCGTGGACGAAGAAACCCCGGATGCCGCTGCGCGCGGACGCCCTGACCGCGACCCCGATCGTTCGTTACCTGGGCCGCGACGACACCGCCGAGACCGTCGCCGGCTGGCAGCCGTGGGTGCGGCGGACCGCGGCCTGGCTGCGCGAGGGCCGCGAACCCACGGTCTTCCTGCACACCCCGGACAACGTCGACGCCCCGGCGCTGGCCCGCCGCTTCCACGACGAGGTGCGGGCCCTGGTGCCGGGGCTGGAGCCGCTGCCCGCGCCGGCGCCGGCCGACGAACCGCTGACACTGTTCTGATGAGACGGGCCGCGGCGCTGCTGCTGATCACCGCCGTGGTGAGCGGCTGCACCGGCCGTGCGGTGGTCGAGCCGATGCCGACCGTGGTGTGGGAACCGCCGCCCGCCGACGGGCGGTTCGACTACCAGCTGGGCGGCGCTTATCCGCCGGCCTCCGGGGTGGCGATCGTGGACCGGGACCGTACGGCGCAGCCCGCGCCCGGCGTCTACTCGATCTGCTACGTCAACGCGTTCCAGACCCAGCCGGCCGAGAACGCGTGGTGGTCGGCGAACCATGACGACCTGCTGCTGCGCACCAAGGGCGACGGCTACCTGACCGACCCGGACTGGCCGGACGAGCGCATCCTGGACATCTCCACCGACACGAAACGCGCCGCGGTGGCGGGCATCGTCGGGCAGTGGTTCGCCGGGTGCGCCGAGCGGGGGTTCCGCGCCGTCGAACCGGACAACCTCGACTCGTACACCCGCTCGAACGGCCGTCTGCGACAGAGCGACGCCGTCGCGTACGCCCGGCTGTTGAAAGCGCGGGCCCACGCCGCAGGCCTCGCCGTCGCGCAGAAGAACGCGCCGGACCTGGCCGGCCTGGGGTTTGATTTCGCGATCGCGGAGGAGTGCGCGGTCTACGACGAGTGCGACGCCTACCGCAAGCTGTACGGCGACCAGGTGTACGAGATCGAGTACACCGACAACGGCCTCACCGCCTACCGCGAGGCGTGCCGGGCCGGCGGCGACCGGATCTCCATCATCCTGCGGGACCGGGACGTCGTTCCGGTCGCCGCGGTCGGCTACCACTACGAGTACTGCTAGCCGGCCGCGAGAGATCGGTCGCACCTGCCGCCGGATGGGGTTTCGCGGCCGCTATCGTCGACAGGTTGCCGTGCGGACGGGAGGGCCTGTCATGGACCACCAGCGGTGGATGAGCCACGCGGTCGCGCTGGCGCACCGGTCACCCCGGTCGGCCACCGCGTTCGCGGTCGGCGCGGTCCTGGTCGACGAGCGCGGCACCGAGATCTCCGCCGGCTGGTCGCGCGACATCGACCCGCTCGTGCACGCCGAGGAGTCGGCCCTGCTCAAAGCGGCCGGCGACCCGCGGCTGGCGACGGCGACGCTGTACAGCACGCTCGAGCCGTGCTCGAAACGCGCCCACCGGCCGGACGCCACCTGCGCCGCCCTGATCCTCGCCGCCCGGATTCCCCGGGTGGTGATCGCCTGGCGGGAACCGGACGTGTTCGTCACCTGCGAGGGCGTGGCGCTGCTGATCGCCGGCGGCGTCGAGATCCTGGAGGTGCCGGAGTTCGCGGCGGCCGCCCGGGCGGTCAACGCGCACCTGCCGGGTGTCTGATTTCGGGGGCCGAATCCGATTGTGGGAGACTCCCCGGCTGTGGGTGACTTCGATCTCGTGCCCGCCGCCGGCGGCGAGTGGCACGGGCTGCTCTTCGACAACCAGACGGTCGGCCTGGAACCGTCGCTGACCTGGAATTTCCGCATCCCGTGCGAGCCGGTCGAGGACGGCCAGGCCGCGCTGAGCGTGGAGTGGCTGCCGATACCGGCGCCGGGCTGGCGGTCGATGGCGGGCGCCGCCGCGACCAGCGGTTCGTTCGCCGAGCCGGCCGAGGCCAGCGTCTACCATGGCCTGCACCACCGCTACGACCGGATCGACCTGCGGATCACCGAGCAGGACGGCCCGCGGATCCGGGTGGCGGTGACGATCGCCGGCGACATCGACAACCTCGGCCCGGCCGAGCTCACCGTCGACGCGTGGCTGACGTTCACCGGCATCCTGGTGCAGCTGGGCGGGGTCGCCACGGCGGACGCCGCGCTGTCCCGGCTGGCCGAGTTCACCGCCGTCGACGGCCTGGCCGAGGTGCCGGACCCGCGCGGGATCGCGTTCCGCTTCGCCCCGCATTAGGGTCGTCGGATGGCTGACGACGTCGTGGTTCTGCCCGGCCGGATGGGTGGCACGCTCTCGCCTCTGCCGCTCTACACCGGCGACGTCGCCGAGTCCCGCGGTGGCACCGTGCACCGGCACGACTGGGTGAGCACCCCGCCGGCCTTCCCGGGCATCCTCGAGCCGGCCACCGTCGATTGGGTGCGCGCCGAGGTGACGCCCCTGCTCGACAAGCTCGGCGGCCGTCCCCTGCTGATCGGCAAGTCCCTGGGCACGAACGCGGCGGCGCTGGCCGCCGAACGCGACCTGCCGGCGATCTGGCTGACCCCGCTGCTCAACCTGCCGCACGTGGTGGCCGCTCTGGGCCGGGCCACCGCCCCGTTCCTGCTGATCGGCGGCACCGCCGACCAGTACTGGGACGGCGAGGCGGCCCGTCGCCTGACCCCGCACGTCTTCGAGGTTCCCGACGGCGACCACGGCCTGTACGTCCCGGGCCCGGTAACGGCGTCGATCGCGGTCCTGTCCCAGGTGGTAGGGGCAGCCACCGAGTTCTTCGACGAGATCAGCTGGCCCACCGGCCCGACCCGTTAGGGCGGGTCAGGCCGGCGCGTGTTTGGCGATGTGGACCGCGAACGGGTCCAATCCGGCTTCCGCACGCCGCTGATCCATCCGCTCCGGGTCTTCGCAGGGCCACGGGACGGGGGAGCCGTTGACGATGCCGGCGATCTGCGTGCCGTGGATCTGCGGGCGGGCCAGCCGTGCTCGGCGATGATTTCGGTGAGGCGATCGCCGTTGCGGACGGTGACTTTTCGATGTGCCAGTTGGGCGGTGAAGTCGCCGCTGTGCGCGCCGGGTTGCAGCCGCCGGTCTTCGTCGGTCATGTCGATCATTTCCTGCGCGATTGCGTCGTCGGCCATGCCCGGCGCGCTAGAGGAAGTGGGGATCCCCGCCAATCCGCCCGGAGCGTCGCATAGATAAACATCGATTGGAAATACCTGGTGAGGCGGTCGGCTATCCCCGGCCCAGCTGACCCGACCTTCGGCCGAGTGCCGGCCTGTTCCGGTGTGTCTGCGGACCGATGCGCGGCTCGCGCGGCGGCCCATAGAGTCGCCGCCATGCGTGAGGATCGTCTGGGTTCGAGGTTCGTGGTCGGGTTGCTGTCGGTCGCCGGCGCGGCGCTGGTGGCGGCGTTCGTGCTCGCGCCGGCCGCGCTGCTGGGGAGTGAGGCCGACCTCTCCGGTGCCGTCCGGCGCGCCCTGGTGCAGTTCCGGCAGAGCGGCCGGCCGCAGCTTCCCGCCCGGCTGGAGAACCTGGTCGACTACTGGTTCGAGTGGCATGCGATCAAGGTGGTGATCACCTCGTTCATGCTGGTGACCTTCGGCCTTCTCACCGCCGCGCTGTGGCGCAGATATCGGCACGGCGCGGCCGGGTACGCGGTGGCCGCCGCCGGCGCGAGCGTGCTCACGGGCCTCGCGGCGGCCCTGCTGATCCTCAACATTCAGGCGACGGCCGTGCCGCTGGTCGCGTTACTGCCGCTGGCGTCCGGCGACGCGGCGGAGAAGCTGCTGGGGCCGGCCGGCTCTCCCGCGCTGACGGTGCTGGTGGGCGAGGTCGAGCGTTACTACTGGGTCCTGGCCGGGGTGGCCGGCCCGGCACTGGCCGTCGCCGTCCTGATCAGCGTGCTGTTGTGGAGGCGACGGGTGACCGACGACGCCCGGGTCCTCGTAGCGCGGCGGGCGACCAGCGTCGTCGCGGGGATCAGCGCGAGCGTGCTGCTTCTGGTGGTGGCGTTCAGCATTTTCTCGGCTCTCGAGCCCGCCGATGCGCTGCGCGGGCTCCTCGGCGTGAGCTGAGACCGTGGCGGTCTAGAGGTACCAGTCGAGGCCGTGCCAGCGCAGCGTCGAGGCCATCGCCAGGTCGGGGGCGCCGTCGGGTGGCCAGTCGCCGGTGACGGCCAGGCCGGCGACCGCGGCGGTGCGGCCCGGGTCGGGTTCGATGCCGGTCAGGGTGGCGGTGACGCCGGCCGGGGTGAGCACGGTGGCGGCGCCCAGCGGTGCGATCGGGCGGCCCGCCCGTACGGCGGCGGTGTCGGTGGCCTCGTCGAAGCGGCGCCGCGCGGTCAGGTCGACCGGGCCGGCCAGCATGCGGGCCAGGGCGCTCGTGAGGTGCCGGTCGGCGGGCAGCAGGCCGGCCAGGCCGGGGGCGGCGGGGTGGCCGTCGGTGTGGTCGAAGGTGGCGATCCATTCCAGGCCGGTGGTCTGGGTGCGGGCCGGTGAGGTGGTGGCGGCCCACACGGCGGCGCGGAAGATGCCGTTGGCCAGCCGGCCGGCCGGGTCGTCGACCAGTCGTTCCAGGGCGTACGCGGCGATCAGGGCCAGGTCGCGGTCGACCTCGACGCTGCCGGCGCCGCGTTCGACGCGGTATTCGAGTTTCCCGTCGTCGGCCACCACCAGCAGGAAGGTGTCGGCGTAGCCGGCGGTGCGGATCTCGCCGAGCAGGCAGGCGGCGGGGGCGGCGGGGTCGTCGCCGAGGATGCCACAGGCGATGTCGTCGCGCAGCCAGCGATGGTGGGTGTCATCGGGCAGGACAGAGGCGGGCAGGACGGTGGTGGGTGGTTGCTGCGACGGCCGGTAACTGGCGTATTCACGGAAGCGCATGGCCGCATGGTGGCATCGGGCCCCGCCGGGAAATCGCACCGGGAGTCCGACGGGTATTTCGGTGTCGCGATCGGCGGCGCGCCCGGATACTGGCCGCCGAGGCTACCGAAGAGGGTGAGACGTTATGAGCCGGACGATCCGGGTCACGGTGCGGGGCAGGTTCGCGGGGCTGAGCGAGTCGGCGCTGGCGGAGCTGGTCGCCGGGCAGGCCGAGCACGACTTCCTGCACACCGAGTACACCGCCGAGGGTCATCTGACCTACGACCTGCCGGCCCGCCCGTTCTTCACGTTCCGGTTCGCCGACGAGGTCGACGAGGAGTCCGAGATCCCGCGGGCCACCGCCCGCGCCGAGGCCAAGGCGGCCGCGTGGATGGCCGGCCGGGGCTATCCGGTGAAGGATCTGAGTTCGCAGGCCGTCGACATGTCGACGGTGCCGCTGGGCAAGCGGGGCCGCCGCGAGGCGGACAAATCGCTTGCCCGCCAACCGAAGCTCTGATGAGCTGACCCGAGTCCTGTCACCGAGCGGTAAGGAAACCGAGATGCGCGCTGCGTTCATGTCCACCCAGGAAGGTTTCCGGCTCACCGTGAGGGACATGACGCTTGCAAACGCTCAATCTCGGAATTCTGGCGCACGTCGACGCCGGTAAGACCAGCCTCACCGAGCGGCTGTTGTTCGCCGCCGGTGTCATCGACGAACTGGGCAGTGTCGACGACGGCAGCACCCGCACCGACACGCTCGAGTTGGAACGCCGCCGCGGCATCACCATCAAGTCCGCGGTGGTGTCGTTCCCGCTGCGCGGCCGCACGGTCAATCTGATCGACACGCCGGGGCACCCGGATTTCATCGCCGAGGTGGAACGGGTCCTCGGCGTGCTCGACGGCGCCGTCCTGGTGGTCTCCGCGGTCGAGGGGGTGCAGGCGCAGACCGTCGTGCTCGCCCGCACCCTGCACCGGCTGCGCATCCCCACCCTGATCTTCGTCAACAAGATCGATCGGGGCGGGGCCCGCGAGGACGGTGTGCTGGACGAGATCGCGGCCCGGATCAGCCCGGCGATCGTGCCGATGAGCCGGGTCGACGCGATCGGCACGAAGGGTGCGGCCGTCCGGCCGCACCGGGACTGGCTGCGGCTGGCCGACCACGACGACGACGTGCTGACCGCTCTGGTCGAGGAGCGGACGCCGGTCCTGCGCGTGCACGACCGGGTCCATCCGGTGTTCTTCGGGTCGGCGATCACCGGCGCCGGGATCGAGCACGTGATCGACGGCATCACCACCCTGCTGCCGGCCGCCCGCGGCGAGAAGGAACCGAGCGGCACGGTGTTCAAGGTCGACCGTGGCCCGGCCGGAGAGAAGATCGCCTACCTGCGCATGTTCGGCGGCACGCTGCGGGTGCGCGACACGGTCGGCGCGGACCGGGTGACCGGCGTGCAGGTGTTCGCCGACGGCACGACCCGGCCGGCCGGCGAGATCCGGGCGGGTCAGATCGGCACGGTCCGCGGCCTTACCAGGATCAAGATCGGGGACCCCATCGGCGTACGGCCGGAAGCCGCGCGCCAGGCGCAATTCGCGCCGCCCAGCCTGGAAACCGCGGTCCTCGCGTCCCGCCGGGCCGACCTGCACGCCGCGCTGGCCGAGTTGGCCGAGCAGGATCCACTGATCAATCTGCGCCAGGACGACGAGCGACGGGAGGTGTACGTGTCGCTCTACGGTGAGGTGCAGAAGGAGGTCATCCAGGCGACCCTGGCCGAGCGGTACGGCCTCGCGGTGACCTTCCGCGAGACCACCACGCTGCACATCGAGCGTCCGGTGGGCACGGGGGAGGCGGTGGAGTTCAACAAGACCGGCGCCAACCCGTTTTTGGCGACGGTCGGCCTGCGGGTCGCGCCGGCATCGCGGCCGGGTGTCGATTTCGGTCTGGCGGTGGAGCCGGGCTCGATGCCGGCCGCGTTCTTCGCGGCGGTCGAGCAGACCGTGCGGGAGACCCTGCGGCAGGGGTTGCACGGCTGGCCGGTGCCGGACTGCCGGGTCACCATGACCCATTCCGGGTATTCGGCGCGGCAGTCGCACGCGCACGCGGTGTTCGACAAGAGCATGTCGTCGACGGCCGGGGATTTCCGCAACGTGACACCGCTGGTGGTGATGGCGGCGCTGCGGCGGGCGGGCACGGTGGTGCTCGAGCCGATCCACGCGTTCCGGGCCGAGGTGCCGGTCGACTGCGTGCCGGCGGTGCTGCCGCTGCTGGCCCGGCTGCGGGCGATCCCCCTGGCCACCGGCCCGGCCGGGATCGACGGGCAGATCCCGGCGGCGATGGTCGACCAGCTGCGTCGCAAGCTGCCGGGGCTGACCCGCGGCGAGGGCATTCTGGACAGCGCGTTCGACCACTACGCGCCGGTGCGCGGGCCGGCGCCGTCCCGGCCGCGCACCGGCGCGGATCCGCTCGACCGTAAGGAGTATCTGTTGCGCGTGGTGCGCCGCGCCGGGGCCCGGGAGGCGTCATGAGGCTGCACGACGGTGAGCTGGACATCTCCGAGGACCTGGTGCGGCGGCTGGTCGACACCCAGTTCCCGGCCTGGGCCGGGCGGCCGCTGCGGCCGGTGCCGGCGGCCGGCACCGACAACGTCATGTTCCGGCTCGGCGGCGACCTGGTGGTGCGGCTGCCGCGGATGCCGCACAGCGCCGGCAACGTGGCCAAGGAGCAGCGCTGGTTGCCGTACCTGGCGCCGTTGCTGCCGCTCGCGGTCCCGGCGCCGGTCGGCCTCGGCCGGCCCGCGCCGGGCTATCCGCTGCCCTGGTCGATCTACGAGTGGCGACCGGGTGATCACCGCATGGGGGACATGACGGCGGCCGCGGCGGCCCTGGGTGATTTCGTGGCGGCCCTGCAGGCCGTGCCGGTGCCGCCGGACGCGCCGGCCGCCTACCGGGGCGGTTCCTACCGCGGATCGGACGGGTACGTCCGGGAGGTGTTGGGTGATCTCGGCGTGCCGGGTGCGGCGGCACTGTGGGACGCCGGGCTGCAGCTGCCCGGCTGGGACCGGCCGCCGGTGTGGGTGCACAGCGACCTGCTGCCGACGAATGTCCTCTACCGGCACGGCCGCCTCGACGCGGTGATCGACTTCGGGTGTGCCGGGGTCGGCGACCCGGCCTGTGACCTGATGGCGGCGTGGGCGCTGTTCGACCCGGCGGCGCGGCAGGTCTTCCGGGCCCGGCTGACGGTCGACGACGCGACCTGGGAACGCGGCCGGGCGTGGGCGCTGCTGTGCGGCCTGGGCGCCTGGCACTACTACGACACGCTCAAGCCGGAGTTCGCCGCCCTCGGCCGCCGCATCGTCAACCAGACGTTGACGGACCGCCCATCGTCAACCTAGGGTTGACGGCATGACTCAGCAGATCGTCCCGCCCGTCCGTCTCGACGAACTCATTCACGCGATCAATTCCAACCGGCCCGACGACGTCCTGGAGCGGCTGTCCGACGCGGTCATCCTCGGCGACCACCTGGGCGAGCTGGCCGACCATCTGATCGGGCACTTCGTCGACCAGGCCCGCCGGGCGGGGGCGTCCTGGACCGAGATCGGCCGCAGTATGGGTGTCACCAAGCAGGCCGCCCAGAAACGGTTCGTCGCCAAGGGCCAGGACCAGGGCTTCGAGCGGTTCACCACGGCGGCCCGCAGCGCGGTGCTCGCCTCGATGAACATCGCGAAGACCGGCGGGCACCCGGAGATCCACGTCGAGCACCTGCTGCTCGGCGTACTGGAAGACGGCGGCAACCTGGGCAGCCAGGCCCTCGCCGCGCAGGGTCTCGATCTGGACGCCGTGCGCGGTGCGGCGAACGCCGCCCTGCCGGCGGCGGACGGCCCGGCGCCGGACCTCGTGCCGTACGACGCGCGGGCCCGCAAGGCCCTGGAGCTGACGTTCCGGGAGATGACCCGCACCGGCCAGGCGACCGTCGGCACCGGGCACATCCTGCTGGCCCTGATCGAGGAGGAGGAGCCGGAGGGCGGGGTGCTGTCCCGCCTGGAGGTCTTCAAGGCGGCCGTCGACGAGTTCCTGGCCGGCGCCGAGCAGGAATCGATGAACCCCTGACGAATGTCATGCCGGTGAGATGACGCGTGGCCCCCGGTCCGGCAACCCGGCCGGGCCACGATGATGGCATGACCCTCACCGCTTCACCCGGCATCACCGGCCGCGGCACCGCGGACCTGGCCGTCGACCTCGACAGCGTGGTCAAACGGTACGGCCCGGTCACCGCCGTCGACGGCGTCAACCTGCAGATCCGGCCCGGCGAGGTGGTGGCGCTGCTCGGCCCCAACGGGGCCGGCAAGACCACCACGGTCGACATGCTCCTCGGGCTCGCCCAGCCCACCGAGGGCACCGTACGGGTGTACGGGCGCAAGCCGCACGACGCGGTCGCGCTCGGCCTCGTCTCGGCGGTCATGCAGACCGGCGGGCTGCTCAAGGACTACACGGTCGAGGAGACCGTGAAGCTGACCGCGGTGCTGTTCGGCAAACCGGCGTCGTCGGTCGGCGAGGCCCTGGACCGGGCCGGGATCGCCGACATCGGCAAACGCCTGGTCGGCAAGTGCTCGGGCGGGCAGCAGCAGCGGCTGCGGTTCGCGATGGCGTTGCTGCCCGACCCGGAGCTGCTGATCCTCGACGAGCCCACCACCGGCATGGACGTCGGCGGCCGGCACGACTTCTGGCAGGCGATCCGCCGGGACGCGGCCGGCGGCCGCACGGTCATCTTCGCCACCCACTATCTGGAGGAGGCCGACGCGTACGCGGACCGGGTGGTCTTCGTGCGCCGCGGCCAGATCGTCGCGGACGGCACCGCCTCTTCGGTGAAGGCGCTGGCCTCCGGCCGTACCGTGCGGGCGACCCTGCCCGGTGCGGCTTCTTCCGAGCTCGAGTCCATCGCGGGGGTGGACACGGTCGAGATCCGTGGCGACACGGTCTACCTGCACGGGCGCGACACCGACTCGATCGCCCGCTACCTGCTCACGTCGACGCCCGCCCGCGACCTGGAGATCACCTCGCGGAACCTCGAAGAAGCCTTCCTCACCCTGACCGCCGACGACGCGGGGAGCACCCGATGACGACCCTGGCCGCCCGCGACCTGCCCCGCTTCGGGGGCTTCAACCTCGGCATGATCCGGCTGGAGTTGCGGCGGATGATGCGCAACCGCCGCACCGTCGTGTTCACCCTGATCATGCCGGCGGTGTTCTTCCTGCTGTTCGGCACCAACGCGAGCAACCGCACCGAACGGATCGGCGGCGGCAACGTCACCGGCTACATCCTGGTCAGCATGGCCGTCTACGGCGCGATGCTGGCCACCACGAGCGGCGGCGCGATGGTCAGCATCGAACGGGCCGCCGGATGGAGCCGGCAGCTGCGCCTGACCCCCCTCAAGCCGGTCGCCTACATCGCCGTGAAACTCGTCCTCGCGATGATCATCGGGTTCGTGTCGGTGGCGGTGGCCCTCGCGGTGGGGTCGGTGTCGGGGGCGGAGCTGCCGGCGCACGCCTGGGTCCTGTGCGGCCTGCTGGCCTGGGTGTGCGCCCTGGTGTTCGCGGCCTTCGGCCTGTTCATGGGTTACCTGCTGCCCAGTGAGAACGTCATGCAGATCCTCGGCCCGGTGCTGGCGGTGCTGTCGTTCGCCGGTGGCCTGTTCGCCCCGGTCGACACGTTCGGCCACACCTTCGCCACGATCGCCAAGTTCACCCCGGTCTACGGGGTCGGCGAGATCGCCCGCTACCCGCTCGTGCACGACGGCACCCTGTGGGTCGCGGTCCTGAACGTGGTCGTCTGGACGGCCCTGTTCTCCCTGGGCGCGATGTGGCGATTCCGCCGCGACACCGCCCGCGTCTAGCCTCATGAGCATGCCCCCCTACTCGGGCCGCCAATACGGGTGGATCTTCGCCTCGATCTGGCTGTTCTACCTCGGTGACTCGCTCAACGCGCTGCTCAAGCAGCCCGACCTGCTGTGGCGCACGATCGGCGTGATCGCCCTGGTCGCCTTCGCCGGCTGCTATCTGTTCATGGTGCGGCTCGCCAGCCGCATGCGGCACGCGACGTCGGCCCTGCCCCGGAGTTTCACCATCCGGGCGGGGCTCGGCATCGCCGCCATGCTCGCCCTGTTCGGCCTGCAGATCCCCGGCGCCGGCGCCCACGCGCTGACCTGCCTGGTGTACATCGCCGCGTTCGGCATGGTCAGCCTCTCGCTGCGGGCCGCCGTGCCGCTGGCGGTCCTGCTCACCGTGCTGGCCGAGGTGCTGCCGGCGGTGGTGCCCGGCTGGGACGACAACGGCTACGGCCTGGCGGTGCTGCTCGGCTCGGCCGCCACCTGGGGGATCCGGCTGGCCGCGATCCGGCAGTACCGCCTGACCGACGCCCAGCAGGAGATCGCCGACCTGGCGGTGCAGAACGAGCGGGCCCGCATCGCCGCCGACCTGCACGACATCCTCGGCCACTCGCTGACCGTCGTCACCGTCAAGGCCGAACTCGCCCAGCGGCTGCTCGACGTCGACCTCGACCGGGCCCGCCGCGAGCTCGCCGACCTGGAGTCCCTGGCCCGCGACGCCCTCGCCGACGTGCGGTCGACCGCCATGGGAGTGCGCGGCATCTCCCTGCCCGGGGAGATCGCCGCCGCCCGTGAGGCCCTCGCGGCCGCTAACGTCGAAGCCGTGCTCCCCGGTGCCGCCGACGAGATCCCCAGCCGCAACCGCGAGTTGTTCGCCTGGACGATCCGCGAGGCCGTCACCAACATCGTCCGGCACAGCCGGGCCCGGCACGCCACCGTGCACCTGAGCGCGTCCGCCGTCGAGATCCTCGACGACGGCACCGGCGGATCGGTCGCCTCCGCCGACGGCCAGGGCCTGATCGGCCTGCGCCGGCGGGCCGAGGCGCTGGGCGCGAAACTCACTGTCGGTCGCCGCGAAGACCACCAAGGCTTCCGGGTACGCGTGGAGGTCCCGTCATGATCAAACTGTTGCTGGCCGACGACCAGGCCCTCGTCCGCGGAGCGATGGCGGCCCTGCTCGACATGGAGGCCGACCTCAAGGTCGTCGCCGAGGTCGGCCGGGGTGACGAGGTGCTGGCCGCCGCCCGCGATCACGACATCGACGTGGCCCTGCTGGACGTGGAGATGCCCGGCCTCGACGGGGTCGCCGCCGCCCGTGAGCTGCACCGGGCGTTACCGGCGGTGAAGGTGTTGATGGTGACCACCTTCGGGCGAGCCGGCTACCTGCGGCAGGCGATGGCCGCCGGGGCCAGCGGCTTCATCGTCAAGGACACCCCGGCCCGGCAACTCGCCGACGCCGTCCGCCGCGTACACGAAGGGCTCCGGGTTGTTGATCCGGAACTCGCCGCCCAGTCCCTGGCGCAGGGCGAGTCGCCGCTGACCGACCGGGAGAGCGACGTGCTGCGCGCCGCCCAGGACGGCGGAACGGTCGCCGACATAGCCCGTGAACTGCGCCTTTCCGAGGGAACCGTGCGCAACCACCTGTCCAGCGCGATCGGTAAGACCGGGGCCCGCACCCGGGCCGAAGCGGTCCGGCTCGCGCTGGACAACGGCTGGCTGCTGACTTGAGATAAATTTCTGAGCGCTACCGGTTCGCAACCGAGAGTGACCGTTTTCTGCACCCGGCGCACCGAAAAGTTCACCCCGCAGCCAACAACGGGGGGAACCGAACATGAGCGCCGCGACGAAGACCGTTACCCGCGAGCAGGAAACGCTGATCCGCGAGAACATGGCACTGGTCGGCCACATGGTCCGCGAGATGCTGTTCAAGGTTCCGCCGCACGTGCACCGCGACGACCTCGCCTCGGCCGGTTACACCGCCCTGGTGACCGCGGCCAAGGCGTTCGACACCGAGCGCGGCATCCCGTTCGGCAAGTTCGCCGCCATGCGGGTGCGCGGCGCCCTGCTCGACGAGCTGCGCGGTATGGACTGGGCGACCCGCTCGGTGCGCGCCCGCGCCCGCCGCGCCGACGTGGCCCGCCAGGAACTCACCGTCCAGCTGGGCCGCACCCCGACCCCGGCCGAGCTCGCCGAGCTGCTCGGCGTCGCGGTCGGTGAGCTCGCCAACGTCGACGACGACGTGCAGCGCGCCGCCGTGCTGTCCCTGCAGGGCTTCGCCACCGGCTCCGACGACATGGTCACCGAGACCTCCCTGAACCCGGAGGAGATGCTGCTGCACCGCGAGCGCATCGGCTACCTGCACGACGCCGTCGCCGTGCTGCCGGAGCGGCTGCGGTTCGTCGTCGAGGCCTCCTTCCTGCAGGAGCGCCCGCTGTCCGAGGTCTCCGCCGAGCTGGGCGTCACCGAGTCGCGGGTCTCGCAGCTGCGCACCGAGGCCCTGGCCCTGCTCAAGGACGGCCTGGTCACCCACATGGAGCAGAAGGAGACCGCCGCGCCCAAGGACGGCTGCGTCGCCCGCCGCCGCGCCGTCTACGCCGCGCAGATCGCCGCCCGCAGCACCATCGCGTCCCGGCTGTCGGCCACCGACGCCCACGGGGAGCGCCTGATCGCCGCGTGAACCGGCGCCTTGTGATCAACTCGTAGGATCAGAGGCCGTGACCGAAACAGTGAGCCTGCAGGACATCCGCGACGCCGCCCACCGGATCGCCGGTGCCACCCACCGCACCCCGGTGCTGCGGTCGCGCACCCTCGACGCCCTGGTCGGCGCGCGGGTGTACCTGAAGGCCGAGAACCTGCAGCGGATCGGCGCGTTCAAGTTCCGCGGCGCCTACAACGCGATCGCCAAGCTCGGCCCGGCCGAGCTCGCCCGCGGTATCGCCGCCTACTCGTCCGGCAACCACGCGCAGGCCGTCGCCCTGGCCGCCCACGAGCTGGGCAGCACCGCGGTGATCCTGATGCCGGCCGACACCCCGGCCGCGAAACTCGACGCGGTGGCCGGCTACGGCGCCGAGATCGTCACCTACGACCGTTACACCGAGAACCGCGAGGAGATCGGCGCCAAGCTCGCCTCCGACCGAGGGCTGACCCTGATCCCGCCCTACGAGCATCCCGACGTGATGGCCGGGCAGGGCACCGCCGCCCTCGAACTGCTCGAAGAGGTCGGCGACCTGGACACCCTCGTCGTACCCGTCGGTGGGGGTGGGTTGATCGCCGGCAGTGCCACCGCCGCGAAGGGCCTGCAACCGGGCATCCGCATCGTCGGCGTCGAACCCGCGCTCGGTGACGACACCAAGCGCTCCCTGGAAGCGGGGGAGCGGGTCAGCATCCCGGTGCCGCGCACCATCGCCGACGGGCAGGCCGCGTCCATTCCCGGTTCGCTGACGTTCGCCGTCAACCGCCGGCTCGTCGACGAGATCGTCCTGGTCAGCGACGACGAGATCGTCGACGCGCTGCGCTTCGCCGTCGACCGCCTCAAGACCGTCCTGGAACCCAGCGGCGCGTCCGGCCTCGCCGCCCTGCTCGCCGGCCGCCTCGACCCCGCCCCGGCCCGGATCGGCGTGATCCTCTCCGGCGGCAACGTCGGCGCGGCCCGCCTCGCGCAGCTACTCGCCTAGCACCTGCCGCTCCAGCGCCGGGTCCAGGCCGACCGGGGACCGGTCCGCGCGCAGCGGCGCCTCCCCGGCCAGCGACCGCATCCACTGCCAGGTGTCGGCGACCGTGTCGTACACCGGCCGGCACCGCAACCCCGCCCCCAGCGCCTTGGACACGTCGGCGCGGTGCAGGAAGTCGTGGTCGGGCCCCGGCGGGAACCAGATCGGCAGCTGCGTCCACGGCTCGATCCCGGCCGCCTTGATCACCGACGGGTCGGTCCAGCGCAGCCGCGCCCGCCCGCCGGTCACCGTGTTACCGATCTCCAGCAGCTCACCCATCGTGGTGTGGCCGGGCTCGCTGACCAGGTTGAACGCGCCCTGCAGACGGGAACCGGACGCGTTCAGCAGGAAGATCGCCAGGTCGCGGGCGTCGATGTACTGCAACGGCAGCACCCGCGGCCCCGGCGCCAGGGTCGGACCGCCCCGGGCGAGCCGGTTGAGCCACCACGGCAGCCGGCCCACGTCCTCGTGCGGGCCCAGGATCAGCCCGGCCCGGGCCAGCAGCACCGGCCCGTCGAACTCACCGGCGGCGATCTCCCCGCGCAGCTTGTCCCCGGCGTAACCGGTGTCGCGCGGATCCCCGAGCGGGGTGCGCTCGGTCAGCGGCATGGTCGCGCCCCACTGATAGACCGAGCGGCTCGACACGTACCCGTAGTGCCGGGCCCGCCCGGACAGCAACCGGGCCGTGCGCCCCACCGCGCCGGCCCCCGCCGACCAGGTGTCGATCACCGCGTCCCAGCTCTGGTCGACGTTCAGGGCGGCCAGGCCGTCCGGCGACAGCCGGTCGCCGACCGCCACCCGTACGCCCGCCGGCGCACCCCGCTGACCACGGTTGAACACGGTGACGTCATCGCCCCGGGCGACCGCTTCCTCCGCGATCGCCCGCCCGACGAACCCGGACCCACCCAGAATCAGCAGTCTCATGGCGATCGACCATGCCCGATGCCTGCGGTGGCGGGAAGAGCTATCGCTGAGAGCGGAACATCCCCAGAGCTTGAACCACCAGGGCATGATCTTCGGCCTGGGGGAGACCCGACACCGTGACGACCGCCACTATGCCGACATTCCGGATACGGATCGGGAAAGCGCCACCGTGCGCGGCGTAGTCGGCCGGGTCGACCCCCATGCCCGCGTCGAGTTCCTGGCCCTTGGCCGCCAGCCGCCGTCCCACGAGGTAGGACGAGGCGCCGTAGCGTTCCACCACCCGGACCTTGCGGGCGATCCACGCGTCGTTGTCCGCGGTGCTGCCCTCCAGGCCCGCGTGGAACAACTGCTGCGTGCCGCGCCGGATGTCGATGGCCACCGGCTTGTCGCCGGCCAACTCCACCAGCAGGCAGCCCAGCCGCCACGCGTCGGCGTTGCTGAACCGGTCGAACACCAGCTCGCGTTCCTGCTCTTCCAACTCTTCGATGTCGCCCATGGAGATCATTATCGGCGGCGCTGCTTCTGCAGCCAGATCCCCATGGCGGCGATCAACACGAAGATCATCATCGAACAGCAGAGCAACTTGATGAACAACTCCGCCTCCCGGTTCAGTAGGGTCGTTACTCGTGCGCCTGGCCACCTTCAACCTGCTGCACGGAAGGTCCCTCTCCGACGGCACCGTACACGCCGACCGCGTCCACGCCGCCATCGCCGAGCTGGACGCCGACGTCCTCGGCCTGCAGGAGGTCGACCGCGCCCAGCCCCGCAGCGGACTGCTCGACCTCACCGCCATCGCCGCCGACGCCCTCGGCGCGACCACCCACCGCTTCGCCGCCGCCGTCGTCGGCACCCCGGGGGAGACCTGGCAACCCTGGCGCAGCGACGACGACAACGCCCACCCGCTCTACGGCATCGCCCTGGTCAGCCGCTACCCCGTGCTGCGCTGGCAGATCACCACCCTGCCCGGCGCACCCATCCGCTCACCCGTCTACACCGGCGACGGCATCCGCCTGCTCAAGGACGAACCCCGGGTCCTGCTCGCCGCCGTCCTCGACACCCCGGCCGGCCCGGTCACCGTCGCCACCACCCACCTGAGCTTCGTCCCCGGCTGGAACCTGCGACAGCTGCGCCACGCCGTCCGCGCCCTGCGCACCCTGCCCGGCCCCCGCCTGCTGCTCGGCGACCTCAACATGCCGACCGGCCCGGTCCGCGCCGTCACCGGCTGGCGGCCCCTGGCCAAGGCACCCACCTTCCCCAGCCCGTCACCGCGCGCCCAGCTCGACCACATCCTGGCCGACCCGCGCGGCTTCAGCCTCGGCCGCGTCCTTCAGGTCGCCACCCCGCACCCGGACGTCTCCGACCACCTGCCGCTCATCGTGCAGCTGGACGCAGAAACACGTGCTCCAGGCCGTCCTCCGGATCCCACTGCTCACCGATCTTCCTGAACCCGAACCCGGCGATCGTCGCCTTCGACCCCACGTTGTCCGGCCGGATGCTGGCCCGCACCGCGGTCACCGCCGGGTCCGCGTCCGCCCGCTCGAGCAGCGACCGCAGCATCGCCTTGGCATGCCCGCGCCGCCGGAACGCCGGATCCACCGAGTAGGCGACCTCCACCACGCCGCCCTCGTCCGGCGGCCCGTGGAACCCGCCGTGCCCCACCACCCGGCCGTCGACCACCGCCGCCCGGGCGATCCAGTCGGCGCTGGCCGGGTCCCCTTCGATCTGCTCCAGCCGGATCCGCCACAGCCAGTGCTCCTCCACCAGGTACGGCGACAACGGCGCACCGGCCAGTTCGCTCGCGCCCGCGAGATCGCCGTCGATCAGGGCACGCAGCACCGCGGGGGAGAGCTTCACCCAAGTGATGTCCGACACGCCAGGCATGATCACACAGAGTGGTGATCAATGCCACGTTGGTTGTGCACAACTGAATTGCGCACTACCGTTCTCCGCATGGACCAAGGCACCGGACTCGAACAGATGATCTGCTTCGAGCTCTACGCCGCCAGCCGCGCCATGACCGCCCTCTACCGCCCCGTCCTCGACGACGCCGGCCTGACCTACCCGCAATACCTCGTCATGCGCGTCCTCTGGCACCGCGGCCCGGTCACCGTCCGCGACCTCGGCCACCACCTCACCCTCGACAGCGGCACCCTCTCACCGCTGCTCAAACGCCTCGAAACCCAAGGCATGATCCGCCGCGAACGAGGCACCACCGACGAACGCACCGTCGAGATCCACCTCACCGACACCGGCACCGCCCTCGAACAACAGGTCGCCGACGTACCCGCGCAGATCATCTGCGCCCTCGACCTCAACCTCGACGAATACCGGCAACTGCACCACCTCCTCGGGCGCATCCGCGCCGCCACCCCAGGAAAGGACCGGAACTAAATGGCCACCGTCTACACCGCCTCCTCCACCGCCACCGGCGACGCCCGCAACGGCCACGTCCGCAGCAGCGACGGCGTCCTCGACCTCGACCTCGCCGTCCCCAAGGAGATGGGCGGCCCCGGCGGCGCCCTCACCAACCCCGAACAACTCTTCAGCGCCGGCTACGCCGCCTGCTTCCACAGCGCCCTCAAAGCCGTCGCCCGCGCCCAGAAGATCACCCTGGAAGACACCGCGGTCACCGTCGACGTCGGCATCGGCCCCAACGAGACCGGCGGCTTCCAGCTCACCGTCGCCATCGAAGCCGAGATCCCCGGCGTCGACGAAGCCACCGCCCAGGCCCTCATCGAGGCGGCCCACCAGGTCTGCCCCTACTCCAACGCCACCCGCGGCAACGTCGAGGTAGCCCTTACCGTCGCCTGATCCTCGGTTTTTTACAGACCACGCAGCGCGCGGTTGGTGCGGTTCGCCCGCACCGCCGCGCGCTGCTGCTCCGCCGTCACCTCGATATAACCCTGCGACGTCGTCAACGACGCATGCCCCAGCAACCGCATGATCTCCGAAGCGTTCGCCCCGTCCTCCGCCAGCCGGGTCGCGAACGTGTGCCGCAACGCGTGCAACTGCGCACCCCGCGGGACCCGGTCACCGACCCCCGCCCGCCGGAAGCACGACTCCACCAAATACTGCAGACCACCACGCTGCAGCGCCGCCCCGCGCCGATCCACCAGCAGCGGATCCTTCGACGCCGCCCGCCCGAACCGGAACCGCCGGCTGTCCAGATAGCGCTCGACCAGGACATCCAGCTCCGGCTCGATCGGCACGGTGCGGGGCCGGCCACCCTTACCGGCCACCTCGACCCGGCGCTCACCCGGCCGCCCGCTCACATCACCGACTCGCAGAGCCAGCAACTCGGACAGCCGCAGCCCCGCACACAACGCCAGGGCCAGCACCGCCACATCCCGCTCGGGCCAGGGATCACGCTGCCGCTCATCCACCCGGCTGACAGCGGACAGTAACTCCTCCGGAGTGTCCTCACCACGCAGCGGCTTGGGGGAGTGGGCCGGCAGCCGGGGCTTGTCGACGGCCGACATCGGATTGCCGGGAAGAACCTGCTCGGTGACCAGGAACGTGAAGAACGCGTTCCACGACGACCAGGCCCGGGCCACCGAGGCAGGTGCCCGTTCACCCGCAAATCGTGCGAAGGCCGCCCGCAGCGAGCGAGGGGAGAGGTCACCCAGAGTGACCTCTCCGGGCCCGAGCAAACCGACGATCAAACCCAGATCCCGGCGGTACGCCTGAAGCGTGTGCACCGAGGGTTTCCGGGTGGCCCGCGCCGCCAGGAAGTCCTCGATGAGTTCCCGCACTGATTGTTGCTGCATAAGTCATATTATGCAGCAATTCGAGCCTTTTGCGGGGTTCGGTCTATGCCCGGTCGTGGAGCGTGATCTGGTAGCCGTCGGGATCCGCGAAGGTGAAGGTGCGGCCGAAGGGTCCGTCGATCGGCGCCGAGACGATGGTGTGGCCGCCGGCGACAAGGGCGTCGTGGATGTCCTGGACGTCGGTGGCGTGCAGCCAGATCGCCGCACCGATGCCGGGCTGCGGGGCGGACGCCAGATCGGTGCCGGGCACGATGTCGCGCAGGGCGAACGCGATCGGCTTCGTCTCGAAGACCACGGCGTGCGGGGGCCCGACCGGCGAGCGGACGAGGCCGAGGTACTGCTCGTAGAACGCCTGCGACGCGTGCAGATCGCTCGCCTGCAGGGAGATGAAGTCGGGTCCGGTGACCGGCATCGGGTTGCTCCTTCGAGTCGTGTCAGTTTTCTGACATCCACCAAGGTATGTCAGACTGCTGACATGAGTCAAGATGAGGCCGGCGTCGACCTGGAGACATCGCTGGGCTACCTGCTGAAAGAGGCGTCCAGCGCGCTCCGGGCGGCCATGGAGGCGGTGCTGCGGCCGCTGGGGATGACGGTGACGCACTACTCGTGTCTCGAGCTGCTGGCGCAACGTCCCGGCCTGTCGAACTCCGAGCTCGCGCGGGGGGCGTTCGTGACGAGGCAGTCGATGAACGTGTTGCTTCAGGCCCTGGAGCGGGACGGCTATGTGACCAGGCCGGCGGAGGCACCCGTGGGCAAGGTTCTGCCGGCCCGGCTCACGCCCCGCGGCCGGCGAAGCCTCGCGAAGGCATCCGCCGCGGTCCGCTCCGTCGAGGTGAGAATGCTGAGCGGGATGACCGATGCGGAGCAGTCAGCCGCGTACGCCGCCCTGCAGAGCATGATCCGCTCCCTCCAGACCCCTTCTAGTTGACATAATGTCGATTATCGACCTGGAAGATTATCGATATCAGGCCGGTGTGGTCGCGTTCGTCACGAACCCGGCGACGAGCAGCAGATCCCTTACCCGGAAGTACGCGAGGCTGTCCTGGCTGTAGAGGTCTGCGTCGAGGCGCTCGCGCAACCGCTGGGCTGTGTCGTTGAGCCGGCGGTGCTGCTCGGCCGACAGCGGGCCGCCGTTCGCCAAGGCGGCGGAAACGCAGGCGTCGATCTCGCTCGCGCCCGGATCGTTCCAGGTGAGCAATCCGGGAAGCCGGCTGCGGCGCCAGTAGGTCAGCGCGTGCAGAGCCGCCCGCTGCGACGCTCCGTACCAGATCGCCGGACCGCGGTTGGGGTTCCGGTCGTCTCGGCGGGGCGTCCGGTGGCCGCGCTGCTTCGCCGTGCGGCGTTCTGCGGCATACCTTCGCAGGTCGTCGTGCCAGAGGGCGCGGCTCGCCGCGAGATGGTCGAGGGCGCGGAGCAGTGCTCCGTCATCACGGTGGAACGGTCCGGCCAACTCTTCGAGGAAGCTGAGCGTGGCCTCGAAGCCGATCGGGCGGTACAGCTGCACGCACGAGCGCAGCGCGGAGACCCGGCGCTTGTGCGGCAGCGCGGGATTGCGGACGTGGTTGGCGAACCCGCTGAAGCTCACCGGCCGAGAGTAGAGCCGGCCACTCCCCCTCGGTCGCGTCTCCCCCGTCAGGTGGCGCGGCGGGTCGGGACGGTGGCGCGGCGGGCCATGCGGCGTAGGACGGTGGGGGCGATCAGCAGGGTGATGGTGGCCCAGGTGCCGAGGACGGTGATGGTTTGCAGGTGGCGCCAGGAGTCGCCGATCTCGGTGGTGACGGCTTCGGGTGGCAGCAGGGCGGAGCGCATGCCCAGGCCGAGCCAGTAGATCGGGAAGGTCTGGGCGGCGGCCTGCAGCCAGCCGGGCAGGGCGGTGATCGGGTAGAAGATGCCGGAGATGCCGATGACGGTGAGGATCGGCAGGGTGAGTAGGCCCTGGCTGCGGGGGCTGTCGAAGATCGAGCCGAGGACCGCGCCGGTGGGCAGGGTGGCGGCCAGGCCGAGGGTGAGCATGGCGAGCAGGGTGAGCCAGGTGGTGGGCCGGTCGGTGGTCAGGCCGTGGACCAGCAGCAGGGCGGGGAGCAGGAAGATGGCCAGGTCGAGGAGCAGGCCGCCGGAGACGGAGATGAGTTTGCCGGTGAGGTAGCCGAGCATGCCGTTCGGGGTGGTTCTGGCGCGTAGCAGGGTGCCGTCGTCGCGGTCGGCGACCAGGTGCTGGCTTATGCTGACCATGGCCATGGCGGTGTTCATGCCGAGGATGCTGGGCAGTAGGGCGGGGCCGAAGGGCCGGTCGCGCAGGAACCACAGGGCGATGAGCATGAGTGCCGGCCAGAGGATGTGGTTGAGCAGGTCGCCAGGGTTGGTGACGGACTGGCGTAGTTCGATGAGGCCGCGGGATCGGCCGGCGCGCAGGGCCCGGTTCATCGGGGTGTCCGGCGGGTGAGGGCCAGGTAGGTGTCTTCCAGCGTGGCTCGGTGGATTTCGAGGTCGTGCAGGTGGTCGCCGTGGTCGCGGTAGAGGTCGTGGATGAGCCGGGCCGGGTGGTCGGTGGGCCGGGTGTGGCGGGTGCCGTGCAGGGTCCAGCGGACTTCGTCGTGGCCGGTGAGTTCGCGGGTGGTGCTGTTGGCGAGGATGCGGCCGTGGTCGAGGACGAGGACGCGGGTCGCGATGCGTTCGGCTTCGGCGAGGTCGTGGGTGGTGAGCAGGATGGTGGTGTGGTGGTCGGTGGCGAGGCCGCGGATCAGGTGGTGGAAGTCGTGGCGGGCGGCCGGGTCGAGGCCGGCGGTGGGTTCGTCGAGGAAGAGGACTCGGGGCCGGCCGATGATGCCGAGGGCTAGGTCGAGGCGGCGGCGTTGGCCGCCGGAGAGCGTACGTATCTTCTGGTTGGCCTGGTCGGTGAGGCCGACGAGGGTGAGCAGGTCGTCGGGGTTCCAGCCGTGGGGGTAGTAGGCGCGGATCTGGGTGAGGAGTTCGCGGGGGCGCCATTTGCCGTGGTCGCGCCAGGTTTGCAGGACGATGCCGATGTGGGCGCGCCAGTCCTCGCCGGCGTGGGCGGGGTCGGCGCCGAGGACGTCGACGTGGCCGGTGGTGCGGGCGCGGAGGCCTTCGAGGATTTCGATGGTGGTGGTTTTGCCGGCGCCGTTGGGGCCGAGCAGGGCGAGGATGTCGCCGCGCTGGGCGTGGAAGGTGATGTCGTGCAGGACGTCGGTGGTGCCGTAGCGCATGTGCAGGCCGGTGACGTTGATGTCAGTGGTCATCGGTGGTTTCCCGGCGGACGGCGTCGGTGAGGGCGGTGCGGTCGATGCCGGCCAGGTCGAGGGCTCGGGGGACGGTGCCGACGGGGGTGAGCAGGATGCCGAGTAGCAGGTGGGCGGGGGTGCAGTCGCGTTTGCGGCGGGCGGTGGCGAGGCCGCGTTCGAGGGCGGTTCGGGCGGTGGTGCCGAGTTGCGGGGAGCCGGTGGGTGGTGTGGTCGGTAGTGGGAGGGCGCCGGCGAGGTGGACGCCGGCGGCGGCGAGGCTGGTGGTGAATTCGTGGTCGAGGGCGGTGCGGATGGTGGTGTGGTCGAGTCCGGCGGCGGTGAGGGCGGGTGAGCCGTCGCGGGCGATGGCGAGGAGGAGGTGGTGGGCTTCGATGGTGGTGGTGCCGTCGGTGCGGGCTTCGTCGGCGGCGGTGGTGAGGATGTGGTTGAGATAGTGGTCGACGGTGCTCATCCGGAGCGCCTCCTGAGGGTGACGCCGGCGGCGATGAGCCGCTGGGCGTGTTTTTTGTAGACCGCCTGGCGGGTGACGCCGAGGGCTTCGGCGACCTGGGGCCAGCTCCAGCCGGTTCGCATGGCTTCTTCGACGGCGGTGTCTTCGAGGCGGTCGGCGAGGTGGCGTAGGGCTCCGATGGCGGCGAGCCGGTCGGCGACCTCCCCGGAGGCGGGTATTTCCACGGACATGTAAGCAACCGTAGTTGCTTATCTTCGCCTTAGTCAACCTGGGTTGCTTAGGTTAGGGTCGTGGGATGCGCGTGCTGTGGATTACCGGGTTCCTGGACTCCCCCGACCCGGACGTGGAGCCGTTCTGGCTGGCGGTGACCGGCACGCGGCTGTCCGAGCGGCGCGGTGGCGGCACGTTCGCGACCCTGCTGCCGGCGGACGGGGACGCCTGTCTGCGCGTACAGGTGATCGGGTCGCCCTATCCCGGATCGCATGTGGATCTGCATGTGGCCGATGTGCCGGCGGCAGCCGGCGAGGCCGAGGCGCTCGGCGCGCGGGTCGTCTTCGCCGAGCCCGGCCTGGTGGTGCTGCGCTCCCCCGCCGGTGTGCCGTTCTGCCTGGTGCGGTGGGACGGGGAGGCGCTCCGGCCGCGGCCGGTGCGGTGGCCGGGCGGGCAGAGCAGCATCGTGGATCAGTTGTGCCTGGATGTTCCGGCGGCGGACTACGACGACGAGTACGAGTTCTGGGCGGGCTTGACCGGCTGGGAGCGCGCGAAGTCGGATCTGCCGGAGTTCGCGTTCCTGCAGGGTGACCCGGCGTTGCCACTGCGGTTGCTGGTGCAGCGGATCGGGTCGGGGCCGGTCGGCGTACACCTGGATTTTGCCTGTGATGGGGTTGATGCCGAGGTGGCGCGGCATGTGGAACTCGGTGCGACCGTCGTGCGGCGGGTCCCCGGGGACTGGACGACATTGCGGGACCCGGCCGGGCGGGAGTATTGCGTTACCGCTCGGGCGCCCCGTGGGCGTGAATGACCGCGCCGTGGGTGGTGACGCGAGCGGTCAGCTGCCAGCCGGGTAGGGCTTCCAGCTCGGCGGGCTGCCAGTAACGCTTGATCACCTGGTAGGTGCGACCGTCGTTGAGGGTGCGTTGCTGCAGGTCACCGTCGATGCGGGCGGGCTGGTAGCTGTCCAGCAGGAAGACCCGGCCGCCGGGGCGCAGGGCGGTGGCCACCTGCTGCCAGAAACGGTCGAGGTGCTCGTCGGGGATGTGCGAGAGCCAGAAGCTGAAGAACACGACGTCGAACTGCTGGGCCGGTGGGGTCCAGGTGAAGATGTCGGCCTGCACGTAGGTGACGCGGCCGGTGCGGGCGGTGCGGGCCCGGTTGAGATCGAGGGTCTCGGTGTGCGCGTCGACCGCGGTGATGCGGGTGGCGTGCCGGGTCAGGCGCTCGGTCCACCAGCCGGTGCCGGCGGCGAACTCCAGCACGTCACCGGCCGGGTCGAAGGCCTCCAGGGCCCGCGCGGCCTCGTCGATGTCGGCGAACCAGTGCTGCCGGGCCTGGTCGTCGAGGGCGTAGCGGCCGCGGCGCTGCCACCACTCGTCGTACTCCCCCGCGCGGTGCCGGTAGTACTCCCGCTGTTCGGTCAACTGGTCCATGTCGATGACGCTATCGGCGGGGGCAATCAAATTTCTCTGGCAAGATCGCGGGGCGTACGGCGAAAGTGTCGGTGCCCCCTGCTAAAACTGTTGGCACAAGCGTTCGAATGATCGGAGAGTGGCGTGGCCCGGGGTTTGAGCACCGAAGAGCTGTCGGCGATCCGCGACGGGGTGACCGCCGGGCGTAAGCCGCGGGTGCAGTTCACCGAGTCGGCGGGGCAGATCGCCGGCCAGATCGGCCAGGTCGTGTCGCTGGGCGATCCGGCGGAGTCCGACGAGTTCGTGGTGGTGAAATTCGGCCGCGACGAGCTGCCCTTCTCCCCCGCTGACCTGCAGGTCGCCCCGCGCGGCGCGACCGCCCGCAAGGCCGCGCCACCGCCGCCGGTGCCCGCTCCGGCCGGGCCGCCGGCACCGGAATTTCTGCTCGACAAACCCGTGGCGGCGCCGGTCGCCGAGCCCGTGAAGAGCGAAGATGGTCCGGTGGCGACCCCGGCACCCCGCAAATCGACCCCGCCGCGCCCGGCCAAGACGAAACCGGCGCCGGGTCTGACGGTCACCTTGGCGTACGGCGAGGGTGAGTGGACCGTGGCGGCCGCCCAGGGCAGCAAGGCCCTCGCGAAGCCCTATGTGATCCGCCCGGCCGAGGCGCTGCGGATGGTGTCGCTGGTCGACGTGCCCGGCGTGCAGGAGGCGGTCGAGCAGATCCTGGCCGCCGAGCGGGCCGAGGCGGAAAAGGAAGCCCAGCGGTTACGGGCCGAGCTGGCCGAGGTCGAGGCGCGGCTGGCCGAGCTCGGTGAGGCCGGCGGGTCAGGTGTCGAGGTCGGCCGGTAACGGCAGGTCCAGCGCGCGCAGGAAACGGGCGGTCTTCACCTCGACGAACACCTCGGCGTCGTCGAGATCGTCCACGTCCTGCTCGTCACCGTCGTCGAGGTCGTCGTCCTCCGGGTCGACGTCCTGGGCGAGGAAGGTGACGATCTGTTCCTCCTTCGCCAGGGCGTCACCGCCCGGGTGCACCGCCACCCACCAGGCCGCGAGGCCGGCCGCCTCGCGGAAGACGTCGGTCGGCGCCGAGGCGCCCTCGTCCTCGAAGTAGGTGCGCGGGGTCACCCCCAGATAGGCGATGCCGGCACCACTGGGCGCCGGATCGTAGGTGACGACCGTGAAATCGCTGTCGTGGATGTCCAGCAGCATCCACGGCCCGCCGTGGGTGGGCCGGCTGTCCGGGTCGGCGTCATGCCACTGCTCGCCGTCGTAGAGGTACGTTCCGAAGAACCCCATCCTCCGATGATCTCATCCGTCAGGCGGAGGCACTCTGCGAGTCGCCGAGCGGCTGCTCGGGAAGCTTCGGCAGCACCCGGCCCGGCCGCGGCCGCACCCGGGTGAAATCGGGGGTGCGGGTCTCGTCGACCACAGCCGGCATCTCCATCTCGCCCTCGCGCAGCCGCGCGAGGGTGGCGTCGATGCCCTCCATGATCAGGCGGGTGGCCTTCATCGCCCGGGCACCCGGCGTGCCGGTCACCGACGACAGGTCCACCGGCACCTCGCCGAACCGCACGTGCACCACCGGGCGGCGGAGCATCGCCCGCAGGATCGAACGGACCAGCTTCTTCGGCGTGTTGTACGGCAGCACGGCGTGCGCACCCCACTGCGCCACCGGCAGGACCGGCGCGCCCGAAGCGGCGGCCATCCGGGCCACCCCGGTCTTGCCGCGCTCCGGCCACATCCACGGGTCCAGGCCGATCCGGCCCTCCGGGTAGACCAGCACCATCGCCCCGCCGGCCAGGGCGTCGGCGGCACTGGGCAGCGCGTCGGCGACCCGGCTGGTGCCCCGGTCGACCCGGATGTGCCCGGCGGCGCGCATCGCGGCCCCCGCGATCGGCGCGTCGAAGAGACCGCCGGTGGCCAGGATCCGCGGCGCGATACCGATCTTGTGGCAGGCCGCGGTCATCACGATCGGGTCGAACGGGCTGACATGGTTGGCGGCCAGGATCAGCGCACCGGTACGCAGGTCGGCGGGCACGTCCCCGGACACCCGCAACCGGCACAGCGGCAGCACGACGATCCGCGACAGCGCCAGCATGAACCGCCACATCGGCGGCACCCGCGAGGTAGAACTCTCCATAAGGCCGCCATGATGACACGGCCCGGTTGCAACGGCCGTGGGGCGGTCCGGCGCGTAGGCGGCGAGTGCGTCACCACGCAGCGGGCCGGCCTTGGGATCGGCGACCTGACCTGGCTCGACCGGAAACGGAAACTCGGCTGGGCCGCCGACCTGCGCGAAGCCCTCACCCGCCCGGGCGGCTACGCCGCCGACAACACTGCCTGGGGCGGCAACTGGGCCATCACCCTGCCGGCGGCCGGCACCGCGCCAGTTCCGGCGCGGCGGCGCCGGAACTGATCTCCGACGCCACGAGACGGCCCACGCTGGGCGCGAGGCAGACGCCCGAGTGCATCACCGCCACATACAGGTACGGGCTGAGCCGCCCGATCACCGGCCCGCCCACCGGCATCGGCCGCACCCCGACCCGCCAGCCCACCGGCCGCAGCCCGTCACCGAAAGCCGTCCGCAGATGCCCGAGAGCCTGCCCGGCCGTGTCCCGCAGATCGCTCCACGACCAGGTGTCCCCGAGTGAGGCCGCCATCAGCAGCTCCCGCTCCCGAACCTCCCGCACCTCGAATCCGGGCCCGACCACGATGCCGCGCACCAGACCGGCCCGCCGAGCCCGCACCCGAACCAACATTGCCGGCGAGGTCCCGGCCATCCGCGCCACCGCCTCGCCGGATCCGGCTTGCTGACCCGTCCATGCCGATCCGGCCCGCCGGGCCAGCGCCACGCTGCCCGTCCCGGCCGCCAGCACCACGGTGGACGCCGGATGGAACCCGGCCGTCGACCCGACCCCGGCGGTGCTCACCTCGACCGCGGTCGCTCCCGGCACCACCCGAGCCCCGGCATCGCGGGCCGCAAGAAGGAACGCTCGCGCTGCCCGCACCGGATCCACCCCGCCATCACCCGGCCGATAAACCGCCTGTTCCGGAAATGTCCGGAGATGAGGCTCAAGCGACGCTATCGCCTCCGGCCCGACAAGCCGGCCCCCGGCCCCCATCGGCTGCCCGAGAAACATCAGCCCAGCCTCCTCGGGCACGGCCGACCCAGGCACGGCCGACCCAGGCACAGCCGACCCAGGCACAGCCGAGACCGGCACAGCCGGCCCAGGTGGTTCCGCCTGCGTGGCCTCCTCCGCCGTGATCGGCCAGCGCAGCGAGCCCGTCCACCGCACCCCGATCCCGGAAACCTCCCGCTGCACCCGCCGCCAGTCGGCAAGGACCAGCCCGGCCAGATCAGCCGCCCCGCCCGGCCAGTCACCACCCTCGTCACCGCCGATCCAGGCGAACGACGAGGCGGTCACCCCGGCGTCCCGGCCGATCACCGTGACCGGAACACCGCGACGGGCCAGGTGATAGGCGATCGAGGCGCCGACGATCCCGGTGCCGACCACGACGACCGGCTTCATCGGCGGGCCGCGTGGCAGGCGTTCGAGGCGCCGGCGATCGTCGGCCTCACCGCTCGGCCATGCCCTGTTCCGCGACCGTCAGCCACCGGTCGACGGTGGCCGCGTCGTGGTGGCGGATGGACCAGTCGACCTGCCGCAGGCTCATGTGGGCCCAGTAGGCCCGCCGCCGGCGGGCCGAGAGCAGGGTGAGGCGTTCGTCGACCGGCCCGGCCAGTTCGGGAGCCATCGCGGCCAGGTAGAAGCGCAGCGTGACCAGGTCGAAGTGCCGGTCGCCGCGGACCGCGCCGTCCCAGTCGACGACCCCGCTGAGCCGCCCGCCGGACACCAGCACGTTGCCGTGGTGGAAGTCCATGTGGACCAGGTCGTCGCCGATCATGTGGGTACCGCAGGACTCCCCGACCGAGCGGACCCACTCGAGCAGGCGGGCGGATCGGGGGCTGTGGGTTTCGAGGGGGCCGTGCAGGCAGAAGCCGGGGCCGTCACCGGTCAGGTGCAGTTCGGCTGGCTGGGGTGACGGCTCGGCCGCGAGCACCCCGGCTAGCCGGTCGTTGACCTGCAGCAGCTGCGCGACCAGGCCGGCGTCGAACGAGTCGGGTGGGGTGCCGGGCAGGCGCTGCTGCACCACGACCCGGACCCCGTCGACCCGTGCGGTCAACTCGTGCCGGGCGGTCGGCACCCCGGCGGCCCGGGCCCGGTCGGCGAGGGGACCGCATTGGGTGCGGGCCGCGGTGAGCACGGATCGCCGGCCGTCGGGCCATCGCACGTACGCCGCGCCGACCTCGCCGCCGGGGCACGGTCCTTCCAGGACCAGGCGCACCCCGGTGATCGCGAAGATGCGGTCGAGAACCCGCGGCGCGTCGAGGCGCGCCGACTTCGGCCACGCCTGGGTGGTCACGGGCGCTGCCCGGCAAAGGTCACGACGGCCCCCGACTCGTGACGGCGAACAGATTTCCTCCGGCAGACGCTAACCTGCCCGGCCGCACCGCGGTGTCGGCTAAGAGACCCTAGTCGATGCCGCCCGCGACGACATCCCCATTAGTTGGGGCCACGCTGGCGCAGGTAGGCCAGGACCGCCTCGCGGGTGGTGCGCACGCCGAACAGGGCCCGGGCCTCCGCGATGCGCCGGTTCGCGGTGCGCAGCGACAGGAACTCGGCCGCCGCGGCCGCCGCGATCGTGTCGCCGGCCGCCAGGCGGTCGAGCAGGGCACGCTGCTCCGGGACCAGGTCGGCGACCGCGTTGCCGCCGCCGTCGTTCGCTTCCGGGGTCGCACCCTGGCGCACCGGACCCAACCTGGACAGATCGTCCACGAGCGCCCTCCCCAGCATCGACTCGGCGTCACAGATCGCGACCACGCCCGCCCCGCGGGCGGCCGCGAGAACCGCCAGCTGCAACGTTTCCGCGTCGGTGATGCGGCCGTGCAGCACCAGGCGGTTACCGGTGACGTCCCAGGCCGGGTCGGGCAGGGCGAACCCGTCGCGGGCCACCCATCCGTCGCGGATCAGGCGGCGTATGACGGTGTCCGCGTCGCCGGGGCTGGCGACGACATGGCGAGGGGCGTCGGGCTGTCTGGTCACCGGCGTTCCTTGTGTATCTCAGGGGTGGCGAAGGCGAGGGCGGCGGCTTCCGTTCGGGTGCGGGCACCGAGCTTTCGCATACCGGCGCGGATGTGGGTGTCGACCGTCTCGGCGGAGATGCCGAGCTGCCCGGCGATGCGCCGGGTCGGTTCGCCCGCGGCGACCAGGCGCAACACGTCGGTTTCCCGGCGGGTGAGCTGGTTTCCGGAGCGGGGACTGCGGGTGTCACGGTGGATGTGATGCCGGCGCAGGCCACGCCGGGCACGCCCGGCGAGCACGGTCAGTCCGGCGTTGTCGGCGAGCCGCTCGGCGTCGAGCAGCGCGGCGACGGCCCGGTCCGGGTCGGCTTCGGTCAGGCCGGCCGCGAGCAGGCACCGCACCTGTTCCCTGACGGCGACGGGCCGCCACCCGTCGGCGGCTGCCGTGAACCCGGTACCGGTCGCCCACGCGGTCAGAGTGCGCCGCGCGGGAGTCGGTAAACCCGGCGGGATGGGCGGAGTGCCCATGGCGCCGAGATCGAAAGCGGCCCAGCGGGCCGTGATCGCATGCAACCCGGCCAGCAGCCCGCGGCTGTCACCAGGCGTTTCCCTGGCCGCGCGGTCCGGCTGCCCGTCGAGCCACGCGGTCTCGCGTGTCACCCATCCGACAGCCGGGTGCACGGGCGCGCCGTCCAGCCGGGCCCGGGCCGCCCCGAGCAACCCGGTGTCCGCCTCGATCAGCGCCGCGGCCGCGGCCGCGTAACCCCGGGCCTCGTCGGGGATGGCCCGGTCGGTCAGGTTGGCGCTCCGCCGGAAGATCTCGTCGGGGTCGGCCTGGGCGGCCCGCTGTCCGCTTTCTTGGGGTACGCGGTCGGACCGTTCTCCCTGGAGATCACCCGAACCCGCCGCCGCGCCGGCCTGAGCGGCCCGAACGCTCCGCACGCCGCTACCGGCGGCGTGCATGGCCGCCGGCTCCGCCGTCCCCGGCGCCGACGGGCCGAAGCCGGCCTGGCCCGCGTCGGGCGCAACGGCCGGCGGGGACAGGGTGCCGTGCAGGGCGGTCGCCCAGTCGGCGGCCGCCTCGAAGCGGGTCTGCCAGCCGTAGGCCAGGCCGGCGGCGCACTCCTGGGCCGCGCCGAGAGCGGCGGTGGCCGCGTCGAGCAGCTGCCCGTCGGCCACCAGGTGCTCGACCAGCAGCCAGGCGCTGAAACGGGTGATCAGCGGGTCGCCGCCGATGGTGGCCGCCGCGTACAGCGCCGCGTCCCAGCCCGGAGTGCGGTTGGTGGCGTGCACGGCGGCGACGGCCGCGGCCACGCCCTGCGGCGGGTGCGGATAGCGGGCGCTGATCTTGCCGGCCAGGTCGGCGGCGGACACCGGGTCGGCGGCCAGTTCGGCCAGCAGCAGAACCCGGTCGCGGGCGGCGAGCACCGGCGCCGGTGACGCGTCGGGCACACCCGCAACCGCGGCCCGCGCCGCGGCGGGAGCCCCGGCCTGCAGCAGCGCCTCGCCGCGCAGCACGTCGGCCTCGACACCGAGCGGGGTGCCGGTGGTCAGGACCTTCGCCGCCGCGGCGGCCCGCCCGGCGGTCAGGGCGGCGTCGGCGGCGGCCAGCCGCACCCGCGGGTCGATCGGGGTGTCCAGGTCGCAGGCGAACAGCAGCAGCGCCGCCCGTTCCCCGCCGGTGGTGCGGTCGGCCGCGGCCAGGGCCCTGCGGTGGGCGCCGGCGAGATCACCGGCGGCGGCCAGGTGCCGGGCCGCCTCGGCCGGCGGGGTCAGCTCGGCGAGACGGGTGTGCAGCTCGACGCGGCCGGCCGCGTCGAGCAGGCCGGCGGCGGTCTCCGCCACATAGGTCGACACCGGGGTCAGCTCGCCGCCCGGACCGGCGGTGATCAGGCCGGCCGCGTGCAGGTCGGCGGCGCCCGGGCCGAGCAGCGCGGCGGGGGCGGGCCGGCCGAGCAGGCCCAGGGCGGCCAGGGCGGTACGGGCCGGGCGGGGCAGGTCGGCGAGGGCGGTCGCGATGGCGTACGCCACCTGGTCGATGCCGGCGCCGCCGGGTGCGCGGCCCGCCGCGGCCTGCCGGGCCAGCGCGGTGATCGCGAGGGGGTTTCCGCCGGCCCGGGCCGCGACCGCCGCGAGAGCGTCCTCGGGCAGCCCACCGGCGGTGCGGCGGGCCAGGTCGAGGGCGGCCACCGGGCCCAGCGGCGGCACCGTCAGCCAGGCCGCGGCGGCCGCGCGGAGCGCTTCGACGACCGGTTCGGGCAGCCGGTGCGGGGTGCGCAGGGCGACCAGGACCCGGCAGTGGGCGGCCAGCAGCGGCAGCGCGGCCAGGGTGGCGGCGTCGGCGTACTGGATGTCGTCGAGGACCAGCAGGCCGCCGCGCACCCGGGAGCGGACGGCCTCGGCGAGCAGGTGCACGTCGTCGGCCGGGAGCCGGGCCCGGACTGCCCGGGACAGCGCCAGGGCCGGGGTGGTACGCAGCATCGCCAGGCCACCGCCGGTGTGGGCAGGCCCGGCGACCTCGGCGCTCAGGCGGCGCAGGGCGGTGGTGCGGCCGCTGCCGGGCGGGCCGGTGAGCACGACCAGGGCGGGGCGGTGCAGCAGGGCAGCGGCGGAGGCAAGCGGGTCAAGATCTTCCGCCACCTGGGCCCCTTCCCCTTCGCGTCGGTCGGCTGTGGCACGAACACGGGATCCCGTGCCGCACGGTCATCCGTAGGCTGTGCCGTGGCGGGCACCCGGCCCGCCCGCCGCAGCGGAAGGGTCGAGGTGACGACCGTGGTCTTGCCATTGTCGCCGACAGTGTGCACGGCTGACGAGTCGTCGTGAGCGGCCCCCTCAGTTCAAGCGTGGCGACTCTCTGTGACGAGATGGCCGCGCGGACCGGTATAGAGGCCGGTAACCAGCTCAGACAGATCCGCGACCGGCTCGGCGAGCCGTTACGCGTTGCTATTGCCGGTCGATTGAAAGCCGGAAAGTCGACACTCGTCAACGCCCTGATCGGGCGGCGGGTGGCGCCCACGGCGGTGGGTGAATGCACGAGAGTGGTCACGCGCTTCCGGTACGGACCGGCCGACCGGGTCGACGTGGTGTGCCGCGACGGGCAGCGGCGCAGCCTCCCGCTCGACGACGACGGCATGATCCCGCAGCGTCTCGGCGTGCCGTCCGCCCGGGTGGCGTACGTGGACGTGACCTTGACCAGCGAGAAACTGCGCGATCTGACCGTGGTCGACACGCCCGGCCTCGCGTCCACCGACACGGTGGTGTCGGCCCGGGCTGAGGAGGCGGTCGGGGTGTCCACGGCCCCGTTCGACGCCGACATCGACGCCGCGTCCACACATGAGGTGGCCGCCGCCGAGGCGGTCGTCTACGTGTTCACCCAGGCGGTGCGGGCCGACGACGTGCGCGCCCTGGAGGCGTTCCGGGACTCCTCGGCGCGGCTGGCGTCCAGCCCGATCAACGCGCTCGGCGTGTTCGGCAAGGTCGACACCCTGGCCGGTGGGCCGGGCGACCCGTGGCCGATCGCCGGCCCCCTCGCTGAGCAGCAGGCCGCGCTGCTGTCGCGTACCGTCTCGGACGTCGTTCCGGTCGTTGCCCTGCTGGCCGAGACGGCCGAGGCCGGCCGGCTCACCGACGCCGACGGCGCCGCCCTGCGCGAGCTGGCGAAACTGCCGGTCGAGCAGCTGCGGGTGCTGCTCGCCTCGGTCGACCTGTTCCGGTCGCGGCCGGCCCCGGTCGACGCGGCCCGCCGGGAACGGCTGCTGACCCTTCTCGACCTGTACGGCATCGGTTTCGCCCTGGCGCAGTACGCGGCCGAGCCGCAGCTGAGCACCGGCGAGCTGATCCGGCGGCTGGTCGCCGCGTCCGGCTTCCCCCGGCTGCGGCACACCCTGGACGAGTCGTTCCGGTGGCGGGCCGACGCGATCAAGGCCGGCTGGGCCCTGGCCCGGCTCGAGCGGCTCGCCGGGCACGCCCGCGACGAGAAGGACCGGGAGATCCTGCGCGACGCCGTGGAACGGCTGCTGCGCGACCCCGCCTACCACCGGCTGCGGCTGCTCGACGCCGCCCAGCGGGTGGCGACCGGCGCGGTGCGGCTGCCCGCCGACTGGGAGGCCGAGCTGACCCGCCTGGCCACCTCCGAGGACCCCCGGTGGATCCTGCGCCGCCCGCACGCGAACGCCGACGAGCTCGCCGCCGCCGCCCGGGAGGCCGCCAACCGGTGGCGGGTGTACGCGGTGGCCGGCGCCGGCCCGGCCCAGTCACGGATCGCGCAGGTCGTGCACCGCGGCTTCCACCTGCTCGCCCAGCAGGTGACCCGATGACCGGCGACCTGACGAAAACCCTCGACACCGCGGTCCGCGACACCCTCGCCTACGTGCGCTCGCAGGACCCCGACGCCGGCGCCGACCTGGCCGAGCTGCGCCGCCGGGAGCTGATCCGCCCGTCGCTGGTGGTGGTCGGCGAGACGAAACGCGGCAAGAGTTCGCTGATCAACGCCCTGCTCGGGGTACCCGGCCTGTCCCCCGTGGACGCGGCCGTCGCCACCGCCACCTACCTGCAGTTCGTCCCCGGCCCGTTCGCGGTGAACGCCTGGCTGCCCGGCTCGGCCGCCCCGATCGCCGTCGACGACCTGCGCGCGTGGGCCACCGGCGAGCAGAAGGCCCGCCGCATCGAGGTGTCGCATCCGGCGCCGCTGCTGCAATACCTTTCGCTGCTGGACACCCCCGGGGTCGGCGGCCTCGACCCGGCCCACGCCACCGTCGCCCTGGCCGCCGTCGACCGGGCCACCGCGCTGCTGTTCGTCGCCGACGCGTCCGCCCCGCTGTCCGAACCGGAGCTCGAGTTCCTGGTCGCCGCGAGCGAACGGGTCGACGCGGTGGTCTTCGCCCTCACCAAGATCGACGCGTATCCGGGGTGGCGGCGCATCGCCGACGACAACCGGGCCCTGCTGCGCGCGCACGCCCCCCGCTTCGCCGAGGCACCCTGGTTCCCGGTGTCGTCGTCGCTGGCCGAGCTGGCCCGCCAGGCACCGCCCGGCGAACAGGCCGCCCTGGTCGACGCGTCGAAGATCGCCGAACTGCAGCACGCCCTGGTCGACCTGGCCGGGCGCGGTCACCAGCTGCAACTGGCCAACGTGCTGCGGGCCGCCCGCGGCGAGCTGGCCCGCCTGGTCGACGCGGCCGCCGCGAAGGTGCAGGCCGCCGAGGCCGACCCGGCCCGCAGCGCCGCCGTCCGCGCCGAACGCTCCGCCCTGGCCGCCCGCAAACGCACCGAGTCCCGGCAGTGGACGCTGCTGCTGAGCACCGAGACCCAGCGCGCCCGGGTGGAGACCGTCGGCCGGCTGCGCACCCACATCGCCACCCTGCAGCAGGACTTCTCGGCGCGCATCGACACCGGCCGCGGCGAGACCCTGTCGAAACTGCCCGACGCCGTCGACGCCGACCTGCAGGCCCTGTCCGCGGTCATGTCGCAGCGCCTGGAGGAGACGTTCTCGCAGGTCGCCGAGAAAGTCCTGGCCGAGGTGTTCGACGCGGCCGAACGGGCGAGCATGCTGGGCCGGCTCAACGCCACCCTGCGGCACGCCCTGGCCGCGTCCCCGCCCCGCGACGGGTCCGGGGAGAACATGCTGATCGCCCTGTCCGCGGGCGGGATCGCGTTCATGGCCGGCCGCGGCGCCATCCTCGGCGCGTCCGCCCTGGCCGTCGGCGGGGTTCTCGTCCCGGTCGCCGGGATCGGACTGGGCCTGGCCGCCGGCGGGTACGTGCTGTGGCGGCGCCGGGTGCAGACCGACCGGCAGCAGGCCCGGATCTGGCTGCGCGACGTGCTCGGCGAGGCCCGCGCCGCCCTGGCCGACGAGATCGCCAACCGGTTCACCGACCTGCAGTACGCGCTGGGCGTCGCGGTCGACGACGCGGTCGAACGGCGGCTGCGCGACCTGGACGCGCACATCGCCGAGATCGACGCGGCGGCCGCCGAGGACGCCGCCGGCCGGGCGAAACGCCGGCAGGCCGCCCAGACCGAGCTGGAGAGCGTACGGGCGAAACTGCGCCACACCGACGACGTGCTGATCCGGGCGCGGGCCCTGACGCCCGTCCCGCAAGACGAGGAGAACCGATGACGGATCACCACGACTTCGCCGACCACTTCGGCGACGACCATCACGACCCGCTGCCCTTCGACGACCACCAGGTCGACGACCACGTGCCCTGGGACGACCATCAGGTGGAGGTCCCCGGCCACGAGGACGTCCCGTTCGACGACCACCACGTCGAGTACGCCGGAGAGGACCACCCGGCGGCAGAGCTGCCCACCCCGGAGGCCGACACCACCCCCGACCTGCCCGAGGCGGAGCTCAGCGACAGCGTCTTCCCACCCGCCGTCGACGTCGGCGAACTGCCCGAACCGGTCGACGGCTTCCCCTGGATCGACACCGGCAGCCTCGGCCTCGCCGACATCCAGGCCGCCCTGCACGAGACCGGCACCACCGACCCGGTGCAGCCGGCCGAACTCGCCGAATACGCCGGCACCGACCTGCCGCCCGGCACCGACCCGTGGGCCACCCTGGCCGAATCCGACGACCCCGCCACCGCCGCCCTCGCCAAGTGGTGGTCGCAGCAGAACTGAGTACGCGGCCCCTCCCACCACCCGGTCGCGGGATGGCAATATGACCCGCGCCACGCAACGACGACCGGGAGAACTTGATGGCCGCGACCACCGGCACCCCCACCGACAGACCCGCGGCCGGCCGCCGGGAACGCACCGGCTGGTACTTCTACGACTGGGCCAACTCGGCGTTCTCCACCACCGTCCTGACCGTCTTCCTCGGACCGTTCCTGACCACCGTCACCAAGGTCGCCGCCGGATGTGAGCTGGGCGCCGACGACTGCACCGGGCGGGTCCACCCGCTCGGCATCTCGGTCGCGGCGGGCTCCTTCTACCCGTACGTCGTCAGCCTCTCGGTCTTTCTCACCGTCTTCGTCCTGCCGGTGATGGGGGCGGTCGCCGACCGCACCCCCCGCAAGAAACCGCTGCTCGCCGCCACCGCGTTCACCGCGGCCGCGGCCACCGTCTGCTTCGCGTTCGTCACCGGCGGCAACTACCTGCTCGGCGGGGTGCTGTTCCTGATCGCCAACATCTCCGGCGGCGCGTCGATCGTCGTCTACAACTCGTTCCTGCCGCAGCTGGCCGGCCCCGACGAACGCGACAAGGTGTCCAGCCGCGGCTGGGCCCTCGGCTACCTCGGCGGTGGCCTGCTGCTGGCGTTCAACCTGGTGGCCGTCACCATCCTGTCGATCGACGGCAACGACCAGCGCACCCTGGACATCGCCCGCTGGTGCATCGTCTCGGCCGGCGTGTGGTGGGCGGCGTTCACCCTGATCCCCCTGGCCTGGCTGAAGGAACACCCCGGCGCCGAGTCGACCGAGGCCAGGGGCAACGTGCTGATCGACGGGTTCCGGCAGCTCGGCGGCACGATCCGCAACATCCGGGCGTACCCGCTGACCCTGTTCTTCCTGCTCTCCTACCTGATCTACAACGACGGCATCCAGACCGTCATCGCCCTGGCCAGCCAGTACGGCACCGAGGAACTCGACCTCGAACAGTCCACCCTGATCATCACGATCCTGCTCGTGCAGTTCCTCGCGTTCGGCGGCGCCCTGCTGCTCGGCGCGATGGCCGCGAAGGTCGGCGCCCGCAAGACGGTCCTGTTCAGCCTGGCCCTGTGGCTGGGCGTGGTGGTCGCCGCCTACTGGCTGCCGGCCGGCGAACCGCTGCCGTTCATGCTGCTCGGCGTCGCCATCGGCCTGGTCCTGGGCGGCAGCCAGGCGCTGTCGCGCAGCCTCTACTCCCAGCTGATCCCGGACGGCCGCGAAGGCGAGTACTACGGCTTCTACGAGATCAGCGACAAGGGCACCAGCTGGCTCGGCCCGCTGCTGTTCGGCGTGGTGTTCCAGCTGACCAACAGCTACCGCTACGGCATAATCTCCCTCGTGGTGTTCTTCCTGGTCGGCGGCGCGCTGCTGGCGATGGTGCCGATCCGCCGCGCCATCGTCGCCGCCGGCAACACACCCCCCAGACTGCTCTGATGGACATCCACATCGACCCCGACTCGCCGACCCCGCCGTACGACCAGGTGCGGCGGCGCATCGCCGAGCTCGCCGCCGACGGCACCCTGCCGGCCGGCACGAAGATCCCGCCGGTGCGCGCCCTGGCCACCGACCTGGGCCTGGCGGCCAACACGGTCGCCCGCGCCTACCGGGAGCTGGAGGCGGCCGGCCTGGTGGAGACCCGCGGCCGGGCCGGCACGGTGATCACCGCCCGGGCGACCGGCACGTCCGTGCAGGCGCAGCTGGCCGCGGCCGCCTACGCCGACCGCACCCGAGCGCTGGGCATCCCGCCGGAGACGGCGCTGGCCCTGGTTAAGGCCGCGCTGCAGGACTGAACGGGGGTGCGACGCCCCAGCCCCAGTGCGGCACCGGGGCGTCGCGGGCCACATCGGCGCCGGGTTGCGAGTTGAGCCGGGCCAGCCGGGTGCCCCACTCGATGTAGCCGAGGAACGCCGCCCGGAACTCCGGGTCCTCGGGCAGCCCGGCCTCGTCGGCGGCGTCCTGGATGAGGTTGACCCAGCGGCGCCGCTGCGGCTCGGTGATCGCCATCCCGACGTGCTTGGCCACCATGTGCGGGTAGCCGCCGTGCTCCCGGGTGTAGGCGGCCGGACCGCCGAACACCTCGGCCAGCCAGACCGCCACACCGTGGGCGTGCTCCGGCGACATGCCCGCGAACAGTGGACCGAGCAGGTCGTCGGTGACCACGCGGGCGTAGAAGGCGTCGGTGAGCCGCTCGAACGCCTCGGTGCCGCCGGCCCACTCGTACAGCGTCGGTGTCATGCGGATCAGCTCATCAGGGGCGTCGCCGTGCCCGCAAGTACGCACATAATGGTGCGTGCCCAAGGAATACAGCTGTCCGGTCGAGCTGACCGTCGACGTCGTCGGCGGCCGGTGGCGCACCGTGATCCTGGCCCGGCTCAAGGAGGGCGTGCACCGCTACGGCGAACTGCGCCGCCTCACCCCGGGCATCAGCGAGAAGATGCTCACCCAGCGGCTGCGCGAACTGGAGGCCGACGGCCTGGTGACCCGCCGCGACCACGGCACGGTCCCGCCGCACGTCGACTACGACCTGACCGACGAGGGCCGCACCCTGATCCCGGTCCTGCAGGCGATGTACGACTGGGGTGTGGCCCGCGCGGCCCGCACCGGCACCGCCGTCTAGAGATCTTCCGGGTCGAGGTCCCGCCAATGCCAGAAAACAAGCTTCCCCGAAACGGAGGGCGGGACGCTTTCAAGCGGAAGATCTTTCGGTACGCGCCGACTCAGTCCCGTGGCACGCGGTCCCGGCAGGTGCCACCCACCCTCCGCGCGCCCGCTGCGGGCGGGCCCGACCCAAGCCCACAACCCCAACCCGCCGGCCTCCAAAGTGTCTAGAGCCGTTCGCGGATGCGCAGGGTCGCGGCCCGGGGGTGGGCCGGCCACAGCCGGCGCCGGGCCGGGTGGCGGGCCGGTTCCGGGATGCGCGGTAGCCGGACGGTGAAGCTGGCTCCCCGCCCGGGGTGCCCGTCGGCGGTGATGGTGCCGCCGTGGCCGGTCACGACCTCCTGGAGCAAGGCCAGGCCGAGGCCGAAGCGGCGGTCGCCGGCGGCGGGGCCGCGGTGGAAGCGGTCGAAGAGCCGGTCGGCGTCGGCCGGGTCGAAGCCGTCGCCGGTGTCGGCCACCACCACCTCGGCGGTGTCGCGGACCGTGCGTACGGTGACGGTGATCTGCCCGCCGGCCGGGGTGTGGGTCAGGGCGTTGGACAGCAGCTCGGCCAGCACCCGGTGCAGGGCGGAGACGATCCCGGCGACCGGCAGCGGGCCGCCCGGCGTGGACAGGTTGACCGTGACCTGCCGTTCCGTGGCCCGGGCGGCTTCGCGGGCGACGGCGTCGGTGGCCAGGGCGGTCAGGTCGACCGGTTCGCGGGTCGGGCCGTCGTCGGGGGCGGCGGCCAGCCGGGCGGACAGCAGCAGTTCGTCGACGATCTCGCCGAGCCGGCGGGTGGTGCCGACCAGGCGTTCCAGGTCGCGGCGTTCGGCCGGGGCCGACGTGGAGCGCCGGGCGATCAGCTGGGCCCGGGTGTGCACCTGGGCGATGGGGGTGCGCAGCTCGTGGCTGGCGTCGGCGACGAACCGGCGCTGCCGGGCGAGGGCCTCGGCGAGCGGGGCGACCGACCGGTGCCCGACGATCCAGCCGGTCACCGACGCGGCGATCAGGCCGAAACCGGCGGCCAGGGCGAACGCCCACAGCAGGTGCCGGCGGTCGGCGAGCTGGTAGCGGGCGTCGAACACCACCTGCACCGCGCCGGTGGCGGTGGCCTGGGTGCGCACGTGGAAGACGGTGCCGGGCGCGTCGACGGTGGTGATCTCGGCGGGGCCGCCGGCGGCGACCCGGTCGAGGGCGGCGCGCTGCGGGAAGCCGGGTGGCGGCGGGACCGGGCCGGCCTGTACGACGCCGTCGTCGAGCCGGATGATCCAGTTGCAGCCGACCGGGCCGGAGATGCTGCCGTACTTGGCGCCCCAGGACAGTTCCCGCTGGATCTGCCGTTCCTGGCTGGCGACCAGGGTCGCGTAGGCGATGGCGCCGACGAGGGTGAGCAGGGCGCCGACGGCGAGGCCGACGAACAGGCCCATCCGCAGCCTCGCCCGGCACACGATGACGCGTTCGGCGGCGTTCATAGCGCGCCCAGCCGGTAGCCGAGGCCGTGGACGGTGCGCACCACGTCGCGGCCGAGTTTGCGGCGCAGGTAGTAGACGTACGTGTCGACCAGGGACGCGGCGGCGGCCTCGTCGAAGACGCGGGTGCGCAGCTGGGCGCGGGAGTGCACCTGGTGCGGCCGGGCGGCCAGCACGCGCAGCAGTTCGAACTCGCGGGCGCTCAGCGCGATCCGCCCGCCGCCGGGCAGCACGACGTCGCGGACGGCCAGGTCGATCAGGCCGCGGCCGACGCGCAGCGCGCCGGCGGCGTCGGGGACGCGGCGGCACAGGGCGCGCAGCCGGGCGCTGAGTTCGTCGAGGTCGAAGGGTTTGGCGAGGTAGTCGTCGGCGCCGGCGTCGAGTCCGGCGATCCGGTCGGCGACGGTGCCCAGCGCGGTGAGCATCAGCGCCCGGGCCGGGACGGCCCGTGATCGCAGGCGGGCGAGCAGGTCGAGGCCGTCGAGGGCGGGCAGGAGCCGGTCGATGACCATGACGTCGTAGGGCCGGGTGAGTCCGAGGTGCAGGCCGCGCTGGCCGTCGGAGGCCTGGTCGACGGTGTAGCCCTCGTCGGCCAGGGTTTCGGTCAGCATCTCGGACAATTCCGGGTCATCCTCGACCAAGAGGAGCCGCATTCATCGATCCTGGTCGATCGACCGGCGTTTGCATAGCCGAAGGTTGCTTTTTCAACAAAAATCTATCCGATCAGTACGGGTTGGGCCACCGGCGCCGGGCGGCGGCGCTCGATCCAGGAGAGCAGTGGCGTGGTCATGATCGTGGTGACCAGGGCGACCAGCACCAGCACGGTGAACAGCGACGAGTTGACGATCCCGGCCTCCAGCCCGACGTTCAGGGCGATCAGCTGCATCAGGCCGCGCGCGTTCATCAGCGCCCCGACCCGCAGGGCGACGTCCTGGGGTTCGCCGCGCAGCCGGGCCGCGCCCCAGCAGGCGCCGAACTTCCCGGCGATCGCGAGAGCGATGCAGGCGAGCGCGAACAGCAGCACCGCCGGGTCACCGAGCAGGGCGAACTCGGTGCGCAGGCCGGAGAACGTGAAGAACAGCGGCAGGAACAGGGCGGACGCGACCGGCGTGAGCGTTTCGATGATCTTGTCGGCGGCCGGGCCGTGCGGCATGACGGCGCCGACGACGAACGCGCCGAACACCGCGTACAGGCCGATCTCGTCGGTGTAGAAGGCGATCAGGAACAGCACGGCGACCACGGCGATCATCCGGATCGGTTCGGCCAGGCCCAGCAACCAGCCCATGACGCGCGGCCCGGCCAGCCACGACACCAGGCCGAACGCGATCGCGCCGCCCGCGGTGATCAGGGCGGGGCCGGGTTCGCCGGACGCGAACGCGAGGACCACGGCGAGCAGGATCCAGGCGACCAGGTCGTCGATGGCGCCGCTGGCCAGGGCCAGCGAACCGTGCCGGGTGCCGGCCTGGCCGCGTTCGGTGATGATCCGGGCCAGCATCGGGAACGCGGTGATGGCCAGGGCGACCCCGACGAACGCGGCGGACACGCCGAGCGGGATGCCGGCCGGGCGGATGTCCACGGCGTTGCCGGCCACCACCACGAGCACCACCCCGAGCACCAGGGGCGTGGTGACCCCGGCCAGCGACACCGCCCCGGCGGTGCCGGCCATCCGGGGCACCCGGTGGCCGGTGAACGCGTACCCGGCCTGGAACATGAACAGCACCAGGCCGACCTGCCCGACGACGTACAGGATCGGGTAGAGCGCGGGCGGGAACAGGGCGGCCTGCACGCCGGGCAGCAGCAGGCCCAGCAGCGACGGTCCGAGCAGGACACCGGCCAGCATCTCGGACACCACCGGCGGCTGGCCGGCCTTGCCGAGCAGCCAGGAGACGAATTTGCAGAAGACCAGGATGACCGCGACGGCGATGAAGAAACGTGGTGCCAGCTCGGTGGGCGTCACTGCTCGACCTCCTCGAAGTAGGTGCTGCACAGGCGTTGCCGGCGGGCGTCGGCGACCATCCAGGTGCCGTACGCGAGCTGTTTGAACGACCGGCCGAACTCGGCCCACCGGTCCCGCGCACGCATGGCGGCCAGCCGGGCCCGGCCGGGTCCGGGCCGGCCGGCCGGGGTCAGGTAGGCGGGGCCGCGGCTGGGCAGCGACCGGGTGTGCACGGCGGACGACGCGATCGTGAAGTGCCGCAGGATCTCCCGGGTGGCGGCGCGCAGCATCACCGGCGCGACACCACGGGCGGGGCAGGCCCGGTTCGCGGTCACCCCGTACGGGATGAAGTTGGCCTCTTTGCGTTTGATCATCAGCCAGCGATCCGGGTCGAACCGGTCGTCGCCGGCCGGGCCGGTGCGCTGGAAGGCGAGGTAGTTGAACAGCAGCACCGAACCGGCGGGCAGGGTGACCCGGTCGTCGACGCGGATCGGGGCGGACGTGATGCGGTGGGCGATGCCGAACAGCGGGTGCACCCGCAGGGTCTCGTCGATGAGCCGGTCCAGGGCGTCGTCGTCGACCGGCATCGGGCGCAGCGTGGCGCAGAGCAGGATGTGCGCCATCGCCTCGGACATCTGCACGACGGCGGTGTTGAAGAACGCGCCCTGCAGATACCAGGCGGTCTCCTCGACGGTGAAGTCGGCGGCGGGCAGGGTGACCGGGCAGGTGCCGGCCTCGAGCCGGCCGATCAGGTAACGGGTGAGCCGGTCGCGGCGGTCCATGTGCCGCAGGCCGGTGCCTTTCAGGGCGGTGACGACGTCGTCGGCGTTGGCGACGATCAGGTCTTTGGTTTCCGGTGGACACGGTGACCCGAAGACGAGTTCGTAGTAGACCTCGGCCCAGATCGGCATCATCAGGTCCCGCAGCCGGACGTGACTGGTCCTGGTGGTCGGCAGTTCGTTGACTGCCCGGCCGGTGGCGGCGGTGGCGAGTTCGTCGCCGCGCTGCTGGCCGATGGCCAGGACCTGGCGGGTCGTGCGGGCGACGGTGCGGTACCGCTCCCCCGGTTCGAGGTGTTCCTGGTGCATCTGCGGGCCGGGGGCGAGCCAGTACCAGAACAGGTCGGACAGCCCGGCGCCGCGGCTGCGCCCGTCGGCGGCCGGGTCGGCGTAGACCTGCGCGAAGTGTTCGGCGCCGACCAGCGGGCCGGGCACCGGGATGCCTTCGGTGCCGTTGACCCGCCGGAAGATCCACTCCCGGAGGCGAACGGTGATCATGTGATGAGGTCCGGGGTGAGGTCGGCCGGTCGCTGCGCTCCGGCCAGGGCCAGGCCGTGGTCCAGCTGGGCGCGCAGGGTTTCCAGCGTTTCCCGTACGCCGTGAGCGCCGCCCGCCGCGAGTCCCCGGATGACCGGCCGCCCGACGAGCACCGCGGTGGCACCCAGCGCGAGCGCGACCAGCACGTCGGTGCCGGTGCGGATCCCGCCGTCGATCAGCACCGGGATCCGCCCGCCGGTGGCGCCGAGGACGGCGGGCAGGGCGTCGAGAGTGGCGATGGCCCCGTCGAGCTGCCGTCCGCCGTGGTTGGACACGATGATCGCGTCGGCGCCGTGCTCGACGGCCAGGGCGGCGTCGGCGGGGTGCAGGATGCCCTTGAGGATCAGCGGCAGGCCGGTGGCGGCGCGCAGCCGGTCGATGTGCGGCCAGCCCAGGGCGGCGTCCATGACGATGTCCCGGCCGTCCATGTTGGCGCAGGCCAGCCCGTCCGGCAGGTCGGTGAAGCCGTTGCGCAGGTCGCGCCGGCGGTGCCCGAGGACCGGCGAGTCGACGGTGACGACGAGCGCTTTCACGCCGGCTTTGGTGACCCGGCCGATCAGGGCGTCCTGGAACGCGGTGTCGGGTTGCGGGTAGAGCTGGAACCACAGGGTGGCGCCGGCCGTGGCGATCTGCTCGATCGGCTGGGTGGCGGCCATGCTGACGACCATCGCCGTGCCGGCGGCGGCCGCCCCGGCCGCCGTGCCGGTCTCCCCGGCCGGGTGGGCGAGCAGGTGGAACGCGGTGGGGGCGATCAGGACCGGCATCGACAGGTCGGTGCCGCACACGGTGGTGCGCAGGTCGCGGGGGCCGGTACCGCGCAGCACCCGCGGGATGATCCGGCGCCGGGCGTACGCGTCGGTGTTGGCCTTGAGGGTGCGTTCCTCGCCGGCACCGCCGGCGAAGAAGTCGGCGTGGACGGGGTTCATCGGTGCCGGGTCAGGAACGCGGCCAGCGGCCCGACGTGCACGTCGGGCCGGTCCCACCGGTTCTCCAGGTTCTCGGCCAGGTGGTGGGTGCCGGTCAGCTGCCCGTCACGGTAGGCGCGCACGACCGGGTGCAGGTAGGCGGCGTCGTGGGCCTGGCCGGGGGTGTCCTGGGCGATCCGGCTGACGCTGATGTCGAACGGGTCGACCTGGTCGTGGTCGGGCCCGTATTCGAGGGTGACGACCAGGCCGTCGGGGTGCCGCTCGTGGAACAGGGCGACGGGCATCTCTTCGAGGTAGCGGCCGTCGGGCAGGACCACGTCGGCGAGGAAACCGAACTGCTGCCACAGCGCGGACGAGCGGTTGACCCGGGCGATGATCGCGTCGGTGACCTCGTGGGTTTCCAGCTGGGTGGCCGGCCACCGCTGGGTGAGGACTTTGTGCAGGGCGCGCACCGCGTACCGGAAGCCGTGGATGAAACCGCTGGTGGACTTCTTGAAATCGCGCTGCTGGGTGATCGTGCCGGCGAAGTAGAGGCCGGGGACGTTCACCGACTCCCAGGACGCGGTCTGCTTCGGGAACCGGTCGTCGATGGCCAGCTCGGGCCGGCAGGTCTCGTCGAAGACGCTCGCGTCGAACGCGAACCCCGTGCAGGCGATGACCCGGTCGTAGCGCAGCTGTTTGGTGACCTCCTCGACGCGGGCGAACGCGAACGTGACCACCAGGTCGTCGCCGTCGCGGTCGATGCCGCGCACCCTGCCGTCGAGGATCGCGTTGGCCGACTTGAGCTGGTAGGTGTCGAGGAAGTTGTTGTTGACCGCGCGCAGGTGCCCGACGAAGTGGGTGCGCCAGGCGAACTTGACGTCGTGCGGGCCGGCCACATGGATCAGGGTGGTGGTCTCGATCAGCGCGTCGGCGGTCTCGAACGCCGAGTTGCCCTTGCCGAGGATCAGGACCCGCTGGTCGGTGTAGCCGTCCGGGTCGGTGTCCATGGTGTCGTAGCGTTCGGCGTGCTCGATGCCGGGGATCTCGGGGATGTTCATCCGGGAGACTCCGGTGGCCATGATGATCTTTTTCGCGCGGAGGTCTTCCTCGCCGGTGGAGACGAGGAACTCGTCGCCGTCCTTGCGGATGCGGGTGACCCGGGCGTTGTAGCGGATCTTGACGCCGGTCTTGGCGGCGAAGTCGGCCAGGTAGCGGACCATCACGTCGGCGTCCGGGAAGTAGCGGCCGGTGTAACCGGTGAACAGGGGCGCGTCCTCGGCCAGCAGCGAGTTCCAGTCCAGGCGCAGGTTCAGTTCCGGGTCGGTGGTCCCGGTGTGCGGCTTGTTGATGGAGATGAGTTGCCGGTGCCGCGGGAAGGTGCGGAAGAACGCCCCGGGCCCGTCGGCGGCTTCCAGGACAAGGTAGTCGCTGCCGTCGGACTCCATCAGCGCGCCGAGCTGCAGGCCGGCCGGACCGGCCCCGATGATCAGGTAATCGAGCGTCACGAGCGTTGACGGTAGGAACCGGAAATCAGAGAAATATCAGTACCGGTCGCAGCAGATCGCCGCGGCGGTGCGGACGTCCTGCTCCAGGGGCCGGTCGGGGTCGATCGGCGCGATGGCGTCCGCCAGCTTTCGCAGAAGATCGGTGCTCGGTCGCCGGGCACCCACGTGCACCGCCTGCCGCAGCCCCAGAGCCAGCGAACCGACGATCAACCGGAGAAGTGCGGCCTGGTCCACCGCGCGCAGGGCGGCCTGGGTGCCGAACGGGACGACGTCCTGGTTGTGCAGGTTGGTGGGCAGGCTCTGCATGCTGGCCGGCATCGCGTCGCGGCGGATCTCGGCGATCAACGCGGTCGACGCGAGCTGGACACCCTGCAGGCCGTGCTGCTGTCCCGGGCCGGCGGCCAGCATCGGGGCAGGCCGCCGTTGCGGTGCGGGTCGACCAGCAGGTCGAGCTGCCGTTCGACGAGGTTGCCGGTCTGCGCGGCGACGCTGGTGAGCAGGTCTGCGGCGAACGCGGCGGGCTGGCCGAAGAAGTTGCCGCCGTGCACGACGGTGTCGTCGCCGGGGAAGAACAGCGGGTTGTCGCTGACCCCGGCCAGGTCGGCCGCGATGACCTGCCCGATGTAGCGCAGGGCGTCCTCGGCGGCGCCGAGCAGCTGCGGCGAGCAACGGATGCTGTACGGCTCCTGCAGGGGCCTCGTTCCGGTTTCCCGCGTGTCGGTGAGGGCGGCCCGCATGGTGGCGGCGACTGTTACCGCGCCCGGGTGGGCATAACGGGCGATCAGGCGTTCGTCGAGGAACTGGGGATCGCACCCGAGCAGCTCGACCAGCAGGCAGGTCAGATCCTGGGCGGCCCGGTGTGCTTTACGGATCTCGACGGTGGCCAGGGCCAGCGCGGCGGTGGTCAGGGAGGTGCCGTTGACCAGGGCCAGGGCGTCCCGCCCGTCCAGCGGCAGCTTCCGCAGACCGGCCCGGTCGAGCGCGTCGGCGGCCGGCATCCGTACGCCGTTGAGGTAGGCGTGGCCGCGGCCACGCAGCGCCTGGGCGGCCGCGCCGAGCGGGATCAGGTCGCCGCTGGCGCCGACGCTGCCGTACCGGGGCACGGCCGGCGCGAACGTGGTGCCGAGCATGGCGATCAGCGCGTCGACGACGTGCGGGGACACCCCGGACGCGCCCTGGGCCAGGGACCGGGCCCGGACCAGCAGGGTGGCGCGGACCAGGCCCGGGTCGAGGTCGGGGCCCTGCCCGGCGCCGAGGTGGGCGAGGGTGTTGTCGGCCTGGTCACGCAGGTCGTCCCGGCCGGCGTAACCGACCAGGGCACCGAAGCCGGTGGTGCTGCCGTAGACGGCCCGGTCGTCACCGAGCACCTTGCCCAGGAATTCCCGGCCGGCTCTTATCTCACCGCGCTGATCCTCTCCGAGGGTCACGGTGACCGGGTGACGGGCGGCGGTCAGGTCGGCGGGGGTCAGCGCGGCGGCGAGGTCCATGCCCGCGGACGTTAGGGACGGAATCTCAGAAGCCTCTGAAATCGCCCGGTTACGTTGCCGCGCATGACGCTCGACTACCTGATCATCGGGGCTGGTCCGGCCGGACTGCAGCTGGCGTCCCTGCTGGCGGACACGTCCTATCTGGTGCTGGAGGCCGGCCCGGGAGCCGGGACGTTCTTCCGGACCTACCCGCGGCACCGGCAGCTCATCTCGATCAACAAGGTATGGACCGGGTCTCAGGATCCGGAGTTCAACCTGCGCTCGGACTGGAACTCGCTGCTGCACGAGCTGCGGTTCACCCGCTACAGCGACCGGTACTTCCCGCACGCCGACGATCTGGTCCGATATCTGCAGGACGTGGCCGAGGGCCTGCCGATCCGCTACGACACGCGGGTCACCCAGATCTCCCGCCGCGACGACGGCGTGTTCGTGGTCGCGGCCGGGGACGAGCAGTTCCAGGCCCGCCGCGTGATCATGGCGACCGGGGTGTCCCGCATGCACATCCCCGCCATCCCCGGCATCGAACTCGTCGAACGGTACGACACGGTCAGCGTCGACCCGGCCGACTTCGTCAACCAGCGGGTCCTGATCATCGGCAAGGGCAACTCGGCGTTCGAGACCGCCGAGGCGCTGGTCGCGGCGGCCGCGGTGATCCACGTGGCCGGCCCGCACTCGATCAAGCTGGCCTGGCAGTCGCACTACGTGGGGCATCTGCGCGCGGTCAACAACAACTTCCTCGACACCTACCAGCTGAAATCCCAGAACGCCGTCCTCGACGGCACCATCGAGAACATCGCCCGCCGCGACGGCGGCGGCTTCCGGGTCGATTTCCGGTACGCGCGGACGGTCGAGAAACTGCGGGTGCTCGAGTACGACCGGGTCATCGCCTGCACCGGTTTCGCCTTCGACGCCTCGATCTTCGACCAGACGTGCCGCCCGGACCTGGTGATCAACGACCGTTTCCCGTCGCAGACCTCCGCGTACGAGTCGGTGAACGTCCCCGGCCTCTACTTCGCCGGCACGATCACGGCGGCGGCCTGGCTGGAGCCGGCTTCGCCGGCGGCGGCGGACCGCTGCGGGCCGCCGGGCGGCCTGGGGATGCCGCGCGAGTGATCTACACGAGCGGCAGCAGTGGCCGGCCGAAGGGGTGCGTGCAGACCTACGCCGCGATGTCGGCCGCCTGGGCCGCGCACCCCGACCGGTGGCCGCCCGCCGTCCGTGACCTGGCCGGCCGGCTCGGCCGCTATCTGGTGTTCGGTTCGCTGACCAGCCAGGTGATGCTCGAATACGGTGTGCTGTCGCTGGCCGCCGGCGGAACCCTGGTGACCGCCACCCCACCCGGCTACCCGGCCGCCGTGACCCGGCACCGCGCCACCGCCGGAGTCATCACCGTCGGCCGCCTCCACCAGCTCGTCCGCGACCAGCAGGCCAACCCGGCCGACCTGAGCAGCCTGCGCGCCCTGATGGTCTCCGGTTCCCCGCTGGACCCCGGCCGCCTGCGCACCGCCCTCGACGTCCTCGGCCCGGTGATCTTCCACGGTTACGGCCAGACCGAGACCGGCATGATCGCCATGCTCACCCCCGCCGAGATGCTGGCCGACCCGCCCGCCCTGACCACGGTGGGCCGCCCACCCGCCGCGGTCGGGACATCGCTGCGCGACGGCGAACTGTACGTCCGCACCCCCGCCCAGGCCCACGCCTACTGGAACGACCCGGCCGAGACCTCCGGCGTGTTCACCGGCGGCTGGGTCCGCACCCGAGACCTGGCCGAGTTCGACCCACAGGGCCGGCTACGCCTGGTAGGCCGGGCCCGCGACGTCATCTTCGTCCACGCCGAACTGGTCTACGCCGGCGCGGTGGAACGGGCCCTGGCCACCCATCCCGACGTGGCCGAGGCCTACGTGGTGGGCCGCCCCGACGACGAGACCGGCGAGGCGGTCCACGCCTTCGTCGTCCCCACCGCCGGCTCCCACCCCGGCGTCGAGGCCCTGCGCGCCCTGGTCCCCGGCGCCGGAACCCCCACCACGATCACCGTGATCGACCAGGTCCCCCTGACCTCCGCCGGAAAGCCCGACAAGTCAGCGCTGCGCACCCCAGCCGCCAACCCGCCCCCGTACCCGGTGCCCCGAACCGCACCGCAAGTCGAGGCCGATGGGATCGGGCGGCCCGAGTAGCCGCCAACCCGCTCCTGTAGCAGAGCACCGCGAGTCGAGGCCGATGTGATCGGCGCCCCACAGCGGCCGCCAACCCGCTCCCCTAGCCGATGCGCTGACCAGCGCTGCGAGTCGAGGCCGGCGTGGTCGGGCGGCCCACAGTCATCAACGCAGACGGCGCGTCGCCGCACCGAACGCTTCGGCGGCCCCGGTCCGGCCCTGCTGCGTGCGGCGACCGGCGAAGGACTGGTCATCGCCGGCCCGGATCGGGCGTCTGCGGCCGGTTACCGGAGCCGGGGTGGGGTGGCTGGGCCGGGATCTGCTCGGTGATCTCCTCGTAGCGCCGGACACCGGGACCCCGGCGCGCCTGCTCCCACGGCGTGGCGCCACGCCCGGCCCGCGCCGGGTGTTCCCCGATCGGCCCGCGCGCCGGCCCGGCCGCGCCGTTGGCCGCCACCGAACCGCGCGCGACAGATCCACGCGCCCTCGACCCGGGTGCGGCTGAACCGGGCGCCCCCGACCCGGACGCCCCCGACCCGGGTGCGGCTGAACCATGTGCCGGCGACCGGTGTGCCGGCGAGGCGGCCGGGACGGCCCTGTTCACTGCGGCGGCGCCGGGCCGGCGTTGCACCGCGTTCACGGTCAGGCCCCCGCCACGGGCGCGGTTGCCGGTGGCCGTATCGCGTTCCGCCCAGCCGGCCGGGATCTCGGCGGCCGCGCCCACGAGTTCGGCGGTGTCGGCCATCGCGGGTGCCGGCGAGACCGGGACGGCGGGCGCCGCGGGTGAGGTGTCGCGGCGTGGCTCGGCGGCGGCGGTGGAGGCGGAGGCCGGCCAGGGCAGGAAGCGGGGCTTGCGGCGGGCGGCCAGGTCTTCGACCCAGCCGAACATCAGGACGGCGTTGGCCAGCAGGACCAGGGCGATGACCGCGTAGCCGACCTCGAAGAACCGGCCGAGCCGCCACACCTCGAACACGTCGCCGACCGCGAAGCAGAACGCGATGGCGATGTTGTTCCACAGGTAGATGGTCACCGCTCGGGCGTTGATCAGCGACACCCACTTGGTGAGGCCGGGCCGGCGTTCCAGCCATTGCATGCTGGGACTCCAGCGCAGCAGGGCGAGCACGAAACCGACGTTGTAGAAGGCGTAGGCGACCGGGATGTACTTGAGGCCACCGGCGTCGGGGTGGGTGTGCGACCAGTACAGTCCGCCGGCCACGCAGGCGACGGCCACCGGGATGACGACCATGGCGGGGATGCGGCGCAGGGTGCCGTCGCGGTGGGCGAACCCGATGATCCAGCAGGCGGCGAAGACCAGCAGGTCGGTGCCGACCTCCTCGACGGCGGGGGCCGGCCAGATGGGCCACACGGTCAGCGCGGCCATCAGCGCGATCGGCAGCAGAACGGTGGCGAGGCGGGCCCGCTGGTAGAGCCACAGCAGCACCGGCGACAGCAGCACCAGCCACAGGTAGGTCACCAAATACCACAACACCTCGGCGGCCTGCAGGCCGAAGGTGCTCGACGGCGGATCGGCGAACGGGATAAGCCAGGTGATCAGGTGCCACAGCGGCGGCTTGTTCTCCCAGCCGACCAGGAACATGGCCGGCACCACCACCGCGGCGAGCGCCCACAGGGCGGGCAGCAGCCGCCGGACCCGCCCGTAGATCACCCTCAGCGGGTTGGGCTGCTTGGACAGGGAGTTCGCCATCAGCGACCCGGCCAGGGCGAACATGACTCCCATCGACGGGAACGCGAGTTCCAGCACGACGAACGGGAACATGTGGAACACCGACACGCGCCCGATCGCCAGGACTCGCAGCAGATCGAAATAGCGATCTCGGGTGGGTTGTGCCACGACGCCCTCCCGGGCAACGAAGAGTCGGGGCGTCGGTCCAGCACGGCTCCCGGCGGCCGGGAAGAGCCGCGGCGTCACGCTATGACCGCATTTTTGGCATTCGCTGTGGCATACCTGTCAGCAACCACAGCGGATAATCTTGCGGGCATGCCCGCCTCCCCCTACGTGACGGCCATGCGCGCCCACGTCGGTAACGACCTGCTTCTGCTGCCCGGTGCCAGCGCGGTGGTCCGCGACGACGAGGGCCGGATCCTGTTGATGCGCCGCGGCGACGACGGCCGCTGGGGTCTGCCGGCCGGCATGATCGAGCCGGGTGAGCAGCCGTCGGACGCGGCGTTGCGGGAGGTCTTCGAGGAGACCGGCATCATCGCCGAGATCGAACGGGTCGGCGGGGTGGGCATGCACGAGACCGTGTATCCCAACGGCGACCACTGCCAATACCTGACGGTCTGGTTCCAGTGCCGGGCGGTCGGCGGCGAGGCCCGCCCGGACGGTGACGAGTCCCTCGAAGTGGGCTGGTTCGCGCTGGACGCCCTGCCGCCGCTGGGTGAGCGCACCCTGTTGCGCATCTCGACCACCGAGGACCCGCTCGCCCCGGCCTGGTTTACGCCACCTTCGGTGTGAGTCATGGGTCGATCCTGGCGCGAAGCGACAGCCGGGCGCGATAGTGCCAGGGCTACTCTTCGGGTATCCCAGGCCGTACCTAAAGAGCGTCCGGGCTGGTCAGAGCCGGGTGCGGCGGCGCGCCGGCCGGCTGGAACCAGGCCGAACCGGTGGTCAGTCGCAGCAGCGACCACGAGTCCAGCTCCGGCAGCGCGGCCGGGTCGAACCAGCCGACCTCCAGGGACTCGTCCCCGTCGGCCCGCAGCGACCCACCCACCGCCCGGCACCGGAACCACACGTTGAGGTACTCGCAGCGGTCCCCGTTCGGATAAACCACCGGATGCGTCGCCACCCCGCCCACCGACAGGATCTCCGCGACGATCCCGGTCTCCTCGAAGACCTCCCGCACCGCGGCGTCCGACGGCTGCTCGCCCGGGTCGACCATGCCGGCCGGCAACGACCACCGCCCGTTGTCGCCCCGCCGCACCAGAAGCACCCGCCCACCGTCGTCGACGACGACCGCGGAGGCCCCGGGCAACAGAATCAGCCCGTGCCCGACATGCCTGCGCAACCCCAGAACGTACGGCGGGACACCCATCACGAACTCCAGATCCAATCGGGCCCGTCCTCGCCGAGCGTGTCCAGATGTTCCGCCCGCCGCAGCCCCGCCCGGGCCGCGACCCGCGCCGACGCGACGTTCGCCGGGCGCACCCGCGCGATCACCGGGTAGGGCAGTGCGGCGGACGTCGCGATCACCGCCGCCACCGCCTCACCGGCCAGCCCCGATCCCCACGCCGCCGGTTCGAGCCGGTAGAACAGATTCAGCACCGGCGCGTCGTGCAGCCGCACCAGCTTCACCCCGCAGAACCCGATCACGTGCTCCGAACCGCGGCGCCGCAACACCCAGTACCCGAACCCGTGCCGTTCCCAATGATCGATCCACCCGCGGCACCGCTCGACCGCCTGCGCCCGCGTCCCGATCAGGTCGCCCGGGTTGTGCTCACAGGCCAGTCGGTCCTGATGGATCCGCAGCACCGCGCCCGCGTCGGCGAGCACCGGCCGGCGCAACTCCAGCCGCGGCGTCAGCATGCCGGCTGCCCGAGCAGCACCAGAACGTGCCACAGATACTTGATCAGCTGCAGGCGTGCCGGATCACCGGCCGCGTCCCGGGCGGCCCGCCCGATCAGCTCCGCGTCCAGTTCCTCCACCCCGTACCGCGCGGCGATGTCCACCGCCAGCGGCGGAGCCTCCGCGCCACGCAGCGAAGCCGGGAAAGCGCCGGCCGCCAGGCGGAAACCCGGCGACCAGCGAAGATCAAGACCCCAGGACGACAACAGCGACTCGTACGGCGTACCCCGGAACGAAGGGTCGGCAACGACGGCCGCGACATCCGCGCCCAGCCTGAGCCCACCGTGGATCTGCGCCTCGACGTAGTCGTCGAGGGCCCGTCCCGCGGCCGGGCGCGCCGCACCCAGCGCGGCCACCCACGCGTCCGCGGAGGGCGCCGCCAGGTTCAGCGCCCGCCCGGTCCGTGTCACCTCGTCCAGCAGCGCCGCCCACACCGCACCGAACGCATCCGCGGTCCCCAGCACCGCCGGTAACGTCACACTGTCGCCGTGACTGAACGTGGCCCGCCGCGACACCTCCGGCCGCAGCACCAGATGACAGCTGCCGAACCGCGGCGACGCCCCGTCCGGATGCCCGGCCAGATTCAGACCGCCGTAGACCGGCCGCCCGACCGCACCCGCGTAGACGCCGGGGAACATGCGTTCCTCCCAGGCCGGGCGGTCCCCGCCGAGTCCCCCGTTGGAGATCCCGGTCTCGAACTGCGTCCGGTAGACCCCGTCTGCCGCCAGCCGCGCCGCCACCGTCGACCCGTCCGCCAGCAGCCGATCCGGGTGGAAATTCACCGTGATCACCACCCGGTCGAACAGGCCCGCCGGCCCCGGCGCCGGGAAACGCTCCCGCACAAAGGCGAGCGCCCGTTGCTCCGGCGGCAGGGCGGTCACTTCGGCTCGATCGCGCCCGTCGCCAGCAGCACGATCAACAACGAACCCAGGACCACGCGGTACGCGATGAAAATGCTGTAGGAGTGCTTCGAGATGTACTTCAGCAGCCACGACACCGCGAAGTAGCCGACGATGAACGACACCACCGTCGCGGTGATCGTGTTGACCCAGCCCACCCCGGCCGAGATCTGCGGCGCTTCGTCGTGGATCTGCAGGATCGTCGCCCCGAACAGCGCCGGCACCGACAGGAAGAACGACAACTTCGTCACCGTCACCCGGTCGAAATCGCGCAGCAGACCCGCCGACATCGTCGCCCCCGACCGCGACACGCCCGGAATCAGCGCCAGGCACTGCGCCGTACCGATGATCAGCGTGTCCTTCCAGGTGGTGTCCCCCTCGTGGCGCACCTGGGTGGCCGCATGATCGGCGAACGCCATCACCCCGGACCACAGGATCAGCGCCCCCGCCACGAACCACAGGCTGCGCAGCGTCGTCTCGATCGTGTCCTGGAAGGTCAGCCCGACGATCCCGATCGGGATCGTCCCGATGATCACCGCCCAGCCGAACCGGTAGTCCTGCTCCCGCGCCGCCTTGCTGAACAGCCCCTTGAACCACGCCGGAACGATCCGGACGATGTCCTTCCACAGGAAGATCAGGGTCGCGAACACCGCACCCGACTGGATGATCGCCGTGAACGCGGTGATATCCGGCGAATCGATCTCATACCCGAGAAGCTTCTCCACGATGGTCAGGTGACCGGTGCTGGAGATAGGGAGGAACTCCGTAAATCCCTCCACCGCACCCAGCAGCACCGCCTCGACAATGTTCACACCCGACCGCCTTTGTCCCGAACCCCTGACCGCCGGAAAGCATAGGGGGACGCGTCATCCCCGAGCGCGGCGGGCACGCGCCGCCGCCAGGGTGTAGGCCGGATCACGATCAAGGTTGTGCCGGTCCCGGTCATAGCGGCGGGTCGTGCGCGGATCGGCGTGACCCATCGCGTCCTGCACGTCCTCCAGCGGCACCCCCTCCGACCGGGCCGCCGTCGCGAACGCGTGCCGCAACGAGTGCGGCGACAACCGGTCCGCCGCCGCGATCCCCGCCTCCCGGGCCAGCCGGCGGATCAACCGGAACACCGCATGCCGGTCGATGCGCCCACCCGTCGACGTCAGGAACAACGGACCGTCCTCGGCACCCCGCAACGCCAGGTAGTCGTCAAGCGCCTCGGCCGCGTCCTCGGTGAGCACCCGCCGCCGCGGACGGCCACCCTTACCCACGAACCGCACCGTCCGATGCCCACGCTCGGTGCCCACGTCCGCCAGGTCCAGACCCACCAGCTCACCCACCCGCAGACCCAGGTCCGCCAGCAGGGTCACCACCGCCCGGTGCCGCGCGCCCGCCGCCCGGGCCACACCCAGCAGCGCATCGACCTCCTCCGGCGACAGCCCGACCGTCGCCGAGTGATCCCTCGACACGTACGGGCGGTCGGCGCCGGACACCGGATTGAACTCCACCGCCCGCAACTTCACCAGGAAGTCATACCAACTCGACAACCCCGACAATTTGCGGGCAACGGTGGCGGCCGCCAACTTCCGCGCCTCCAACCCCCGCGCATACGCGTTCACATCCAGGAACGACGCCCGCAAAGGCTCGACACCACGCTCCGCGCACCAGCCCAGCCACCCGGCCACATCACGCCGGTACGCCGCCCGGGTGTGCTCCGACAACCGCCGATTCGCCAACCACGCCTCGGTGACCTGCTCCGCCGCACCCAACCCGGCGACCGCGCCGCCACCCTGCCTCGGCACCACCTGCATACCGGCCATCGTCTCAGCTCTCGGACACCGCACCCGCCGCGACATGCCAGCGCCGCCCGTATCCGACCGCCTCCGCGAAATACCGGTCATGCGTCACCGTGACCACCGTCCCCCGGAACCGCCGCAACGCCTCCTCCACCACATCCAGCGCGTCGAAATCCAGAAAGTTCGTCGGCTCGTCCAGCACCAGCACCCGCGCCGGCCCGTTCACCAGCACCGCCAGAACCAGACGCCGCAACTCCCCCGCCGACAGACTCCGGGTCCGCGCCTCCCACTGATCCGGACCGAACTGATGCCCCAGCAACAACCGCTCCGCATCATCCACATACACCGGAACCCGCTGCCGGAAGAACTCCATCACCGTCGCATCCGACCGCAGTCCGTCACCGGTCTGCGGCAACACCCCCACCTCGTCGCCACCGGCCTCGGCCAACGCCCGCACCAGCGTCGTCTTCCCCGCCCCGTTACGACCGGTCACCAGAATCCGATCACCACGCCGCACATCCAGATCCACCCCGTCCAGCAGCACCCGATCCCCGAACGCCACCCGCAGACCCCGGAGCTTCACCACCACTTCACCGGCCTCGGCCACATCCACCGGGAACGACAACGTCAACGGCGGCCGCGACGCCGGCCTCGCGATCCACCGCGTCGACTCCATCTGCCGCCGCAACCGCCGCTCCCGGACCTTCGCCTTGCGCGCCACCAACCGCGACACCCGCTTCAGATGCGGAGCCGCCGCCCCCATCCCCTTCGCCAGCTCGACACCGCGGGAAAACTCCTTCGTCCGCTCGATGTCCGCCTCCCACCGGCGGCGATCCTTCTCCTGCGCCTCGAAGTCCAGCAGCAGCTTCTCCCACCGCCGCTGCTTCTCCGCCCGGTACGCCGTGTACCCGCCACCCGGATAGTCCTGCGGCTCGTCATGAATCCCGTCCAGCTCCACGACCCGCGTCACCGTGGCATCCAGGAACGCCCGGTCATGACTGACCACCAGCACCCCACCCGGGAAATCCCGCAACCACCCCTGCAGCCACGCCGCGCCCTCGGCATCCAGGTGATTGGTCGGCTCGTCCAGCAGCAACAGGTCCGGCTCCGCCAGCAACGCCCGCGCCAGCAGCAGACGCGCCTGCTCGCCCCCGCTCACCTCGGCCAGCGTCAGCCCATCGGGCAACTCAGCGATATCGAGCCGCTGCCGGATCTCCACCAGCCGCGACTCCGCCGCCCACCCTTCCAGGGCCGTCCACCGCTCCTGGACCGCCCCGAACTCCTCCAGCACGTCCTCACCGGCCGCCAGCCGCGCCTCGAGCCCGCGCAACGCCGCGGTGACCTCGGCCAGCTCACCCAGACCGGCAGTCAGGAACGCACCCACCGTGCCCTCGGGATCCGGCATCTGCTGCGGCACATAACCGACCCACGTGCCCGGCCCGCGCGTGACGGCGCCGGCCAGCGGCTTCAGCTCACCGGCGAGCAACCGCAGCAGGGTGGTCTTCCCGGCACCGTTCGGCCCGACCACACCGATCCGGTCGCCGTCTCCCAGCACCAGGTCGAAACCCTCGAACAGCAGGTCACCGTCGTGGGAGTAGGAAAGGGAAACAGCCTTGAGCAAGAAAATCTCCAGAAGCAGACACCGACAGGGGTACGCCCACAGCCGTTCACGCAGGCCAGGACGTCACGGAGTGCGGAGTCGCTATCACATGGAGAATGCCGCTCCCGGGCTCGACCGATGTTCCACCGCCGACATTGCCCGCCCGGCGCCGCACGCGCAACCGGTTTTCGGGCCGTCGCCCTCTTCCGGCACGGTCACCCCTGGGGATGACTCCGTGGTCACGTGCGTCCCGTCGTCGCGGCCGGCCCGGGTCCGCCCGCCTTTCGAGCGGCTGTGCCGGCCCGCGGTGCGCTCATGCCGTACGAAATGGGCCTGACCTGGGGCTCGGCGTAGCCGGGTGGATGTCGTTGATTCCTTTTTAGTTCTTGGGGTGCGCCGGTGTCCTGGCGCACCCGCTGTAGAGCGTCCTAGGATGCAGCTTTGGTTACTGCGTTTTCGCTCACGTGCCGGGGACTGCCGGACGACGCGCTCCAACGCTCAGGCGCACAATGGGCGGCGTGCCGCGTCCTTCGTCCAGCTCACCGCCGATCCGGCACACAGCCGATCCCGCGCGGACCCGTGAAGACCTCTCCCACATGCGGCCTGAGCTGCTCGAACGCTACGATTCCGAGCTGCCGGGAGCCCGCGCCGCGGTGATGGGCCGGCTGCTCGGAGCGCTTGACCGGGAGGCTCTGCCCGGGCTGGTTCTCCGAGGTGGCGGCCAGGTGTCGTTCCAGGGAGTGACGGTCCGCTATCCGCCCGAGGCGGCCGCGGCGTTCGCGGTGGCCCAGCCCGGATTGTCGGTGACGGTCCGAGCCGGCAACGGGCTCCGGGCCGGCGGCCCGATCGTCGACGAGACGCGGAACGGCGCACCCGACGCCCCGCGCGGCGGGGGCCGGCATGCGCACGGTTCCGGCGAGAGCGAGAGCGAGCGGCCAGGAGGTGGCCGGCACTCTCGTGGGCGCCGCCCGGCCCCCCGCACCCGGCGCGGCGGCGCGCTCGGTGGCACCCAGCAGGAGGAGGACACCCGCCCGAACGTCGCCGGCGGGCGCGGCTGGGACAGCGAGCCGGGCCGCCACGGGACGGGCTGGGACGACGACTACGGCTACCTCGAGGACCCGGAACCGCCCGGAGCATTCGTCACCGACCCCGCCACGCTCATCCGGATCCTGTGGCCGGGCAGCGATCTCGCCACCGAGATCGACAACAGCGTCGCCAACATGGCCCTCGCCCGGGCCGCCAACCCCGTGCAACGGCTGCCGCAGGCCGGCGATCCGGATGGCCTCGCCCGAGCGGAACAGTCCATCACCGACGGACACCCGCTGCACCCCTGCGCGCGCACCCGCGGCGGGATGAGCGTCGCCGACGTCCTCGCCTACGCGCCGGAACACTCCCCCGTCATTCGGCTGCGCCGGTTACGGGTTCCCGCCGACCGCTGGTACGGCACCGCCGAACCCGTCCTGCTCGCCCACCCCTGGCAGGCCGACCGGATCCGCGACCGGTACCCGTGGCTGACCGACGACGGCGAGACCGCACCGGTGCGGCCGCTCATGTCGCTGCGCACCGTCGTCCCGGTCGGCGGCGGCCCGCACGCCAAGACCGCCGTCGACGTGCAGATGACCTCCGCCGTCCGGACCGTGTCCCCCGCCGCCGTGCACAACGGGCCGGTCCTGTCGAAACTGCTGCGCCACGTCACCTCCGGCCTCCCGATCGACGTGCTCGCCGAAACCGCCGCCGGCGCCGTCCTCGTCGACGGCGTGCCGCAACGCCACCTCGCCTACCTGACCCGCGAGGCACCCCGCCTCGCCGAGGGCGAAACCGTCGTCCCGATCGCCCTCTACGGCGCGTCGCCGCTGCTCATGTCGACGGTCCCCGACCCGTACGCCTTCCTGACCCTGATCGGCAGCCTGCTGTTCGCGCCCCTGCTCAGCGTGCTCGAGCGCGGCGTCGCGCTGGAGGCACACGGCCAGAACACCCTCGTGGTGCTGCGCGACCACCGCCCCACCCGCATCCTCTACCGCGACCTCGGCGGAGTGCGCGTCAGCGCCCGCCGTCTGACCGCCGCCGGCCTCGACACCCCACCGCTGCACGGCGACCTGCCCAGCGACGACCCACAGGTGCTACGCACCAAGCTGTCCGCGGCCGCGCTCGGCACCGTCGCCGCCGAGCTCATCGCGGCGCTGACCCGCCACCACGGCGCCGACCCCGCCCGGCTGTGGGGCATCGTCGCCACGGCGATCCGGGAGACCGGCACCGCCGACGCGCCCCACCTGCTGCGCGACCCGCTGCCGGTGAAGGCGACCACGGCCATGCGCCTGGCCGCCGACCCCCTCGACGACATCTGGGCCCTTCTGGACAACCCCATGGCGGCACACGTATGACGCGCAGTCTCTCCCCGGAACGCCTCGCGCACACCGAGGCCGCCCTGGCCGTCCACGCACCGTCGCTGCTGGACGGTTTCCTCGCCGCTCTCCCGGTGGCAGCCGACACGGTCGGGCGGCGGCTGCGCGGCGCGCTCGTCCGGGAGCGTATCCGAGACATGGGGCCCGGTCTGGAACATGCGTTCGATCGGGTCGAATATCCGACCTCCGGCGTCGGTGACCCGGTCGAGCTGCTCGACGGGATCGACGCCCCCGGCTTCGCGGCCGAGCTGCGCAACGCCGTGATCAACATGGCGATCGCGATGGCCCGGCCGGCCACCCCGACCGGCGACGGCCCGGATTGGCACGCGATCGGACTGGAACGCCTCGCCGTCACCGGGCACAATTTGCATCCCTGCGGGCGCACCAGACTCGGGTGGGACACCGGCGACGTCCTCGCCTACGACCTGGAGACGCCACTGACCTCGGTCGGGTTCGTGGCGGTCCGCGACGAGCTGCACCTCGGCGACGAGGTGTGGCCGGCCGTGCAGGCGCCGGCCGGTTACACGGTCCAGCCGGTCCACCTCTGGCAGCGGGACATGGTCCTGCCCGCCCGCTACGGCGACCTGCTGCACGACCGGTCACTGATCATCCTGGGAGACGAACTACCGGCGGTCCCGACGGCGGCCCTGCGCACCCTGCTGCTGCCGGACACCGGCGAATACCTGAAGGTGTCCCTCGACATCCAGGTCACCTCGACCCGGCGCAGCATCAGCGTGGCCAGCACCCGCAACGGCCCGGCCGTGTCACAGCTGCTGCACCGCCTGGTCGCCGACGACCCGGACGGCGACCGGCTGCTGCTCATGGCGGAGACGGCCGGCGCGGCTGTACCGGTCGGCTCCGGACGCGACCTGGCCGCGATCCGCCGCGACGGCCTGGCCGGCCGGCTGCAACCCGGCGAACGGGCCATCCCCGGCGGGGCACTGCCGTTCCTGCTGGACGAGCTCGTCACCGGAGACCCGGCCGACTGGCTCCGGGAGTACGCGCAACTGCTGCTCCCGCCGCTCATGCGGCTGGCCGCCACCGGCGTCGCACTCGAGGCGCACCTGCAGAACTGCCTGCCCACGTTCGTCGGGGGCCGGCCGCACCGGCTCGCCCTGCGCGACTTCGCCGGCCTGCGCCTGCACCGGCCACGCCTCGCCGCGGCCGGCCACGACATCAGCCTGTGGCCCGGCTCGGTCGTCGGCACCGACGACATCGACGTCATGCGCGCGAAGATCGGCTACACCCTGTTCCAGGCCCACCTCGGCGAGATCGTCCTGCACCTGGACCTCGACGAGAACCGGGCCTGGCGGATCATCCGCGAGGTCCTCGACACCTGCTGCTCCGGCGACGACCACGCGGCCTTCACCGCCCCGCGCGTTCCGCACAAGGCCCTGGTCCGCATGCGCCTGGCCGGCAACGGCGACCTCTACATCCCGGTCCGGAACCCCCTGCATGCACGCTGAGCTCCTGCGCACCCTCCCGAAGCCGGTGTGCGCCTACCTCTACGACACGGCGGCGCTGCGCGCGCGAGTGAGCGCGGTCCGGGCGTGGCTGCCCGCCTCCGCCTCCCTGCTGTACGCGGTGAAAGCCAACGGCCACCCCGACGTCGTAGCGACGATGGCCGCGGCCTGCGATGGACTGGAGGTGGCCTCCGGCGGCGAACTCGACCTCGCCCTGGCCGCCGGCGCGCGGCGCCTGGTGTTCGGCGGCCCCGGCAAGACCGACGCCGAACTCGCCGCGGCAACCAAGGCCGGCGTCCTGCTCAACGTGGAGAGCCTGCACGAACTACATCGGCTGGCCGCCCTCGGCGACAACCCCGCCGTCTGCCTCCGGGTCAACCGCCCCGGCGCCGGTCTGCCCGGCAGCCACGCCATGACCGGCACACCGACCCCGTTCGGCATCGACGAGGCCCAACTGGCCGACGCGATGCGCATCCCCGGCGTCCGGGTCATCGGCTTCCACCTGCACGCCGTCTCCAACAACATGGACGGCACCGCGCACGCCGCCTTCGTCACCGACGCCCTCGACTGGTCGGCCCGCACCGCCGCCGCCCTCGGCGTCGACCTGCGGACCGTCAACGTCGGCGGCGGCTTCGGCATCGACTACCTGCACGCCACCGACCGGATGGACCTGGCGCCGCTGGCCTCCGTCACCGTCCCGGACGGCATCGACCTCGTCTTCGAGCCCGGCCGCTACCTCGCCGCCGACGCCGGCTGGTACGCGGCCGAGGTCCTCGACGTCAAAACCACCCACGGCCGCACCTTCGCCGTCCTGCGCGGCGGCACCCACCACTTCCGGCTGCCCGCCGCGTGGGGGTACAGCCACCCGTTCACGGTCGTACCGGTCGACGAATGGCCGCACCCCTACCCGCGCCCGCAGGCCCGCGACACACCGGTCGACGCGGTCGGTGAACTGTGCACCCCCCGCGACGTGCTGACCCGCGGCCAGCACGTCGACCTCCTGCGGGCCGGCGACATCCTGGTCTTCGGCCGCACCGGCGCCTACGGCTGGGACATCTCCCACCACGAGTTCCTGCGCCACGACCCGCCGGCCTTCGTGATCGTCCAGGCCCCCTTTCCAAAGGAGACCTAGTTGCCGACGCCCAGCGACGACATGAACGCCGACGGGTAACGGTCGCCGCGGGCCGAACCCTTCGGGACCGCCTTCTCGATCTCGGCCAGGTCCTCGGCGGTCAGCTTCACGTCCAGCGCCGGCAACGCCTCGGCCAGCCGCTCCCGGGTCCGGGCCCCGACCAGCGGCACGATCTCCTCGCCCTGCCCGGCCACCCAGGCGATCGCCAGCTGCGTCACCGTGCACCCCTTCACCTCGGCCACCCGCCGCAGCGCCTCCACCAGGGCCCGGTTGTGCTCGCCGTCCGCACCGGCGAACCGGGGGCTGTGGCCGCGGTGGTCACCGGCCCGGCCCGGCGCCCACGTGCCGGACAACAGGCCACGGCTCAGAATCCCGTACGCGGTCAGACCGATGCCCAGTTCCCGCAACGTCGGCAGGACATCGTCCTCCACCGCCCGCGACAGCAGCGAGTACTCGATCTGCAGGTCCGCGACCGGGTGCACGGCATGCGCCCGGCGGATCGTCTCCGAACCAACCTCGGACAGCCCGACATACCGCACGTAACCGGCGTCGATCATCTCCTTGATCGCACCGACCGTGTCCTCGATCGGCACCGACGGGTCCAGCCGGGCCGGCCGATAGATGTCGATGTGGTCGACACCGAGCCGGGTCAGCGAGTACGACAGGAAATTCTTCACCGCATCGGGCCAGCTGTCCTGCCCGGCAAAGCGCATCCCCGGCCCCACCTGCTGCCCGAACTTCACGCTCAGCAGGTAACTGTCCCGGTCCCGGCCGCGCAGCGCCTCGCCGAGCAGCATCTCGTTGTGCCCCATGCCGTAGAAGTCGCCGGTGTCGATCAGGGTGACACCGGCGTCCAGCGCGGCGTGCACCGTGGCGATGCTCTCCCCCCGGTCGGCCGGCCCGTAGACGCCGGACATGCTCATCGCGCCCAGCCCGACCGCCGAAACCGTCGGACCACTTTTTCCCAGAGTTCGTGTCTGCATGGCTTCACCGTGCGCTCGTCGTGGGGCGAGCGGGAGCGGAGCGCTCATCGTGGGAGCGCCGGTCCCTGGCTACGGGTCAAGCAGCCGGGGCAGCATGGGTACATGCAGCGTGAGCAACTCGCCGACTTCCTGCGCCGCCGCCGCAAGGCGATCCGCCCGGCCGAGGTCGGCATCGCCGACGGCCCCGGCCGCCGCACCGCCGGCCTGCGCCGGGAAGAGGTGGCCATGCTGGCCGGCATGTCCGTCGACTACGTCGTACGCCTCGAGCAGGGCCGCAGCAGCCAGCCCTCCGGCCAGCTGCTCGCCGCCCTCGCGCGGGCCCTGCGGCTGTCCGACGACGAGCGCAGCCACCTGTTCCACCTGGCCGGGCACCAGCCACCGCCGGCCGACGGGGTGGCCCGGCTGGCCCGCGCCGGCCTGGTGCGCATGCTGGACCTGCTCGGCGACACCCCGGCCATGGTCATCTCCGACCTGGGCGAGGTGCTGGCCCAGAACCGGGCCTCGGTGCTGCTGGCCGGCGACCAGAGCGCGTTCACCGGCGACCGGCGCTACCTGTCGTTCCGCTGGTTCACCGAACCGGTGGCCCACGAGGTCCACACCCCGCAGGAACGGGAACACCACGCCCGCCAGATGGTGGCCGATCTGCGCGCGGTCGCCGGTCGCCGCCCCGGCGACCGGGAGGTCAACGGCCTCATCGAGCGCCTGCTGGCGGCCAGCGCCGACTTCCGGCGGCTCTGGGCCGAGCACGAGGTGGCGGTGCGGCGAGCCGACCGCAAGACCCTCGTGCACCCGCGGGTGGGCCCGATCCTGATGGACTGCGAAACCCTGGTGACCCCCGACCTCGGCCAGCAGCTGCTGGTCCTCACCCCGGCCGACGACGACGCCCGGGAGAAACTCGCTCTCCTGCGCGTCCTGGGCACCGAGGAGTTCCCCACCGGGAACCTCACCGGCCGGTTCTGAGGCGGGATGCCGTTGATTCCTTTCTGGTTTTGCGGCCTGGCGGGGTGACGGCGCGCACCTCGCGTAGAGCATCCTAGGATGAATGCTTCGGTGGGGGCCGAAGCGTCGCTGCGACATGATCGGGGCATGGACGACGCAATGGGCCTGGCCGCCTGGGCGGGGCTGCTGGCCGACCGCACCCGGGCCTCGTTCTGCCTCGCGCTTCTCGACGGACGCGCCTGGACCGTCGGTGAGCTGGCCCGGCACGCCGGGGTGGCGGTCTCCACCGCCAGCGAACACGCCGACCGGCTGGTCGCCGGCGGGCTGCTGGCGCAGCGCCGGCAGGGCCGGCATCGCTATCTGCAACTGGCCGGCCCGTCGGTGGCCGCGCTGATCGAGTCGGTGGCGGCCGCCCAGACGAGTACGGGTACGGGTACGCCGGTGACCACCCTCGCGGCCGCGCATCGGCGCCGCAACGTGGCGTTCGCCCGCACCTGCTACGACCATCTGGCCGGCTACCTCGGTGTGGCGCTCGCCGACGCGATGGGCGGGAACGGCTTTGTCACCCGTACCCACGGAATTGCCCTGACCTCGCGCGGCGTCGCCTGGCTCGGGTCGATCGGGGTGTTTCTGGAGAAACCCGGCCGCCGGCCGGTGTTGCGGGAGTGCCTCGACTGGACCGAGCGGCGGTCGCACCTGGCCGGGACGGCGGGCGCGGCGATCTGCCGGCACGCGTTCGACGCCGGGTGGGTCGTGCGGATCGGCAGCGGCCGGGCCGTCAAGGTCACGCCGATGGGTGTGCGGGCCTTCGAGGATCAGCTCGGGCTGGTCATCGGCTCTGCGGAGCGGGACGCACCCGGCGCAGCTCCCGCAACGCCTGCCGGCGCACGTCACCGGTGAGCGTGTCGATGTAGAGCGTCCCGGCCAGGTGGTCGGTCTCGTGCTGCAGGGCGCGTGCGAGGAAGCCGGTGCCCTCGATGACCAGCGGTTCGCCGTGCTGGTCGAAGCCGCGGGCGACGACCGACATGGCCCGTTTAGTGGGGAAGCCGAGGTCGGGCAGGGACAGGCAGGCCTCGTCGTCGTCCTGCTCACCGGCGAAGTTCGACAGGACCGGGTTGACCAGGTGTCCGACCTGGCCGGCCACGTTGTAGGAGAAGACGCGCAGGCTGACCCCGATCTGCGGGGCGGCCACGCCGGCCCGGCCGGGGACGCGCACCGTGTCCTCCAGGTCGGCGACCAGGTCGCGCAGCTCCTGATCGAACGCCGTGACCGGGTCGGCCTCGGTGCGCAGGACGGGATCGCCGAAGATGCGGATCGGCCGGACTGTCATGCCGTCAAGGCTAAACGGTCGTTACTCAGCCGGCGAACAGGGCCAGCTGGTCGGCGGCCAGCAGCTCGCGCAGTTTGGTCAGCGAGCGCCGGGTCTGGCTCTTCACGATGCTGACCGGCAGCTCCAGGACGTCGGCGACCTGCTCGACGCTGTAGTCCTCGAAATAGCGCAGGATGACGATCGCGCGGTCGCGGGCCGGGAGCTGGGCGAGCGCGTCGAGCATGGTCAGGCGCAGCTCGTGACTCTCCCGGTAGGCGGGCTCGTGCAGCACGCCCGGCGTCGACTCCGTCGACGACCGGCGACGGCGGTGGTCGAGCCAGACCCGCAGCAGGATCTTCTGGGCGTACGCCACGAGGTTGTCCGCCTGCACCGCCCGCCGCCAGCTCAGGAACAGTTTGGTCAGCGCGGTCTGGGTGAGGTCCTGGGCCAGGTGCCAGTCGTGGCACAGCATGAACGCGGTGTTGCGCAGGCGCTCGGCGTGGGCGTTCGCGAACTCCGCGAACTCGTCGTCGTCGGTCATCATCAGCCGAGCACCGGTACGGCCGGGAAGCGCTGGGTGCCCTCGGCGACCAGGTCCTCGGCCATGGTGACGCCCCAGCGGGGGTCGGCGGCGAGCCGGACCGCCTCGTCGGGAGTCAGCGCGGGCCGGCCGGGGCAGGCCGGCAGGTCGACCTCGACCAGGGTGCCGTCCGGCCACTGGGCGTCGACCGTGGTGCCCAGCCGGCAGTCGGCGGAGTGCTCGCTGATCGTCACGAACGCGGCGCCGGGCGGCTTGTCGCCGACCGGGGCGTTCCGGGCGACCGCGACCCGGATCATGGCCGGGCCCCGGCCGTCGTCGAGGGACAACTGCACATGGAGATCATCGTCCGCGGCGACGCCGTAGTGACTCGTCCGTCCGGGTGGCAAAAGCTGAAGCATTAACACCAGCATCGCCCCTGAGGTCGCTTTCGTCCGGTTTCCGTCGGCACGCTCCGTGCCACTGTGGACCGTCAACGTACGCGCCTTCAGAGCGGCCATGGGGGCGGTGGCCGGGGCGGCTGGCACGTTCTGGGGAGGTAGCGCGGCGGGGGCCTGGGGACGGACCGCGACCGGGCCGTCACGCAGGACGACGGCACCCACTCCGGCCAGCGCGATCATGGCGGCGAACGTGCCGAAAACACCGAGACGCCGCTTTCGCCGCAAGCGCCGCCCATCGCGGATCGCGGCACCGACCACGTCACCGAGGGGCGGTGGGCGCTCGGCATACAGGTCGGCCCGCAGCAGCGCCCGCAGATCCTCCGTCAAAAGAGACCCCCTCCATCAGTACTGACGGGGTGAACGTCGCCTCAGGTGACAGCGGCCCGGAAAAACTTGTCGCACCCCGGTGGCAGGGTGACGGCGTGTCGAAGACGCAGTACTACACCGCTACGACGATCGACGGTTACATCGCCGATCCGCACAATTCGCTCGACTGGCTGTTCGCGGTCGACGAGGGCCGCGAGGACGAGGCGGGCGCCAACCCGTTCGCCACGTTCTTCGCCGGCGTGGGCGCGTTCGTGATGGGCGCGACCACCTACGAGTGGATCCTCGACCACGAGTCCCTGCTGACCAGGCCGGAGAAATGGCAGGAGTACTACGGTGACGTCCCCTCCTGGGTCTTCACCCACCGCGACCTGCCGCCGATCCCGGGCGCCGACCTGCGGTTCGTCCAGGGTGACGTCCGCCCGGTCCACGCCGCGATGACGGCGGCGGCCGGCGAGAAGAACATCTGGGTGACCGGCGGCGGTGAGCTGGCCGGCGCGTTCGACGACGCCGGGCTGCTCGACGAGGTGATCCTGGGCGTCGCCCCGGCGACCCTGGGCGCGGGGGCACCGGTCCTCCCCCGCCGCATCATGCCGTCCCGCCTCACGCTGACCGGCGTCGAGAAGCGCGGCCAGTTCGCCTACCTGACCTACGCGGTGACGCCGCCGACATCGTGACGCACCGCCGCTTCCGCTGACCCGGCCGGGGCGGCCCTGGCGGCCCCGGAGAGCTCGCCCGGGCGCTGCTTCAGGAGCCGGCCAAGACGGCCCGGAAGGCCGCCCGCGCTGCTTCAAGAGTCGGCCAAGACGGCCCGGGCGCTGCCTCAGAGGCCGGCCAGGGCTGCCCGGATGGGGGCGGCCTTGGCCGCTGCCTCCTCCACCTCGGCGGTCGGGTCGCTGTCCCAGGTGATGCCGCCGCCGGCCCACGCGTGCAGGTGGGTGCCGTCGGCCGCGACCGTGCGGATGGTCAGGGCCAGGTCGAGGTGGTCGTGGCCGATCCAGCCGATGCCGCCCATGCTCACGCCGCGGCCCACCGGCTCGAGGGCGCTGATCTCGGTCAGGGCCGCAAGCTTCGGCGCGCCGGTCACCGAGCCGCCGGGGCAGACCGCGCGCAGCAGGTCGGCCAGGTCCAGGTCCGACTCGATCGGGGCGGAGATCACCGACTCGGCCTGCCACAGGTCGACCCAGCGGCGGACCGCGAACAGCTCGTCCACCGTCACCGGGCCCACGCCGGGCACGTGCGCGAGGTCGTTGCGCTCCAGGTCGACGATCATGATGTGCTCGGCGCGCTCCTTGGCGGAGGCGAGCAGTTCGGCGCGGCCGGGCCGCGTGGCCGGGCGGGTGCCCTTGATCGGCCGAGTGATCACCCGGCCGTCCCGCACCTCGATCAGGGTCTCCGGGGACGCCGTGGCGATCGCCCAGCCCTCGCCGGCGAGAACACCCCCGTAACGGGCGCCGGGCAGCGCCGCCACCCGGCCCAGGGCCGGCATCGGGTCACCCCGGTAGGGCGCGCTCGCATGGCCCACCACGTTGACCTGGTAGACGTCGCCCCGGCCGATCGCCGCCCGGACCGCGTCGACGGCGGCGGCGTGCTCTTTCGGGGTCCAGCTGGGCGTCCATTCACCCAGCCACCACGGCGGGCGTACAGATCCGGATTGCGCGGGGGTCTCACCATCGGGCCATGGAGCCTGCGAGCCACCGAGCCCGGAGCCGTGGAGGTAGACGACGGCGTAGACGTCCGGGATCCCCGGGACCGGCGACGGAGGGCCGGCCGGGCCACCGGCCATTACGGAACCGGCGGCGGCGGACACGTACAGTGCTGCGCCGCAGACCGTGCCAGCGCCGGTCGGATGAACCTGGGTAGCCGTTCGGCCAGTGTTTCGCACGCTCAGTCCGTTGCCGGCGAGGAAGTCGGCGACAAGCTTCGCAGGGTCACCACCGTCACAGCAGAACCATTCGAACCGTGTTGACGCACGGTGACGGCCCTGGCAGGACGCCGGAGCACCCGGCGGCGGCACGGAAGGAGGTGTCGGGAAGTGGTCGGTAGGCACTATTTCGTGGACCATTCGAACCGAGGATTCTTTCAATGGAACGCCGTCACCCGCTCAATCCATCGTCGTTCGGATTGAGGTAACGTCCGTCACCGTCGTTGTGAATCGTCACACACAGCCCCCTGACCGGAGACCCCCGATGTGCCAGCACCAAACCCCCTGTCCCAGCGCCGAAGCCAACGATCGGGAAGCGGCCCGCATCCTCGCCGCCTTCCCCGAGCAGGGCTGGAGCCTTCTCTGCAACGGCGTCATCGTCTTCGAGGACACCGGTGAGATCCTGCCCGACGGCACGATGATCGCACCGCACCGCCCGGACGTGCACGCTCTCGCGGCCTGACCGGCCGAGCCGGCCGGGAAGACCGTCGCCGACGGCATCGTCGCCGCCCGGCCCGAGCGATCCGCAGCTACGGAGAGTAGCCGCGTGACACCCTAGCTCACCGCCGAGCCCTTACTTACCGTGACTCCCCGACCCCGCGAGCAACGACGACACGCGCCGGACGCCGCTATTTTGCGGCCAAAAACGCCCACAACGGCCACAACGGCCAAGGCGCGTCAGATCTGGTACGTCGCTACCGTCGCCTGCAGCTCAGCGGCGGTGCGGGCCAGGTCCGCGGCGGTCTGCTGAGTCTCGGTGGCGCCGTCGGTGACCTGCCGAGCCGCCTCCGCGACCCCGGCGATCGTCTCGGCGATGCTGGACGCTCCCTCGGCCGCGTGACCCACACTGCGGGAGATCTCCGCGGTGGTGGCGGTCTGCTCCTCGACCGCGGTGGCGATCGTGGTCGTGTAGTCGCTGATCGTCGTGATCACGGTGCCGATCTTCTGGATCGCCTCGACCGCGTTGCCGCTCTCCGCCTGAATCGCGGACACCTGGGCGGTGATCTCCTGGGTGGCGCGGGCGGTCTCCTGCGCCAGATCCTTCACCTCGCTGGCCACCACCGCGAAGCCCTTGCCCGCCTCACCGGCCCGGGCGGCCTCGATGGTGGCGTTCAGGGCCAGCAGGTTGGTCTGCTCGGCGATCGACGTGATCATGGCGACGACCGTGCCGATCTGGGCCGAGGCGTCGCCGAGCCGGGCCACGCCGGCGTTGGTGTCGTGCACGGTGCGGGCGGCCTCGCCGGCCACCCCGGCCGCCTCGTTCGCGTTGTTGGCGATCTCGCGGATCGACACGCCCATCTCGTCGGCGCCGGCCGACACCGTCCGCACGTTGTGCGAAACCCGGTCGGCGGCCTCGGACACCGTGCCGACCTGCGCCGACGTCTCCTCGGCCGACGCGGACAGCTCCAGCGACACCGAGGACAGCTGCTCGGAGGCGGACGCCAGCACGGTGGAGCTGTCCTGGATGCGGCCGACCATCCCGGCCACCGCCTCGGCGGTGTCGTTCAGCGCGGCCGACATCCGGCCCACCTCGTCCCGGCTCTCCACCGCCACCCGGGCGGTCAGATCGCCGCGGCCGATCCGCTCGAGGGCGTCGACGCAGCGGGACAGGGGGGTGACGATCAGCCGCGCGGCGACGACGGCGAGACCGACCGCGAGGATCGTGCTGCCGGTCACCAGGACCAGCACCCAGCGCTTGGTCGCCTGGTACCGGTCCTCGGCGGTGGCCATCTGTGCGGCGCCGGCCTCGACGGTCAGCCCGGCGAGCGTGGTCAGGTTGGAGCGGACCGCCTTCATGACGGTCGCCAGGTCACCACCGCGGATCTTGGAGACGGCGGCCGCGTTACCCGCGACGGGCAGCACCCGGCCGGTGACCAGAGTGTCGTACGCCGTCCAGGCGGTCTGGAAACCGTCGAGCGAGGTCTGCGCGTCGGGGCCGATCGAGTAGGACTCGTACTCCTTCGCGTACGCGATGGCCTGGGTGTCGGCGTCGTCCATGGCGGTCTTCGCGGTCGACCGATCAGCGTCGGACGCGGCGAGCAGGTAGTCGTCGAGGCCGAGCCAGCTGCGATTGACCGCGGCCCGCAGGTTGCCGATGCTGTTCAGCTCCCGGTTGTGCCCGTAGACGGCCTTCACCTGATCGTTGGTGGCGGCCAGGCTGGACAGGGCGTACCCGCCGTCGACCATGCCGAAGGCCGCGACCACCCCGACCGCGAACATGATCTTCGTGCCGACCCGCCGGTCGGTCAGCAGGCGTAGGTTCGCCACCGTCACTACCCCGATCGTTCCGTCGAGTTGTCCGACACCGACACAATGCTGCCGGTTCGACCGAGGTTCGCGGGGGTGTTTCGCTGAGCAGGCCCGTGCCGCCGGCCGGGAAGCCGGCGGCGCCGGGCCGGAAATCAGTCCTCGAAGGCTTCCGGGGCGGGGCAGGAACAGACCAGGTTCCGGTCGCCGTAGGCACCGTCGATCCGGCGGACCGGCGGCCAGTACTTGGCGGTCCGGTCGACGCCCTTGGGGAAACCGGCGATCGAGCGCGGGTACGCGTGGTCCCACTCGTCCGCGGTGACCGCCGCGGCGGTGTGCGGGGCGTTGGCGAGCGGGTTGTCCCCGGCCGGCCAGACCCCGGCGGCGACCTGGTCGATCTCCTCCTTGATCGCGATCATCGCGGCGCAGAACCGGTCGAGCTCGGCCAGGTCCTCGCTCTCGGTGGGCTCGACCATGAGCGTGCCGGCCACCGGGAACGACATGGTGGGCGCGTGGAAGCCGTAGTCGATCAGCCGCTTCGCGACGTCGTCCACGGTCACGCCGGTGGCCTTGGTGATCGGCCGCAGGTCGAGGATGCACTCGTGCGCCACGAGACCGTTGGTGCCCGCGTACAGCACCGGGTAGTGGTCGCGCAGCCTCGACGCCACGTAGTTGGCGGTGAGCACCGCGGCGCCGGTGGCGGCCGCGAGGCCGTCCGGGCCCATCATCCGCACGTAGGCCCAGGAGATCGGCAGGATGCCGGCCGAGCCGTGCGCGGCGGCCGAGACGGCGTGATGGTCGCCGGGCTCGAGCGGGTTGCCGGGCAGGAAGTCGGCGAGGTGGGCGCGGACCGCGACCGGTCCGACGCCGGGGCCACCGCCGCCGTGCGGGATGCAGAACGTCTTGTGCAGGTTCAGGTGCGACACGTCGGCGCCGAACTTGCCGGGCTTGGCGTAGCCGACCAGGGCGTTGAGGTTGGCCCCGTCGACGTACACCTGCCCACCGGCCTCGTGGACCTGCACGCAGAGCGCGGCGATCGAGGTCTCGTAGACGCCGTGCGTGGACGGGTAGGTCACCATGATCGCGGCGAGGTTCTCGGCGTGGCGGGAGATCTTGGCGGAAAGGTCGTCCATGTCGACGTTGCCCAGCGAGTCGCACGCCACCACGACGACCCGCATACCGGCCATGACGGCGCTGGCGGCGTTGGTGCCGTGCGCGCTCGACGGGATCAGGCACACGTCGCGGTGCAGGTCACCGCGGGAGCGGTGATAACCCCGGATGGCCAGCAGACCGGCCAGCTCACCCTGGGATCCGGCATTGGGCTGTACGGACACCGCGTCGTACCCGGTGATCTCGGCCAGCCACGCCTCCAACTGGGCGACGAGGTGCTCGTAGCCCAGGGTCTGCGAGGCCGGGGCGTACGGGTGGATGTTCGCGAACTCCGGCCAGGTCACCGATTCCATCTCGGTGGTGGCGTTGAGCTTCATCGTGCAGGAGCCGAGCGGGATCATGCCGCGGTCCAGCGCGTAGTCCTTGTCGGCGAGTTTGCGCAGGTAGCGCAGCATGCTGGTCTCGGAGTGGTGGGTGTGGAACACCGGGTGGGTGAGGAAGTCGGTGGTCCGGCCGAGCGGCTTGGCGCCGCACTCCGCGGCGACCGAGACGGGTACGCCGAACGCCGCCAGCACGGTGCCGACGTGCGCCGCCGTGGTCGTCTCGTCGGTCGAGACCGAGACCCGGTCGTCGTCGACCAGGCGCAGGTCGACGCCGTTCTTCGCCGCTTCGGCGGCGATCGCGGCGGCCCGCCCGGGCACGACCGCGGTGACGGTGTCGAAGAAGGCGTCGCTGGTCAGCGCGATGCCGGCGGCAGTGAGGCTGCCCGCGATGGTCAGGGCGTGGTCGTGGGTGCGCTTGGCGATCCGGCGCAGCCCGTCCGGCCCGTGGTAGACCGCGTACATGCTGGCCATCACCGCCAGCAGGACCTGCGCGGTGCAGATGTTGCTGGTCGCCTTCTCCCGGCGGATGTGCTGCTCACGAGTCTGCAGGGCGAGCCGGTAGGCGGGGGCGCCGTCGGCGTCCTTGGACACGCCGACCAGCCGGCCGGGCAGCGAACGCTCGAGGCCGGCGCGCACGGCGAGGTAGCCGGCGTGCGGGCCGCCGAAGCCGAGCGGCACCCCGAAGCGCTGGGTGGTGCCGGCCGCGATGTCCGCGCCGATCTCGCCGGGGGCCCGCAGCAGGGTCAGCGCGAGCAGGTCGGCGGCCACCGTGACCAGGGCGCCCGCCTCGTGGGCGGCGGCGACCAGCGCCGCGTGGTCGCGGACCGCGCCGGACGCGCCCGGATATTGAAGGTGCAGGCCGAAGTACTCGTCCGGCAGCGGCTCACCGGCGTCCAGGTCGACGATCGCGAGGGTGATGCCCAGCGGTTCGGCCCGGGTGCGTAGCACGGCGAGAGTCTGCGGGAACGTGTCGCTGTCCACGGCGTACACCGCGGACTTGGATTTTGATGCCCGGCGGGCGAGGGTCATCGCCTCGGCAACCGCCGTCCCCTCGTCGAGCATCGACGCGTTCGCCGTGGTCAGCCCGGTCAGGTCGGTCACCATGGTCTGGAAGTTGAGCAGCGCCTCGAGCCGCCCCTGGCTGATCTCCGGCTGGTACGGCGTGTACGCCGTGTACCAGGACGGGTTCTCCAGGACGTTGCGCTTGATCACCGCCGGGGTGTGCGTGCCGTAGTAGCCGAGCCCGATCATCGGGGTGGCGACGGTGTTACGCGACGCGATCTCGCGCAGCTCGGCGATCGTCTCCTCCTCGGAGGCGGCGGCCGGCAGGTCGAGAGCATCGGTCCAGCGGATCACCTCGGGGATCGCCGCGTCCATCAGGGCGTCGAGCGAGGGGAACCCGATGGACTTGAGCATGTGGGTCTGCTCGTCCGGATCGGGCCCTATGTGCCGGGATGCGAACGTCATGGCGGCTCCTTGGGGCGAGGTCGACGAGGCGGCCTCCCCCTCTGTCATACCCAGATGGGCACTTCAGAGTCGCGTAGCCCACACGGTCCGTTTGCCTGAGAGGTTCCGGGGAGGATTTGCCCCTTCGGCGCCGTCCCGGAGACGAACTCTCCCGCATGGCTGGCAACCAACCTACCAGTGGATCTGTTACAGCCGGGTATCCCTACGCTGGGGTTGTGACGTACAACCCCGCGCAGGACCGCTACGACTCCATGACCTACCGGCGTGCCGGGCGCAGCGGCCTGAAACTGCCCGCGATCTCGCTCGGCCTCTGGCACAACTTCGGCGACACCCGCCCCCTCGACCGGCAGCGCGACATCGTGCGCCGCGCCTTCGACCTGGGCGTCACCCACTTCGACCTGGCCAACAACTACGGGCCGCCGCCCGGCAGCGCCGAGTCCAACTTCGGGCGCCTGCTCACGACCGACCTCCGCCCCTACCGGGACGAGATCGTGGTGTCGACCAAGGCCGGCTATCACATGTGGAACGGCCCGTACGGCGAGTGGGGTTCGAAGAAGTACCTGGTCAGCAGCCTGGACCAGTCGCTGAAGCGGCTCGGGCTCGACTACGTGGACATCTTCTACCACCACCGGCCCGACCCGGACACCCCGCTCGAGGAGACCATGGCGGCGCTGGACGCGGTGGTCCGCGCCGGCAAGGCCCTGTACGTCGGCATCAGCAACTACACCGCCGCGCAGACCGCCGCGGCCGCGAAGATCCTGCGTGAGCTGGGCACGCCGCTGCTGATCCACCAGCCGTCGTACTCGATCCTCAACCGCTGGATCGAGCGGGACAACCTGCTCGACACCCTCGCCGACGCCGGGGCCGGCTGCATCGCGTTCAGCCCGCTGCAGCAGGGTCTGCTCACCGACCGCTACCTGGGTGGCATCCCCGAGGACTCGCGGGTGCGCACCAGCGTCTTCCTCAACGAGAGCAACCTCGACGCGAAGACGATGGGCCGCATCCACGCGCTCAACGACATCGCGAAGCGCCGCGGCCAGTCGCTCGCCCAGATGGCCCTGGCCTGGGCCCTGCGCGACGACCGGATGACCAGCCTGATCATCGGCGCCAGCAGCGTCGAGCAGTTGGAGAACAACATCGCCGCCCTGGGCAACCTGCCCCTGTCGGCCGAGGAGCTGGACGAGATCGACGGCACGGTCCTCGACCTGTAATTCGCTCCCCCACACCCAAGCCGGGCGGTACGGTCCCCGGCGTGATCGAACTGGTCGAGCGGCACACGATCCTCGGGGTCGTGGTCGGATCCCGGGCGTACGGCCTCGAGGGCCCCGGGTCCGACCACGACCGCCGTGGCGTGTTCGCGGCGCCGACCCGCAGCTTCTGGGGCGTCGAGAAGCCGCCCACCCACCTGGACGGGCCGCGGGCGGAAGAGTTCTCCTGGGAGATCGAGCGCTTCTGTGTGCTCGCCCTGCAGGGCAACCCGACCGTCCTGGAAGTGCTGTGGTCACCGATCGTCGAACGGATCACCGCCGACGGCGAGGCCTTGCGGTCGGTGCGCCCGGCGTTCCTGTCCCGCCGCGTCGGGACCAGCTTCGGGGCGTACGCGCGGGACCAGCTCAACCGGGTCAACGCCCGCCGCGAACGCACCGGCGAGACCAACCACAAGCAGGCCATGCACATGCTGCGGCTGCTGCTGGCCGGCGCGCACGTGCTGCGCACCGGCGAGGTCCTGGTCGACGTGCGCCCGTGGCGGGAGCGGCTCCTGGCCGTCAAGCGCGGCGAGACGCCCTGGGCGGAGGTCACGGCCTGGGCCGGGGAACTGCAGGACGACCTGGCCGCCGCGGCGGCGACCACGCACCTACCGGAAACCCCACGGACCGAAGAGATAGATCAACTGCTCTACGCCGTACGGGAAAGGGGTTTGGAATGACCGTCGACGTGCCGGAGTGGACCGCCGAGATCGCCCACGCCCTCCCCTATCCGTTGATCTTCGCAACCGTGAGCGGCGCCCACCTGTACGGCTTCGCCTCGGTCGACTCCGACCTCGACGTGCGGGCCGCCCACCTGCTGCCCGCCACCGAGGTGCTCGGCCTGCGGGCCGGCCCGGAGACGCTGGAGTCCGGCGGCTTCCGCGACGGCGTCGAACTCGACGTGGTCAGCCACGACCTGGCGAAATTCGCCCGCCTGCTGAACAGCCGCAACGGGTACGTCCTGGAACAGCTGCTGTCGCCGCTGGTCGTGGTGACGTCACCGGTGCACGCGGAGTTGCGGGGGATCACGCCGGGGCTGATCACGAGCGGGCACGCGCACCACTACCTCGGTTTCGCGGCCGGGCAGGAAGCGCTGTTCCAGCGGACCGGGGAGCTCAAGCCCGCCCTCTACACCCTGCGGGTGCTGCTGACCGGCACGCACCTGATGCGGACCGGGCAGCTGGAGACCGACCTGGCCGTGCTCGGGGACGGGCTGCCGTACGTACCCGATCTGATCGCCGCCAAGCGGTCGGCGGAGCACGGACCCCTGCCCGCCGGGGTCGCCGGCCTGCTCGCTCGCGAGGTGCCGCGGCTGCGCGCGGCACTGGAGGAGGCCCGGGACTCGTCGCCGCTGCCGCCGTCGCCGGCGCCGGACGCGGTCGGGGCCCTGCACGACCTGGTCGTGCGCACCCGGCTGTCGACGGTGTCGGCATGACGCTGCGCACGGCCGTCCCCGGCGACCTGGCCGCGGTCCTCGAGCTCGCCGTCGACTTCTACGCCGAGGACGGCTTCGCCACGCCCCGGGCCCGCCTCGAGGAGCACCTGCGGCACCTGCTCGTCAGCGACGCCGCCCACGTCGCGGTGATCACGGTGGACGGGCCAGCCGTCGCGTTCGCGATCAGCACGTCCAGCTACGGGCTGGAGAACGGGCGGATCGCCGAGCTGGAGGACCTCTACGTGGCGCCCGCGTTCCGGCGGCGCGGGCTCGCCGCCGAGCTGATCGAGGACAGTGCCCGCTGGGCCGCCGGGATCGGGGCGGCCAAGCTGGAGATCGTGGTGGCGCCGAACGGGATGGACGTGTCCCACCTGTTCCGCTACTACCGCGCCCGGGGCTTCACCGACGAGGGCCGCCGCCTGCTGGGCCGCCCGCTGCGGTAGGCACTCACCACATCGGAAGGAGGCCGCCGTCGATGACGAAGTCGCTGCCGTTGACGTTGCCGGCCGCGTCGCCGGCCAGGAACAGCACCACCGCGGCCACCTCGTCCGGCGTGGAGAACCGGCCGCTCGGGATCTGGCTCTTGGCCTGCGCCACCACGTCCTCCGGCCGCAGACCGCCACCCGCCGACACGGTCGCGGCCACGCCACCGCCGCCCAGCCACAGGTCGGTCTCGACCGGGCCGGGACTGACCGTGTTGGCCCGCACGCCCTTCGGGCCGAACTCCTTGGACAGCGACTTCGAGAACGACACCAGCGCCGCCTTGCCCGCGCTGTAATCGACGACCAGCGGGTCGGACAGCGACGCGTTGACCGACGCCACCGTGACGATCGACCCGTGACCACGCTCCAGCATCGACGGCAGCGCCGCCCGGGTCATCCGCACCGCCGCGAGCAGGTTGAGATCGAGCGTCCGCTGCCACTCGGCATCGCTGACCGACAGGAACCCGCCGAGCCGGGCCGGCGCCGTCCCCACGTTGTTGACCAGCACGTCCACCACCCCACCGGCCGCCTCGACCAGCGCCGCCGGCGCCGCCGGGTCGCCCAGGTCGGCCCCGACCCAGCGCACCCCGCCCGCCTTGACCAGCGTCTCCAGCTCCGGCGTGCTGCTCCGGGCCGCCGCGATCACCGTGGCGCCCGCTCCCGCGAGGGCCCGCACCACCGCCAGCCCGATCCCCTTGCTGGCCCCGGTCACGATCGCCGTCTTTCCCTGCATGGCCCCACCAATCCGTCGTCGTTGCCCGTGACGCTATCGACCGGGCCGTCACCGTCGCTTACGTCATCCGACTTCCCTTTCTAAGCGAGTAGGCTTAGGGTAAGCAACATGGCTGATAATCAGGTGACGTTCGGGACCTACTACGTGCGGGCCGGGGCGGAGGCCGACTTCGAGACCGTGATCCGGGAAAGCTGGGCCACCCTGCACCGCCTCGGCTTCATCGCCGACGGCCCACCCGCGCTCTACCGCTCGGTGTCCGGCCCGGTGCGCTATGTGGAGCTGACCCGCTGGGTGCCCGGCGTGATGGGGCCGGCCCACGAGCACCCCGACGTCATCCCGATCTGGACGAGGCTCGCCGCCCTGGTCGAGCCGCACACCCCCGCGCCGTCCGCCCGCGGCCTCGAGTTCGACGAGTTCGAGCCCGTTGGCTGAGCAGATCCCCGGCCTGGCCGACCTCGAACGGCTCGACGCCGTCTTCGCCGCCCTGTCACACCGCACCCGCCGGGCGATCCTGGTGACCCTGCTGGCCCACGGCGGATCCCAGGTCTCCGGCAAGATCGCGGTGCGGATGGACCACAGCTGGCAGACCACCAGCCGGCACCTGCGGGTGCTGGAGGAGGCCGGCCTGATCAGCGTCGGCCTGCAGGGCCGCGAACGCGTCTACACCCTCAACGCCGACTTCATGACCGGCCTCCTCGCCGACTGGACCGCCCGCTTCACGCCGTGACCACGTCGGCCACGACGCAGGCGATGTTGTCGGGGGCGCCGGCCTCGAATGCCAGGTCGAGCAGGGCCTGGGCGGCCGCGTCCGGGTCGGTGTTGCCGGTCAGGGTGGTGTGCAGGGCCGTGCGGCCGACCACCGCGGACAGGCCGTCGGAGCACAGCAGGTAGCGGTCGCCCGGCAGCGCCGTGCGCAGGGCCAGGTCGGCCTCGACCGGCTGGGGGCCGCCGCCCAGCGCCCGCACCAGCAGCGCCCGCTGCGGGTGCGCGGCCGCCTCGGTGGCCGCCAGCCGGCCGTGGTCGACCTGCTGTTGCACCCACGTGTGGTCGTGGGTCAGCTGGGACAGTTCGCCGGCGCGCAGCAGGTAGGCCCGGGTGTCGCCGATGTGGACGAGCGCCAGCTGGGCGCCCTGCCGGACGATGGCGGTCAGCGTGGTGATCGCCTTGCCGCGCCACGCCCGGTCGATCTCGTCGATGGTCGCGGCGAGCGTGGCCAGTGAGGCGGAGCCGGACAGAGCCCCCACCGCCGCGGCGCTGGCCGCCGCACCGGCCGGGCCTCCGCCGCCGTCGGCCACCGCCAGCACGTCGGCGGACGCGAACGTGGCGTCCTGGTTGGTGTCGCGGACCGCGCCGGTCTCGCAGCGGGTCGCGTAACGCATGGTGATCTCGGACATGGTGGTGTCTCCCCTGGACAGATCGGACAGGAGGAGGGCGACCTGACGGGCCCGCGTCTCGGTGCGGGCCGTCTCGGCCTGCCAGTACGCCGCGACCGCCGCCGCCACCTCGGCCGGCGGCAACGACGCCACCGCCTTGATCTCGGTCAGCGGCATGCCGACCCGGCGCAGCCCGGCGATCAGCCGGGCCCGGGCGACCTGGGCCGGCGCGTAGAACCGGTAGCCGCTGTCGGGATCGACCGCGGCCGGTGCCAGCAGGCCGGTCTCGTCGTAGAGACGCAGCGCCCGCGCGGTCAGCCGGGCCGCACGGGCGAACGCCCCGATCGTCAGCAGCTCCACCGTCGTGCCCTCCTCGTGCCGGTCGGGTGACCGGCACCGACCACGTTGGGCCTTTCCGCAGGGTGAAGGTCAAGCGTCAATTGTCGGCGAGCGCGTCCCGCAGCGACGCCCGCGACGAGACGCCCAGCTTGGGGAAGACCCGGTACAGGTGGGCGCCGACGGTGCGCGGGGACAGGAACAGTTTCGCGCCGATCTCCCGGTTGCTCAGGCCGCCCGCGGCCAGCCGGGCGATCTGGTGTTCCTGGGCGGTCAGCGCGGCCGCACCACCCGCCACGACGCCGGAGCCGGCCGCCCGCAGCTCGGCCCGGGCCCGGGACGCCCACGGCCCGGTGCCGAGCCGCTCGAACGCCGCGGCCGCCTCGGCGAGGACCGTGCGCGCCGCGACCCGGTCGCGTTGGCGCCGCAACCACATGCCCTGGGCGAGCAGCACCCGGGCCCGCTCGAACGGGAACCGCACGGCGTCCGGATGCGACAGCGCGGCATCGAAATCGGTGCCGGACGCCATCGCCAGGACGGCCGCGGTGAGGAACGCCAGCCGGCCCGAGATCGCCGGCAGGTCCTGCGCGGCGGCCGCCTCCGCATGGGCGAGTGCCTGCGGCACCCGCCCGGTGTGCACGGCCGCTTCGACCAGGTCCAGCAGGGTGCGCACCGACAACTGGGAGTACGGCGTGAAGGTGCCCGGCGAGGTCAGCCCGCTCGCGTACGCGTACGCCTCCTCGTAGTCCCCGGCCGTCAGAGCCGCCGCCGCGCCGATCGCCTCGGCCAGATCGGTGAGATAGCCGACGCCGCGCGGCCGCGCCCAGCGGTCGAGCCGGTCGGCGGCCCGCCGGGCCGCCTCGAGGTCCCCGCGCCAGGCCGAGATCAGCCCGCTGAACCCGTAGAACTGATGCTCGAACAGCGCGTAGCCGTGCTCGATGGTCATCTCGAGACCGCGCCGCCCGGTGGCGACGGCGTCGTCCCACTCCCCCGACGACATCTGGTCGAGCATGACCAGTTGCAGCAGGGTCATCGCGTTGCTGACCGCCCCGCCGTGCTCCTCCCGGTCGGCGACCCGCCGCACCAGGGCGCGGTGCTCGCCGAGGCAGTCGGTGTAGTAGGCGGCCACCCCGAGCCGCATGACGTCCCACGGCTGCCCCTCGCCGACCTGACCGAACGCCTCCCGGACCCGCTCGGCCGCACCCTGCCCGGTCCGCGCGATGTCGCCGAACACGTCCCGATACAGCCGGCTGAGATCGCCGGCCCCCTCGAAAACGCCCTCGGTGACGTGCCAGCGTTCCGCGTCGCCGGCGAACAGGCTGATCGCGAGCAGCAGGCCGAGCAGCCGCTCCCGGGTCCCCGCGTCGGCGTCGCCGGCCAGGGCCACGGCCACCCGCCGGTGCGCCATCCGCACGTCCCCGTCGCGGTACAGCGCGGTGTAGGCCGCGGTCAGCACCGCGCCCGGCGACTGTGCCCCGGCGGCCGTGTGCAACTCCCCGGCCTGGTCGAGCAGGGCCGCCTGGGCCGCCACGAACGCCGCCTCCTCGATCCGCCGGGTCCGTTCCGACGCGCTCGGGCTCAGCTCGGCGGCCCGGGTCAGCATCGCCACCGCGGACGCGGCACCACCCCGCTCGCTGGCCGAGTTCGCCGCGTGCTCGAGGGCCTCGGCGACCTCCTCGTCGGGGTCGACGGTGGCCGCGGCCAGGTGCGTCGCGTACCGCTCGGCGTCCAGCTCGTACAGCCGGGACAGGTCGCGGTGGGCGGCCCGCCGCTCGTTGGGGGTGACCGTGCCGAGCAGCGCCGACCGCACCAGCGGATGCCGGAACCGCAGGTCGCCGGTGATCAGGCCGCTCGTGACCGCGTCGGCGACACCGTCCAGCCGGTAGCGGGAACCGCTGTCCAGCGCCGCCCGCAGCAGCGCGGACCGCGAGGACGGGCTCAGCGCGTCGATCCGGGCCCCGAACAGCCGCCGCGCGAACGGCATCGCGCCGCCGCCGCGGTTGGCCGCCCGGGGCAGTTCGACCAGGGCGAGCGGATTGCCGTCGGCCTCGCGCAGCACCTCCGCGCGGGCGGCTTCGCCGAGGCCGGGGGCGACGGTCTCGAGGAGCCGCTTCGCCGCCGGGGCGGCGAGCGGCGGCACCGGCAGCGAGGGCAGGCCGGCGGCGTCCCAGCCGGAGGCGAATTCGGAGCGTACGGCGGCCAGCAGGCGCACCGGGTGCCCGCCGAGACGCCGGGCGATGAACGTGCCGAGCTCCACCGAGTGCGGATCGAGCCAGTGCGCGTCGTCCACGACGAGCAGCAGCGGCCGGGTGCCGGCGGCCAGCGCGAGCAGGTCGAGGACGGCGACGCCGAGGGCGAGCACCGACGGGGGTTCCGCGCTCCCCCGGCCGAAGATCGTGTCGAACGTCGTGCGGGTCGCCGGGTCGAGGCTGCTCGCGTGCGGCAGCAGCGGATAGAGGATCTGGTGCAGGCCGGCGTAGGCGAGCCCGGACTCGGCCTCGGTGCCGACGGCCCGCAGCACCCGCCGGCCGTTGCCGGTCGCGGCCGCGTCGAGCAGCACGCTCTTGCCGACCCCGGCGTCACCGCGCACCACCAGGGCGCCGCCGCCGTCGGCCGCCAGGAAAGTGGTCAGCTCGGCGAGCTCGGTGTCGCGACCCAAGATCACGGAGGTACGGTACACAACCCGTACAGCATCCTAGGATTCTAGGTTTTATGGTTTGGACGGGTTGTCGGTTTACGCTGATCGCATGCCCGCCACGACGCGAGAGGCCCCGGCCGTCCACCTGTCCCGGCCGCACCGGCCGGTTCTGGTCGCGGGCACCCTCGGCGAGCTGACCGGCCCCACCAGCGGCCTGGTCGAGCTGCCGCTGCGGCTCTGGTGGAACCCGATGCGCGCGTTCGACCTCGCCGAGCCCACGATGCTCGCCTGGATGTACGAGAACGTGCTGCGCGAGGCGATCCGGGTCGACGAACTCCGGACGTACCTCAACGGTCCTCTCCTGGTGCGGCTCTGGCCGCAGCTCAATCTCCCCCGCGCCGTGCGGGCCGCCTGGGAAGCGCGGCATCCGCGCCTGCGCCACGCGTGAGTTTCGAGGACTTCTACCGCGACGTCGCCCGGGTGGCTCTGGCGGTCGCCGACAAGCACGGCTTCGTGCTCGGCGGCGGCGTCGCGTGGCTGGTCAACGGCCTGGTCGCCCGGCCGACCGAGGACGTCGACCTGTTCACCGACACGGCCGGCGGGGTCACCGCGGCGGCCGGCGAGGTGACCTCCGCGCTGCGCGAGAACGGCTACCGGGTGCTGCGGGAGGAGGGCGACGAACTGTTCGCCGGGATGGACGAGGACATCCAGGAGTTCGTGGTCAGCCGGGACGGGCGCGCGCTGCGGCTCACGCTGTGCCGCCTGGACCGGCACCGGGCTCCGGTGGTGATGGACCTCGGGCCGGTCATGCACCTCGACGATCTGGTCGCCACCAAGGTCGCGGCTCTGGTCAACCGGCGCGAGGTGCGCGACTACATCGATGTGGCCGCCGCCCTCGAGCGTTACCCGCTGAGCCGCATCCTGGAACTCGCGCACGCGGTCGACCCGGCGCTGGATCCGGAGGACATCGCCGACGCCGGCCGCTACTTGGACCGCCTCGACGACACCCGTTTCACCCTGTATGGGATGGACGCGCCGCAGATAGCCGAATTACGGGCGAGACTCGCTGCGTGGCCGCGTACCGCCCCTGGATAAGCTTTTGCAATCATGACTCTCACAGATCGCCTTCCGGGCAACGCCGAACCCGACGCGGTCTTCGACGCCTTCCAGAAATGGGCCACCGAGCAGGGCCTCGCCCTCTACACCCATCAGGAAGAGGCGCTGATCGAGCTGGCCACCGGGGCCAACGTCATCCTGAACACCCCGACCGGCTCCGGAAAGAGCCTGGTCGCCACCGGCGCGCACTTCATCGCCCTGGCCGGCGGCCGCACCACCTTCTACACCGCGCCGATCAAGGCCCTGGTCAGCGAGAAGTTCTTCGCCCTCTGCGCGACCTTCGGCGCGCACAACGTCGGCATGCTGACCGGCGACGCCAGCGTCAACGCGGACGCGCCGATCATCTGCTGCACCGCCGAGGTGCTCGCCAACCTCGCCCTGCGCGAGGGCGCCGCCGCCGACGTCGGCCAGGTCGTGATGGACGAGTTCCACTTCTACGCCGAACCCGACCGCGGCTGGGCCTGGCAGGTGCCGATCATCGAGCTGCCGCAGGCGCAGTTCCTGCTGATGTCGGCAACACTCGGCGACACCACCCGCTTCGTCGACGACCTCAGCCGCCGCACCGGCCGGCCCACCGCCGTGGTGGCCAGCGCGGAGCGGCCGGTCCCGCTGGTCTTCCAGTACGTGATGACGCCCCTGCACGAGACCATCGAGGAGCTCCTGCAGACCCACCAGGCGCCGGTCTACGTCGTGCACTTCACCCAGGCCGCCGCTCTGGAACGGGCGCAGTCGCTGATGAGCGTCAACATGGCCACCCGCGCCGAGAAGGACGCCATCGCCGTCGCGATCGGCGGTTTCCGGTTCTCCTCCGGTTTCGGCAAGACCCTGTCCCGGCTGGTTCGGCACGGCATCGGCGTGCACCACGCCGGCATGCTCCCGAAATATCGGCGCCTGGTGGAGACCCTGGCCCAGGCCGGGCTGCTCAAGGTGATCTGCGGGACGGACACGCTCGGCGTCGGCATCAACGTGCCGATCCGCACGGTGCTGTTCACCGGTCTGTCCAAGTACGACGGGGTGAAGACGCGGCTGCTCAAGGCGCGCGAGTTCCATCAGATCGCCGGGCGCGCCGGGCGGGCCGGGTTCGACACCCTCGGCACCGTCATCGTGCAGGCCCCCGAGCACGTCGTGGAAAACGAGCGGGCCCTGGCCAAAGCCGGCGACGATCCGAAGAAACGGCGCAAGGTGGTCCGCAAGAAACCGCCCGAGGGCACCGTCGGCTACGCCCAGCCCACCTTCGACCGCCTGGTGTCGGCCGAGCCCGAGCCGCTCACGTCATCCTTCCAGGTGTCGCACGCGATGCTGCTCAACGTGCTGGCCCGCGGCGGCGACCCGTTCGCGGCGATGCGGCACCTGCTCACCGACAACCACGAGGAGCCGGGCGCCCAGCGGCGGCACATCCGCCGGGCCATCGCCATCGCCCGGGCCCTGATGGCCGGCGGCGTCATCGAGCGCACCGCGGACGGCGTCTACCGCCTCACCGAGGACCTTCAGCTCGACTTCGCGCTCAACCAGGCCCTGTCCCCCTTCGCCCTGGCCTGCCTGGAACTGCTCGACCGGGAAGCCCCCGACTACCCGCTCGACGTCGTGTCGGTCATCGAGTCGACCCTCGAGGACCCGCGCCAGGTGCTCTACGCGCAGCGCACCAAGGCGCGCGGCGAGGCGGTCAACGCCATGAAGGCCGAGGGCATCGAGTACGAGCAGCGGATGGAACTCCTCGAGGACGTCACCCACCCCCGGCCGCTGCTGGAACTGCTGGAGAACGCGTACGAGACCTATCGTCGCGGGCACCCGTGGGTCGCCGACTACGAGCTCAAGCCCAAGAGCGTCGTGCGGGACATGTACGAGCGGGCGATGACCTTCACCGAGTACGTGTCGTTCTACGGCCTGTCCCGCTCCGAGGGGCTCGTCCTGCGCTACCTGGCCGACGCGTACCGGGCGCTGCGGCACACCGTGCCCGAGGACGCCCGCACCGAGGAGCTCGGCGACCTCATCGAATGGCTCGGCGAGCTGGTCCGGCAGGTCGACTCCAGCCTCCTCGACGAGTGGGAGCGGCTGCGCAACCCCGGGGCCGAGATCGAAGAGGTACGCCTCGACGACAAGCCGCCCGCGGTCACCCGCAACGTGCGGGCCTTCAAGGTGCTGGTGCGCAACGCCCTGTTCCGCCGGGTCGAGCTGGCCGCCCTGCGCCGCTGGTACGACCTGGGCGAACTCGACGGCGAGAACGGCTGGACCGCCGACCGCTGGTCGGCGGCCATGGCCGACTACTTCGAGGAGTACGACGAGGTCGGCACCGGCCCCTCGGCCCGCGGCCCCGCGCTGCTGCACATCGAGACCACCCCGACCGCGTGGACCGTGCGGCAGGTCTTCGAGGACCCGGACGGCGACCACGACTGGGGCATCGACGCCACCGTCGACCTGGCCGCCTCCGACGAGGCCGGCGCCGCCGCGGTCGTGGTCACCGCGGTCGGTCCGCACGACTGATGAACCCGCCGCTGTCGCGTCAGCGGCGGATCGCCGGATTCGCTCTGGCCGCCCTCGGGCTGCCGCTGCTCACCACGGTCACCGGGGAGATCTCGCTGTTCCTGGCGGCCGTGGTCGGGGTGGCCCTGGTCGGCGGGCTGTGGCCGGCGCTGCTGGCCGCGGTCGGCGGGTTCCTGCTGCTCAACTACTTCCACGTGGCGCCGCTGCACAGCCTGGCCATCGCCCGCGGCGACAGCCTGCTCGCGCTGGCCGCCTTCGTGGTGGTGGCGGTGGCCGTCTCCTGGGTGGTCGACCTCGCCGCCCGGCGCGCCGCCCAGGCCGGCACCCTGGCCGAGGTCGCCGGTGGGGTGCTGCGCGGCGGCCCCGACCCGCTCGCCGGGCTGCTGCGGCAACTGCGGGACACGTTCGGCCTCGACGCGGTGACCCTGCTCGAACGCGTACCCGGCGGATGGCACCCGGCCGCGTCGGTCGGCGCGCCGGCCGCCGCGAGCCCGGCCGACGGGGAAGCCTTCGGCGTCGACGACAGCCTCAGCCTCGTCCTGAGCGGCCGCCGGCTGGCGAGATCGGACCGGCGGATCGTCGCCGCGTTCGCCGCCCAGGCCGCCGTCGCCCTGCGGCAGCAGCGCCTCACCGTGGCCGCCGAGGGCGACAAGGTGCGCACCGCGCTGCTCGCCGCCGTCGGCCACGACCTGCGCACCCCGCTCGCCTCGGCCAAGGCCGCGGTGGCCGGCCTGCGCAGCACCGAGGTCTCGTTCGACGCCGAGGACCAGGCCGAGTTGCTCGCTACCGCCGACGAATCCCTCGACCGGCTGGCCGGACTCGTCGCGAACCTGCTCGACATGAGCCGCCTGCAGGCCGGCGCCCTCGGCGTGCGCCCCGCCGACATCGGCCTCGAGGACGTCGTACCCGCCGCCCTCGACGAACTCGGCCCGCCCGGCCGGGAGATCACCGTGCGGCTGCCCGACGACCTGCCGGCCGTGCGCGCCGACCCCGGCCTGCTCGACCGGGTCCTGGTCAACGTGGTCGGCAACGCGCTGCGGTTCTCACCGCCCGGCCGGCCACCGTCGGTGACCGGCGCCGCCCGCGGCGACACCGTGGACCTGCTGGTCATCGACCACGGGCCGGGCATCGCCCCGGACAAGTGGGACCTGGTCTTCCAGCCGTTCCAGCGGCTCGGCGACCGGGACAACCACACCGGTGTCGGCCTCGGACTGGCTCTGTCCCGCGGTCTCGCCGAGGCCATGGGCGGCGCTCTGAAGCCCGCCGCGACCCCCGGCGGGGGCCTTACCATGATCCTTACCTTGCCGGCCGCCGGGAGACCGCAGTGACCCGCATCCTCGTCGTCGACGACGACCCGCAGATCCTGCGGGCGCTGCGGATCAACCTGCGCGCCCGGGAGTACGACGTGGACGTCGCCGCCGACGGCACCGGCGCCCTGCACGCGGCCGCCGCCCACCCGCCCGACCTGGTCGTCCTGGACCTGGGCCTGCCCGACATGGACGGCGCCGACGTCATCCGCGGCCTGCGCGGCTGGACCACCGTGCCGATCATCGTGCTGTCCGGCCGGGCCGAGGGCACCGACAAGGTGGCCGCCCTCGACGCCGGCGCCGACGACTACGTGACCAAGCCCTTCGGGCTGGACGAACTGCTGGCCCGGATCCGGGCCGTCACCCGCCGCGCCCAGCCCGCGACCGCCGACGCGGTGATCGCTCTCGGCCGCTACACGATCGACCTCGGCGACCACACCATCACCCCCGAGCAGCGGCTCACCCCGACCGAGTGGCAGCTGCTCGAACAACTGCTGCGCAACCCCGGCAAGCTGATCACCCAGCGCCATCTGCTGAAGGAGGTGTGGGGCCCGCAGTACGGCACCGAGACCAACTATCTGCGGCAGTACATGGCCCGGCTGCGCCGCAAACTCGAGAACGACCCGACGCGCCCGCGCCACCTGCTCACCGAACCCGGCATGGGTTACCGCTACCAGCCGTAACCGTTCGCGTTACGACAGTGTTGTTTTCCCCTGTCAGGTGTTCATCATTCGCAACACGCGACCGGCAGCGAAGCTTGATACTGGTGGAGCTGCCCCGGCGTCGCTAGCGTAGGCCCCCGGAACCTGCGTCTCCGTGGCCGCACAGCTGGGCGGCGGCAGCGCGGCCCGACGGACTCGGGAGTGACCAAGAGTGTCCCCAGAGGGATCGACAGACGCGGACGTCGAGACGGCCGACAGACGCACCCTGCGTTACCAGGCGGTCGGCGCCCCCTCGGGTTACCCGGTGTTCCTCATGCACGGCACCCCCGGCAGCCGCATCGGTCCCCGGCCCCGCGCCGGCGTCCTCTACCGCCTGGGCGTCCGCCTGATCAGTTACGACCGGCCCGGTTACGGCGGCTCCGACCGCAAGGCCGGCCGCAGCGTCGCCGACTGCGCGGCCGACGTCGAGCGGATCGCCGATCACCTCGGGCTCGGCACGTTCGCCGTGGTCGGCCGCTCCGGCGGCGGCCCGCATGCGCTGGCCTGCGCGGCCCGGCTGCCCGACCGGGTCTCCCGCGCCGCGGTGCTGGTCAGCTTCGCACCCAACAACGCCGGCGACGACCTCGACTGGTACGAGGGGATGAACGACGCCAACGTGCGCGGGTTCGCCACCACCCCGGCCGAGGAGCAGAAACTCGTGGAGAGCCTGCGCCTGCAGGCCGACCGCACCCGGCGCAGCCCGGTGACCCTGCTCGAATCGCTCCGCGGCCAGATCAGCGGCCCCGACCGGGTGGTGGTCCAGGACCCGACGATCGAGCGGCTGCTGCTGGAGGCGTACGCGGAGGCGACCCGCCCCGGCCCGTACGGCTGGATCGACGACATCCTCGCCCTGCGCCGCGAGTGGGGTTTCCCGCTCGCCGCGATCCGCCAGCGGGTCCGGCTGTGGCACGGCGCCGAGGACAACGTCGTGCCGGCCAGCCACACCCGCTGGCTGGCCGAACGCCTCCCCGACGCCGACCTGCAGGTGCAGAACGACAGCGCCCACTTCGGAGCGATGGGCATCCTCCCGTCCATCCTGTCCTGGCTGGCCGAGGAACCCTCCCTGGTCATCTAGTACGGGTGCGGGTCCAGGGTGCGGTGCAGGTAGCGGCGTTCGCGCATGGCCTCGGCGGCCGGGTGGCCGACGCCCAGGGCCCGGATCAGGCGCTGGAGCACCTCGTTCTCCTCGTCGGGGGACGCGCCGTGCAGGTCCCGGCGCATCAGCACCAGGTTGGCGGCGCAGCGGACCGCGTCCGGGTGTTCCGGGCCGATCACCTGGTCGGCCCGGGCGGAGATCGGCAGGAGCAGTTCGTGCGCCTGCGGCACCGCGCCCCACTCGGCCATGAAGATCGCCTGGTTCATCCGGGCGGCCAGGGTGTACGGGTGTTCCGGGCCCAGCACGATCTCGAACGAGTCCGCCGCCCGCAGCGCCAGCTCCCGCGCCGACGTGAGGTCGCCGCGCGCGCGGGCCACCGCCGCCCGGTTGTTCAGGCAGGACACCGTGTACGGGTGTTCCTCGCCGAACCGCTCGGTGTAGCGCCGCTGCATCTGCAGCAGCTCCGCCTCGGCGCTGGCCGCCTCGCCCACCGCGAGCAGGTTGACCGCCCGGCTCAGCCGGCAGGTCAAGGTCTCCGGCTGGAACGGCCCGAGGACCTGGTTCAGCGTCTCGTACGCCGTCTCCAGGTGCTGGGCCGCGTCCTGCGCCCGCCCGGCGCTGCGCTCGGACACGGCCAGGTTGGTCAGGGCGTTCAGGGTGCGGGGTGCCTCCTCCCCGTAAGCCTGCCGGCACCGGCCGAGGATGTCGCGCAGGAGCGTCACCGACTCCTCGTACTCGCCGGCCTCGCGCAGGTCCCGGCCGAGGCTGCCGCCGGCCAGCAGGGTGACCGAGTGCTGCGGGCCGAGGATCATGCCGGCCCGGGTGAACACCTGCCGGGACCGGTCGCGGGCGGCCCGGAAGTCGCCGACGAACCGCAGCGACGCGGCCAGGTTGTTCAGGGCGAGGAGGCTGCGCTGGTGGTCCTCACCGAAGTACTCCACCCAGGCCGCGGTGGTCTCCTCGTCCAGCTTGCGGGCCTCCGCGTAGCGGCCCAGCGCGCGCAGGTCGCCGCCGAGGCCACCGGCGGTGATCAGGGTGTGCGGGTGGTGGTCGCCGAGCAGCCGCCGCTGCTCGGTCAGGATCGCCTCGTCCATCTCCCGTGAGGTCTCGAACTCGGCCTGGTCGCGGACGATGTTGGCCAGGTTGAACCGCAACTGCAGCAACTGCCGGCTGAGCACGGACCGCGCTTCGGGGTCGGTGACGGTCTCCCGGAGCTGTTCCCAGCGGCGCACGTAGTCCTCGCCGACCCGGCGGCCGTCGTTGAAGCCGCCGGCGAACCAGATGTACCGCAGCCGGTCGATGATCAGCCGCCGGACCGGTTCCTCGAGGGACTGGTGGACCCGGGCGACCTCCAGGTGCGGCCAGATCATCTGGAAGCGCCGCCAGTTGCCCGGGTCGTCGACCTCGCCGGACGGGCGGGCCGCGGCCAGCACCAGGTGCACCTCGCGGCGGGCCTCGTCGCGCTGCTGCGACGTCATCTGCTGGCGCACCACGTGCTGCACGATCCGGTGCACCCGGATCTGGCCGCCGCTGACGTCCACCTTGAGCAGAGCCAGCCGGTTGATCTGCTGGACCAGCGCGCCGCGGTACATGGTCTCGGTGACCATCGGGTCCAGCGGCCGCAGCAACTCGGCCATCCGGTCGCTGTAGACCAGGTCGAGCGCGACCTCGGGGGCCAGCACCGAGCACAGCTGCAGCAGCCGGTAGGCGGCCGCCGACCGCTCCTTGAGGCGCTGGAGCGACAGGTCCCAGATCGGCTGGAGGTCGGACGGGCCGTACTCGTCGAGGTGACCGAGGTATTCGGCGACCGGCTTGCCGGTGTCGGCGAGCCAGGCGCCCGCGGCCGCCACCGCGATGGGCAGGTCGCCGAGCGCGTCGGCGAGCCGGCCGGCGTCGTCCGGCCGCATCGCCGGCACCCGGCGGCGCAGGTGCGCGATGCTCTCCCGGCGGTCGAACACGTCGACCTGGATGGATTCGGCGCGCTCCGCCCAGCCGGCGTCCCGGGACGTGATGATCACGTGGCCGCCGGGGCCGCGGGGCAGGAACCGGGTGACCGTCTCGACGTCCTCGGCGTTGTCCAGAATGACCAGCCAGCGGCGCAGCGACTCGCCCCGGGCCAGCGCCGACAGCACCGCCCGGGCCTGCTCGACGATCGAGCCGCCGCCCGGCAGGCCGAGTTCCCGGCCGAGCTCGGACAGCTGGGTGTCGATGAACGTCACCGGGTCCGAGTTGATCCACCAGACGAAATCGTAAGCGTTGCGGAAGCGGTGGGCGTACTCCATCGCGACCTGGGTCTTGCCGATACCGCCCATGCCCTGCAGCGCCACCGGGGAGGCGCCGGAGAGCACCACCGGGCTGGAGGTGGTCTCCAGCCGGCTGCGCAGCTCGATCAGGTCGTCCTCGCGGCCGGTGAACTGCACGTTGCGGATGGGCGCGTTGAACAGCAGCGTCGCCCGGCCCGGGTAGCGCAGGCCGACCCGGCCGCGGTCGAAGTTGTCGACCGGGTGGCCGACCAGCTTCAGCAGCCGGGTGATCGCGATCTCCTCGGGCTGGCCGACCAGGAAGGCGGAGTCGGCATCGGACTGTCCGCGCAGCGGCCGCACGTCGGCCACGTAGACGACCAGCGGGGCACGCGGGTCGGTGCGCTCCCGCGGCACCCGCGCCTCCTCCCGCTCGGCGTTGGCCGGCGAGATGACGGTGAGCAGGCGGCCGTCCGGGATCGCCCCGCTGTCCGCGTCGAGCCCGCTGGTGACCAGGTTGACGGTCACCCCGGCGGTCTCCAGCACCCGGGCGATCCACTCCGCCCACAGCCGGTCGTCGGGGGCGTGCCGCAGCGCCACCGTGGTCTCCGGCAGCACGGCCGCGCGCACGAACCGGGCCGCGGTGCGTTCCCGCAGCGACTCGTCCATCAGCGGCAGGCCGGTCACCTCGCCGCCGGTGAGGTAGTCGGTCAGCGTCTCGTAGGCGGCCAGCATCGAGGTGCGCGAGCCGGGCCGGTCGCCGAACGTCGCGAGGGTCTCCTCGTACGCGTAGAAGGGCTGATAGGGCACCTCGACGGTGGCCCAGTACGCGTCCCGTTCGGACGGGTTCATGCCGGCCGGCAGGCTGGTGAAGCGCTGCCGGGCGACGAGCCGGCCGGCGTCGGCGCGTTTCTTCTCGGCCAGGTCGACCCGCATCGGCACCGGCAGGATCCGGATGGGCCGGCGGCCGGTGAGCCGGGTGACGTTGGCGGCGACCGTGGCGGCGCCGTCGATGCCCTGCTCGCTGAAGGTGAAGCAGTCGATCAGCACGTCCGGCATGTGCACGGTGCAGATGCCGGCCACGTCGCTCCACCCGGTACGGCTGTCGATCAGCGCGTAGTCGTAGTGCGCCTTCATGTCGTCGCGGAGCGCGTCGAACAGCTGGCCGCCGCCGTAGCGTTCGTAGAACTCGTCCCAGTCCCGCTCGTAGATGCTGCGCGCGTAGTTCTGGTCCTGGTTGCCGGCCGCCAGGAAGTCGATCACGCCGCCGGCCGGGAAGTGCGGCCAGTCGATGCTGAACGCGTGCCGGCTGACCCGGGCGAAGTCGCGGTGCCAGTCGCCGGGCCGTTCCACGTTCTGCATGGTGGCCTGCTCGTAGCGGCGGACCAGCTCGACGACGCCGCCGGAGGAGGCGAGGGCGCCCGGGTCGATGAAGGGCCGGAAGAAGCGGTGCAGGCCGGGTGAGTCGAGGTCCCAGTCGGCGACCAGCACGCGCTTGCCGTTGGCGGCCAGGATCCAGGCCACGTTGGCCAGGGCCATGGTCCGGCCGGTCCCACCCTTGTACGAGTAGAACGTGACGACCTTGCCGCCCGAGTCCTCAAGCATCTGGTGATCCCTCTCCCCCGGAAATCCTGGGCAGGACGGAGTCGGCGCCCTTGGGCAGGAACACCGGGGCGTTCTTCCGGTAGACGGTGCAGGCGTTGTCGATGATGGACGGGAGCCGGTCGACGAGCCGGCCGATGTCCACGATGAGCGTGATCCGGCTCTGGGCCACCCCGGCGGCAGTCAGCGTAGCGGCGACCGACTCGTACAGGCGGGCGCCGCGCGCGACGTACTGCGGATCGGAGTGGTCGGCGACCAGCAGCACCGTCGCCCAGTCGGGCAGCCGGCCGGCCAGCTCACGCAGCCGCTCCTTGCCGCCGGTGGTGCCGGCCAGCCACGGGTCGATCAGCACGAGGGCGGCGCCCTCGGCCAGCCGCAGCAGATCGGTTGCCCGGTCGGCGATCCGGGCCGGCTGGCCGAGACGCTCGGCGACGTTCGCGACGTACTCCGCGATGGGGAACTTCTGCACCCCGCGGTACGGGTTCCAGCTGCGCGGGGACGACCCGTAGGGTGCGGCGGCCCGCCCGCCGGGCCGCTCGGCGCGGGACGGCGCGAGCACCCCGACGGTGAACTGGATGTCGGTGGAGTCGGTCGGTTCGACCTCGACCTCGTCGATGGCGACCGCCTCGCGCCCGGGTCGCGGCGCCGCGGCGGCGGCCGTCACGATCTCGCGGGCCATCCGGGTCACGACGGTGCGGTACTGCCGGCGGTACATGGCCAGCCGGACCATCGCCTGCAGGCCCTCCTCGGCGTACTCCGGGATGCCGGCGCCGAGCCGCAGCGCCGCCGCCCGTTCCGCCTCGCGTTCCCAGCGCGGCCAAGGCACCCACAGCACCGGCAGGACGAACCGCTCGGCGTCGGCCTCGCCGTCGAACCGGCCGGTGAACGATGCCCTCTCGCGCAGCGGCCACGACTTGTTGAAGTAGCCCGGCGAGTAGAGCGCCACGAACACGTCGGTGCTGCTGAGCACCCCGGTCAGCTCGGCCTTCCAGTCGCTCATCGGGCGGACCAGGTCGTCGTAGTAGCCGACCGGGGTGGACGGTTCCGCCCCGGTCAGCTTCGCCACCTCGGCGGACAGCTCGGTGAACAGCCGGCCGGCCCAGTGGTCGGTGTCCGGACGGTCGTCGGCGCGCAGCCGCACCGAGTGGCCGTAGGAGAGGTAGAAGTAGTAGCGCGAGGTCACGGGCCACTCCTCTCGAACGTGGTGCGCAGGCCGTCCTCGCGCTCGAGGTACAGCGGTTTCACCCAGTAGGTGCGCCGGATCCGTTCCACGTGCTGCGCGATCCGCCAGACGACCGCCTCGTACACATTGACCTGCCCGGTCTTGAGCAGCCCGAGCATGCCCTCGGCCTCGTAGGCGGCGCGGTCGGCCGACGGCAGCCGGGGTGGCCGGAAGTAGTTGACCTCGGCCACCACCGGCGGCAGGTCACCGGTCACCGGGGTCCACAGCACCGGGACGATGGCGCTCTCGGCCGGGTCGGCGTCGGGCGCCCGGGGCACCACCTCGCGGCGGGCGAACAGGTCCCACTCGCGGGCGCACCACTCGCTGCGATGCAGGTAGGGCATCGAGAGCAGGCAGACGAACACCTGGCAGGAGCCGGCCGCATAGAGCACCCGGCGGCGCCACAGGTCGCCGCCGGCGGTGTCCACGTCGATGAAGCCGGCGCCCCGGCCGGGCATCGCGCCGACCAGATCGTTGACGTCGGCGGTGAGATCGTCGAAGAACCGGGTGACGAACCGCCCGGCCTCGCGGGGCGGGCCGACCGCGCGCAGGGGCGGCTTGGGGCGCGAATAGCTCAGGAAGAAGACCGGTGCGGCCGGATCCTCGTTCTTGAACTCGCCAGTCACCCGTCGTGCCTCCCCAGGACCCGGTGATCTCAGTCAACCATGCGCGGGCAACCGGTCACGACCACCCGGCCACCGTCTCGGCCATCCGCGCGGTGAACCGGCGGCCGGCCTCGGTGAGCCGCTCCCCCGATCGCAGGGCGGTCAGGGCGGCGGCCGTCCAATCGCGATACATCACATAGTTCGGCCGGGCCCCGGGAACCCCCCGCTCGGTGCGCCGCCGCCAGATGTCGGCGATGGCCAGATGGGCGTACGTGCCCTGGATGGCGGCCTCGATCGGGCGCGGGTCGGGCCGCCAGCCGACGGACAGCCGGTCGGCCACCGCGCTGTCCGGGACCAGGTCGATCAGGTCGAGCACGGCGCCGAGCTTGGTGTGCTGGAACTCGTGCACCAGCATCACGGCCATGGCGGCCGGATCGTCGGTGTAGGCGATACCGAGCGCGCCGTACGCGTGCCGGGAGGTGGCGCTGCGCAGGGTGCCGTCCGGGGCGGGCACCAGCGGGGTGATCACCGTGACGCCGCGGCGCAGCCCGTCCGCCTGGTCGGGGGCGTCCCGCTCGACCCATTCCCACGCCCGGTCCAGCACGGACACCCAGGCCGAGGCGTCGCCGACCGGGCCGGCAGCCGGATATCCGAACCGGTCGCGGTACGGGTCGGCGTCGTCCAGCCGCACCGGCTTCCCGCCCAGCCGCACGTAGGTGGCGGCGGCGGACTTCTCCACCTCGGCGGCGAGCACCCCGAGGCGCCCGAAGTCGGGTTCGGAGTTGGACTCGTCGAGGCAGGTCACCGCCCAGGACCGCACGAACGGGCCGGCGATGACCTGGTTGAACGCGACCGGCGACCGGCGCTCCACCTCGGGCAGCGTCTTCCAGTCCCCGGCAAGCGCCGCCACCTCGCTCACCAGCGCCCGGTTGATCGCCAGTTCGGCGTCGGCCAGCAGCTCGACCGCCTCGGCGTCGCCGAATCCGTAACCGAGCTGGTCGAACACCGCGGGCGGGAGCGAACCGAGGTCGCCGGGCGGCGCCGGCCGTTCGTTGATGGTGATGATGAGCTCCTTCAGGTCGTCGCAGTAGACCGACGGATTGTCGAAGCCGTTCGCGGCCCGGTAGCGGTGCGCGGTCATCCCGCCGCCGCACTGCCGCACCACCGGGCAGGCCCGGCAGGTGGCCGAGAGCACGGCCAGGCCACCCCGGCGGCGGCGCATGGCGGGCTGCTCGGTGACCTCGTCGGCGCCGGCGGTGAAGACGGTGAGACCGGTCGCGCCGCCGCCGTCCACCGTGGTCTTCATCGAGTCGGGTTCCTCCCAGGCCCCGTCGGTCTCGATCACCACGATGTCGCCGGCGTCGATCCCGATGGCCTCGGTGGCGCTCGGGCCGCCGGCCGCGAGTGCGGCGATCGAGTCGAACAGCCTGATCGGCACCGGCCGGCCGTCGGCGACCCAGCGCTCGTGCACGGCCAGCAGCCAGGCCGCGTACGAGCCCGGCGGGGGCGGGTCGGCCCAGGTGGCGTGGGGCAGCAGCAGATCGATGCGGGGCGCCTTCTCGGCGAGCAGCGCCTCGTAGACGGCGATCGGGTCGTTGGTCAGGTCCACCGTGCACAGCAGGCCGGCGTAGAGCGGCCGGTAGCGGGGCTGCCGCAGCAGGGCGAGGGCGCGCAGCGTCTGCGGATGGCTGGTGGCGCCGTTGCGGAACCGCCGGTGGAGATCGTTGGCGGCCCGGTCGCCGTCCAGCGACACCCCGACCCGGACCCCGGCCTCGAGCAGCACCTCGGCCATCGGGGCGTCCAGGCGTACGCCGTTGGTCTGCATCCGCAGGCTCAGTTCGGCGGCCGGGCCGATCGTCTCGCGCAGCTCGCGCAGGACCTCGCGAAGGCGCGCAGCGCCGAGCAGCAGCGGTTCGCCGCCGTGCAGGATGACGCCGACCCGGGCGATGTCGTGCGCCCGGGCGTGATCGGCGATCCGCCCGGCGGCCGCCCGCACCGTCGCCATGCTCATCACCGGTGGACGGCCGCGCCACGACTGGTCGCGATGCTCGTAGACGTAGCAGTGGTCACATGCGAGGTCGCATCGGCTGGCGACCTTCAGCACGAAGTGGCGCAGCGGACGCCACGGAACCTCCACCCGGGTCAGATCCCCGAGCCGAAGGAGGCAGTCACCTCGGACCGGTCACGTCGCACGATTCGATGCACGATCCGCGCCGCCGCGGTGCGATCGATCCGGTCGATCGGGCTGTTGCGCGCCTCGTCAAGCGGCGCAGGCGTGCCCGTGGTGGTGCTGCGTTCCACGTCGTGTCCCCCAAACGAGCGCTCAGGTGCGGCCGTTGCGAGCATAGACAACACCCGACGTCATGTCACGGCGACGGTTGGTGATCCAGTTGGGGTGCGGGCGCCCCGGCGGGTCGCGCCGATTCCGGCGGCGACCACCAGCGTGACGCCGGCGGCGCCGGCCACGCCGGGGATCTGGTGCAGGCCGACCGCCCCGATCAACAGGGCGAATGCCGGCTCGAGAGCCATCAGCGTGCCGAACGCGGCCGTCGTCAGCCTGCGCAGGGCGAGCATTTCCATGCCGAACGCGATGAGCAGCACCACGCCGAGCAGGAAGCCGCGCAGCAGCTGATCTCCCGTCAGTTTGCCCAAAGTGGACGGATCGACGGTAAGCGTGGCGACCAGGGCGGCGACCGGCATCGACACCGCGAGGCCCTTGATCCCGTCGACCCGGTCGCCGACCCGCTGGGTCAGGATGATGTAGGCGCCCCAGCAGACCGCCGCACCGAGCGCGTAGACCACGCCCAGCGGATCGGCGCCGCCCTCCCACGGTGTGGTCAGCAGCAGCACGCCGACCGCCGCGCAGGCCGGCCAGAGCACCGAGCGGCGGTTCTGGGCGGCGGCGACGCCGAGCGGGCCGAGGAACTCGATCGCGCTGGCGGTGCCGAGCGGCAGCCGGCCCACCGCGGCCATGAACAGGATCGTGGCTCCGGCGGTGGCCACCCCGAGCAGCGCGGCCGCGCCGAGGTCGCGGGCGGTGAAGTCGCGGGCTCTCGGCCGGATCAGGATGAGCAGCAGCAGGCCGGCCCAGGACAGGCGCAGCCAGGCGGCACCCTCGGCGCCGAGTTGGTCGATCAGGCCGACGCTCGCCGCGACGCCGGCCTGAACGGTCAGCATCGCGGCCACGGCCAGTGCGGTTCCCCTCGTCATACCTTGGTTCTACGGTGCCGGAACTGTTCGTGTCCACGTGCCGATGCTGGACATACCGTTCGGCATTTCCGCACAATCATCCGATGGAGACGCGCAGGCTGCGGTTACTCGTCGAACTGGCCCGGCTCGGGTCGATGCGCGAGGTCGCCGAGGAGATGGGGCTCACCACCTCGACCGTCTCGCAGCAGCTCGCGATCCTGGCCCGGGACACCGGCGCCGCGCTCGTCGAGCCGGACGGGCGGCGGGTGCGGCTCACCCCGGCCGGGCGGCGCCTCGCCGCGCACGGCGTGACGATCCTGGCCGCCGTCGAGGCGGCCCGGCTCGATCTGGACCCGTCCGCGTCGCCCGCGGGGGAACTGCGGGTGGCCGGGTTCGCCACCGCGATCCGGCGCACCCTGCTGCCGGCGCAGGCGCGGCTGGCCCGCGACCATCCCCGGGTGCGGCTGCTGATCCACGAGCACGAGCCGTTCGAGGCGTTCGCGCTGCTCGACGGCGACGACGTCGACCTGGCCCTGACCTACGACTACAACCTGGCCCCCGTCGCCTTCCCGGACCGTTACGAGACGCGGGCGCTCTGGACGGTGCCGTGGGGGCTGGCCGTGCCGGCCGGCACCACCCTGGCCGACGCCTGGGAGCGGGACTGGATCGTCAACTCCCGCAACACCGCCGACGAGGAGGTGGCCCGCACCCTGGCCTCGCTCAACGGGTTCACCCCGCGGATCGTGCACCGCTGCGACAGCCTCGATCTCGTGCAGGACCTCATCGTGGCCGGGCTCGGGGTGGGCCTGCTGCCGGCGGACGAGACCGTCGTCGCCGGCATCGAGGTGCTGCCGCTCCGGGCCCCGGCGGTCGAGCTCCGCGCGTACGCGGTCAATCGCCGCGGCCGGACCGCCTGGCCGCCGCTCGCCCTGGTGGTCGGCCTGCTTCGCTCCTGAAAGCGAAGCAGGCCGATCCGGTCGGTGTCAGCTCGCCGGCCGGCTGGCCGCGGCCACCGCGGCCCGCACCGTCTCGGCGCTCGCCGGGGTGCCGATCGGGTCCTCGAAACTGCCGTAGGGCGGGCCGTAGGCGGGCTGGCCCGGCTCGACCCGCCAGCTCTCGCTCAGCGGGCCGACGTCCACCGCGTCGTAGCCGATCGCGTCGAGGAACGCCGTCGCGGCCTGCTTGGCCTCGGCGTCGTCACCGGCGATGGTCAGCGAGGTGCGGTCGCCGGCGCCCTGCGGGCGGGCCAGGTTGCCGAGGTGCTTGAAGAAGATGTTGTTGAACACCTTCACGACCTTGGCCGCCTTGAGGTGCTGCTGCTCCAGCTCGGCGCTGGTCAGTGTGCCCTCGTCGAGCTCGGCGACCTGCCCGTCGCGCTGCGGGTAGTAGTTGTCGGTGTCCAGCACCACCTTGCCGGCCAGTTCCTCGGCGGGCAGCGTGGTGTGCGCGTGGAACGGCACGCTGACCACCACGATGTCGCCCGTGGTCGCCGCCTCGGCCGCGGTCGCCGCCCGGGCCTTGGGCCCGATCTCGGCCACCAGGCCGGCGAGGGTCTCCGGCCCGCGCGAGTTGCTCACCACGACGTCGTAGCCGGCTTTCGCCGCCAGCCGCGCCACGGTCCCGCCGATGTTCCCACTACCGATGAATCCCACAGTCGTCATGCCCGCTGCCAACAATCATCCGGCCCTGATCATTTCGTGACGCCGGATACCCCGGGCTCAACCGCCGGACAGCAGCGTTCCGCTGCCGAGATCGACGAGGACCGGGGCGAAGTTGTAGCAGCCGACCGCCAGCAGGTCGCCGGCCACCGACATGGCGGCCGGCTCCGGGGTGAGTGCACGTTCCCACAGCAGCGTGCCGGTGGTGTCGAAGGCGGTCAGGGTGCGGGTGGTCCGCTCGGCCACCACGATCGTGGTGTCGTGGTGCCAGGCCAGGATCAGCGGCAGGGTGGTCGGGACCTGGCCGGTCCAGCGGACGTACAGGTCCTCGTTGTGGACCTCGAAGAAACCGTGCTGGTGGGCCACGGCGAGGGTCCGGCCGCTCGGCGACCAGGCCGCGGCGGTGATCGGCGGGAACTGCTGCGAGCCGGGCAGGCCCGGCTGCAGCAGCGGGCTGGTGCGGCGCAGGGTGCCGTCGGCGTACGCGCCGTGCAGGATGTCGTCGGCGGCGTGCAGGGCCAGGCAGACCGACGGGCGGCCGAGGATCTGGGCGTGCCGCACGCTGCTCTCGACGTTCCACACGCTGACCACGCCGTCGGCCGGGGCGCAGGCCAGGTAGCGGCCGTCGGGCAGCCAGGTCAGCGGGCCCGGGCCGGCCGTGGGTGAGCGCAGCGACAGCAGCGCGACCGGCGGGCGTTCGCCGTCGAGCTCCCAGACCGTCACCCGGCCGTCCATGGACAGGGTTGCCAGGATGCCGGTGGTGACCGGGTGCCAGGCCGCCGCGACCACGCGGTAGCGGTCACGAAGGCGGGTGAGGAGGCGCGGGCGTCGCGGGGAGTCGACGGTCCACAGTTTCAGGTCCCCGTTGGGGGCGGTCGTTGCGAGCAGGCGGCCGTCGCCGCTGAAGGACGTGACTGTTGCCAGTGGATGGGTGCCGATTTCTGATCCCCAGATTACGAGCCGCCGCCACGGCAAAATGGCCCGAACGAGGTGCAAAGCCATATTCGAGTATGGATACCTCCATAGCAAGAGCCGGGCCCAACTTTTGTGAGCGAATGCCTACGCTCCGCCCGGGACCATACCGGGCGGAGCGCTCCCAGCCCGTACGGCTAAGGGGTCTGGAATTTCTCGAAGAAGACGACCTCGTCGAGCGGCCGTCGTTTCGGCTGGGACCACCGCCCCTTGGCCGGGTAACCCAGCGGGATCAGGGCCATCGTCAGCGCGTCGGACGGCAGGCCCAGCAGTTCGCGGACCTCGGCCTCGTGGCCCATGTAGAGCGTGGTCAGGGTGGAACCGATGCCGTGCGCCCGGGCCGCCAGCATCAGTTGCTGGACGGCGCCGTAGATGGACGAGCCGAGCCGGGGGTTCTGCGATCTCGCGGCGCCGAGCAGGACCGGGAAGATCCAGACGGGGGCCTCGGCCAGGTGGTTGGCCAGGTGGTCGGCGGCGTTGAAGCTGGCCGCGCTCATTCCCTCCGGGTCGGCGAGGATCTGCTCGCGGCGGGAACCGTAGGCTTTGTTCCAGCCCTCCAGGTAGTACTCGGCGATCTTCGCCTTGACCTCCGGGTCGCGGACCACGATCCAGGCCCAGCCCTGGGAGTTGCCGCCGCTGGGGCCGCGCACGGCGGCGTCCAGCAGCTCTCGGATGATCTCGTCGCTGATCGGCTCGGGCGACAGGTAACGGCGGGCGGGGGTGCTGTGCAGGGCTTCCTGCACGGTGAGCGGTTCCGGCATGGTCACACGATAATTGGCGGCATGGGCAGCTACGTGAAATCGGTGACGTTCGACTGTGCCGACGCGCTCGTGGTCGGGCGGTTCTGGGCGGCCGCCCTCGGCGGTGAGCTCGACGAGAACGCGACGCCGGCCAAGGCGTTCGTGGAGGCGCCCGGCTGGGGCGGTCCGAACCTGTGGTTCCAGCGTGTTCCGGAAACGCGAACCGCCAAGCTGCGCATGCACTTCGACCTGCGCGCGCCGGGCGGTGTCCCGGAGGAGGTGAAACGGCTCGAAGGGCTGGGGGCCACGGTGTTCGCCACCCACGGGGACCTGGTCGTGATGCAGGACCCCGAGGGCAACGAGTTCTGCGTGGAGGCCTGAACTACTTCTTCTTCTTGCCCTTGCCGGCCGCGGCCAGCTCCTTCTTCGGGTACTTCTCGTTGAAGCTCTGGATGATCGGCATGCCGACGTGGACCATGTCCCGGCTGCGGTGCGCCACGTCCTCGGGGGTCAGCGGGTGCTTGGCCGGAGGCAGCTGCGCGGCGATCGAGCCGGTGAAGGCCAGCAGGTCGTTCACCGAGCCCGGGAAGCTGCGGCACAGCTCGACGGCCGCGCGCAGCTGCGACTGCGGCACGCCGGCGGTGTACTCGCGCATACCGGCCACCCAGGCGCCCGGGTGCACCAGGTAGCCGGCCGGCAGGCCGCCGGGACCGCCGATCGGGTCGAGCGCCTTGCGCCGCTCGACCGGGGCCGGCCTGGTGTTCAGCACCATGAAGAGGGCGCCCGCGCCGAACAGCAGCAGCGGGATCATGATGGCGGCGCCGGTGCCGACGCCGGCGATCAGCAGCCCGACGAAGAGGATCGCCAGGATCATCGCGCCGGCCATGTACTCGCGGACGCCGTCGCGGGAGGCGCCCGCCTCGGCGTCCGACGCGCAGCGGCGGATGAGGCCTTCCAGGACCGGGTCGGTGGGCCGCCATTTGTCGGCCCGGATCGGCATTTCACGCTGGGGCTGCGTCACCGTCGCTGGTCCTTTCGCACGCTGCAGAGGAGGTCGCAGCGAGTATCGGTCGCCGGACCGGCCGGGTTGAGGTTTCAGGCGGCCAGGGCCGCATATCGGCCGCCCGCGCCGACCAGCGCCTCGTGGGTGCCGGCCTCCAGGACCCGGCCGTGGTCGACGACGACGATCTGGTCGGCGTCGCGGATGGTGGACAGCCGGTGGGCGATCGTCACCGTGGTGCGGCCCCTCGCCAGCTCGTCGAAGGCACGCTGCACGGCCCGCTCGGTCTCGTTGTCGAGGGCGCTGGTGGCCTCGTCGAGCACCAGGATGCGCGGGTCGCGCAGCAGGGTGCGGGCGATCGCGATGCGCTGCTTCTCGCCGCCGGAGAACCGGTGCCCGCGCGAGCCGACCTGGGTGTCGTAGCCGTCCGGCAGGGCGGCGATCCGGTCGTGGATCTGCGCGGCCCGGGCGGCCGCCTCGATCTGCTCGTCGGTGGCGTCCGGGCGGGCGTACCGCAGGTTTTCCCGGACGGTGGTGTGCAGCAGGTAGGTCTCCTGGCTGACCACGCCCACGATCGACGTCAGGTCGGCCAGGGAGAGGTCGCGCAGGTCGACACCGTCGATGGTGATCCGGCCCGCGGTGGGGTCGTAGAGGCGGGCGATCAGGGCGGCCAGGGTGCTCTTGCCGGAGCCGGTCTCGCCCACCAGGGCCAAGGAGGTGCCGGCCGGGACGTCGAGGCTCACCCCGGCGACCGCGGCGGCCTCACTGCCGGGGTACGCGAAGGTGACGTCCTCGAAGCGCAGGTGGCCCTTGGCGTCGATCTTGACGGGCTGGTCCGGCTCCTGGATGTCGACCGTGAGATCGAGGTATTCGAAGATGCGGGCGAACAGCGCCAGCGAGCTGGTCAGCTGGACACCGACGTTGAGCAGGCCCATCAGCGGGCGGAACAGCCCGCTCTGCAGGGCGGTGAAGGCGACCAGGGTGCCGATGCTCATCGTGCCCCGGGTGAACGGCAGGCCGGCGGCCAGGTAGATGACGGCCGGGATGGCGGCGAAGACGATCGACATGGACGCCATCCGCCAGCGCCCGGCCAGCTCGGACCGCAGCTCGAGGTCGATCAGCCGGGTCGACGAGCCGGTGAACCGCTCGATCAGCGCCGGGGCGGTGCCCATGGTCTTGGCCAGCTGGACGCCGCTGATCGACAGGCCCTCCTCGATCGTCACGTTCAGGTCGGCCAGCTCACGCTGCCGCTGCGCGGTGATCTCGCGGCGCATCTGGGCGACCCGCCGGGACAGGAGGATGGCGGGTGGCAGCACGACCACCGAGACCAGGGTGAGCTGCCAGGACAGCGCGGCCATCGCGACCACGGTGGCGACCGCGGTGGTCAGGTTCGACGCGATCGACGTGGCGGTCGAGGTGACCACCGACTCCATGCCGCCGATGTCGTTGGTGATGCGCGACTGCACCTCGCCGGTGCGGGTGCGGGTGAAGAACCCGATCGACTGCCGCTGGAGGTGGGTGAAGACGTCGACGCGCAGCCGGTGCATGACCTTCTGGCCGACGGCGGTGGAGATCCAGGTCTGGACGACGCCGAGCGCGGCGGTCACGGCGGCGACGGCGACCATGCCGATCACCAGCCAGACCAGCAGGCGTACGTCGGCGTGCGGCAGCGCGTCGTCGATCACGGCGCGCAGCAGGAACGGGGAGGCCATCGCGATGATGGAGGAGAGCACGATGATCAGTACGACGATGCCGAGCGACCATCGGTGCGTGGTGAAGAGGGAGCCGATGCGGCGCAGCGAAACCTCGCGTGCCTGCGCCTTCTCGGCGGCGGTGGGTTTCTTTCCGGATGGGCGAGCCAAGTGTGTCTCCTGTTCGTCAGTAATTACTGAGGTTACCTCATCTTGAGGTAAGAACAGGAGTTGCTGCTACCGTATTCCTTCGTGGAGATCGAGGACAGCCTCGCGGAGGCGTTCTGGGCGGTGGCCCGGCGGCTGCGGCACCGCACCCGGGTCGCCCTGGAGCCGTGGGACCTCTCCCCCTCGCTCGCCCGCGCGCTGAGCGTGCTCTCCCGGCACGGTGACGTGCGGCTGAGCACCCTCGCCGATCATCTGCGGATCGCGCCGCGGAGCGCCACCGAGGTCGCCGACGATCTGACCCGGCTGGGCCTGGCCGCCCGGCTGCCCGACCCGGACGACCGGCGGGCGACGCTGCTGACCCTGACCCCGGCCGGCCGGGAGACCGCCACGGCGATCCAGGCCGCCCGGCTGACCGAGGGCGACCGGTTCTTCGAGGTTCTGGACGAGAAGGAGCGCGCCGACCTGTCGAGGATTATGCGAAAGCTCTCATCCGGCTGATCGCCGTCGCGCACGCCGCCGAACCGGCCGCGCACAGCAGGGCCAGGGTCAGCGCGGACGGCACGTTCATCCCGCCCACCCGGTCGAGGATGCCCAGCACCAGCAGCGCCACGATGCAGACCGCGAAGACGACGGTGGCCAGATGGGTCAGCACCCCGCCGGCCGGGGCCGGGTGCGGGCGGATGCCGCCGGGCGGGATCCGCAGCGACTCGGCGAAATCATCGGTGATCCGCACCAGCGACTCGGCGTCGACGATGCTCTGCTCGGCCGCGGTGATGCGGCGCAGCTCGGTCTCGGCCCGGGCGTGGCCGGGTTCGAGCGTGAGCGCCCGGCCGTGCGCCTCGCGCGCGCTCAGCGGCCGCCCGGCGGCGAACAGCGCCACTCCGTGCGCGACCTGAAGATCGGCGTCGTAGTGGGCGAACTCCGCCCCGGCCGCCATCACCCGCTCGGCCTCGGTGACCCGCCCGGCCGCGAGCAGCGCCCGGCCGTGCCGCTCGATCAGCCGCGGGTTGCCCGGGTCCTCGCCGCACCCGGCCGACGCGGCGGTGATCGCCAGGTCGTGCCGGCCGGACGCCGTGTAGGCCGCGCTCACCCAGTACAGCGCCTCGGCACCGCTGGGCTCGAGTTGGAGGGCGTGCCGGGCGGCGTCCAGGGCCTCGGCCGACTGCCGGAGCTCGAGGTGCGCGCGGGCCAGCAGCAGCCAGGCGTCCACGTTGCCGGGCTGCTTCCCGACGACGGGGGCGAGCAGGGTCGCGGCCTGGCCGGCGCGGCCGCTGGTCAGCAGGGCGCCGGCCTGGTCGAGGAGGAGTTCGGTATGCACGCCCGACACGTTCGGCCCCGGCCGCGCCGACCTGCGAAGGGTGCCGGGAGCGCTCCGGTTGTCGCTCGTTGCGAAAGTGGTCCAGGTCACCGGGCCGACTCTCAACCGGCGGGTGCGAGCAACCGATGCATGAGGTTGCAACACAGGAGCGGAAGGAGACGACGATGACCATTCGAACCGGGGGCATCGAGAACACCCGCTGGGTTTCGCACATCGCCCAGATCCACCTGACCACCGACCGCCGGCGGCTCGACGCCGATGTGGTGGCCGGCGCCGACCAGCGGGTGATCGCCGCCGACAAGGCCGCGGTCGTCGAGAGCCGGCAGGACTACGCCCAGGTGCTCGGGCGGACCCGCTTCGACGTGACGGTCTGATCTACCCCATCTCCCATCGGCCCGATAGAGTCACGGTCATGGATGAGATGGGGTACGACGAGCGGCGCTTGCGGCAATGGACGGCCGGTGTGGCCCGCGGGTTCTCCCGGCGGGACTTCCTGAAGCTCAGCGCCGCGGTCGGCGGGGTCGCGGTGCTGCCCGACGTCGCGGCGGCCGGCCCCATCCTCAAGCCGCTGCCGCCCGAGCTGTTCACCGTCTTCGGCACCAATGCCGAGATGCGCTGGTCGGCGATGCGTGACCAGGGCTTCCACGTGCCGATCGACCGGTTCTTCGTGCGCAACCACACCAGCACGCCGGTCATCGACGCCGCGGCGTGGCGGCTCGAGATCTTCGGCGCCGGGCTGCGCGGCGGGCCGGTCACTCTCAGCCTCGCCGACCTCAAGCGGTTCCCGGCCGAGACCCACTCGGTCGCGGTCGAGTGCGCCGGCAACGGCCGCAGTTACTACACCAAACAGCAGGGCCAGACCGTTTCCGGTACGGCGTGGGGGCTCGGCGCGGTGGGGGTGGCCCGCTGGCGGGGCGTACGCCTCGGGCACGTCCTGCGCCGGGCCGGTCTGAGCCGGCACGCCGTGGACGTGCAGCCCGAAGGCCTGGACCCGCACTACGTCACCGGCGGCGTCGACCTCGGCCCGGTGCGCCGCCCGATGCCGATCGGCAAGGCCCTGGACGACGTGCTGCTGGCCTACGAGATGAACGGCGAGCCGCTGCCGGCCGACCACGGCCACCCGGTGCGCGTGGTGGTGCCGCACTGGATCGGCATCTCGTCGATCAAGTGGGTGGGCCGCATCGAGGTGTCCGCCGAGCCGCTCTTCTCCCCGTGGAACACCCAGTTCTACCGGCTGTTCGGCGAGGGCTACCCGGTCGACGGGCAGCCGTTCGACCGGCAGGTCGTCAAGAGCGCGTTCGAGCTGGACCCGGGCGCCACGTTCCCGGCCGGGGTGCGCACGACGCTGCGCGGCCGGTCCTGGTCGGCGAACGGCTCGATCCGCCGGGTCGAGGTGAGCACCGACGGCGGCGCGCACTGGCACCGGGCCCGGCCGTTCGGCCCGGCCGGCGGCGCGTGGCAGCGCTGGGAGCTCGACTGGACGCCGGCGGCCGGCCCGCACGAGCTGCTCGCCCGGGCCACCGACGTGCGCGGGAACACCCAGCCCGACGTGGCCCGGCACAACGCCCTCGGCTACCTGTTCGACGCGGTGGTGCGGGTCCCGGTCAGCGCGGGCTGACCAGGCCGCCGAGGATCGCGTCGATCGCGGACAGCATCTCCCGGGTGCGGGGGCGCAGATCGGCGAGCGGCTCGACGGCCGCGTCCAGGTCGCCGGCGCGGGCGGCCTGTTCCAAGCGGTCGCACACGTCGGCCAGGTCGCGCGCGCCCAGGTTGGCGGCCACCCCCTTGAGCTGGTGGGCCTCCTCGCGCAGCCGGTCCGCGTCGTCCATCGCGACCGCCTGGACGATCTCCTCGACGTGGCCGGGTGCGTGCGCGCTGAGCTTGCTCAGCAACCCGCCCAGTTCGGCCGGGCCGAGCGCCGCCCCGGCTCCGCGGAGCAGGTCGAGGCGTTCCTGGATCTGCTCCCGTACGCCCTTGCGGGCCCACCGTTCCAGGGCCTTCGCGACCCCGGCCGGCATCAGCGGCTTGGCGATGTGGTCGTCCATCCCGGCCGTGAGGCAGCGTTCCCGGTCCTCCGGCAGGGCGCCCGCGGTCATCGCGATGATCGGCACGTGCCGCCCCTCCCCCTCGGCCCGGCGGATCGCGACCGTCGCCTCGTAGCCGTCCATCTCCGGCATCAGGCAGTCCATCAGGATGGCCTGGTAGTCCCGCCGGGCCGCCATCTCGACCGCCTCCCGGCCGTTGCCGGCCACGTCGGCGGTCCAGCCCAGGTTGGCCAGGATACCGAGGGCGACGGTCTGGTTGATGTCGTTGTCCTCGACCAGCAGCACGTGCCCGCCGCCCGGCGACGGCTGCACCGCGGCGTCCTCGTCCGGGCGGGAGAGCAGTTCGGCGGGGTTCACGGCCGGCCACAGCGGCACGGTGAACCAGAACGTGCTGCCCTTGCCGGCCTCGCTGGTCAGGCCGATGTCGCCGCCGAGCACGCCGACGAGCTCGCGGCTGATGGCCAGGCCGAGGCCGGTGCCGCCGAAGCGCCGGGTGGTGCTCGCGTCGGCCTGGATGAACGGCTCGAACAGCCCGGCCTGCTGGTCGGCGTCGATGCCGATGCCGGTGTCGGACACCTCGAACCGCACCGGGACCCGGCCGGCCGGGAAGTCGCCGGTGGCCGGGGTGGCGGTGAGCGAGACCCGGCCGCGCGCGGTGAACTTCACCGCGTTGCCGGCCAGGTTGAGCAGCACCTGCCGCAGCTTGCCGGGGTCACCGCTGACCGGGGCGGCCAGGTCCGGGTGGCAGTGCGACGTGACGACCAGGGAGGTGGCGCCGGAGACGTCGGCGACCAGGCCGACCACCTCGTCGAGCAGCCGCCCGATCTCGAAGTCGGCCCGTTCCAGCACGACCTTGCCGGCCTCCAGCTTGGAGAAGTCGAGCACGTCGTTGATCACCGACAGCAGGGCCACCCCGGCGTTGTTGATGCCCTGCGCGTAGCGGCGCTGGGTGTCGCCCAGCTCGGTGTTGAGCAGCAGGCCGGACAGCCCGATCACGCCGTTCATCGGGGTGCGGATCTCGTGGCTCATCGACGCCAGGAACTGCGACTTCAGCCGGGCGGTCTCGACAGCCTGGTCGCGGGCCTGGGCGAGGGCCTGCTCGGTCTGCCGGCGGGCGGTGATGTCGCGGGCGAACGCGTGGAACGTGGAACGGTCGTCGCGGCGGACCCGCCACATGGTCAGCTCGATCGGCAGGTGGGTGCCGTCGGCGCGGACGGCGGCCATCTCGGTGGGCCGGTCGAGCAGCCAGTCCCAGCGTCCTTCGAGGACCCGGCCGAGGGCGGCGCCGTAACGCCGGGGCAGGATCGTGTCCACCACGTGCCGGCCCAGCACCTGGGCCCGGGTCCAGCCGAAGACCTGCTCGGACTGCCGGTTCCACTCGGTGATCAGGCCGCGGTAGTCCATGCTGATGAACGGGTCGCTGGCCGCCGTCATGATCATCTGGAACTGCTCGCGCTCGAACCGCAGGCGCTGCTCGGCCTCCACCTCGGCGGTGATGTCGTGCGAGATGGTGGAGGCGCCCACGATCGTCCCGCTCGGGTCGCGGATCGGCGCCATGCTCAGCGACACGTAGATGGTGGTGCCGTCCTGGCGTACCCGCCGGGTCTCGTGGTGTTTGATCAGTTCCCCGGATCGCACTCGGGCGAGCAGCCGGCGTTCCTCGTCGGGCCGGTCGGCCGGCAGGATGACCGTGACGTCCCGGCCGATCATCTCCTGCGCGGTGTAACCGTAGAGGCGGGCCGCGCCCGGGTTCCAGGTGAGGATGGTGCCGTCCAGGGTCTTGGAGACGATGGCGTCGCTGGAGGCGGCCACGATGCCGGCCAGCTGCGCGTCCGACTGGGCCTGCGCGATCCGGTCGGTGACGTCCTGCACGGTGGCGAACACGACCGTGCCGCCCTCGCCGTCCAGCGCGGCCAGGCTGATCTCGACCGGGCATTCGGTGCCGTCGCCGCACAGCGCGGTCAGCCGCAGCCCTTCGCCCATCTTGCGCGGGACCGGCGCGGCCAGGTAGTCGCGGCGCATCTGCCGGTGCCGGTCCCGTTGCGTCGCGGGGATCAGCGTCTCGACCGGCATCCCGATCAGCTGCTCCCGGCGGTAGCGGAAGACCTGCACGGCGCGCGCGTTCGCGAGCATGATGACGCCGTCGGAGTCCACGCAGATCATCGCCTCCGGCGAGGCGTCGAGCAGGGCCTTGAACTTACCCTCGGCGATCCGCAACTGGGTGATCTCGGTGGTCACCCCGCAGACGGCGTACGCCTCACCGCGGTCGTCCCGAAGCGCGAAGACGGTGGTCACGAACGTGCGGCTGCCGCTCTCGACCTCGAACACCAGCGGTTCCTCGGAGCCCACCACGAGCCGGTCCCGGCGCTCGATCTCGGCCATCTTCTCCTCGGTGTGGATCTCCCGGTCCAGCCGGCCGGCGGCGGTGCCCGGCGCGATGCCGTACATCTGCTCGAAGGCGGCACTGGCCATCCGGTAGCGGCCGTCGAGGCCCTTGATGAAGAACGCGGTCGGGGTGTGCCGCATGATCGTCTCGAGCTGGGCGTGCCGGCCCAGCTCGACCCGGGCGGCGCTGTCGGCCGCCTCCATCCGGGCCGCGCGGGAACCGGTCACCAGGCTGACGATCACGACCAGGGCCACGTTCACGGCGACCAGGACGGCACCCCGCTCGCCCGCGTCCACCAGCCAGCCGGCCACCGGCAGCGCGATCATCGCGGCGGCCAGCATGCGCCGGGTCATCATGGCGCTGACCGTGCGGTCGCCGAGCACCCAGACCAGGCCGGTGCCGGCCGGGGCGGGCAGCAGCGCGGCCGCCGCCGCGATCACCGCGATCGCGGTGCCGAGCGGCAGGCTGCGGTAGCCGGGCAGGGCGGGCGCCTGCAGCAGCACGCTGTAGACGGTGAGTACGCCGATCACGCCGGCGCAGATCGCGGCGCCCTGCCCGGTGGCGACCGCGCGCGGCCGGTCACTGCCGAGCAGCTCGACCTGGGCCGCCGCGAGCAGCAGGAACGCGGCGACCGCGGTGGGCGAGAGGTCCAGTCCGGCCTGCGTTCCCGGTGCTGTCCCGGCCAGCGCCGACCCGATGGCGACCGCGGCGGCCAGCAGCGGCAGCGCGGTGGCTTTGCGGCGGCGCGGCCCGGTGAACCGGGCGTGGCCGATCGCGCCCGCGCCGAGCAGCAGCAGGCAGAGCGCGGCGGCACCCGGCCCGCTCTCCTGCTTCAGGGCCGCGAAGATCAGCAGCCCGGCACCGAACACCCCGGTGAGGGCACCCATCGACTGCGAGAAGATCGTTCCGAGCCGGGAGGCCGGCCGGTCGGCGGCGCCCGGAACGAGAGACATATATCCGGAATATCACCTTCGGACGGTGTTTGCGACGGTAACTTCCCAGGAGAGCGATCTTCGGGAGGGGATGCGGTGGCGACCGTGCTTGTCGTGGACGATGTGGCGGCGAACCGGGAACTGATGGCCATGCTGCTCGGCTACCGCGGCCACGAGGTCATCGAGGCGTGCGACGGCGCCGACGCCCTCGCCCTCGCCCAGAGCCGGCACCCCGACGTGGTCGTCTCGGACGTGCTGATGCCCGGCATCGACGGCCTGGAGATGGTGCACCGCCTGCGCAACGCGCCCGACGAGCAGGCCGCGCACGTCCCGGTGATCTTCTACACGGCCAACTACCTCGAACCGGAGACCCGGCCGATCGCCGAGGCGTGCGGCGTCTCCCAGGTGGTGCTGCGCAGCGCCGACCCGCGCGAGCTGCTCGACGCGGTCGAGGTGGCCCTGCGCAACGGCCCGGTCGAGATCACCCCACGGCCGGCCGACGAGTTCGCCGCCGTGCACGCGCGCGCCATCAACGCGAAGCTGGTGGAGAAGGTCCGGGCGCTGCGGCACACCGAACGCCGCTTCGAGGCGATGGCCGCGTCCTCCCCGGTGGGCATCGTGCTGCTGGACGCCGACGGGGACGCCACCTACGTCAACCCGCGCCTCTCCGCGATCGCCGGCGACCAGGCCGACCGGCTGCTCGGGCGCGGCTGGCTGAACCTGCTCGACCCGGAGACCCACGACGAGGCCCTGGCCGTGGTGCACGCCGGTGCCGCCGAGGCGGTCGAGCACCGCTACCGCGCCCGGATCGTCCGCCCCGACGGGGAGGCGCGCTGGCTGCGCGTACACCTGCGGCCCGTCCGGGACGCCGAGGCCGAGCTGTCCGGTGCCGTGGTGATGGTCGACGACATCACCGACGTGGTCGCGGCCGAGGAGCGGGCCGGCTGGGAGGTGCGCCAGCGGCAGGCCGAGGCGCGCCGCCGCGACGCCGAACGCCTGGACAGCCTGCGCCGGATGGCCGGCGGCATGGCTCACGACTTCAACAACCTGCTCGGCGCGATGCTCGGCTTCCTGACCCTGGCCATCGAGCAGATCACCGACGAGATCGAGGCCGGCCGGCTGGCCCGCACCACCGGCGAGGCCCTGCTGGACGACCTGAGCCAGGTCACCAAGGGCGGCGAGCGGGCCACCAAGCTCACCGAGCAGCTCCTGGCGTTCGGCCGCCGGGAGATCAGCCAGCCGGAACTGGTCGACCTGGACGCGTTTCTGGCCAACGCGGCCGGCGGCCTGGCCGAGGCGGCCGGCGCCGGCATCAAACTGGACCTGCGCCCGGGCGACGTCCCGCCGGTGCGGATCGATCCGAAACTGCTCGACCGGCTGCTGAACATCCTGGTGCACAACGCCCGCGACGCCATGCCGGACGGCGGCACCATCACCGTCACCAGCGGCCGCTCGGCCCACGGCCAGGCCACCATCACGGTGGCCGACGACGGCCGCGGCATGCCGCCCGACGTGCTGGCCCGCGCGTTCGAGCCGTTCTTCTCCACCAAGGCCGGCAGCCGCACCGCCGGCCTCGGCCTGGCCACCGCCCACGGCGTGGTCAGCCAGGCCGGCGGCGACCTGACCCTGGACTCCGAGGTGGGCCGCGGCACCACGGTGCTGATCCGGCTCCCGGCCGCCGAGAACGCGCCGGTCCGCGCGCGGGAGACCGCCGCACCGGTCACCCCGGCGATCCCGCAGCCGGCCAACGGCGACCTGACCGTCCTGCTGGTCGACGACGAGAAGGACCTGCGCGAGGTGACCGCCCGGTTCATCGCGAAGGCCGGTTACCGGGTGCTGACCGCCGGGAGCGGCGCCGAAGCCCTGATCGTGGCCGCGCGGCACCACGACCCGATCCACTGCCTGGTCACCGATGTGGTGATGCCCGGCATGGACGGCCGCCAGCTGGCCCACCGTTTCCTCACCGACCGCCCCGACACCAAGGTCATCTTCATTTCCGGGTACGCCGAGGCGCTCATCGACGAGAACGGCCGCTCCCTCGAACCGGGGCGGACGATCCTGGCCAAGCCGTTCAGCAGCGCCGAGCTCATCGGGGCACTGAAGGCGGCGCTGGCGGGATGAGCACGGCGAGCATCGCCGCGACGGTGCCGACGTACGCCTCGTTGTCGACCGTCTCGTCCCACACGGTCTGCACCAGCAGGCCCTGGTAGAGCGCGATCAGGATGCGGGCCAGCGCGTCCGGGTCGAAACCCGGCGCCAGCTGCTCGATCAGGGCCGCCACCGCCGCACGCGGACCATCGACGTTGCGCCGGGACAGCTCCCGCACCCGCGGGTTGCGCACCGCCTCGGCCCAGATCTGCACGCTGAGCCGCAACCGCTCGGCCGACTCCGGCGCGCCCACCGACCGCAGGTAGTCCAGGTAGGCGGCGACCCGCTGGTCGGCCGGGCCGGTGGCGAACACCTGCCGCTGGTCGTGCCACTCGGCGACGATCGCGGCGATCACGTCGTCCTTGCCCGCGAAGTAGCGGTAGACCAGGCCGGCACTGATCCCCGACTCCCGGACGATGTCTTGCATGGACGTACGGTGGAAGCCGTCCCGGGCGAAGCAGGCGGCCGCCGCGTCCAGGATCTGCCGCCGGCGGGCGGCCAGGTATTCGTCGCTGACCTTGGGCATTACTGGATCTCCGCCGCCGCGACCCGGTAGAAGGTGGCCGCCTCCTCGTGCCGCCCGAGCGGCTCGAGATAGCGATCGGCGGCCTCCCGGGTGGACATGTCGAGGGCCAGCCGCATGCCCCGCTCGGCAAGATAGCCACCGAGGCGGGCCGGGTCGAAGCCGAACGTCCACGGCTCGCCCTGGCGCCGCACCGCTTCCGGCCACGGCCCGGCGTCGATCGCGCCGTCCAGCACCCGCCGGTCGACGTAGGTGAGGATGAGCCGGCTGCCGGTGGCGGTCAGGTCCGCGATCCGGCGCAGGGTGGCGTCGACGGCCGGCGCGGTCAGGTAGTTGGTGACGCCCTCCCAGACCACGACGGTCGGCTCCAGCGCCGCGAAACCGTTGCGCAGCAGGGCTTCGCCAAGATCTTCAACCAGCAGATCCACCGGTACGAAGTGGACGTGCCGCCGCCGCTCGGGTCGCACCGCGCCCCGGATCAACCGGCGCTTCACCGCCTGGGTGGCAGGATGGTCGGCCTCGAACACGGCGACCCGATCGATCCCGGGCAGCCGGTAGGCGCGACTGTCGTAACCGGCCCCGAGCAGCAGCACCTGCCGCGCTCCCCCGGCGAGAGCCTCGCCGACCAGATCGTCGATGAGCCGGGTGCGCGCCACCGCCGAGGGCCGCGGCCCCGGCCAGCGCGAGTCGATGAACCGCGAGAGCCGCAGCCCGACCGGCCGCACCCGCGCGGCCCGGGCGAGCAGCCGATAGCCCCCACCGAGGAACCGCACCGCGAGCGGGTCGTCGAACACCCGGTCGTGCCCGCGCGCCGTCTCCAGCGCCCGGAACAGGGCCACTTGCTGCGCGGTGCGGCTCGCCTTGTTCTGCACAAGCCCGACAATAATGAACGAGCGTCCATTTTTCCAGGCCGGCTCTACCCTCGGCTAGGCGCTGGCCCGCACGCTGGTCGGGAACAGCGTCGTGCACCAGTTGCCGGGACTGATCCCCTGGCAGTACGCGCTGTGGCCGCTGTTCTGTCGCGCGTAGACCTTGAAGTTCTCATTGCCGTTGCAGTTGACCCAGTTGTAGATCGTGGCCATCCGGTCGCTGCTGTTGTACCAGGACTTGGTCTTGTTGTTGTAGGCCGAGGCCAGGTTCCAGCAGTGCGCCACCCCGTTCTCGGTGTGGCTGTAGATGTCGTTCATCTTCAGGGCCCACAGCGTTCCGTCCTGCAGGTCCCCCTCCCACAGGCAGAGGTAGTCCAGGCTGGGACAGGACGCGGCCGCCACTCGCACCTCGGTGACCGACCTGCTGACGGCCTGGTCCACCTTCTCCATGGTCACGAGCTCACCGGAGGGCAGCAGCTGCAGCCACTGCTCGCCGACGGCCGCGCTCGCCTGGTTGAGTTGCGTGGGACGGGCGGCCTCGAGGGGTGCCGCCTGGGCGAGGGGCGTTCCGATCCCGAAGGCAAGCGTGAAGGCCGCGGCCGCGGCGAGTATCCGGAGGGTACGGTTCATGATGTCTCCCCGTGAAGATCAAGTAGGACGCGCCGATCGTAGGGGAGATCCGTTGTGGACGCTGCCCCCCTCGGTCCAGGCGGGCGTGGCCGAGGTCCAGGTCGTCGTCGCCCACCAGCTGTGCGCCACGCTGCGCGTCGGGGACGTGTTCCTCAAGATCGACGGCGACCAGGCGCGCACCGACGTCGAGGTCGCCGCGATGGCGCTGGCCCCGATCCCCACCCCGCGGGTTCTCTGGCGGAAACCGCCGGTGCTCGCGCTCGCCGCCCTCCCCGGCACCGCCCTCGGCCGGCTCGGCGAGCCGTCCCCCGCGTCCCCGGCGGCCTGGGTCGCCGCGGGTGCCGCCGTCCGCCGGCTGCACGACACGCCGCTGCCGCCCTGGCCCGGCCGCAGCCCCGAGGATCTCGCCGCCGAACTCGACGCCGAGTGCGCGTGGCTCACCACCAACGACGTCCTGCCGGCCGGCCTGATCACCCGTAACCGCGAGCTGGCCGAGACCGCGCTCCGGCCGTGGACACCCGTGTTCATCCACGGCGACCTGCAGATCACCCACGTGTTCACCGACGGCGACGAGATCACCGGCGTGCTCGACTGGTCCGAGGCCGCCCGCGGTGACGCCCTGTTCGACCTCGCCACCCTGACCCTCGGCCACGAGGAGCACCTGGACGACGTCCTCGCCGGCTACGGCACCGCGGCCGACCGGGATCTGATCCGCGCGTGGTGGTCGCTGCGCAGCCTGCTGGCCATCCGCTGGCTGGCCGAGCACGGCTTCGACCCGTCCGCACCCGGCTGCGAGGTCGACGTGCTGCGGAAAAACGGTTGACCTGCGTGATGGGGTGGCACCATGGTCACCCTCTCCGCCGGGCTGTCACCGGCCGCTCTGCAAGCCATCGCCGATCTGGAGCACCGCGTGGTCGCGGCCGACGGCGGGCGGCTGAAACTGGAGTGGAACGCGTTGCGCCACCGCTCCGGCGAGACAGTCGAGGACGTCCTGTGCTGGGACGGCGAGCGGCTGCTCGGGTTCCTGGGCGTCTACGCGCACGGCGCGCCGGCCCTGGAGCTGGCCGGCATGGTCGATCCGGCGGCCCGGGGCCGAGGGATCGGCACCGCGCTGCTGAGCGCCGGCCTGAAGCTGTGCCAGGAGCGCGAGCACAGCTCGGTGCTGCTGGTCGTGCCCCGGCCCTCGGTCGCCGGCCGGTCATTGGCCGAGCGGCACGGCGGCCGCCCCGACCACAGCGAGCATGCCCTGGAGATGCCCGGCGACCCGGTCGACGTGCCCGCCGACCCCCGGATCACCGTGCGCCCCGCCACCGAGGCCGACCAGCCGGCCGTGCGGGAACTCCTGCGGCTAGGTTTCGGCTGGGAGCCGCCCGAGTCGGCCGGCCACGACCCGAACACCCTCGTGGTCGAGCGCGACGGCCGGCCGGTCGGCACCGCCCGCCTGCACCGGGAAGGCGACCGGGCCGGCGTCTACGGCTTCGTCGTCCACCCCGACCTCCAGGGCCGCGGCATCGGCCGGGACGTCCTGCACCGCCTGTGCCGAACGGCCCGCGCCGACGGCGCCACCGTCGTCCACCTGGAGGTGGAGACCAGCAACGACCGCGCCCTGAAGCTCTACACGTCGCTCGGTTTCCAGCCGGTGATCACCGAGGACTACTACGCCTTCTAGAAATCTTCGCGGGTCGAAGGCTCGCCAGTATCCAGAAAGGAAGGATTCCCAGCTTCGGCGCGCTTTCAATCAAACCTTTTCCGTACGGGCCGGCTCAGTCCCCTGACACGCGGTCCCGGCAGGTGCACCCCACCCTCCGCGCACCCGCTGCGGGCGGGCCCGACCCCGATCTTGTGGACTCACCGTGCGGACAGAGCCGCAAGTCCGCACGATCTGCAATGGCGCCGGGCCGGGTGGGCGCGTGAGAGGTTGTGCGGTTTCACCCGCCGCGTTTTCCCGCGAGATCTTGGAAAGTGCGGCACAGAGCGGGATGCGAACTCGACAAGTTCGCCGCGGGTCGTCCGGTCGTTGCCGGATATAGACGGCATATCGGGGTGCCGTGCCCGGAAAATGGGAGCGTCGCCCGCAGGGCGGGATCGTGGGCCCGCGATATGGAATGCCCGCCCGGCCGCGCTCAACGTCGCCACGGCCGAGTTGAACACGTCTTCTGGTAGCTGTCGATCAGGGCGGCGGGGCCGGGGCGCTGCCGCCCCGGCCCGTGTCTCAGACGCCGACCGGGACGTCGCCGCGCAGGGTGATGCGGTGCATGACGCGGCGCTGGGTGCCGTAGTCGCGGTTGGCGTAGTGGGCGGTGCTGCGGTTGTCCCACATGGCCACGTCGCCGGGGCGCCAGCGGTGCTTGACGATGTGCTCCGGCTTGGTCAGGTGGGCGTAGAGCAGGTCGAGGATGCCCCGGCTCTCGAACTCGGACACCCCGACGATGTGCGAGGTGAAACCCGGGTTCACGAAGATGCCCTTGCGGCCGGTCTCCGGGTGCACCCGCACCACCGGGTGCTCGACCGGGGTCAGCTGGGTGACCACCTCGCCGTCCCACTCGTTGCCCTTGCCGCCGCGGCGCTGGGCCAGGTAGTAGCCGAACTCCCGGTTGCCGTCGTGCACCGCGGTCAGCGAGTCGGCCAGCCGCTGGACCGGCGCGGACAGCGAGTCGTAGGCCAGCTGCGCGTCGGCCCACTGGGTGTCGCCGCCGGTCGGGGGCAGCGTCACTGCCCGCAGGATCGAGCCGAGCGGCGGGCGGCGCATGAACGTCACGTCGGTGTGCCACACGTCGGCGAAGCCGTTGTCGGCGCTGTCCAGCGCGTACACCTCGGGGTGGGCCTCGTCGACGCCGCCCACCACCGGGTGGGAGGCGGTCAGTTCGCCGATGCGCCGGCCCAGCGCCACCTGGCCGTCGTCGTCGAGGAGCTGGTCGCGGAAGAACAGCACCTTCCGGTCGACCAGTGCTTCGCGCAGCGCGGCCAGCTCGGTGTCGGGGACCGAGGCCAGGTCGACGCCGTGCACGATGGCCCCGAAGTGCGGGCCGAGCGGTTCGAGCTCTTTCATGCGAACACTCCCGGGTGTCGGACCGCGGCACCCACCTGGGTGCGCGCCGCGGCGAAGGCGGGCCGGCCGCGCAGTTCCTCCGGGTCGATCCCGGTGCGCGGCAGATCGATCGGCAGGTCGAGGGCGATCCGGCCGGGCCGGGGGGTCAGCACGACCACCCGGCTGCCGAGGAAGACCGCCTCGTCCACGCTGTGCGTCACGAACACGCAGGTGCGGCCGGTCTCCGCGCTGACCCGGCGCAGGTCCTCCTGCAGCCGTTCCCGGGTCAGCGCGTCGAGGGCCGCGAACGGCTCGTCGAGCAGCAGCAGCGGGTTGTCGACGGCCAGGGCGCGGGCGATCGCCACCCGCTGCTGCTGGCCGCCGGAGATCTGCCAGGTGCGGCGCTTGGCGACGTCCTGCAGGCCGACCCGTTCGAGGAGGGCCTCGATCCGGGCCGTCGTCGGGGTCTGGCCGGCGTAGCGCAGCGCCATGGCGATGTTGCCGCCGACCGTTCGCCACGGGAACAGCCTCGGCTGCTGGAAGACCAGCCCGGCACCGCGGCCGGGCACCGGCGGCACCCCGGCCGCCAGCACCGTGCCCGCGGTCGGCTGCTCGAACCCGGCGATCAACCGCAGCAGCGTGCTCTTCCCGCAGCCCGACGCACCGACGAGGACGAGGAACTCGCCGGACGGCACGGAGAGGGAGATCGGCCCGACCGCGGTGACGTCGCCGTAGGAATGTTCGACGCCGGACAGGACGACCGCGTCAGCCGAGGACACCGGGCAGGCCCTTCACGTAGATGGCCTTCTGCACGTCGGCCAGGGCGGGCACGGCGTCGATCTTCTGCTGCTTCTTGAGGAAGTCGGCCGCGCTGACCAGGTTGTCGGCGAGTTTGCCGACGCTGCCCTCGGTGCCCAGCCACTCCGGCGAGGAGATGTCGGCCGGCTTGAGGAACACGCCCTGCGACAGCTGGTCCTGCGCCTCGGCCGGGCTGAGGTTGAGTTCGGCGCCGATCGACTTGGCCGCACCGGCCGGGTCCGACGCGATCAGGTCGAGCGCCTGTGCCTCGGCCTTGCGCCAGGCGTCGACCGCCTCGGGGTGGGCGGTGGCGAACGCGGTGGACACCACGCCCAGGTCGAGCGTCGGCTTGCCGGCGGTGGCCAGCTCCCGGCTGCTGATCAGCACCTTGCCGTCCTTCTTCAGCGCGGCGAGCGACGGCAGCCAGGTGTACGCCGCGTCCAGGTCGCCGCGGGTCCAGGCGGCCTGGATGTCCTGCGGCTCGAGGTCGACGATGGTGAGCTCGGATTCCTTCACGCCCGCCTTGTCCAGGGCGGCGAGCAGGCTGTAGTGGGCGGTCGATGCGAACGGCGTGGCCACCTTCTTGCCCTTGAGGCCGGCCACGTCGGTGACGCCGGACCCGTTGCGGGCGACCAGCGCCTCGTTGTCACCGGCCACATCCAGCACGAACGCCACCTGGTAGGGGATGTTCAGCGGGGCGGACAGTCCACGGGCGACCGGGGACGAGCCGATGGCCGCGATGTCCAGGCTCTTCGCCACGAATGCCGTGTTGATCGAGGCACCGGAGTCGAACTTCGTCCAGGTGATCTTGTAGTCGGGCAGCGCCTTCTCCAGCAGCCCCTGATTCTTCACGACCAGGTCGCCGCTCGGGAACGCCTGATAGGCGATGCGAATCGACTTGTCGGATGCCGAGGAGCCCCCGCCGCTGGCGGCACCGTTGCCGCAGCCGGCGAGGACGACGGCGGCGGCCAGCACGCCAATGATCTTCTTCATGGAAACTCCCCTATCTAGGCGCGACCCCGCCACGGGATCAGCCGTTTCTCGGCGATCTGCAGCAGGGCGTCGATGAGCAGGCCGGAGAGGCCGATGGCGAACAGTCCGAGGACGACCACGTCGGTCTGCGAGTAGCGCTGGGCGTCGCGGACCATGCCGCCGATGCCGGGAACGCCGTTGATGGTCTCGGCGGCGACGACCGACGAGTAGGCGACGCCCACCGCGATCCGCACGCCGGTGAAGATCTCCGGCAGGGCGTGCGGCAGCACCACGTCCCGCACCGCCTGCCACTTGCCGGCGCCGAGCGCCCGGGCCGCCTCGACCAGGCCGGTGGGCGCGCCGAGCACGGCCGCGGCGGTGGCCACCGCGACCGGCGGCAGGGCGGCGATGGAGAGCAGCCACAGCTTCGGCGTCTCGTCGATGCCGAACCAGATGATGAAGAGGCTGAAGTACGCGAGGGGCGGCAGCGCCCGCACGAACGTCACCACCGGCTCGGTGACCACCCGGAACCAGGTGACCGTGCCCATGATCAGGCCGAGCACGAGGCCACCCGCGACACCGATCGCCGAGCCGATCAGGATGCGCCGCAGCGAGACGCCGAGGTGCTCGATCAGCAGGTGCCCGCTGTAGCCGCGGATGCCACCGTGGACGGTCGAGGTGACGATCAGCTGGTGCCAGACCGCCCCGGGGGATGGGATGAAGGTCGGGTTCCGCGTGGTGCGCGCCGCGATCTCCCACAGCCCGTACAACACGACCAGCGCGACCAGGCGCAGGAGGATGCGGCGCTTGCGCCGCGGCGAGGCGAGGGTCGCGCTCGGCGCGACCGCCACGGGACGGGTTTCCAGCGATGTCGACAAGGGGGTCACTCCAGGAGGGGCGCGAGTGACCAATTCCTATCTTGCCTATCGGTTTTATGCAACCAGTTGTCCCGGCTGCTGGACACCCAGCACCGACCGGATCTCGGCGGCGACCGCCTCGGCCACCCGCGGGTCGGATCCGTTGCGGGCCCGCAGCAGCAGGTCGGCGGACTGCACCGGCGGCAGATCGGGCCGGGCGACCACGCCGTCCGGAGTGGAGGCCGTCTCGGCCATCAGGGCCACCCCGAGCCCGGATCGCACGGCGTCGAGCACCCCGGCCGCATAGCCGGAGTCACACACCACATAGGGGTCCAGACCTCGCGCGGCCAGCGCGGCCAAGGCCCGGCGGCGCAGCACGCACGGCTCCTCGATGGCCACCACCGGCCATCCGCGGCCGGCCGGCGGCTGCCAGCCGGGCGCCGCGTACCACCGCAGGGGCAGCGAGCCCACCGGCACACCGGTGGCGCTGGACGCCTCGGCCAGGTGCACGGCCAGGTCGATCACGCCGCGGTCGACCGCGTCGTCGAGGCGCCGGGTGCGGTCGATCCGGAAGCGGACCTGATGGCCGGGCAGCGCCGCGGTGACGGCGGGCAGGATGAGATCGGCGGCGTGCTCAGTGGTCCCGACGGTCACCGTGGGCCGGTCGGCACCGACCAGCCGGCGCAGCGCGTCGTCGTGCGCGCCCAGGATGCGGCGGGCCTCGCCGAGCAGCGCCTGCCCGTCCGGGGTGAACGCGGCGCCGCGACCCTGCCGCTCGAACAGCGGCCGGCCGATCACCTTCTCCAGCCGGCGAACATGCTGGCTGACCGCCGACTGACTGATCAGCAGCGTGGTCGCGGCCCGGTGGAAGCCACCGCAGTCGGCGACCGCGACGAGGCTGCGCAACGCGACGATGTCCAGCACGTGTCCCATGGCGGCGACGCTAGCAGCGAACTGATAAGAAATTCTATTTAATTCCGATGGGATATCAGTATTGGACATCACCGCCGGGCCGACCGCATGCTGGCGTTCATGACGACTGCGTACGACGAACCCAGCGGCATCGCCGCCCGCGGCACCGTGCTGGTGGCGGCCGGCCGCGGTGAGACCGAAGCCGCCTACGAGCGGTTCGGCCGCCGCATCGCCGCCGACGGCTACCGGGTCCGGGTCCTGCCGGACGTCACCGCCGATCTGGAGGCCGGCTTCGCCGAAGCCGGGAAACTGCTGGTGGACGACGCCCTGCCGGGCCCGCGGGTGGTCGTCGGCTCGGACACCGGCGCCCTGTTCGCGCTCACCCTGGCCGCCCGCCGCGCCCCCGGCCTGGACGCGCTGATCCTGGCCGGCCTGCCGGTGGCGACCCCACGGCCGGCGTCGGTGAACCTGCTGGGCTGGGCGGCCGAGGTCGAGGCCCGCACGGCCTGCCCGAACCACCAGCGGGTGCTGGGCAGTGGCGCGGCGACCCCGGGCGCCCTTCTTTCGGCCCAAATTCCTACCGAACTAATCGGCCATGCAGGCAATGTGGCGCTGCCCACGCTGGGCGTGCACGGCGACGCCGACACGGTTAGCCCGCTCGCCGAGGCGAGCGCCCATTACCCCGGCCCGGTCGTCGCGATCACCGGCGGCCGGCACGACGTGCTCAACGACGTCACCCACCGCACGGTCGCCGCCACCATCATCCTCTTCCTCGAGCGCCTGCGGCTCGGCGCCGACCTGCCGGTGATCGCGACGGTCCGGTCGTGAGCCGCTACATCGTCATCGGGGCCGGCGCGGTCGGCGCGTCGATCGCCGCCGAACTGCACCGGGCCGGAGTGGACACCCTGCTGGTGGCGCGGGGCACGCACCTCGAGGCGCTGCGCGCGAACGGCCTGCGCTACGTCCGCCCGGACGGCGAGCACAGCCTGCACCCGCCGGTGGTGAGCGGCCCGGCCGAGGCCGAACTGGCCGAGGGCGACGTGCTGCTGCTCGCCACCAAGACCCAGGACACCGCCGCCGCCGTCGCCGCGTGGGCGTGGCAGCCGGTGAAGCGGGCCGACGGCAGCACCGGCACGGCCGCCGCCGAGCTGCCGATCGTCACCCTGCAGAACGGCCTGGAGAACGAGCGGATCGCACTGCGCTCGTTCGCCCGGGTGATCGGCGGCGTGGTGTGGATCCCGGCCCTGCACGTCGAACCGGGCGTGGTGGTCAACCGGGGCGCGCCGGAACCGGCCGTGCTGTGGCTGGGCCGCTATCCGGACGGCACCGAGCGGGTCACCGCCATCGCCGAGGACCTGCGCCGCGGCGGTTTCACCACGCACGTGGTGCCGGACATCGCCGCGCACAAGGCCGCGAAGCTGATCGGCAACCTGGTCAACGGGCTCGACGCGCTCTACCCCGCCAGTCCGCTGCGGGCCGCCGCCCTGGCCGCGCTGCGGGACGAGGCCACCGCCGTCTACGCCGCGGCCGGCATCACCCCGGCCAAGCCCGATCCGGGCGGCTTCCGCGCCGCCGAGATCCCCGGCCACGAACGCGGCGGCAACTCGACCTGGCAGAGCCTCGCCCGGCAGGTGCCACCCGAGATCGACTACCTGAACGGCGAGATCGTGCTGCTCGGCCGCCTGCACGGGGTGGCGACCCCGCACAACGAGGCGATCCGCCGGCGGGTGCAGCGGGCGGTCGCCGAGGCCACCCCGGCCGGCACGCTCGGCGACGCCGACCTCGCCGCCACCCTGCCCGGCCTGACCGTCGAGGTGGAGCGCCCGCCGGTGCTGATCACCGCGGCCGACCTCTACCGCCGGGTGGCCGAGCCGGACGGCCCGGTGCTGCTCGACGTGCGCTGGCAGCTGGGCGACCCGCACGGCGCCGACCACTACCGCGAGGCCCACATCCCCGGCGCCCGCTACGTCGACCTGGAGACCGAGCTCTCCGGGCCGCACGCGCCCGGCGCCGGCCGCCATCCCCTGCCGGGCATCGAGCAACTCCAGAAGGCGGCCCGCCGCTGGGGCATCACCCGAGAACGCGGGGTGGTCGTCTACGACAACACCGGCGGACTGGCGGCCGCACGGGCCTGGTGGCTGCTGCGCTGGGCCGGCGTACCCGACGTACGCATCCTCGACGGCGGCCTAACCGCCTGGCGGACCGAAGGCTACGGCGTCGGCCAGGGCGAAGCCCGGCCGCGCCCGGCGAGCGACATCGTCCTCGACGGCGGGCACCTGCCGGTCCTGAGCGCCGACGAGGCCGCCACCCTACCGGCCACCGGCACCCTGCTGGACGCCCGGGCCGGCGAGCGCTACCGCGGCGAGGTGGAACCGATCGACCCGCGGGCCGGGCACATCCCGGGCGCGATCAGCGCACCCACCACCGGCAACCTGCGCGCCGGCGTACCCCTCTTCAAGAGCGCCGACGAGCTGCGCGAGCGGTTCGCCGGGGTGCGGGGCCAGGTCGGCGTCTACTGCGGATCCGGGGTCACCGCCGCCCACGAGATCGCCGCCCTGGCGGTGGCCGGCATCGACGCCGCCCTATACCCCGGTTCCTGGTCGGCCTGGTCGGCCGACCCGGACCGGCCGGTCGCCACCGGCGAGACGCCATGAAACCCGTCGACCTCGCCCAACTGCCGGCGGTCACGGCCGCGTTGGCCGCAGGAGCCGGAGAGTACGACCGGAGCGGCGCGTTCCCGCACACCGGCATCCAGGCGGTGCACGAGGCCGGCCTGCTCACCGCCACGGTGGGCCGGCAGTACGGCGGGCCCGGCCTCGGCGTCGACGGCCTAACCCGGATCCTGCTCGCCCTGGGCCGCGGCGACCCGTCGGTGGCCCTGATCGCCTCGATGACCCAGCTCCCGCACCTGTTCCAGGCGCTGCGCCCGACCTGGCCGGCCACCGTGTACGCCGACGTGCTGGCGGCGTCGGAGTCCGGGCCGGCCCTGCTGAACACCTGCCGGGTCGAACCCGACCTCGGCTCCCCGTCCCGGGGCGGACTGCCGGCCACGGTCGCCCGCCGCACGGCGAACGGGTGGTCGCTGTCCGGCCGGAAACGGTTCGTCACCGGCGCGGCCGGCCTGCGCTACTTCCTGGTCTGGGCCGGCACCGACGAGCCGGCACCCCGGGTCGGCACGTTCGTCGTCCCGGCCGACACCCTCGGCATCGAGGTGGTGCCCGCCTGGAACCAACTGGGCCTGCGCGCCAGCGGCAGCCACGACGTGGTCTTCACCGACGTGCCGATCCCGCGCGACGACGTCCTCGACCTGGTCCCGGCCGACGACCCGGCCAAACAGGACAACCTCGCCGGTGGTGCCCTGCACCTGCCGCTGGCCGCCATCTACGTCGGCGTGGCCCGCGCCGCCCAGGACTGGTTCCACCGCTTCGCCCACGAACGCGTCCCGGCCAACCTGGGCCGGCCGATCGCCACCACCGACCGGTTCAAGGCGGCGGCCGGCGAGATCGAGACCCTGCTGTCCACCGCGGAACGGCTGCTGCTGGAGGCCACCGCCCGCTTCGCGGCCGGCACCCCGCCGACCGGTGCCGAGGCTCTGGCCGCCCGGGTGATCGCCAACCGGCATGCGGTCGCCGCCGTCACCCTGGCCACCCGCCTGCTGGGCAACCCCGGCCTCAACCGCGACAACCCGCTCGAGCGGCACTTCCGCGACGTGCAGTCCGCCCTGGTGCACGCCCCGCAGGAGGACGTCGCCCTGCAGGCGATCGGCGCGGCGGCACTGACCTCGGCCACCCTGGAGAACGCGTGATCCGCCCGGCACGGGAGCGCCGATGACCGGGCCCGTGGACTGGCTCGACACGACCGCTGTCGAGTGGACCGCGGAGCCGGAGGCGCTGGCCATCGCGCGTCTCGACCGGTCCGGGGTGGAACCGGACGGAACGCCGTCGGCGGTCGCCTTCCCGCGGACGGCGGCCGAGGTCCAAGCCGTGTTGCGGGGCGCCTCTGCCACCCGTACACCAATAGTGCCGCGCGGCGCCGGAACCGCGCTGACCGGCGCGACCACCGCCGGGGCCGGCGAGATCGTCCTCGATCTCAGCCGGATGAACCGGATCGTCGACCTGCGGCCGGACGACGGCATCGCCGTCGCCGAACCCGGCGTCATCACTGCCGACCTGGACCGGGCGGCCGCCGCGCTCGGCCTCGCCTACGCGCCCGACCCGGCCAGCGTGGAGATCTCCACCATCGGCGGGAACATCGCCACCAACGCGGGCGGGCTGCGCTGCGCCAAGTACGGCGTGACCCGCGACGCGGTGCTCGGCCTGGACGTCGTGCTGGCCGACGGCCGGCTGATCAGCACCGGCCGGGCCACCCTGAAGGGCGTCGCCGGATACGACCTGACCGGCCTGTTCGTCGGCTCCGAGGGCACCCTGGGGGTGGTGGTGTCGGCGACCCTGCGGCTGCGGCCGCTGCCCCCGCCGACCGCGACGATCGCCGCCACCTACCCCTCCCTCGCGGCCGCCGCCGACGCCTCGGTCGCGCTGACCGCCGCCCGCATCCAGCCGGTCATGGCCGAGTTGCTCGACGCCGCCACCCTGGCCGCCCTCGGTCTCGCCGGGGCGGCCCTGCTGATCGTGCAGGTCGACGACGACCCGGCCCCGGCCGAAGCGGTGCTCAAGCAGGGCGCGGTCGAGGTGCGCAGCAGCACCGACCCGGCCGAGGCGGCCGCCCTGCTCGCCGCCCGGCGGCAGGCCCTGCCCGCCATCGAACGGCTCGGCCGGCCACTGATCGAGGACATCGCCGTCCCCCGCTCGCGCATGGCCGCCGCCATCCGGTCCATCGAGGAGATCGCCCGCCGCCACGACGTGCGGATCTGCACCCTCGCCCACGCCGGCGACGGCAACCTCCACCCGATCATCGTCACCGGCCGCGGCGCCATCGCCCCGGCCGCGCACCGGGCCGCCGAGGACATCTTCGCGCTGGCCCTGGACCTCGGCGGAACGGTGACCGGCGAGCACGGCGTCGGCACGCTGAAACGGGCCTGGCTGGCCCGCGAACTCGGCCCCGACAGCCACGACCTGCAGCGGCAGATCAAGGCCGTCTTCGACCCGCTCGGCATCCTCAACCCCGGGAAGGCCCTGTAGCTAGGGTGGACGGCGTGGAGCGGATCGGGAGCACGCACGCCTATACCCGCCTGATCGAGCTGCTCACCGATGCGTGACCGCCCCGGCGTCACCGACGCCGACGTGCGAGCGGCCCTGGCCGACGGCTGGGGCATCACCGCCCACCAGCTCGAATATCGGCCGATCGGGGCCGGCAGCTACCACCGGGCGGTGGACGAACGCTGGTTCGTGACGGTGGACCGGCTCGGGTTCGCGTCCTCGTTCGCGCCGCTGACCCGGGCGCTGGAGACCGCGGCAGTGCTGCGCCGCGACGCCGGCCTCGCCTTCGTGGTCGCACCGATCGACGGCCCGCAGGTGCTGTGGCCAGTCGGCGACGGGCATGCACTGGCGGTGTACCCGCTGATGCCCGGCACCTCCGGCGACTTCGGACCACACCCAACGGCGTCCCGCGAGGCGGTGCTGGACCTCGTGGCCGCCCTGCACCGGGCGACCCCCGCCGTGGCGGGCGTCGCCGAGGTCACCGACCTGCGACTGCCGGGCCGGGCGGAGCTGTTCGACCGCCCCTGGGCAGGCGGCCCGTACGCCGCACCCGCGCAACGCCTGCTCGCCACCCACCAGCGCAAAATCCACGCCTGGCTGGACCACCGGGACCGGCTGGCCGCCGAGCTGAAGGCCGGCGCGGCCAGCTGGGTGATCACCCACGGCGAGCCCCACCCCGGCAACGTCCTGCACGGTCCGACCGGCCCCCTGCTGATCGATTGGGACACGACCCGGATAGCGCCACCCGAGCGGGACCTATGGCTACTGACGGAGCATCCGTTCGACCCCGGCCCTGCCGGACTCGCCGGCCCGGCCCGACTCGCTGACGCTGCCCGGCTCGCCGATCCGGCCGGACTCGACGGCCCGGCCGGGCTGGCTCGCTACGCGGAAGCCACCGGCCACCAGCCGTCCGCGGTCGCCATCGCCTTCTATCGGCTGACCTGGATCCTCGCCGACATCGCCGCCTACACCGCCGACCTGCGCCGCCCGCACGGCCCCGGCGGCGACGCCGAGGACGCTCTGACCTACCTCGAGGCCCAGATCTCGCTAATTTGACATATGGGGCCGACAGATTTACCGCCGATACGCCGTCGACACAATTCCGGTGCACCCGTTCAGGCTCGGCGATATAGTATCTCTGTTTCCACCCAAAATTACTTCTCCGCGCTCCCGTAGGACGCTGCGCCGGAGGCGAATTCGTCCTTTCCTTCCCTTTCCCGATCGGGTGCCGGCCGACCAGTTCGGCACCGGCAATATCGCCGACAACGTTTAGGCCAACTGGTGTCGCGGGTCGGGCGAGAGTCGCGGACGAACGGGACGTCGACGGTGCTCCGATAGTGGGCGGCCGACGTCGTTCGTCGTGGCCGCGCCGATCCGCCACTGCGGGCGGGCCCGGTCCGCCGCGCCGACTCGACGCGACGGGTGCCGTCCCCACCGCCCGCTCTGCCCCCGCACTGTCCCCGCTGCCCGCGCTGCCCCCGCTGCCCGCACTGCCCGCACTGCCCGCACTGCCCGCGGGCCGCGCGGCCTGCACTGTGCGCCCGGCGCGCAGCATGCGCCGGCGTCGCTGCTGCGGCCGAGCGTGCGGACACGGCCCAGGCAGTGGCTTCCGCCCGGCGTCCAGGCTCGACGCACGTGAGGACCGCCGGTCGGTACCCGGGCTCAGCGCACACCGTGGCCTCTGACCGATGCTCGGGGGCGGCCCGATCAGCTCGGCCGGACGGCTGCGTGCCCGGTGACGACAGGTCGCCCTGGACCGCGACGTCGCACCCAGGTGACGGCCGCCGGGTCAAGGTCGCCTCGTCGGGCCACAGCAGCGGCGGGACCGGTTCGGCCTCATCATGCAGGCCCAGCTCGGCGCACTCGCGGGAGCAGCCGTGCAACCGGCATTGCTTGATCGCGTGCCGCCGAGCAAGTCCCCAATGCCGACGACGCGCATGCTCCCGCCGAAACTCCGCATTCGACGGCGAATAGTTACGCGCCCGGGTGCGATCACGCATCGCGGCAGTCGCCGGCCGGGTGAATAGCTGAAGCTGCTGGCACCGCATGGACATATTCTCCCGCGCCACGAACCGCGTCCGCTAATAAGCGATCATGCCAACCTCGGAAGACATCCCAGAGCCGGTCGATAAGTTGCGTGACCGATCAAAAAACAATTCATTGCCGTGAAACGAAACGCCAAGCGGGCTACCTCGTGACAGGCCCGCGGCCCTAGGCTCAGCTCGTGCGACAGGGCAAGAACATGGCAGGTCCTCGTGTCTGACCCGGACGAGGAGCCAGCCCTGGCATTGGCCCGCCGGCTCGCAGCCGAACTCGACGGCGCCGCCGAGATCGAGATCGACCGAACGGGTCCGGGCTTATGTCGGTCGTCGCCGGTCGGGTGTCGGAGGTCTTCGCCTATCGACGCTCCCGGGTGACCGTGACGCTTCCGGACGGGTCGGCCGCGGTCGAGACGGGGTACGACGGGCTGACCGCTTGTCTTCCGCTTCCGCTGTGGCCGCGATGGTCACCGACCACGCACTACCTGCCATACCGTTGAGCGGTCAGGCCGAAGCCGCGACCAACTGCTCGGAAACGGCCCACAGGCGGCGGCCGGCCTCCGGGTCGGTGGCGGCCGGGGACGGCGTCAACGCCTTCGGCGCGCCGCGCATCTCCCCCGGCCCGCCCGGCCCGATCAGCTCCCCACTCGTCACGCCGGGCGCGGTGGCCGCATGGAGCAGTGGCCGCGCGCCCTTCTCGGCGGAGACCGCGATCAGCGGGTTGCCGATCCGGGTGAGCAGGAACCGGTACAGCCCGGGCGGCACCGAACCCTGCAGCCCGGTGGCCGCGTAGCCGGGGTGGGCGGCGACGCTGACGCCCGCCCACCGCCGGCTCAGCTCCAGCGCGAAGACCATGTTGGCCAGCTTGGACCGGTTGTAGGCGTCGGTCGGCGAATACCCGTTCGCGGCGGTCAGGTCGTCGAGGTCGAGGCGGCCCTTGCGGTGCAGCACCGACGTCACGGTGACGACCCGCCCGTCGATGCGGTCGAGCAGCCCGGTGGTCAGCGCGAAGTGGCCGAGATGGTTGACGGCGAACTGAAGCTCGTACCCTTGCGCGCTCAGCGTCCGGGGCACCGCCATGATGCCGGCGTCGTTGATCAGAAGATCAAGGCGGCCATGGCCGCCGCGCACGGCCGTCGTGAACTCGCGCACGGATTCCAGATCGGCCAGATCCAGGGTGTACGCCGTGTGCCCCGTCCCGGGAAGCGGGGCGATCCTCGCCGGGTCGCGGGCCCCGATGATCAGCTGGGCCCCGGCCCCGGCCAACTCGCGTGCCATGACGAGGCCGAGCCCGCTGGTGGCGCCGGTGATGACCGCGACCCGGCCGGTCTGATCGGGAATCCCCATGCGACACATATTGCCGTCGATGGCACTGAGTGTCAACGGAGGCGTACCGTATCCTCACCGCATGAATCTCGCCGACCGGAAGCGTCAGTTGGTGGTCGACGAGCTGACCGAGGCCGCTCTGCAACTGATGGCCGTCAAGGGTTTCGAGGTCACCACGGTCGACGAGATCGTGGCCACCGCCGGGGTGTCCCGCCGCACGTTCTTCCGCTATTTCGCGTCCAAGGAGGACGTCCTCGTCCAGCTGCTGGCCTACCTGGGCGACGTCATGCGCGACACGATCGCCTCCCGCCCGCCGGCCGAGCCACCGGCGGTGGTCCTGCGGCACGCCCTCGCCGAAGCGATCGACGACTGCCGCGACTCCCGCGACAAGGCGCTGCGGGTGGTGCAGCTGGTCCTGGTCACCCCGTCCCTGCTGGCCCGCTTCCTGGAACGCCAGTCCCAGTGGCAGACCATGCTGGCCGACGCCCTGACCGCCCGCGGTGTCGAGCCGTTCCGGGCCGATCTGGCCGCCGGCACCGCCCTCGCCGCCTTCGTCACGGTCCTGCGCCGCTGGTCCGCCCCCGGCGCTACCGACGACCCGGTGGCCCTGCTCGACGAGGCCTTCGTCTACCTCGGGCCGGCGCTGTGAGGATCCGCCAGTTCGCCTGGCCCGACTACGACGCCGTCGCCGCGGTGTGGGCCACCGCCGGCCGCGAGGTCGTGCCCCGCGCCGAACTGGCGGCGAAGCTGACCCGCGACCCGGAGTTGTTCCTGGTCGCCGAGGACGGCCTCGCCGTTGCCGGCGTGGTGATGGGCACCTACGACGGCCGTCGCGGCTGGATCCTGCGCCTGGCCGTCCACCCCGGCCATCGCCGCCGGGGCATCGCCAGTGCCCTGGTCGGCGAGTTGGAGCAGCGCCTGAAGGCCCTCGGCTGCCCGCGGGTCAACCTGCTGGTGCTGCCGGACAACACCGCCGGCCTGCGCTTCTGGCAGGAGCTCGGCTACCTGCCGATGCCGGATGTGCTCTGCACCAAGGCGATGACCTAACGAAAGCGGACATGGTCGAACGGGATCGACTTGTAGGCCAGGGTGATGCCGGTCGCGGCCAGCGCCGGCGCGAACAGCCACACCCAGAACGGGTTGCCGGTTTCGCCGACCGCCGGGACGATCACCGCCTGCACCGCGACGATCAACACCAGAACGGCCGCGATCGTGTACGTACGAGCCGGGTAGCGGCGCACCACCGGCCGCCGCGACACGGTGTGCACGCCCGGGTTGCGCTCGATCCACTGCTCGGCCACGGCGGCCGGCACACCACGCACGAACAGGTCACCACCGCGGATCGGCGCGGGCCTCGCCCCGCCCGTCTCCGGGATGGACAACCGAGGCACCACCTCGGCCGGAACCAGCAGGTTCACCCGTTCCGCAGTTGTCATTCCGCCGCCTCCCCTGGATCTTCGGCGAGCGGAATTTACTGCATTCGATCATGCCGAGTCCACACCTGTCCCGCGCCGGCCCAGCACCCCGAGCCGGTCGGCCGGGGACCTAAGCTCCGGGTAAGGAGCATCCGGCGGTGCAGGAGGACGTCGCCGACCGCTCCGCGGCCCGGCTGCGCGAGAATGGCCGGCCCGAGGAGTACGGCGACATGGGCGTGATCTACGAGGACGCGTTCGTCATCGCGCTCCGCGACACGGTGGAGTTCCGGGACGGCTCGACCGGCCCGTACATCCGGGTGATCGGCCAGGCGGCCGGCGCCGGCGCGGTGATCCTGCCGGTCTTCGGCGACGGACGGATCCTGCTGACCCGCCAGTTCCGGCACAACATCCGCGACCGGCAGTGGGAGACCCCCGCGGCTTCGCCCTGCCCGAGGACGCCATGCTGGAGGGCGTCGACGAGTTCCGCCTGATGACGGCGGACGAGTTGCGTGCGCTGATCGCGGCCGGCGAGATCACCGACGGCGCCCTGCTCGCCGCGTACGCGCTGGCCACCGCGAAGGGCCTGCTCTGAGGCTGTGGGGGTAATCCCCCAGCCGAAGACGGGCGTCAGCCGGATCCTTTCCGGACGCCCGCGTCCCTAGCGTCATCTTCCGTAAGCACCAGCTACGGAAGGAGCTCGGATGATCGAGGCCCGGGAACTCACCAGGCGGTACGGACCGACGATCGCGGTCGACGCGCTCAGCTTCGACGTGCGGCCCGGCAGCGTCACCGGCTTCCTCGGCCCCAACGGGTCGGGCAAGTCCACCACCATGCGGCTGATCCTCGGGCTGGACCGGCCCGACGCCGGCCAGGCCCGGATCGGCGGCCGGCGCTACCGCGAGCTGCGCTGGCCGCTGCGCGAGGTCGGCGCTCTGCTCGAGGCCAGGGCGTTCCACCCGGGCCGCAGCGCACGCGGTCACCTGGCCGCGCTGGCCGCCGGCAACGCGATCCCGCGGACCCGGGTCGACGAGGTGATCGACATGGTCGGCCTGACCGGCGCGGCCGGGCGGCGGGCCGGGAAGTTCTCGCTCGGCATGGGGCAGCGCCTCGGGGTGGCCGCGGCGCTGCTGGGCGATCCGGCGGTGCTGCTGCTGGACGAGCCGGTCAACGGGCTCGATCCGGAGGGGGTCCGGTGGATCCGCGACCTGCTGAAGTCGCTGGCGGCGCAGGGCCGCACGGTGTTCGTGTCCAGTCATCTGATCAGCGAGATGGCGCTGACCGCCGAGCGGCTGGTGGTGATCGGCCGGGGCCGGCTGCTCGCCGACACGACCGTCGCCGAGATGTCGGCCGGGTCCGCGTCGCTGGAGGACGCCTTCTTCCGGCTCACCGACACCGAGGTCGAATACCGGGGAGCGACGTCATGAGCGGAACCACGGACCGGTACGGGCTGGCGCAGGCGGCCCGGATGGAATGGATCAAGCTGCGCAGCCTGCGCTCCACCTGGTGGACCCTGGCCGTCACGGCGGCCGGAACGGTCGGCATCGCGGTCGCGGTCGGCCGGAACAGCCGCGACGCCTCCGCCGACCTGGTCAACAACGCGCTGGCCGGCGTGGTCCCCGGCCTGCTGCTGGCGGGTGCGCTGGGCGTACTGACCATGACCGGCGAGTACAGCTCGGGAACCATCCGGGCCACGCTGGCCGTCATCCCGCGGCGCCCGCTGGCCCTGATGGCCAAGGCGGTGGTGTTCGGCGTCGTGACCCTGATCGTCGGGGAGGCGGCGGCGTTCACCGCGTTCTTCGCCGAGGCGGCCACGCTGCGGCACGGCATCGCGGCACCCACTCTCGGCCAGCCCGGCGTGCTGCGGGCGGTGGTGCTGACCGGCGCCGCGTTCTGCCTGATCGGGCTGCTCGGCCTGGGCCTCGGCGCGATCGTCCGGCACAGCGCGGCCGCGGTCGGCGTACTGGTGGCCGGCGTCTACGTGATCGCGCAGGTCATCGGCTTCCTCGCGCACGGCGCCGCGGCGTACATGCCGATCCTGATTTTGGAGAACTCGCTGAGCACGACCAGACCGGTCGACTGCGGACCGTCCTGTCCGGAGTTCCTGTCCGCGTGGGCCGGACTCGGCGTGCTGGCGCTGTACGCGGCGATCGCGCTGACGGCCGGCGGCTGGCTGCTGGCCAAGCGGGACGCGTAGGCAGGAGGATGACGACATGGGCCTACCGGTGATCACGCCGTTCACCCGGCGCGCGGGCCGCGAGCTGCTGTTCTGCCTGGCCGGACTGCCGCTCACGCTGATCAGCCCGCCGGTCCTCGTCGTCACCACGGCGGCTCTGATCGGGCGGGGTGACCCGTCTCCGGCCGAGATGGCCGTCGCCGCCGCCGCCGTCGGACTGCTGCTCGTGCTGCTGGTGTCGACCGCGGCGGCCCGGCGCCTCGGCTCGGCTCGGCGCTCACTCGCGACCCGGTTGCTCGGCGTACGGGTCGGCGCGCCGCCGCCGGCCCGGCCGGGCCCGCTCGACGGCGGCGGCTGGCGGGTCGTCGTCTACCTGCTGGCCCGGCTGCCGGTCGGGCTGCTCCAGCTGTACGCCGTGTTCCTCTGGATCGCCGGGCTGGTCAATCTGAGCTACCCGCTCCTGTGGGGCGGGTTCCGCAACCACCCGCCGGAGGTTCGGCTGAGTCCGCTGCCGTTCTTCACGCCGTTCGGTGCGTTCCACGTTGCGACCTTCCCCGGCACGTTCGCCGCCGCCGCGGCCGGCGCGGCGATGCTGCTGGTCGCCCCCTGGGCCGTCCGGGCCGTGACATCCGCCGACGCCTGGCTGATCCGGGCTCTGCTCGGGCCGGGCCGGCTGGCGCAACGGGTCCACGACCTGGAGCGCAGCCGGGCGCTCGCGGTGGACGACTCCGCCGCCCTGCTGCGGCGGCTCGAACGGGACCTGCACGACGGCGCCCAGATGCGGCTGGCCACGCTGGCCATGAACCTCGGCATGGCCCGGGAGAAACTCGGCGCGAGCGGCGAGGTGCCGGACGCCACGGCGGCCCGCGAGTTGGTCGACGCCGCGCTCCGGGGCGCCAAGGACGCCCTCGGCGAGCTGCGCGGCCTGGTCCGCGGCATCCACCCACCGGTGCTCGACAACGGCCTGGCCGACGCCCTCGCCACGCTGACCGCCGACAGCGCGATCCCGGTCGAACTGACGGTCAGCATCCTGGTCCGGCCCACCCCCGCGATCGAGACCATCGCCTACTTCTGCGCCACCGAACTGCTGGCCAACGCGGCCAAACACAGCAATGCCGACACCATCGGCGTACGGGCGGCCCGGCAACGCGACGTGCTGGTGCTCAGCGTCGCCGACGACGGCAGCGGTGGCGCCGACCCGGCCCGCGGCTCCGGCCTGTCCGGCCTGGCCCAGCGGGTCGCCGTGGTGGACGGCCGCCTCACGATCGCCAGCCCGCCCGGCGGCCCGACGAAGGTCACCGTCGAACTCCCCACCCGCGCATGACCGCGCACGTCGTGATCGCCGAGGACGCGGCCCTGTTCCGCGCGGGCCTGACCCGGCTGATCGAGGACCACGGCCACCACGTGTGCGCCGCCGTCGGCGACGGCGAAGCGCTGCTGGCCGCGGTGGCCGAACACCAGCCGGACGTGGTGGTGGCCGACATCCGGATGCCGCCGACGCACACCGACGAGGGCCTGCGCGCCGCCCTCGAGATCCGCCGCCGGCACCCCGGCACCGGCGTGCTCGTGCTGTCGCAGTACATCGAGACCGAATACACCGCCCGGCTGCTGGAAGGCAACGCGGCGGGAGCCGGCTACCTGCTGAAGGAGCGGGTGGCCGACGTGGCCGAGTTCACCGACGCTCTGGAGCGGGTCGCCGCCGGCGGCACGGCCCTGGACCCCGAGGTGGTCGGCCGGCTGCTGCGCGTCGGCCGCCGCGCCGACGGCCTGGCCGCGCTCACGTCCCGCGAACGCGACGTCCTCACGCTGATGGCGGAGGGCCGTTCGAACGCCGGCATCGCCCGGGCGCTCGTGGTGACCGGCGGGACCGTGGAGAAGCACGTGGCGAACATCTTCGACAAGCTGGGCCTGCCGCCCGGTGAGGCCGACAACCGCCGGGTCCTCGCGGTCCTGCGCCACCTCGGCCCGTAGGTGCCCGGGATCAGGCGTACAACACCGCGAAGAAGCCGTACACCACGGCGAGGATCAGCGCGAGCGCGACGGTGACCGGCCACCGGCTCCGCGGCGCCCGCACCGCGACGAGCAGCGCGACACCGTAGAGAACCGCGGTGATCAGGGACCACAGCGCGGCCACCGCAACCCGCCCGGCGCCACACCCGGCGGGCGCCGGAAACGTCAGTGCGCAGATCTCGTGCCGCGGCACCGCCAGCCACCAGAACGCGCCCCACCCCACCACCAGCAGAAAGCCGCAGGCAACCAGCCCCCACCGGCGCGCTCCGCGGCCCGCAACGAACACGACCAGACGATAGACGATCCCGTTACCAGGCGAGTTCTCCGTTTTCGTCGCGGAAGGTACCGGTCGGGCCGTCCGGGTCGAGGGTGGCCAGGTGCACGACTACCTTGGCGCTCTCGGCCGGTGGCCGGCCGATGCCGAAGGCCGCGGTCATGTCGGTGGCCGTGGTGCCCGGCTCCACCGCGTTGAACTTGATGCCCGGCTGGGACTTGGCGTACTGGACGGTGAGCATCGTGGCGGCCGCCTTGGACGCGGAGTACAGCGCCAGCGGCAGGTGGAACTCGGGCCGGTCGGGGTTGTTCACCGCCCAGAACGAGCCCGCGCTGCTGGACACGGTGACGACGGTCGGGTTCGACGATTTGCGCAGCAACGGCAGGGCCGCCTCGGTGACCCGGACGATGCCCACCGCGTTGGTGTCGAACGCCCGCAGGGCCGACGGCCCGTCCAGGGGGCCGTCGGCCAGGATGCCCGCGTTGTGCACCAGGACGTCGAGCTGGCCCTCGGCCGAGCCGATCGTCGCCAGTGCGTCGTTCGCCGAGGCGTCGTCGGTCACGTCGAGCCGCACGAACCGTGCGCCGATCGCGGCCGCCGCCTTCTCGCCGCGGTCGGCGTCACGCGCGCCCAGATAGACGACGTGGCCCAGGTCCCGAAGCTGCCGGGCGGTCTCGAATCCGATGCCCTTGTTGGCCCCGGTGATCAGTGTGATGGTCATGCGAACGACGTTAGGCACGGCGACCGGCGGCAAGCAGAGCTCTGCCGAGACCGGGGACCGGCAGGACCCCCTCTACCGGCCCCGCTCCGCCCTAGCCTGGCCCGGTGAGTGAAACGACGATCGGAATCATCGGCGCCGGCGAGGTCGGCAGTCAGATCGCGCGCGCCGCGACAGCGAACGGCTACCGGGTCGTCATCGCCAACTCGCGGGGACCGCACACCCTGGGCGACCTGATCGCCGAGCTGGGGCCGGCGGCGCGCGCCGGGTACGCCGCGGAGGCCGCCGCGGCGGGTGACTTCGCCGTCGTCGCCGTGCCGCTCAAGGTCGTCAACGACATGCCGGTCGACGAACTCGCCGGCAAGATCGTGCTGGACACGAACAACTACATGATCTGGCGCGACGGCCACATCCCGGTGATCGACTCCGGCGCGAGGACCGAGCACGAGCTGCGCCAGGAACAGCTCCCGGCGTCGAAGGTCGCCAAGGCCTTCACGCACATCCAGGCGCCGCGCCTGTTCAGCCTGGCCCGGCCGGCCGGCGACCCGGCCCGGCTGGCGCTGTCCGTGTCGAGCAACTACCCCGAGGCGGTCGAACTGGTCACCCGGTTGTACGACCAGTTCGGCTTCGACACGGTGGACAACAGCCCGCTGCGCGAATCCTGGCGGTCCGGTCCCGGCCAGCCCGCATGGGTGCACGCGGCCCGGCAGAACCGCGAGGATCTGGCCCGCAACCTACGGCGGGCAAAGCCGCTCGGCCCGGCCTAGACACCTTTGAGGTCAGGGTCGCGAGAATCAAACCCACTTTCCGGTACGGAAGACACCGTCACCAACCGCAC